>CAZJVP010000104.1:0-121918 GCA_964549615.1 uncultured Thermococci archaeon | reverse complement strand
GCAGGCGGTCTCCCAGGCGATCGCAGACCTGAGGGCAGCAAAGGAAAGCGACCGCGTCGAAGAGAGCCTCAACAGGAAACTTGAGGAGAGAAACGTCCTGCTCGGAACGATGAAGCTCAGGTTGATGCTGGACGAAAGCACGACCATCCACATCCACGATCACACGATACAGAAGGTCACAACGATGCCGCTGCCCCACACGATCGACGTCCATTTGAGGACCTGGGAGGACGACCCGTGCATAGCCAGGCTCCTCAACAAGGCGATCGGCGAGATCCAGAAGCAACAGATCCTGGAGCACACCATCATGGAGGTCAAATCCGTCCTGCTCCCCAGGCCCAAGGTCGTGCCGCCGGAACGGATCGAAGCCGAATCGATCCTGGAGAAGTACCCAATACCGGACGAGCAGATCGTTCTGGCCTTCAGGGACGGGAAGCTGAGGCCCGAGAAGAGGAAGTTGACCAAGGATCTCGGACTCAGGGAGGTTCTCATAAGGATCCTCTCCTCCGCCACCGACGTGGAGGAATTGGTTGGGATGAAAGGGCGCGACGGCCTCGTTCCGGGCGACAAGTTCGCTGGAACGGTAGTGGCCGTCGGCAGGGACGCAAAGGGTGTGGCGGTCGGGGATATGGTCGTCGGCGTGCCAATACTGCGGTGCGGCAAATGCCCGAACTGCATGGAAAGCGGCGCGTGCAGCGAGCCCTCTAAGCTCGGCGTCGACGTGGACGGGTCCCATGCCCAGTTCATCAAGCTCCCGGATGAAAACGTGCTCCGCATCCCGTGCGGGAGGATCAACTTGGATTCCCGGCCCGACGCAGCCTGCCTCGCGGAGGCCCTTGCCATAGCCGAACACGCCATAACGAAGAGCACCATTTTCACAAAAAAGGGCATCATGGACTACCAGCTGAGAAAGCCAATCCTGGTGCTCGGCACAAGCTTGGTAGCACTCAACATACTGCAGAGGCTGATTGAGGGATACTCGGATAGGCTCATCGTGGTCGACTACAGCGAGGAGAAGCTCCAACGGCTCAACGGGCTCCCCGATGCACCGGAACTGCTGGGAAAGAGGATCTACCCCGTTCTTGCGCATTCGACGAGCGAGGCGGTCTCGAAGGTGCTGGAACTTGCCGGAAGGCGGATCCGCATGATCTTCAACGCCATCGGGACAAGACGGTCAATGGAGGTCGCCTACAGGGTCATGGACGTGTATGCAATCCTAGTTGATGTGGCCTACTCCGTTGAAGACCAAGGGGGGCTGCACAGGTTGATAGAGGGAAAGAAGGTCACCATATACGACTGCCCGATGGTGCCATTCGACGAGCTCACCACCTACATGGACATGGCACTCATCTCAATGAGCTACTCAAGGCTTGAACCCTGGAGATTCAAGGCGCTCAGGCTGCCGATTCGCGAGGCGCCCCCGGTCTTGGAGAAGATCATGGCCGGCGATCCTGAGATGATGGGGCTCAGCCAGATAACCATCAAACCCCACGGATGACATCCTCCGGAGCCCAGGGCAGCGCGCCTGGGGCTCAATCCTCAGCACGCAGGAGCGGTGCCCTAATCTACATTGGTAACCACTGCCAATCCCCAATCCCTCTGACCTCTGACCGTAGGGCATATTAGGCCGTCCAAACAACCCATTAGCAAGTGCCGAAGGACTGGACAGGTTGGGTTGCTAGCCAACGGGGCCATGATGTGCCTACCAACGAAGACAAGGTCCTTGCCAAGCGGATCAACAAGATGGAACGGATCACCAGAGAGCAGCGGAGATTCGCTGTGAAGCATCTCATTATCACAAGGACATTGCTGGTAGTCTCGTTGCTCATCGGCACACTAATCATCGGCCTTATAGCTGGAAGAGTGCCCACAATCATGATGTACGCCTCCTGGACAGTCATGTTTGCCGCCTGGATAGTGATCGTAGCCTACATGATTGTCAGGAAGTAGCGTGAGTCGAGAACCCCGCCAGTGAGACAAGGAGGTCGACGAGAGCCATGCAGACAACGAGAAGGGTGGAGCTCGGCAGACGGCGCGTGACCCGCCTGGACTCATCGGTGAACCCCGGCTGGTCAGCTCGTGCATCCCCAACCGTCCGAAACCGGCCTTCGCCTCCGAAATCTTTTTAAGGCTTCCGGGGGCCTTTTTAAATCACGCCAATGAAGAATCCTCCGAAGATCGAGGTCCAGAACATAGTTGCGTCCGTGGACCTCAAGACGGACCTGGACCTGGTGGAGCTTGCATCCCTGCTTGAGGAAGCCGAGTACGATCCCGACAGTTTTCCCGCCCTCATAGTGAAGCTAAAGGAGCCCAAAGTTTCCTTTCTAGTCTTCAGAAACGGTAAGATCAACTGCACAGGCGCCAAGAGCGTCAAGATGGCCGAGATGGGGGTGAGGGAGCTGACAAGGCGCCTGAATTCCCTGGGCATCAAGATTAAGGCCCGGCCCCAGGTCGTCGTGACCAACGTCGTCGCAACGGTGGACCTAGGCGTGACCCTCAACCTCGATGAACTCGCGCTCAACGTGGAGAACGTCGAGTACGAACCCGAGCAATTCCCGGGTCTCGTCTACAAGCCATACGGGTCCAATATCTCGGTACTTGTCTTCGGAACTGGCAAACTGGTCCTTGCCGGCATGAAACAGGCGTCGGATGCCGAGGAGATACTCAACGGGCTCATCGAGAAGCTCGGTGACTTGGGCATGATGTAGAATGGCCCGGGCCCGCCGCCAAGGGGGTGGCAAGACGGGCCGCGCGCCAAAAATAGCGAGGGGCCGACCGCACTAATCGAAGTCGGTGTCAGTGTCGGTCTCCTTCTCCTCTTCCTCTTCGCCCTCCTCGCTGGGCTTCTTACCGCCACCGCCGGCAGCCTCTCCCTTGGCGGAAATCACGTCGTCTATCCTCAGAAGAACCGCGACTGCCTCCGTGGCCGACTTGATTGCCTGCATCTTCACCGCGAGAGGCTCGACGACGTTCAGCTCGGCCATATCCGCGACCCTCTTGTTTATCACATCCAGGCCGGTGGACGGGCCCTTCTCCTTCGACTTCGCGACGAGATCCTGCAAAGCATCTATCGGGTCCATTCCCGCGTTTTCGGCCAAGGCCCTCGGGATCTCCTTGACGGCTTCGGCATACGCCTGAACCGCAAGTCCCTCCCGGCCCCCGACCGATTTTCCGAACTCGGACAGCTGGTTGGCAATCGCGATCTCCGTGGCGCCTCCACCATACACGATCCTTGGATCCCTTGCGATGTCTCCGACGACGCATACGGCGTCGTGTAGCGCCCTCTCGGTCTCATCGACGACGTGCTCGGTGCCTCCCCTGACGAGGATCGTGACTGCCTTGGGATCCTTGCAGTCCTCGACGAAGATCATGTCGTCGCCTGCTATCTTCCTCTCCTCAACCAAGCCTGCATAGCCCAGGTCAGCGGCTGAAAGCTCCTGCACGTTGGTAACGATGGTTGCGCCAGTAGCGCGGGACAGGTTCTCCACATCGCTCTTCTTCACCCTCCTGGCAGCAAGGATTCCCGCCTTTGCCAGGTAGTGCTGGGCGATGTCATCGATTCCCTTCTGGCACAACACGACGTTCGCGCCGCTCGCCACGATCTTGTCCACCATCTCCTTGAGCATGTCTTCCTCCTGGGCCAGGAAGCTCTCGAGCATGGACGGATCTTCGATGTTGATCTTGGCGTCCGTCTCGGTGTCCTTCACCTCAAGCGCGCAGCTGAGGAGCGCGATCTTGGCGTCCTTCACCCTCTTGGGCATGCCTGGGTGAACCCTCTCCTTGTCCACCAGGATCCCGCGAATCAGCTGGGAATCCGCAATGGTTCCGCCCTGCTTCTTCTCGATCTTGACATAGTCGATGTCGAAGTCGTAGCCCGGTTCCGCCTCCCCCTTCCTCGGCTTCTTCTTCGACACGACCTGCCTCACCGACTTTACGGCTAGATCTGCGAGGACAGAAAGGGCGCTCTCGGCGGCCTTCCCGGTCATGGACGTCATGGCAACCTTCTTCATCATCTCCTCGTCGTCCGGGTTGACCTTCACCGCAAGATCGTCTAGGATCTGCAGGGCTTTCTCCTCCGCCCTTCTGAAGCCCTGTATGATGACCGTCGGGTGGATTTTCTGCTCGATCAGCTCCTCCGCCTTCTTGAGGAGTTCCCCGGCCAGCACAACGGCCGTGGTCGTTCCGTCACCGACCTCCTCGTCCTGGGCCTTCGCCACTTCGACCATCATCTTGGCCGCGGGGTGCTCGACGTCCATCTCGCTCAGGATCGTTGCCCCGTCGTTGGTGATCACCACGTCGCCCAGGGTGTCCACCAACATCTTGTCCATGCCCCTCGGTCCGAGAGTCGACTTCACCGCCTCTGCGATGACCTTTCCGGCCAGAATGTTATTGGCCTGGGCATCTCTTCCTCTCCTTCTCTCAGCCCCTTCCTTCAGTATAAGTACGGGCGTGCCTGCCAGCTGTGTCGCCATGGAATGTCACCTTCAAACGGGTTCAAGCCCAGATCAATAGCGAACATCAGCTAGCTTATTGGTTATATATAAATCTTCCTCGCCGGCGCCCGATCCTCCCTTCCCGTTGGCACGGCGCCCAACAAGAGACGCCTCCAATGCCGGGCCGCGAGCCGAAATCTTACCCCGCGCTCCTCGGAGCCATCAATCGCTCGGATATTGCCGTTCCACCCAGTTCTTGATGTGCAGCGCCAGGACCGGGCCGATCTTGGGTACCGCACTCAGGTCGGCCAACGACGCCTTCCTCAGATCATCCAACCCCCTGTACCCGGCCCTTATGAGCTGTCTTCCCCTCACCCTCCCCACCTGTGGTATGGCCACCAACGGCAGGACGTCCTCCTTAACCCCGTACCTCATCCTGAGCCGCAACCTCTCCAGCTCCGGCCTTCCCCCTGCTCGCAAGAGCCTCGATATCTCGCTTGCAGCGTAGAGCAGCCAGTCAGCCGTCTCGAGCTTGGCCCGCAATCCTCCCGGGGGAACGCCGAACTCGTCCATTATGGCGTCCTCGCCGGCTTCGTTGATCCAGCGTTCAAACATCAGCGCGGTCCTCACAGCCCTCAGGTACTCTTCGTACTCGTAGCCCCACTCAACTGGGACGGGCACGATGTTGTCCTTCTCAAGGTCCTTCACCCTCTCCTCGATCTCCCCCCAGTTGCCGCCGAGCCCCAGAAGAGGCCTCATCTCCACGGTGTAGCAGATCATGACAAGGAGCGGAAGCGTGCCGACGCGCTTCTTCCTCTTCTTGCGCTCGGCCATCGCCAGGCATAGCCTGTGCCCTGTGTCCGGATCGATGTACAGCTCGGAGACGCGCCTGCCGACGGGGGTCGCCTCGTGAATCCCGTCCTTTGCGACGACGAATCCGTAGTCCACCAAGTCGCGGATCACCGTCTCTATCTTTGCCTCAAGCTCCTCTCCCGCCCCGAACTGGTGGCCGTAGAAGGTGGACCGCATGACCCCGACTATCTCATCCCACCTCCGCACGAAACCAGATGCTATTAGGCCGAGGATGTGCATGCGCAGGACTGGCTCGAGCGCGATCTTGGACCGTATGTCTTCGATCTCGCCTCGGATGTACCTCTCCAAGATGACCTTCTCCTCAGCCTCCGATCTGGCTATCGAGATCGCCTCCCCGTGATCGTCATACTGCGGCCTTCCAGCGCGTCCGCACATCTGGCGGTACTCAAGAACGGGTATGTACTCGGAGTGGAAACCCGAGAACCTCCTCAGATCCCGGATGATGACCCTCATGGCGGGCAGGTTCACGCCGTAGATGAGCGTTGGAGTGGCGCAGACGACCTTTATGAGCCCAGCTCGGAAGGAGTCCTCGATCAGCTTCTTTTGTTCGCTCGTCTCCCCGGCATGATGGAAGGCAGCCCCACGGCGAACTACGCTAGCCAGCCTGCGGCACTGTTCGGTCGGGTAGCCGACGGCTGACAGTATCTTCTCGGCGAGGTCTGCCAGCTTGATCCGGTCATCCTCCTCCAACAACGGTCCCAGAACCTCGGCCGTTTCCTCGGCCAACCTTTCAGCCCCACGCCTTGAGTTCGCGAACACCAAGGCCTGCTTGTTCCGGACTACAGTGTCGTACGCGAGCCTAACGGCTGCCTGGCCGATCTCGCCCCGAACCTCCTCCAACCTCTCAGTATCGTCCTCGAGGAACCTTATCGTCCTGTTCCTGTAGATCCCTTGGCTAAGCTTGACCGGCCGCCACTCCGAGAGGACCTGTACGGCCTCGAGCCATTCCGCGATCTCGTCCGGGTTCCCTATCGTTGCCGAGAGGGCCAACAACCTGACCTTGGGGTTCATCTTCCTGAACTTGGTTATGACCATCTCCAGCGTCGGGCCCCGATCTTCCGCGTCCAACAGGTGGATCTCGTCCACGACCACGATGCCCACGTCATCGAACCACATCGGCCTCGATCGAAGGATGGAGTCGCACCTCTCCGAGGTCGTCACGAGGATGTCGAACCGCAGTGAGAACGGGCTCTTCGACAGGTCACGATCCCCGCTCTGGATGTTCACCCGATACCCGAGTGGTTCGTACTTCTTCTTGAACTCCTCGTACTTCTCCGTTGCCAAGGCTCGAAGGGGGACTATGTAGACGGCCTTCTTTCCGGACTCGATGAGGGTCCTCAGCATCGCCATTTCGGCCACCGCAGTCTTTCCGCTCGCCGTCGCGGAACAGATGACCATGTTCCGATCCCCTAGAACCCCTCTCTCGACCGAAAGACGCTGAAGCGGGTTCAGGTCGCGGTATCCAGATCTCTCCAGAACGAGTTGCACGATGTCCGACCCTTGGGCGACTTTCCCTCCTGCGGCGGCATCTACCTCCACCGCCCCGCCAAGGCGGGTCTGCCCCTTCAGGTCCTTTGCTCCCAGTCTCAACGATCTCCAACTCCCCTCGTGACTGAAATAGATGCGCTGCCGCGGGCTAAAGCACTCTCTCGCGCGAACCTCATCTGCTGCGCGAAGGCGCCCGAAGCCCACCCGCGGAGCGCCATCCTCCCGATCTCCTCCAGCACCTCAGGCGCTATCCGGGAGGCAGCCATCCCTGACATGGCCGACCCCGGAAGGGGCATGAAGTGATGAACCCTCACCTTGCCGCCCATCCTGACCAGATCGCGCATAACCTCGAGGGTCTTCAACTGGTCCGACTCGCTCTCACACGGGAATCCGAGGATGAAGTCTATCATCGGTCTCAGCCCAGCGTCCAAGATAAGGCCTGCGGCGCTGTAGACCTCATCCAGCGTGTGCCCCCTCCCAACCTTCCTGAGCACCGCATCCGACCCGGACTGGGCGCCTATGCATACGCTCCGGTTGTCCGCAAGGTCGGCAATCAGTTCCACCATCCGTTTCGTGACGAAGTCTGGCCGGGCTTCGCTGGGAAACGTGCCGAAGTAGATCCTCTTTTCGCCCTCCAGTGCGCGAAGGGAGGTCAGCAGACGCTCAACAGCCTCTTCATTAGGAGCCTTGGAGCGGGACTGGTATCCGAGCGAATTGGGCGAGATGAACCTGAAGTCCCACCGGCGCACCAGCCTAACCAACCTGCTGGCAGTCTGCACCACGGACTCTACCGATCTATGCCTGACCGGGCCGAAGATGTGTGGAACCGAGCAGAACTTGCACCTGAAGGGGCATCCTCTAGTGATCTCGATGGGCGGATGCAGGCCACGCTGGAGCGACACCGCGGGGAACATGTCCAGATTGGGCAACGGAACCCCTTCCACCACTTTCCCGGTCCAGCGCGACCCATGCTTACGCGCCAAAAGATCCTTCACAACCTCCGGGAAGACAAGTTCCCCCTCTCCCTTCACGACCACGTCGAAGCCGAGCCTGAGGGTCTCCCGCGGTAGCGCCGAGGCGTGCGGTCCCCCCGCCACCAGGCTAACCTCGTTGCCGAACTCCGATCGGATCTTTTCGACCAGCCGGGCGACTTGGCCGAGCTGGGTGCTGAAGAAGGACATACAGCAGATGACCGGTTCGTACTTCCGACGCGCCTCCCTGAGCGCTTGCAGGACGTCTGCGGACAGGACGAGCTCCGCCTCAACGGAGGACTGATCCAGGCTGTTGATCAGGGGCACGAAGCTGTACCAGTTCTTCTTAGTCAGGTGGAGAAGGACTGCAGGCCTCTTCAAAGCCCCATCCTCTGAACATTCATCCTATCAGGAACAGCATGTCGCCTAGCCGGCCGTTGGGCACGAGCGCGTCGGCGTACGCTTTCACCACACCCCCCTTGTTGAAGGCTATCCCAGTCCCAGCCTCCGTGACGATGTCAAGGTCGTTTGCCCCGTCGCCGACCGCCACGACCTGATCCAAGGTGAGGTTCAAGCTGGCGGCCAGCTCACGCATCTTCTTCACCTTGACCTTTCCGTCAACGATCTCGCCCTTCACGTTGCCCGTTAGCCTGCCGTCTAGGATTTCGACATCATTGCCAACCGAGAAATCCACGCCCAGCCTTTCCCTCGCTCTCTCGGTAAAGAAACTGAAGGCACCACTGAGTATGGCCGTCCTGATGCCCCGCATCCTTAGCGTGTCGAGAAGCCTTATCACCTCCTTCGA
Organism: uncultured Thermococci archaeon; assembly: GCA_964549615.1. Taxonomy (GTDB): domain Archaea; phylum CAYQAE01; class CAYQAE01; order CAYVLA01; family CAYVLA01; genus CAYVLA01. The sequence goes on along the minus strand of CAZJVP010000104.1, from coordinate 113,348 downwards.
GGGCCTGACTGACTCCCAGACTTCCAGCATATCCTTTTCGGCTACGCCCCTCAAGAGCGCAACCCTCTGGATGAACGACCGCTTGTAGTCCAACTCCCCTGCCATCGCCATCTTCGTGATGCGCTCGACCTGCTCCTCCCTGCCCGCCTTCTTTGCGACCTCAATTATCAGCTCCTCGCTCACCAAGGTACTGTCAAGATCGAAGCATGCCAACCCCTTGGGCTTCCTGAAAATCGTAAGAGGCTGAACGAGCATGCTTATGCCTAGCCTCTCGGCAAGCTCCAACATCCTGACCCTCTTGCTCTCAAGCCTCTCCCCCCTCCGCGTTGAGACCCGCATGTCCAGTATCGCCGGGTCGCCTTCGATCATCTGAAGTTGCACGAGGTCCGTCTCGCCGATCTCATCAGCGACTTCCTTAAGCGAGTTTAGGACCTGCGGTAGCGATCGTTCAAAGACGTATGGGCTCCCCACCGACCGGACGAACCAGTCGGTCCCAGGCGGGGCCTCAAGCACGGGGACCGATGGGGTCCTACTCACCGGCACGCCGGGCCCAACCGCCTCCGCGATCCTCTGCGTCGAAGCCACCACATCAAGCCGCACCCATAGGCTGTTCTGCTTTCTGACAGCCGCGCTCACATGCAGCCCGCAACACTGCAGCGCCACCAACTTCTCCAAGGTCTGCTCGTCAGCGCCGAGCTCGAGAAGAAAGCAACCGCCCCGCAGGGCCATGAGCAGCCACCAGTCCATTCCGTATATAATTCTTACCCAACCGGCGCGCTTCCTGGCTGACCTCCTGGACTGCAGATCCCTTAAGCCGGTCTCTCCGCAGCGCCTGATCTGCGGTGCAAGCTTGGGTTGATGTCGCGAGACTATGTCATCATTATTAATGTGCAAGGCGAGAATCGCCGGCAATGACGCATCTCTCGAGGCGTCGCTTTCTTGAGATTGGGACGGCGTCCTGCTTCTTGGCCTTGCTCAAGGAGAGAATTGCGAACGCCAAGCCAGGCCCCGGCCCCGAATCCGTGGTCATTGCCCGGAACGGCACTCCCTCGGAGCTGGTGTCAGCGGCCTTGGACGGCCTAGGAGGAATCGACACTTTCGTCGGACGGGGCGACGTCGTGCTGGTCAAACCAAACGCGAGCTTCAGCGTCCCGTCCGGGACGGGGGCCAACACGAGTCCCGAGATTGCATCCGCCGTCGTGAGGCTGTCGCTCGAGGCCGGTGCCTCAAAGGTCATCCTCGCCGACCACACGATCAACAAGCCTAGCGCACTCACCGTTCAGATCAATGGCCTCCGTGCCGCCGCCGAGGAGCAGGGAGCGCAGTTCCTGGTGCTCCAACAAGAATCGGACTTCCAGACAGTTGAGCTGGAAGGGGCCCAAACCTTGAGGGAAGTGGAGATCGCTAAGGCCTACCTTGAGAGCGATGTGCTGATCAACGTGCCCGTCCTCAAGCATCATGAAGCCACGGGCTCCTCCGTCGGCCTCAAGGGCCTCATGGGACTGGTCTACGATCGCGCTGCCTTCCACAGACAGGGTCTTGACGGCGCCATCGCAGACCTTTCCTTAGGCATCCGGCCCAGCCTCACGGTGGTTGATGCAACGAGGGTCTTGGTGTCCGGCGGGCCCCGCGGCCCAGGGGAGCTCGTTGAAATGGGAAAGGTTGTCGCAGGAGTGGATCCCGTAGCGGTCGACGTCGCATCAATGGCGCTCGCCTACTCCTTGGGGTACGAGGATTTTGGATTTGATGGTCGTAACGCGTACGTGCAGATCGCGAGCGGACTGGGGGTCGGCGACGCCGAACCCTCCAGCGTCCTGGCAAAGACCTTCGAAGTCGATGCTAAGGAGGGCACCGGACCCTCTCCACCCCCTTCCATGAGCTCCGCATTGCCGCCATGGGCGCCATACGCCTCGCTGTCCGTGGCCTCGGTCGCCCTAGGCCTAGCCGCGATGATATGGGATAGGAGGAAGGCCCACGGTGGCAACGAATAGCCCCTTCGATGCGATGAGCAGGCGGCGCTTCATTGCCACGGTGGGAGCGGGCGCGGTCGTCTCGGTCGTCGGCGCAAGCCTCGCAAGCGGGACTGGCAAGCAGCCCACCCCGAGGCCACCCGGCGCGATAGATGAGGATGGCTTCCTCGCGCTGTGCGCGCGGTGCGGCAGATGCGTCTCAGCCTGCCCGAACTCGGCCCTCCAGCTGCAAGGCCTCGAGAACGGCTTCCCCAACCTGATGACGCCGAAGTTGGTCCCGAGCAGGGGCTATTGCATAATGCCCGTCAACGGCTGTCAGAACTGCATCCAGGCCTGCCCCGTCAAAGTCCTCCAACCGATCAACCTCGAGGGCCTGTCCTCCAACCAACTTTCGACCAAGCTGAAGATGGGCACCGCCTCCGTTGACACAAGGCTTTGCATAGCCTATGCGCTCAAGCAGCCATGCCTGGCGTGCAAGGAGATATGCCCCGTCGAGGGCGCCATAACTACGAAGGGCGGCGAGGGCAAGGGATCGGGCGCGACGGTGAGGCGGCCCGTGTTCAACCACGAGGTCTGCGTTGGTTGCGGCGCATGCGAGTACGCCTGCCCCACCACGCCCAAAGCTGTGACCGTCTCGGGGACCGGGGCAAAGCGCACCGAATGGAGGGCCTGATCGAATGCCCAACGACCGGCAATCCGGGCGGTCGGAAAGGAGATCCTTCCTATCCAGCATCAAACTCCGATACATCAGACACATCGTTCAGGCCCAGATGCTGATCCTAGTCCTCTATGCCGTCACCAACCCCTCCCTACCCATCCGGCTTCTCTGGCACGTTGACCCGCTCCTCAGCATCTCCGCAGCCCTGTCGGGCGCCGTTACCCCCATCCCGCTTCTGATTATGGGCGCCGCCATGCTGGCAGCAAGCCTCGCCCTGGGTAGGGCGTTCTGCGGTTGGATCTGTCCGCTGGGCTTCGTGCAGGACATGATTTCCTTCGGGCGAAGGGGAGCCCGGATGCCGGAGTCCCTCAGATGCCTCAAGTACGTGATCCTGGTCGCTGGGCTCCTCGTCTCCGTGCTTGCCGGATGGACTTTCCTCGAATGGATGGCGCCCATGTCCGTCACGTCAAGGGCCCTCTCCTCGATCTGGAAACCGGAAAACTCCTTCGCCGTCGGCTTTGCGGTGTTCCTCGTCGCCGTGTCCTTCTCTGCCGCAACGCAGAAGCGGGCCTGGTGCAGGTACGTCTGCCCGCTCGGCGCAATCCTGTCCCTCCCTGCCTCAGCGAAGGGCGCTGGGATCTCGGTCAACCAGGAAAGATGCATAAGGTGCCTCAGATGCGAGAGGGCCTGCAGCATGGGCATCATCGACATCAAGGGCCAGGCAGGCCTGAGATGGGATTCCGAATGCATCCTTTGCATGGAATGCCGGGATGCATGTCCGACCGATGCCATCGGGCCTGCCTTCCGAGGGTGAGGATTTGTAATGAGAATGCTGTTCGTACACGTAGAGTCGTTTTGGTACGAGGCCAAGATCAGGACCCCCATCGCGGTCGAGATTCCGGACGAGATGAAGGCACGCAACTTCGGCGAGGCAGTTGTCGTGCTATACTCCACCGAGGCGGCCGACGATCAGGATCCCTCCGAGGTCGCACGGCTGGCCGCGAACGAGATCCGGAGCTACATATCCAAGGTGGGTCCAAAGAGGCTGATCCTTTTTGCCTTCGCCTTCCTCGTCGGCAGGGATGAGAAGAGCTCCTCGTCCACCGCTGCGGCCATGGAGAAGCTCCTCGTCGGGGAGCTCAACATGCCCGAGGTGGAGATCGTGCCCTTCGGTTGGTACAAGAAGTTCTCGATAACCTCGATGGGACACAAGTACTCCGTGCATTCCGTGAGGGTCGTGCCGACCGGCACCGGCCACTAGGCGAACCAGGCGATGCCTAGCGCGAGGTCATTGCTATGCTCCTTATCACATCGGCCACGTCCTCGGCTTCGTCCGCCACCTTCTCCATGTTGTCCATGGCCTCTTTCAGTATGATGCATAAACCCGTCCGGTCCGTGGCCTGGCACCATGGGATGAACTGGTCCCGGATCATTGTCGCCCTGAACTCATCGATCTGCTCTTCGTGGGTCTCCACTCGCTGACACAGTTCGAAGACGTTCTCGGCGCCCTCCACGAGGGCATCGAACGCCTCGCCCATTGCGTTGACCGTCGCCACCAGCGCATCGGAGAGCTCAGCCAAGCTGTGCGCCAAAGAGTCCGAGACCACCTTCCTGGGTATCATGGAAAGCTTGCCCGCAGCCGCCTTGGCGTTGCTCGCGATCCCATCCGCCTCCAACACAAGGCGAAGGATTTCGTCTCGGTCCATCGGGTGGAAGATCTCCCTGACCAGCTCATCCATGATGGACCGTTTGATCGCATCGGCCTCCTTTTCCATCTGGGAGGCGGCCTTTGCCAGGGCGGATGCGCGCTCCTCGTCGGCCTGTTCATATGCGTGGGTGCTCCTGCGCATCTCCTCCACCGTTTGGATTATCTTGGCCACATGGTTCTTGCATAGCTTGAAGATCTCCTTCTGCCTTTGTTTCCCGAGCCAGACTCCCAGACTGCGCGTCTTCTTCATCTTCTCACCCTAGAGAGCGAGACCTCCCGTTGCGAGCCAATACAGGACCGCGCTCAGCGCGGCACAGATCGGTACCGTGAACACCCACCCTGCCACTATGCGAAGGACCGTTTGCCTTGAGACCGTCCTGTAATCCCTGGCCAGCCCAACGCCGATGATCGATCCGACGCTGCAAAGGGTGGTCGATATGGGCATTCCCCATCCGAACAAGAGGAAGGGTACCGTTGTGAATAAATATACCGCCAAAGCGTTGCTCAGCTCGGCAGCACCTCCCATCACGGGATCCAACCTAGTGACTTTGAAACCGACCGTGTTGATCACCCGGTATCCCCAGGTAAATGCTCCCACCGCGATGCCTGTGCTTCCGAGGGCAGCAAGTGCAAGAAGCGCCACGCTCTGCGTCATCTCTTCGGATCCCTTGGCAACCGTGAAGAAGACTCCCGTCGCATTGGCGACGTCGTTGGCGCCGAACGCAAAGGCTGAGAAGCAGAGCGCGAAGACCAATATCAGCCGGGCGATCTGCTCGGAACGCCGCCGGGCCGGCAGCCACGCCCGCATCGCACGGTACAGGACCGTAGCCACCAGGGCCGCCGCCAATGGCGAGACTAACCAAGAGGCCCCTATGCCTCCAAGAACCTGCCACTTCACCCCTGCGGCTCCGTACTGGCACAGACCGTATCCCACGACGCTCCCCACGATGGAGTGGCTCGTGGAGACCGGGAGGCCTCTCCATGTGCACAGCGTTATCCAAAGGCAGGCGGAGAGAACGGTCGTGATTGAGCCAAGCAGGCTCAGCTCCGGGACCACGCCCGCTCCTATCGTCTTGATCACCATGTATCCGTGCGTCAGTGCCCCGAACGCGGCGAACAGGCAGAAAAGCGTGAGGGCCCAGCGCAGACTGACCACCCCCGAGCCCACGGCGCACTCGGTCGGATTTGATGCATCGTTTGCGCCTAGGCACCAGGCAAGGTAGAAGGAAAGCGATAACCCTATGCCCAGTAGCAGGACGTTGGCCGCCACGAACAGCCTCTTCGGAAGCTCGGCCACGCACGCTGTTGATAAAGATTGCCAGAGGCGAGGCGGCGTACACCCTAGCCAGACCGTTGTGCCGCTTCGCGGTCGTGGTTATCCACGCAACCCAACAGTCATGCTCTCGGGTGCAAGGCCCGCTGATGAAGGGGCTTTCAACGTCGTCCCGCCAAAAGGGTCGGCGTGGTGTCCTCCAGCCGCACCTGAGAAGAGGCGGCCAATCAGAACGGGATCACGACTGGATCGTTTGCCGAAAAAAAAGTTCTTAGCGCTTGCGGGCCCGGCTCAATAGATCCATCATGAGGGCCTGCTCCCGCGTCTTGCGCGCTTCGTATATGGAATCCACAAGCTGTTTTGCTTTCTCCCGCTTGCCAAGCTGAATCAAGGCATCCATGTACTCCTTGTCTATCCCGCTGAGCAACCCGGGCCCGTTCGCATTTCCATTTCTGTGGGCAGCCTGGTCGATCACCCTTGCCGCAGCCTCATTCTCACCCATTCTCCGGAGCATCTCGACGTACTCCCGCTCAACCTGCGACAGGCCACTGCCGTCCACATCCCTTCTTCTCCTGTACGCCAGCTCAAGTGCCCTCTCCGCCTCTTCCAACTGCCTAGCCTTCAATAGGGCTTCGAAGCACTCCCTCTCTTGGGGCGTGAATAGCGTATTGGAGTTCCTCATCCGGGTGCTGAACAGCTCATCGAGTTTCTTCTTGGCGTCTTCCTTGTACCCCAGCTTGATTAGGACCTCGAGATAGTCCTTGTCAAGCGGCGACATGAGGGAGGTTTGGAAGATGTATTCGACACTCTCCTCAACCATCAGGACCACAAATTATCGTGCCGTTTGTGCATTTTTCACTATGTTGTGGCAGGAATATAAATACTTCCGGCCCATATCCTTGAAATAATGCAGTGTGCGCAGGCTTTCTTGAACGAATGCCCCTTTGACCTCGCAAAACTAGCTTCCGCGCTGCCCACGACCTCTTTGGACAGCCAAACCGCTTGGAAATGCCCCGAGAAGAACCCGGCGTACATCTAGGCGCAGCCCGGACGCCAACCCGGCCTCAAGAATCGACGTAAAGCTCGAGCGCCTAGGGTAATAGTAATTAGCCCGCCATTTCTTGCCTGGCGCCAAGGTGGCGGCTTGCCTCAGCTTGCGATCGACGGAGGAGATAGGACCCGCCTCACGCCCTTTCCGGAGAGAAGGGAGATAGGAAAGGAGGAACTCAGGGAACTTGTCGACGTGATTTGGTCTCAGAGGCTGAACCGCGTCGGAGGCGACAAGGTGGAGGCTTTTGAGAGGGGCTTTGCCGAACTCTACGGCACCAGACACGCAATAGCCTCCACATCTGGAACGGCCTCGATCCATGTCGCGCTGGGTGCCATAAACCCTGACCCCGGTTCCGAGATAATCACCACCGGGATATCGGACATAGGCACGATCATTCCGATCCTCTACCAGAACTGCATCCCCATCTTCGCGGATCTGGAACCTCATACCTACTCGATGGACCCGGACGATCTTGAGCGGAAGATAACTCGTAAGACCAAGGCCGTGATCGCGATCCACCTCTTCGGCCTCGTCGGCAACATGGAGGAAATCCGGCAGATCTGTGACGACCACCACCTATACCTGATCGAGGACGCATGCCAAGCACACCTGGCCGAGCGCAAAGGGAAGCTTGCGGGGACGTTCGGCCATTTCGGCTGTTTCAGCCTGCAGCAATCCAAGCAGATCACCTGCGGGGACGGCGGGATCACGATCACCAGCGACGATAAGCTCGCATCCAGAGCACGCCTCTTCGCTGACAAAGCATGGCCTAGGGAGGGCGGTTGGGGTGAGCGCGGCTACCTCTTCCTTGCGATGAACTATCGGATGACCGAGCTCCAAGGCGCCGTGGCCCTGGCCCAGCTCCGGAAGGCCCGGAGGATAGTCTCGCGGAGGAGAGCGCTCGGCATGCGCCTCTCGCGACTCCTGAGGAAGGTGCCTGGCGTCAACCCCCCCGAGATCCCGGGGGACTGCAAGCACTCCTTCTGGCTATACCCCATGACGATCGACCAGGACGTCCTTGGAGTTGGGCCCGAGCAGTTTGCCAAGGCCATCTCCGCCGAGGGCATCCCCGCTTCGTTCGGCTACATAAGGCAGCCGCTCTACATGTTTCCCATCCTGAGGGAAAAGAGGACCTACGGGACATCCCACTGCCCATTCGAATGCCCGCTCCACGGGCGAGATGTGGAGTACAGGGAGGGCATGTGCCCCAACACGGAGAAGATCCTCAGGAGCATCATAACGCTTCCCATTCGCGAATGTTTCACGGAGAACGACATTGGGGACATGGCACGGGGCATTACGAAGGTGGCGGAGTACTACGCGGGCCGAAAAACCTGACGTCGGCATCATAGACTCCAATACTTGCTTCGGATGGCATCCGAAGAGAGGCAAGCGCACCCCACCGGAAGCTTTGGCGTCCCGCCTTTCCTCCTGGGGCGTCGAGAAAGCCGTCTCCCTCTCGCTCTTGGGGGTTTACTACGACTACGCCGAAGGCAATGAGGAGACGCTTGAAAACTCTCGAAGGCTACCCTTCCTCATCCCCGCGGCAACCGTCGATCCTAGAAGATACTACGGGCGCCAGGATGAGCCGCTCAACCTGGGTCAATTCGCTGCGCTCCGGGTCTTTCCCGACCTGCAGGGGTGGCCGCTGGACTACGCCCCCTTCCACAAGCTGCTGGAGGAGGCCGCGTCCCAGCAAGTCCCGGTCATGGTCCCTGCCATGAGCCCCGGGAGGAGCACCGAGATCGTCCGGGTCGCGCAAGCAGTCGGCGTAGTGGTCATCCTGAACTCCGTGAGCTACTGGACCCTTTCTGAAGTTCTGGTGCTGCTGGCCCGATATGACGGACTCTATATCGGCACGGACATGCTCGACACGCCGGACGCCGTCGAGCTCGTGACGGATGAGGTGGGTGCGGAGAGGCTGATATTCGGATCCAACTACCCTTTCACCTACTTTTCGGGACCTCTCTTGAACGTGCAGAGATCGCAGATCTCGAAGAAGGACAGGTGCCTGATACTGAGGGAGAACGCCCTGCGAATCCTGGGGATCAAATGATAATCGATGTCCATGCCCATTGCGGAAAATGGTTCTTCCCGATCTTCTGCGATTCGCCGGAACGAGTCGCGGAACTCTGTGACAGGTACCATATCGAGAAGGCAGTCTTCTCCTCGTCGCGCGCTATAACGTATGACATGGAGACCGGCAACCGCGAGGCAGCTCAGTTCGTCCAGAGCGATAGGAGGTTCTACGCGTACGTCTACCTCAATCCCCGGGACCCCGATCGGGCCAGTTACCAGATGAAGACCTATTTCTCGAATCCCCGCTTCGTCGGAGTCAAACTCCACCCATCCTACAGCGGGGAACCGGCAAACTCCAAGGCAACCCTGAAGCTCCTCGAGACACTCCCGGAGGAAAAGATAGTGCTCGTACACACGTGGGGCCGTGAGGGGGTGAACCAGGTCTGCGAACTCGCCGATGCTTTCCCGAAGCATCGTTTCATCCTGGGCCACATGGGAGGTGGCGCGGAGAACGAGTGGCGAGCAGGCATAGAGGGCGGCCTCCGATGTCCGAACACCTACCTTGAGGTCTGCGGAAGCGTTCTCCAGCATGACCGCATTCGGGAAGCTGTCGACGCCGTTGGATCCGACAGGATAGTCTTCGGAAGCGACATGACCCTCCTGAGCCCAGCTTTTGCGCTCGGCCAGATCCTAGACTCGGACATCGCCGAGGAGGACCGAAGACGAATCCTGCACGATAACGCGGCTAAACTGTTCAGATTCGAAGGGTGACATCGAGCATCGGTTGGGCCGAACCTGGCTCTTTGGCCACCGACCATCTGCCGCAACGGTTGCTCGGCCGACCTCGGGGCCTTCCCTACGCCCATCTGAACCCCAACACGTCACCTACGCATCGTAGGGCCTCAAGCGCTTTACCCGCCGCATCGGACCCGACTGATAGACCGCGAGCCCTTTCCGCGAAATCGCCCACTGCACGGAGCGCCCTAGGGGTATCCAAATCGTCATTCATAGCCGACTTGAATTCATCCTGCAGGGTCTGCACAAGCTGCATCATCGCTCCATCGTCCTTGCCCCTCGACGGCCCGGCATCCCTAAGCATCGATTCCAGTCCGCTCATGCCCGCAAGACGTCTTTCTGCATCCGCCACCGCACGATCGGAGAAGGGCAGGTTCTGCCTATAGTGCGTGCCGAGAAGGAAAAATCGAAGGCCCTCTGGGGAATGTACCTTGAGCGCCTCCCTTATCGTGACGTAGATGCCGCCGGTTTTCGACATCTTCCGCACGCCCAGCGTCAGGAACCCGTTGTGAATGTAGAACCGCGCCAGATCCTGGCCAAACGCCAAGGCTATCAGTCGGTTGCTTTCGTGGTGAGGAAAGATCAGGTCGGCCCCGCCCCCCGTGATATCCAGAGGATGTCCGAGCAGCCTTGACATCGTATAGCACTCCACATGCCACCCGATGCGGCCCCTGCCCCAGGGGGAATCCCAGAGGGGACCGTCTTTCACCGTGCCGTCCCAAAGCTCAAAGTCGAAAGGGCTTCTCTTCTGCGTTTCCGCCCCTTTCTCAGCATCGTTGGCTACCAACGAGTCCTCTGGGCGGCCGTGGAGAAGGCCTCCGTAGCCGCCTGCCTTGTTCACGTCGAAATAGATCTTGCCCCCAGCGCGGTAGGCAAGACCCCGGTCCCAGAGCTCCTGAACGACCCGAATCATATCGCCCACGTAGCCGGAGACGCGCGGGTACATGTCGGCCCGCATTATGCCCAGGACATCCATCTCCCTGAAAAAGTCGCCTATCCTCGCCTCAGCGAACTTCAGCGGATCTTCTCCAACCGCCTCCGCTTTCCGCGTGATCCTCTCGTCCACGTCCGTGAAATTGATGGCAAGGCGAACCTTGTAACCCAGGAACCGAAGGTACCGAGCTATGACATCGAAAATGACGTAGGATCGGGCATGCCCAAGGTGACACTCATCGTACACCGTCGGGCCGCAAACGTACATCCGCACCTCCCCGTCTCTGATAGGCTCGAAAGGCTCTTTCCTCTGGGTCAGGGTGTTGTAGAAGCATGGGGCAGCCGGCACCGACACGAAAAACCCGCCCGCCCGGGGATATAAAACTGTGCTTCAACCCTTCTCCAGGGCACCGATTGCGAATATTTCGTCCGTCCTTACCTCGGGGGGGATCCCGCGGGCCATCCTCGTCACCGAAAAACTCGAGATGAGCCCAAGTTCTCCCGCCAAACCAGCGCCAACCTGGCTCGGCGCGACCAGAAAGCATTCCTTCCCCCTCAGAAGCACCCCTAGAGATTCGAGGAGCAGGCGGGCGGAAGATCTCGCAAGCGCGATTCCGGGCCCTATGTTGCAGACCCGTCCGGACGCCGTTGCCATGACGTAGCCCATCAGCCTGTCCCCGGACCTGTGAACCAAGCTTGTTTCGGGGAAGTCCCGCAAGAGCCTCTCCAAGAGCCTCGACCGGTCGTCCCCAAAGCGCCGGGCGTCCAGTTCGCGGACATCGTCGAGGTCGTCCTTGCACATCCTCTCAGCACAGATCCGCTTGCCGCGAGCCTTTATCCTTCCCCGATAGCATTCGTAGGAGTCCAGCTCCCTGAAGCCGAACCTCCTGTAGAAGCCTTCAAGCCCCTTGTATGAATAGAGCAGGACCGCCTCCATCTTTTGCCGCTGCAGGTGATCCAGGCCTCGGCACACCAATGCCGACCCGAGCCCGGACGATCTGAAGCGCTCCTCCACAACGACGTTGCCGATCCAGCCAGATCTTACGTACGTGGCCGTGGTGAGCATGCCAATGATCCTGCCCTTCTCCTCACAGACGAAGGATCCTCCGGGCCACAGATCGAGGATTCGCTTGAAGTCCGACACATCGAATCCCCACCCCTCGCTGTCGGAGAGAGCGCACGCCTGGGGCGCGTCCTCAGGCTTCATCTCCCTTATGCAGCCGACCGGGGGTTGGGATCGAATGGGATCAGGCCCCAACCTGCTTCGTGGAAGCCAACGCCTCCCGAAGGGCTGCTTTCTCGTCGCATGCATGCAGACCCCTCGTGAGGTATTTCGTCTCGCCTCGCATGTGCTTGAGAGAACAAGGGCCGAACCCCTCATCCTCGGCGCCGTACCAGTATCTGCAGTCCTTGCAAACGAGGATGGCAGGCCTTTCGGGCACAAACTGCCATTGCACAGAACACGTTTAACTGTTCCCTGACGTCGTCCGAAGAAACCGGGAAATCCTTTTGAAGGACGCGGAAAAGCCGGATCGTTGCTAAATGCTGCCCATTAGGGACAGGAACCCGTCGCGCACGTTTCCCTTCGTTACCTACTCACTGGTGATAGCCAACGTCGGGATCTTTCTCATCGAGTTGATGCTCGATTTCCAGGGCCAGCTCGATGCGTTTCTCTGGAGGTGGGCACTCGTCCCAGAGAGGCTCGTAGCCGGCGAGCGCACGATCACGGTCCTGACAAGCATGTTCCTTCACGGCGGGATCATGCACATATTCGGCAACATGCTCTACCTCGGCATCTTCGGCAACAACGTGGAGGACATTTTCGGCCACCTCAAGTTCCTGGCTTTCTACCTCTTCTGCGGATTCTGCGCAGCCATGCTACACGTGGCGGTAAACATGAGCCCAGATGTGCCGACCCTTGGAGCGAGCGGAGCGATCGCCGGGGTCCTGGGGGCGTACCTCGTTCTCTTCCCGCGGGCGAAGGTCGACGCCCTCGTCTTTGCCTACTTCATAACCTGGGTAACGATCCCTGCCTCCGCGCTTCTGATGTTCTGGTTCATCCTCCAGCTTTTCTCGGGCGTATTGTCAATCGCGGCCTACGCTTCACCCGGCGTCGCGTACTTCGCTCACATCGGCGGCTTCGTCGCGGGCGCGCTCATAGCCCTTCCCCTCAGGGAGCGGGTGACCACGCGGAGAGAACCCCTGCCCTTCCTGGATTTCGAGACGCCAGATGACTTCTACTGGCGCTAGACGTACTCCTTCCAGTACGCGACGCTTTTCTCCAAGTCCTCCAGAACCTTCTCTTCTTTCTCTTCAAAGGCATGAATGATCTCGAGCATCAACGCAACCTCGCTCGCCCCAGAGGCCTCGATGGCCTCTATCAGCTTCTCCGCTTTGATGAGGCCTTTTGCATTGTACTCGGCCGTGAAGGGCCAATGCCTGTCCATCTTCCCGTCCGTCTGCTGCACGTGGAGGACGGGACTCATGGGGCCGATCTCCCTGATCCACTCGAATGTGTCCAAGTCCCTGTCGCACTCGGAGTAGGCGCATTGATGTCCGGTATCCATGCAGAAGAAGATGGGCACCGCGGCCCCTTTGTTCACCCTGCGGTACAGCGATTTCGCATCCGCGATGTTGCACGGCGGCTCTCGCGGCACCGGCATCGGCTCCCAGAGGACGAACTTCTGCCCCAGATCAGAAGCCATCCTTGAGAGGTGCTGCAGGGACTCCACGAGACAGTCCAGTAAGTAGGTCCTCCTAGCCTTGTTCCCGTAGTCATTGTAGCTCATCGACGCGACGTGGCCGCCGGTTCCATCCGCGCCCATCTCCGACGTCATATGAACTGCCTGCTCATACCACTCCAGTGCATCGCTCCTCATGCCCACATCGGGATGCATGAGCAGGTTAAACGAATAGGCACCGAGGCCAGTGAAGGTGCTGTGGATCTTAACACCTTGATCCGCTGCAGCTTGCTTTGCCTCCACGCATTTCCGCGACCTCACCGACGCTCGCACACGTGGATCGACGAGGTCGAAAGAGAACTGGGCTAGATCCAAGTCCAGCTTGCACCCGACGATCTCGACCCACTCCCTCGCCTCGGGCCACCTCTTGACCGCAAAGCACGTGTTGATCCCAAGTTGCAGCTTTGCCATGCCAACACCGTCGGTGGAAGGGCGGCACCGTCTTTTATGCCTTTCCGAGGCGTAGACCGCCGTCGGCCTGCGAAGAGCCGATCCACCCCAGCAACTTGGAGGAAAGTTAAGAGTTGGAGTCTTTCTGTATCGCCGTGTTCCTCGCCAAGGGAAGCCGCTTTCTCGCCAAGGGCCCCCTGAGGCTTGCGGTCGAGAAGGGAAGCATATGCTGTAGGGGAATCATCTTCTCGCAGGAAAACGAGCCCCTCGTAGTCAAGATCTGGGAATCCTTCGACTTGAAGGCCGTGGAAGATTCCCAGATCCGACTGGCAGGGACAGGACGACTGGAGCCAGTGGAGGCAGCATACCCGAGCGAGTGGTCCGCATTCATCGACTCCCTTCCCCCCCGTGGCTTGGGAAAGGTCATGGTCGCAGGCCAATCGGACACGGGCAAGTCCACGCTGTGCGTCCTCATCGCCAACAGATGCCTTTCGACGGCGGGCGAGGTTCACCTCGTCGATGCCGACGTAGGCCAGTCCAGCATCGGGCCGCCCACCGTCATCGGGCTTGGCCGGTCCTCGAGACATCTCTTGAGGCTCACGGACGCTGAGTTCGTCCAAGGATACTTCGCAGGTGACACCTCGCCAGCGTTCTGCATCGATGAGGTGATCGAGGGAACCCGCCTCATGGTGCAGGAAGCTCAACGTATGGGCGAGACAACGATCCTAGACACGTGCGGCCTGGTCGCCGGGCCGCTCGGAGAGTATCTGACCAGACAGATCCTTACCGCGGTTCGGCCTGACCTTGTCGTGATCCTTGAGCGCGAGGAAGAACTTTCCTACCTCAAGGGCACGGGAAACAAGATCGTCCGCCTTCCTGCGCTCCCTGCCGGCAAGAAAGATCTACAGGCAAGACGGGCCTTTCGCCTTAGCCAGTATCTTTCGGCTCTGAGACAGTCCAAGATAGTCAAGTACGACCTCGCGTCAATGACGGTCGAGGGCTATCTCGCCCGACGGGCGAGACGACGCGGCCTTGCCCAGGACGGGAACCCCCTGAGGTCGTCCAACCTAACATGCAACGACCTCGTCAACATGAAGCAGGCAATAGTCGGCCTGCACCGAGGCGAAAGGTACGTCGAACTTGGCGTGATCGATTCCGTCGACTGTGACGAGGAGGCCATAAGGATTCTCACGACATGTGCGTCCGAGGTGGATCGCGTGATCGTCGGCAACCTCAGGCTCGGCGACGCGGGCGAGACGAGACTCCTTCAGGCTCAGGAGGAGCCGGGCTGATCTTGAGCATACGACCAGGGGGCGCGAAGCAACCTGGCCCCAAGGCCGGCGATCCAGACCGAACCGGCCACGGACGAGATCGCTTCCGGTATGGCCACCCCCTCGTGGGGCAACGTCCAAGCAACTGCTGCCGTGATGCCCAGCCCAAGACCGAGCACGCCGTACAGACGATTCCCCTTGGCCTCCGAGCGTAGCATGCCCAGCCCAATCGCCATCATCGATAGGGACAGCGAGACGAAAAACGCCACCGAGACTATGAAGTGTATCCTTCCGACGTTCTCGGGAAAGAGGCCGATGCAGACCAGCCAGATCCAAGCAGATGCGAAAAGCCCACCGGCAACCCTGACCAATCTGCCCCTGAACACCGAGATCACAAGGCCCGGCGCTCCGATTAACCCCACAACTCCGGCCCCAATGAGCCCTGAGTTGAATATCCTCGCAGTGCTGCCCACCCCGAGATCGCTGAGGGCGTTCCGGTTCCAGTCAAACCAGGGCGCCATGGAGACCGAAATGCCCACCATCGACAGGCCGACGACCGGTGCGATTAGGTTACATATTCCCGACGCCCTCCTCAACCGGTCAGCATCCACGCCCTGCGCCCAGGCAACCCTCCAATATTAATGCGACTCGGGCAAGCTTAATGCGACTCCGGCAAGCGTCATACCGGGCGGGAGGCCGAAGACGTCTGCCAGCCAAATCTATAAAAATCCGGCCCAGGCAAGGCGACCCGGCGTTCTTGATGAGCCACGGTCGCCCGAACATTCTGCTCTTCACAACCGACCAGCAGCGCGGCGACCACATAGGCCTGGCCGGACATCCCGTCGTGGAGACACCCAACCTCGATTCGTTCATCAATCAGGGTGCCTACTTCCCCAATGCCTACACCGAGATCCCTTCAACGACCGGCGCCCGGCGGTGCCTCCTCGCTGGGCAGTCGAGCTACGCATGCGGGCTTGTGGGCTACTCCACGGCGGAGTGGAATGAACGCAACACCGTCGCCCAAGTCCTCGCGGACAATGGCTATCACTGCATCAACGTCGGCTGGCGCAACCTCCATCCCGCGAGGAAGCTCTACGGGTTCCACAACGTCATCTGCCATGATCTTCGGGAGGGAGCCGACGACTACCTTGAGTGGCTCAAGGAAAACCTCGGCCCGAACGCAGAGGAGAGAGGCCATGGGCTTGATGCCAACGCCTGGGACGCCCGGCCCTAGCACTTGGAGGAAAGATACCATCCCACGGTCTGGACGACGGACGTAACCATCGAGCAGATAGTCAAGAGGGACCCCACCCGGCCCTTCTTCATCTGGGCATCCCATCTCAGGCCTCATTCACCGTATGACCCGCCTCGGTACTTCTGGGACATGTACATCAACAGGCAGCTCCCGGAGATACCGATCGGGGACTGGGCGGAGAGGAACAACGTCCCAGGCCCGCACGATCCTACGGCGTGGCGGGGCAGGCTGAAGCCAGAGCAGAGCCACCGGATGCGCGCGGCATACATGGCAAGCTGCACCCATGTCGACTACGAGCTTGGGAGGCTCATGCAGAAGCTACGTCGCATCAACCTGCTCGACGATACCCTGATCATCTTCGTCTCGGACCACGGCGACATGATGGGCGATCACTACCTACATCGGAAGACCTACGCCTACGAGGGATCGGCGCGGATACCCTTCGTCCTGAGGTACCCCAAGCAACTGGACCTTCCGAGAGGGGTCTTCCACCAGGTTGTGGGGCTACAGGACGTCATGCCCACCATACTCGAGGCCGCGAAGATTCCCGTGCCGTCCTCCGTGACAGGGAGAAGCGTGTTTGAGGCAGTGAGGGGAAAGCCATGGCGGTCGTATCTCCACGGCGAGCACAGCCCCTGCTACTCGCCGGATGAAGCCATGCACTACCTCACGGACGGTAAACAGAAGTACATCTACTTCCCCATGTCGGGTAGGGAGGAGCTGTTCGACCTTGTGAACGACCGAAACGAGCTCCATGACCTCTCGGCGAACCCCAGGTACAGGAAGCGGCTCCTCTTCTGGCGAAACCGCATGGTCAAGCACCTGGCCAAGAGGGAGGATGGGTTTTCAGACGGCAAGACGCTCTTGAGAAAGGACTGGTGGGGACCGGAGGCGGGGCAGGAATGATGCCAGAACGGCCGTCCACGAACTGCGCCTATGGGAAAAGTCCGTAGAAGGCGAGGTGCATCCACACGGTGTTGTTCGAGAAATGTGCCACGATCGGCCCGAAGATGTTTCCCGTCCTCTCGACCAGGAAGACCATGATTACCCCGAAAAGCAGCGCTGCGGCCAGGGCTGATGCCGGATTCGGATAATGGACGAGGCAGAAAAGCAGGCCCTGGAACAGCGATGCGGCACGCGGCCCGACGATGTTCTTGGCGGATCGATAGAACACCCCCCGGAAAAGCACCTCCTCGACCATGCCCACCAGCAGCGAGAGGCTGGCTATCCAGAGCAAGGATGCTGGAAAGCCCAAGTCAGGCATCGGGACGATCCGCTCGCCGGAGAGGTGATCCACTACCCCGAATGGCAGCCCAATGCACAACCCGAGCACCATCGCTCTGCCGATTCCCTGCCGCGTCATCCTGATCATCCCAAGGGTGAAGAATCGCCGAGCCAGCAAGATCAGAACCGCCAAGGCAGCAGCCTGTTCGAGGTGGTATCCGAGTGGCATAGACGGCCCCAGGAGCCTGACCGTGGACGTTGCCAAGGCCCTCGTGTAGAGGATCACGAAAAAGGTGCTGTGAGCCAGACACAGGTTGAAGAGGGGCCTGTTTTCCGTGAAGAGGATGGGCGACACGAGCCAGAACGCGGAGATGAGCAAGAACAGGGCCGGGTAGGCCTCCGACAAGGCAATGCCCAATGGAAGGGTGACGAGCGAAAGCCCGATGACAGCCAATGCCACGCGAGGCATTCCGTCCATCCGCGACCCCGAGCCCCGGCGGACCCGGGCCTGATAAAGATTAATGCGGGTAGTTGCCCAAGCGGACTATCTCTTCGAGCATGGCGCAGTAGTTCTCGAACTTCGTCCCCACCAGTAGCGAGTGGCTCGAGGCGCATATGAAACCGCCGCCCGGCGCGGCCTTTTCGATCGCATGCCGGGTTAGGGCTTTTATCTCCGACGGAGTTCCCCCGGCCAGCCTCTCGCACGATACCCCTCCCCAGAGCGCAATGCGATCGCCGTACAGGTCCTTAAGCCTCCCGATCTCCATCCCGGCCGTGGGCTGAATCGACTGGTATGCGTCGTAGCCGGCCCGCACGAAGAGGTCCATGATGGGCCAGTTGTTGCCGCAGGAGTGCTTCATTACCTTCAGGCCCATGGCATGGGCCGCCTCGCACTGTCTCCTCATCGCCGGGAAGAACAGTTTCTCGATGAGCTCCGGTTTGAGGAATGTGCCCTTATTGTAGCCATAGTCAGCCCCCGGAGCCAGGGCGTCGACGCCTTCCCTAGCGAAAACCTTGTCCAGGGCGATGGCGTGCTTTAGGTTGACCTCCACGGCCTTCTTGACCACATCGGGCTTCGTAACGCAGAGTTTGATGCCATTCAGCAAGCCGCCGGGCAAGGCTATTGACCCATCCGAACTCCTTGCAAAGATGAAATGCGTATCGCCGAGCTCAGCCACCACGTGCCTGACGAGCTCGAGCTCGCTTTCATCGACCTCGGGCTTCTCGTAGGTGAAGTCGTCCACCGTGTACTCCCGTCCCTCATCCGCCCTCTTTACGCACAGAAGGTTCTGGCTTCCCTCGGCAAGCCTATACACATTTCCCTCCTTGTCACGCCACATGTTGGGTCCGATCGGCTTCGGCTTCTCGAACACCTTGTCCTTGCTCGGGACCAGCATCACCGGGACCATGTCCAGACCCATCTTCCTGGTGAACTCGACTATGTCCCGCTTCTGGCTCTCCACGACCTGGTCCCTCTTCCCCTGCCAGAGGGCTTTCGTCTCCCTGATCTTGGCCCTCCAGTACGTCCTCCGTCCCAGCGCGGCCTCTATCACGGGGTAGTCCGTTGCAAACTCCCCCGTCGGCACCCTGTCGGGCTCCTGTCTCTCGAGGGCGGCAAGCACCCTCTCCTTGGAGTTCAAGCCGCGCAGAGCCCGACTACTTGGGAGAAAAATGTAGCCCATCTGCCATCTGCCAGAAAGGCACTGCCGGTGCCAACGATCAGTCCAAGCTGCCCATTGTACGAAGACATTTAACCCGAGAACACAGACCGGCTACCGTGAGGGCAAGGCCTCGCGTCGAACTCATCGTGATCCTTGCCGCGCTCGTTCTAGCGACCATCCTCCACGGCTGCATCCGCAAGGCCGACGAGGACAAGATCGGCGTGATCGTGACGATCCTGCCCCAGAAGGAGATGGTCGAAGCCATCGGGGGCGACAGGATAAGGGTTACCGTGATGGTCCCGCCGAACGCAAACCCGCACACCTACTCCCCGACGCCGGGGCAGATGGCCGCCGTTGCGCAAGCCAGCATCTACTTCAAGGTCGGCAGCGGAGTCGAATTCGAGATCGCCCACATGGACGAGATCACGGCGCAGAACAAAGCCCTAAGAGTCGTGGACTGCTCCAAGGGCATAGATCTCATCGAGGGAGGCGAACACGAGGGAGGCAAAGACCCACACATCTGGCTCTCGCCAACGAACGCCAAGCAGATGGTGAGGAACATGTGCGACGGCCTAGTGGAGATCGACAGGGAAAACGAGGGCTACTACACGGAAAGGCGCGACGCCTACCTATCGCGCCTTGACCAACTCGACTTGGAGCTAAGGCAGCTTTTCAGCGGAAAGGAGGGCTGTTCGTTCCTCGTGTATCACCCGGCATGGGCATATTTCGCCAGAGATTACGCAATCCAAGAGCTGGCGGTTGAGGAGGCCGGCAAGCGGCCGGGCCCGACCGGCATCCTCGCCCTGGTGAAGCAGGCCAAGGAGAACGGAATCCGGGTCGTGTTCGTCTCGCCGCAGTTCGATTCATCGAGCGCCAAGACCATCGCCGAGGAGATCGGAGGCACCGTGGTGTCCGTTGACCCTTTGGCCGAGAACTACATCGAAAACCTCAGGGACGTAGCGGCGAAGCTTGCCCAAGGACTCGCAACCAAAACCGCCAACTAAATGGCGTGCGGCGGCACTTTAATAAGCTTCTGCGGCCACCCATTTCAGAAAGGCGGCAGCTTCACGCGCCATCTGGGGAGGGAACCCGTATTCAGCCCGAAGAAGTGATCCGGTTCGAGGATGTGTGGGTCCGGTACGACCATGTCCCGGTCCTTGAAGCCATCAACCTGTCCGTTCTTCGCGGAGACTACCTGGCCATCCTTGGGCCGAACGGTGGCGGGAAAACCACGCTCCTCAAGACGGCCTTGGGGCTAGTGGCTCCTTGGAGGGGCAAGGTGACGGTGCTGGGCCAGCCGCCGGCCAAGGCCAGGGGCAAGATCGGGTACGTTCCCCAGCACGCCCGGTACGACAAGGACTTCCCCATAAGCGTGTGGGACATCGTGCTCATGGGGCGCCTTTCCAACCGCGGGGGGATGCCCGGCTACTCCAAGGAGGATAGGGAGATTGCGACCGAGGCCCTCAGAGCCGTCGACATGCTCGACTACCGTCAGCGACAGATCAACGACCTGTCGGGTGGCCAGAGGCAACGGGTCTTCATCGCAAGGGCGCTGGCAGTCAGGCCGCAGATACTCCTACTGGACGAGCCAACAGCGGGCATCGACATGAAGGTTCAGACGAATCTCTACGACCTTCTTGCAGAGCTCAACAGGGACATCACGATCGTCATCGTCACGCACGATATCGGCGTCGTCTCCTCCCGCGTGAGAAGGGTCGCTTGTCTCAATCGCCGCCTCATCATCCACGATGAGAAACAGCTGACGAAGGAAGACATCGAGGAAACCTACCAGTGCCCAGTGGAACTGATAGCCCATGGCCTGCCGCACCGAGTCTTCGAGGAACACCAATGAGCCTCCTTGGACCGTTGGCCGAGTTCGCTTTCATCCGGAACATGTTCATCGCCGGACTCCTAGCCAGCGTCGCTTGCGGCATCATCGGCACCTACGTCGTCGTCAAGCGGTTGGTCTTCATCAGCGGAGGAATCGCCCACACCTGCTTCGGCGGCATAGGCCTCGCTTACCTGCTGGGGTTCGAGCCCATCCTCGGGGCAGTGCTCTTCGCGGTCGGCACCGCCGTCACCCTTGGCATCACCAGCATGAAGACCCGCCTGAGGGAGGACTCCACCATAGGCGTGCTCTGGGTGATGGGCATGGCGCTGGGAATCCTCTTCATCACAAAGGCTCCGGGCATCGTGCCCGATCCGATGACGATCCTCTTCGGCAGCATCGTTCTCGTGGGCTCTCGGGACCTCCTTTTCATGGTCGGCCTCACTATCGCAATCGTCCTCGTCGTTGTGTGCATGTACAAGCAGCTGCTCGCCATCACATTTGACGAGGAATTCGCGAAGATTTCGGGGATCCCGACCGGGAGCCTGTATTTGCTTCTCCTGGTTCTGATCGCTTTGACGGTGGTCCTGCTGTTGAGGGTCGTCGGCGTGGTCCTCGCCATAGCGCTCCTCACCATCCCAGCGACGATCAGCGGCCTGTTCACGCACGACATGAAGCGCATGATGGGCCTCGCCGTCGTAGTCGGCATGGTGCTTGTGACGATCGGGCTGTCCCTCTCCGTGCTGTACGATCTTGACCCTGGACCCCCGATCGTCATCGTGTCCTGCGTCAGCCTGGTCTTGGCACTGATGGGAAAGAGGCTGTGGTCGCGTCTTGGCCAACGAGGGGTGCCCGCGAGATGAACGCCCAGCCGCAGGAAGCCGGGCTAAACAAGCAGGCTCGACCCAGATGAACCCCAACCGCCCGCACTGGAGCCTAGGCCATCCACTCCAGCATCTCCTTCGAAACGATGTTTCTCGGAGTCCCCCCGCTGAAGAACAGCCTCATGTCTTCCACCACCACCTCCCCCTGCCTGCGCCGGGTCTCCACCGCTTTCCCGGCGATATGGGGAGTCATGATGACATTGCCGGCCCCCGCCAATCTTCTGGCGACCTCCCGGGCGTTCGCCTCGAAAACGTCCAGGGCACAGCTGATCCTACCAGACCTGACCTCCTCGATGAGGGCGTCCTCGTCTATCAACTCCCCCCTCGCCGTGTTCACCAATACGGCGCCATCGCGCAGACGCGCCAAGAGATCCCGGCTGATCATGCGTCGGTTCGATGGTATGTTTGGAGCGTGTATCGACACGATCTCCGACTGAGACATCAGGTCCCCAAGCTGGGCGGGAAGTCCCCCTGCCTCCTCGATCTCGGCCGCGGACTTGTAGGGGTCGTAAACCAGGATTCTGCATGAGAATGGCTTGAGGAACGCCATCACCCTCCTCCCGACTTCGCCCATGCCGATGATCCCCACGGTGCGACCGGTCAGCTCATGGGATGCCCCGAAGTCTGGCTTCTCCTCACGACCGCTGCGCAGGTGATCATCGTATTCGAAGAGATGCCTCAGGGAGGCAATGATAAGCCCAATCGTGGTCTCAGCAACCGAGACCGCGATCGCCGAGGATGCGTTGGTGACGCAGATCCCCTTCATGAAAACCTCATCACACACATACGGCCTGACGCTGCCGGCAGAGTGCGAGATGATCCGCAGTCTCTTCGCCTTCGCCACGATCTCGGGGGTTATCCTGGGCGAACCCCAACAGGTGATCAGGCCCTCAAAGCGCGGAATCCTCCTTGCTAGCTCCTCGGCTGTCATGCTGCCCGGGCCGGGATGGTAGGTTGCGGACGAGAAGGACTCCAGTCTTCGCAAGGCATCTTGGCTGAAGATCTCGTCCCTGAGCTTGGGATCGACCGCCATCAGCACGCGTGGCTTCATCGTCCTCGCCAACAGTCCTGTCCTCGCCAACAGTCCTGTCTCATGACGATTGTTAATGGGGCTAGGCATCGATCAGCCCGTGGTAGCGGGCCATCCAGTACGGCAGAAGATAGATCGTGCCGTCCTGGGCCGCCATCCCGTGGAAGCCGCCGTCAATTCTGAAGAAGCAGCCATCCGAGTTCTCGATGGTTCGTTCATCCGCAGGTATTGGAACCGCGGCAAGGCTCGGGTCCTCTGGGTTTCTCTTGAGGTCGGCCCTTACGCTATTCTTGATGTCCCACTTGACCAAGTCAAGGGGCAGCCTTGCCAAGAAATCTACAGATGCCTCGGAATCGCAGGGCTTGCGGGTAACTGCCCCGTAAATGAAGTTCCACAGGGGGTAACGCATCTCCCTCAGCTGCTGCCAGGTCCTCTCCAAGCTAAGGAGGAGGATCTGCCTTAGATCCGGGTCCTTCTCGTAGAGCAGAAGCGGGTAGTAGGAGAGCATCGCCAGTTGGTCATCGTGCCAGGTATGCTTGCCCAGCACCGTGATCCTCTGCTTGATCGAGTTCAGAGCGTAATGGTGCATCTTCACCATCTTCTCGTATTCGTCTTGATACTTCCTTTCGCCCGTCATGTGATACGCCACCTTGAGGTGTGAGATCATCTCGAGTGAGTTCAGCCCTCTCTGCATGCGCCACCGATCGTCCCGGTTGAGCAGTTCGGGCGCCCAGACTCCCCAGGTCGTTGGTTTCCCATCGCAATCCACCAACAGGTAGCCGTTAGAGATTATGTAGTCAACGATCCTCTTTACGGTCGCCCTTATTCGAGCCCTCTCATCCTCGTCTGCGGCAAGGTCGTAGCATATGGAGAGCCCGAAGAACTGGCCGTCGATCTCGTCCGAACTGGTATCACCCTTCCACTCGGTCTTCCCGTCGGCGCAGCGATGCCACTCCGGATGCCCATTCCCAAAACCCGGCTCCCCCTCAACTCGGACCGCACGCGCCGGAAAGCCCGGAATCCCGGTGACTGCCTCCAGATAGAGCAGTGCATCTAGCGACTCTGAGACAAGGCGTTTGACCTCCGGATCCTTCGTTACCGCGTACCTGAACGACTGTGCTGCGAGGTACAGCCCGGTCCATGTGCCATCGTTGTCCGATATCTCAACATGGCCCGACTCGAGATTGCCCGGTTCCTTCAACCACCTCACCGTGACGTATCCGCGCCTCTTGTGGTATCTCTCCGTCAAACGAGCATAGCGATCGGCCTTCTCCGCCAAGGTCATATTTTCATAGGTGATGTGCGAGATGCCACCGGGCGTCGCAACCCAGACGTCCCCCTTCGCTCCAGGAAGGATGTCGTTTACGCGGTCGTCCGGAAGGTACCTTCGCGAGGCGTAGTAGTTCCATACGCCGTCCCTAAGCCGCAGGAGGCCGCTGTCGCTTCCGAACCAAAGGACTCCCGGAGGCCCCGCCCTGGCCTTCGTCAAGCTCTCGATGGGTAATCCGTCAGCGCCCGTCAGAGAACACCAGCCATTCGGAGGCCTGTAGATCGAGATCCCGCGATCGGTGGCGATCCAGAGATCTCCCCAGGTGTCTTCGCACAGCGCCCTGACATCTTCGCTCAGCAGCCCCTCCTCGTGGGCCTCGACGATGTACCAGTACAGGCGCTTGCCCTGCAGGAAGAATAGTCCGTCCGTGGTCCCGGCTACTCCCCTTTCCTCTCTGAGCCATATGAAGTCTGTGAACACGACTGCGTCGTCGTTGGCCTTTCGGAGCTTCCAGCCCTTGTCTCCGAGCGTCCACAGGCCGTCAGCGGAGAGTGCCCAGATGGTGCCTTGCTGGTCCTCTACCGCCCCAACGAGGCCGACGGGCCCTGCGTCGTCTGACCACCTGCCTCTTTCAAAGACCATCGTTTTCCCATCGCATCGGGCCACGACCATGCCCTTGCTGAGAGCGTACAGCCTATCCACGCGCCCAGCTGGCCAACCACGCTCCATGCGGGGCTTCCATGAGCCCCTGGCATAGACAGCTATCCCACGCTCCGTCCCTGCCCAGATCTCGTTACCTCGGCGTGCCATTGCGTGGACGGCGTTCGATGGCAAACCATTTGACTCGTCATAGAAATGCCGAGAGGCCTGGGGATACTCGGCAGACGATCTGGATCGCATGAGGAGCCAAGGGGCCGAAACGTCTATTAATCTGTTCCGTCGGCCTCCGTCTCCGTCTCTCACTTTAGCGTACCGGCGGCGTTCGTTGCCTCAAATGCAGGCGGCTTCTGCGACGACGGACGCACCCCGACTCGATCGCCACCGATGGTCGCCCATCTTGGGGCAATCCCGGTTTCCCCGGAAACATTTATGGCCCTTCCTAGCAGCCGTTCACCATAGGCGGGGGATGAAGTCGCAGGCGCCTTACATGAACGAGGCCGATCTTGCCGGTCGCCGCCCTTACGGCTACAAGGATGCCGGCGGGCGCGACCTCTGCTCCGGGCTCAATCCTACCGTCTACGCGATCAGCAGGCGCCCATCTTCAGCAAATCGAAAAGTAGATGGCGGAGCTTCACGTACCCGGCCTTCTCCATGTACGCGTCCCGGAACGCCGCCAATAGGGGGTGCACCTTGGACGGATCCTGGATACCGGCCAGCAGGAAGCGCGGTTTCATTACCCAGATGGGAAATGCCCTTCAGGGCAATCCGCGACACGCCTGTGGAGGAACATGGCAGGAGATGAGGAATCCTTGCACCGGTTCTTCGAGGAGCATCCGGCCATCGAGCTATTTTGCCTAGCTTTCCTTCTTTTCTTCGCCTTCCTGGTGGTGGACCTGCTCGTCGCCCCCAGAATCCCCTGGGGGACCCTGACCGCGCTATACTGGGGGCTATCCTACGGATGTTGGCTCGGCTTTTTCCCCATGTACGCTGCCACGAAGCGGTCACTGCGGGACGGGACGACCCTTCTTGGGTTCAACTTGGCTTTCTGGGCGTTCGAAGATTCCTTCTACTATCATCTGCGCGGCTACCCTGCGTTCAGCCCATTCCCCGATCATCCAGGGATGTACCCTCTGATCGTTTCTTGGTATCCAGCCTGGTTCTTGATCCTCGGCAAACTATTCCTCGGCCTCATCGTCCTCGCCTACGTCCACATGGACCCCGACTGGGGGTTGGACAGAGTTAGGATTCCCTCCCTGGATGCGGACCAAATAACATGGATTCTCCGGGTTTGCGCGGTCGCCTGCGCAGGGTCCATCGTCTTCGCGGGGTATTACCTGCACTATTCGAGGGCCAGTTTTGGCGGCAAGATCGTGTACGAGATAGACCCATCGTACAAGAAGGAGCTCTCGCCCGAGACCGTGTACAAAGGAGTGCTGGTGAGAAAAGAGATTGAGGTCCTCTTGCCGGCAGGCACCAGCTATGGAAGAGAGGTTCGGTACGTCTTGGCTAGATACGAGAACCTCAGCGACCTAGTCATCGCACGGCCATCGCCCGTGCTCGACGCCTACCTCTACCGGGAAGTGGAGATACTCGGGAAGCTGGTCGATAGGCAGTACAGGCGTGAACTCCTCCCGGGAAGGATAAGAGAAACCGGCGACGAGGAATAGCCGTGCATGCCTTGGCTGCGAGGGGGCATGCACCAGTAACGCCGGCTAGAGTCTCCGCACGCTGGGGAGAACGGCCAGCCTGAGGTAAAGGACAAACAGCCCGCCCAGCACCATCGCTACTCCCCATGGGAGGTACTCCCAGCGGTTGGCGATCTCCATAATCGACAGGGTGGAAACGGCAAGCCCCACGGCCATCCACACTAGGCCGACCAAGACGGGAAGGGATCTCTGCGCTCCACTCCACGCTTCGAGGTCCTCCTTTGCCACCTGCTATGCCCCCTGCCAGACCTCCAAGGCCTTCTTGACACGATTGATGGCATCGACTAGATCCTCGCCCTGCCTCACGGGTCGCACTATCAGCCCGGACTCCCTGATCGCGTTCACCATCTGTTCGGAGTAGATCGGCACGTCTATCTTCACCGGCTCCTTCAGGTGGTTTCCCACGACGAGATCACGGTAGGGTAGCTTGGCCACGTTCTCGACGATGTATCCTCCGAGATTGAACACCTTTCCTGGCTCAACTGCGAACTTCATCCGCCAACCCCCATCGATATCACGAAGGTGAAGAAACCGACCACGGTGGCAACCACGGACACGGGTACCACCTGTCTAAACGTCAAAATCGGGCTAAAAGCGCTCAGGACAGCACCGAGAGCGGGGAGGACCAAGACGAGCACAAGGTGCACGATGATTCGATAGCCGTTCAATGGGTCGAGCGGCACCCCGAAGAAGAGGGTGACGAAGATGCTCGAGACGGCGAACATCACGAGGGCTCTCATCAAGTAGTAGCTGGCCCTCCAACTGCTGGCGAGCTCGAGCATTGGCCCCTCCACCAGATCCGCTTTGGCCTTTCCGATCGAGAACGGGTATTCGTTGAGGATGGCCACGTACCCCAGGAAGTAGACCGCCGCACCGATTGCCCCGGGCACCCTGAAGATGAAACAGTTGCCTCCCGCCTGCGAGTTCACGATGTCCGCTATGCTTATGGACCCCGCGAAAGCGACCGGAATGAACATCGCGACGTAGAGCGGCAGGGATGAGAAGACGATCATCTTCCACATCCTGACCGAACCCCAGTTCTCGAGGGTGGACCTGTGCGCGTCGGACCACTTGGAGCCCTTCGCCGTGTCGGGATACGGAAGCCTCACCGAGAGGATGCTGGAGGAAAGATAGCCCATCACAACGTAGACGAACTCCTCGATCTTCAGAAGCCCGATTATGGCCACCAGGCTTCCCAGGCCGAGTATCCCCGCCCACTGCGGCGTCAGGAAGATGACCACGAAGTACATGGCTGCGATCCCCAGGCTCGGGCTCCACTTGTACAGGGTCGGCATCGGCGAGCTTATCACGGGCTTGTGCTTGAACATGAACTTGAGAATCGCGAAGAAACCCGGCGTCAGTATCCCTGGGCCGATCCTCTGCTGGATCCGGGCCTGAATCTTCCTGACGATCCCGGGAAGCAGAACCGAGTAGGATATGGCGAGCATCGGAACCCCGAAAGACGCCACTAGGATGCCCGCGAGCGTCTCGGCATCGAGAATATCCATCACGATCCACCCCTCCTCAGGTCCTGCAAGGTCATCGACCTCTCCCTTCCCCTCTCGTCAATTACGACAAATCGATTGCAGCAGGTCAGGCAAGGGTCGCAGGTCGCCAACGTTACGACGGCGTCCGTGAGCTGATCGCCCACGCACACAACCTCCATGGTGGCAAGGTTCGTCACGGTCGGCGTCCTGACTATGTAGTGCCTTATCCTGCCCTGGTCATCCAGCCGGTAGGAATGGTACAGCTCGCCCCTCGGGACCTCGATGTAGCTGTGCTGGATGGCCATCGAGCCGAGTTGCCAGTCCCGGTTCAGCACGTCGGAGTCGCCCATCGCCTTCTCCACCGCCTGTCTTGCAATCCGTGCCGATACCAAGCATTCCAGCGCACGTGTCTTGACCCTCGCCGCGTTATCGCCCTCGTCCAACACCACCATGTCCCAATCGAAGTCCTTGTACTCCGGCATCTTGATGCGCCAGTCGAAGTCGATGCCGGATGCCCGGGCGGTGGGGCCGACGGCATGGTACTTGATCGCGGTGCGTTTGTCGCAGACGCCCACCCCTTTGAGCCTTGACATCACCATTATGTCAGCCAAGAACCTTTCGATGAACTTCTTCAAATTGGCGTCCAGCTTGTCCATTGCCTCCAGAATTGCCTTCCCCTTCCATTGGGCGATCTGCGTCCGGGGCCTCACCCCTCCCAGCACGGGTATTGCGTAGTTCACCCTGTTGCCCGATATCATGTACAGTATCTGCATGACCGGCTCTCGCATCAGGAAGCTCCTGTAGGCAAAGGTCTCATGTCCTAGGACCTCGCAGGCATGGGCTATGAATATCAGGTGGCTGTGGATCCTCTCTAGCTCCTCGGCCAAGACCCTTATCGCTTGGGCAGCCTTTGGGATCTCTATGTTCAAACCCGCCTCGGCGGTCCTAACCGAGTTCCAGAGATGCCCGTTGCTGCAGATGCCGCAGATCCTCTCCGTTATGATGTTTGCCCTGTCCACCGGCATCCCCTCGAGGATCCTTTCGATCCCCCTGTATGCCGGGTCCATCTCTATCTCGCAGTCCTTGACGATCTCGTCCTCGACGAAGTAGCGCGTCCTGTAAGGTTCGAGGAGGGCCGAGTGGACGAAGCCTATCGGTATCTCCGTCGAACGTCCTCTCCCTAGCCTTGCCCTTCCCCATGAACTCGGAGTAATCATTATCCTCCGCTGACATCAGTCCGACCTCCCCGATAGGATCTTGATCGCGGCCGCTGCTGCCGCAATGATGTCCTCGGGCCTGGGCGGGCAGCCCGGAACCCTCGCATCCACGGGGATGATGTTCTCGACCGGACCTGCGATCTCCGTGCTTGGCCCGAGATCGCCCCCGAGGTTCTTGTAGACATTGCCGTTTATCGCGCACGCCCCGACGGCCGCGACGACCTTGGGCTCCGGTATGGCATCATATATCGCCTTCAGCGCTGGGGCGATCTTCTTGGTAACTGGCCCCGTGACCAGAAGGATGTCGGCCTCCCTCGGATTCCAGGTTAGCATGACGTTGTACTGCTCCAAGTCATGGATGGGGGAGTAGACCGCGGCCACAACCTCTATGTCGCATCCGTTGCACCCGCCCGTGTACACGAGCATCACGTGGATGGCACGCTTCCTTGCCAGAGCCTTCACGGTTTCCTCCTCCTCAATAGCTCGCTCGCCTCGTCGGCCAGTAGCTTCTCGATCTCCACGATCTTGTCCTCCGGTATCTTCAGCGGACTCTTCAGAAGCTGCGTGGGGTCCTTGGTCATCGCCTCGATGTCGAGGGGGTTGGCTACCTCGCGAGGATGGATCGTTGCCGGGAGGCCGAAAAGCGCGGTTATCGGGCAGTTGTCGTGACACTGGAAACAGTATATGCACTTCATGTGATCGATCTCGGGGACGCTTCTCTTCACGAAGCCCGGGATGATCTCCACCGGGCTTTCTATGGGAACCATCCTGATGCACTTCATCGGGCAGATGTTCGCGCACGCCCCGCATCCCAGGCAGCCCACTCTGTTCTCGCTGGTAAGCGCCTTAACGGACCCCGTGAGTACGGAATTCCGGAGCTCTCTGCTCGTCACTCGGTCGTACCTGAAAAGGATCCTCGAGGCATTGGTGTAAATCCCGTACGCTATGACCCTGAGGAAACCCCCTAATGACATGACAGCATCACCTCTCCCCAAGCTCCACTCCGTTGTCGAACTTTCTCCAGACTTTGATCGCGTTCACAGGGCATATGTGTGCGCATGCACCGCAATGCACGCACTTCTCGGGATCGACGTTGATGTCACCGTCTATGGCTTTGTGGGGACATATCTTGACGCACAGCATGCACCTAACGCAGATGTCCTTGTCGATGCGCGTGATCCCCTCCGCCACCTTCTTCTTCGGCTGGGAAACCAGAATGGGTATGGCGTCGTAGGGGCAGTAGGACGCGCAGGTCTCACACATTATGCACTTCCCCATGTCGACCTCGACGTTGCCGCCGGGCAGCAGGCTGATCGCCTCGGTCGGACAGACCTGGGTGCATGTGCCGCACTTCGTGCATGCCTCCGTGACCTTCCCGTCCCAGCTCACCTTGGCCCAGGATATTGCGCCCACCGGGCACTCCTTGATGCACTTCCCGCACAAGATACAGGTTCCCTTGAATATCCCGTCCTTCTCGACCCTGACCTTCATCGGGCAGACTTGGACGCATCTCCCACAGCGGATGCACAGGCTGGGGTCGTTGAGGTACTTGCCACGATCCTTGTAGATGGCCTTCGTCGGACAGTTCAGTTCACATATGCCGCAGTTGGCACACCATGTGATCGTGCCCTTGATCTCACCCTGCGGACGCTTGATCTTGACCTCGCCCTTGTCAACGTAGATGGCTCGCTGCGGACACTCGGGCACGCACTTCAGACACCTGGTGCAGCGCTTCAGCATCTCGTAGTTCTCGAGGTCGACTGCCTCGAACGGGCAGACCTCTACGCACCGCCCACAGCGAGTGCATCCCTCGGTCTGGATCTCCAATTTTATGGCGGACGCGGGACAGGTCATCTCACACCGCCGGCATCGTATGCACTTCTCAAGGTCGATCTTGATGCTGCGCTTGGAGAGCTCCTGCTGCGGCTTCTTAGCCCTCTCAAGATCAAGCATCGTTTCCTGCGCAGTTTTCTCTATGTAGGCAAGGCCGAGAAGTCTCTCCACCAGCTCCTTCTTCCTAAACTTCAGGAAGGCCCCCCCATCGAGCCTGGCGTTCACGGGACACACATCGACGCATTTTCCGCACCGGGCGCAGATGCCGACCGGATAAGGCTCCATGCGGATTATGTTCATGGGACAGATCGCCCTGCAAAGGCCGCACTTGGTGCATTTCGCCCTGTTGAGGACGAAGCCTCCGTACTTGTTCATCGTGATGGCTTTCGTGGGACATATGTCGGCGCACATCCCACACGTGATGCAGCTGACGACCCGGCCCCCGATCTCCATGATGGCCTTGGTTGGGCACTCCCTTATGCAGTCTCCGCACTTGTTGCACTCGGAGGTTGTAACGAACACTAGGGTTCATCTCCTTTGGAGCTCCGCCTGCGCCCAATCAGCTCCCGTCCGAGAATGATTCCGATCATCCCGAACAGGAAGGCCCCTGAGAGGCCCGGTGAGTACCATGTCCTCCTCAGCACGATGCCCCCGATCCGGTAGTAATAGAAGTCGTAGGCGCCGTACAACAGTGTGGCTCCCGCAATGCCGAAGACGTATCCAATGCGGACCCTGCCCTCGCCCGGAAAGGCTCGCAGCCGCGATCCCAGCACAAAACCGGATATGATGGCGAAGATCATTTCCCCCAGCGGTATCGCCAAGCTCATGCTTTCTTCGCCTCCGTGAGAACCAAAACTAGCGTCGATAATCCGCCTAGGACCTTGAGGAATACGGCAATGTTGAGGAAGGGCAGAATGCCAGGCCCCTTATAGGGCCTGTCGGGCAGTTCCGGGTAGTTCAGCTCGGCAGCCAAGCCAGAGTCGCTCGGGCTGTAGTAGGTCTTCACCATGGAGTTCGGCTCCAGCAACTCCATGTAACCGAGGTTGGACCCAGTGTTGTACAGATAGAACCCTGTGGTGGCCAGACCGAGCAAGCCCAAGACAAGGAAGGTCAGGGCGCCAGCCGTCTCGAAGGAAGACAGACCCATATGCCTCAGCCGCAGGGGGTTGCGCTTCAACCCGTAGCCCATGACGCCCAGCAGATATCCCGTCGCGACTATCGACCCGCCTTGGAAGCCTCCCCCGGGGGTGATGTGGCCCCCGAGCATGATGACGATGCCGTACGCGATGATGGCTATGATCACGGGGTATCCGAAGAGCCCCAACACGACGGAGTCGTGGGCTCTCTCCAAGCTGCCCGCGAACTCCTCCAAGACCTCCTTCGTCTTGGACATCGCCCCCCTGCCGAAGAGCATCGCGGTGACGATCACCCCCGTGACGAGAACCATGCACTCCCCGAGGGTGTCAAAGCCCCTCCAGTCGAAGAGTACCACGGTGATCTGGTTGGGCGCGATCAAAGGGCCGAGGTAGTTGTACATTCTGGCCACGTACATGGTCAGGCCCGTCGTCGAGGCGATCTCCCCAAGACGCAGGGCTTCCCTGAAGAGGACGCCTCCGAATCCCGCCACGAGGATGAGGATCACCAGTGACCTTGCGCCGCCCGCTTTCATCCCGACCACGACCATGCTATGAGAATCGCCAAGGCAAACAACACAACCATGACGTAGAGGGCCATGGACCCGAAATCATCGCTCGACTCGACTCTAACCTTGACGCCCGCGGGGAGGTTGCTGACCAAAAGAAGCACCGCAAGCGCCATGCCCATGAGGGCAATCGCGAGGCCCAGATTGACCAACGAGAAAAGCGCCATGATGAAAAGGATGATTGGTACCTCTATGCCCAGGAAGGATCCAACGACGTAGCTCTTCTCCTTGGTCCCGGAGCCCTCCTTCACCTGCGCCGACAGCCTGAGAACCTCATCGAATATGTCGTCGATCCTTGACAAGACATCAACCTCCGAACAGTGCTGTGAGTCCTGCTGAGATGGGGTCAAGGGCCACGTCTGGGAACAGGCCGAAGAACACCTCAAGGACAACTGCCACCATGAGGGCGAGGGTCATTGCAAATGGGATCTGAAGGGGCTTCGCCTGTTCAGCAGGGCCGGGACGGAGGAACACCAGCACGAAGGCTTTCGCGAGGGCGTAAAAGACCATCACCGTGCTCACGACCATGAGCAAGCCTATCGTTGTGAACCCGTGGGAGAATGCGAACTGTATGAGCCGCCACTCGCTCTGGAAGCAGTTCAGAGGCGGCATGCCCGACACCGCCAGCATAGAGATCAGGGTCAACAAGGCAAACTCCTTGTTGCGCTGCAACATGCCGCATAGCTTGGTCATATCGGTGTGCCCGAATGTACGCAGCAACACCGCCGCGCTGATGAAAAGCGCCGATGTGACTATGATCTCGTTGAACCCGTGGAAGATCCCGTAGGCCATGCCTTCGTGGCCCCAGAGGTACAACGGCCCCATCGTCCCATACTGCGGCAGCCTTCGGAAGAAGGAAAGCCCTATTCCCACGATTCCCGCCTGGTTGACCGCCACATACGCTATGAGCCTCCTATAGTCGTTCTGCACCATGGCCATCGCGCCGCCGATCATCATGCCGAACGTCGACAGTATCATCATCGACTGCCAGGTAACGTCCTGCCAGAAGAATAGCCGGGCAACTATCACGCCCACGGAGATCAACAGGACCTTGGAGATGGCTTGCAGCACGGCGCCCGCCTCGGCCGAAGCCCTGGAGTACAGTTCGGACTTGATGGTGTGGAAGGGCGGCAGACCGCCTCCGTAGCACCATGCGAAGATGAGCAGGGCTAGTCCCATGAAGACGATCGGGGCATCGCGCCTCGTAGCCGTGGTTGAGAAGTACTCAAACATATCCGATACGTTCAGGACGCCCGTTGATCCCAGCAGGAAGGCTATCCCCAGGAGAAGCATCCCACCAGCAACCGAGCCAAGAAGCATGTACTTAAGCGACGTCCTGAAGGCATTCCCCTCACTCAGCCAAGCCACTATCCCCGCTTGAGCCACCGTGCATATCTCGAAGAAGACGAACATGTTGAATACGTCGTCGACCAAGCAAACCGCACAGGCACTTGATATCGCCATGAGGATTAGGAAGATATACACCCCCGAGACGCGGTCGTGCATGACGAATGCGACGCCCACGCTGAGCGCCGACATCAGGGTGAACGCCATCAACAGAACCATCTGCAGCTGAGTGTACTGGTATGCGATCCCGAGGTTGAAGGCCATGGCCACACCCTCCTTGAGAACGTAGTTCACCTGCGGGTGGGCCCCGTAGACGTAGTAGTTGCTCTGGAAGGACGTGAAGAAGGGCAACAGAACCAGAACGAGCATCACGCATCCGGCCAAGACCTTGACCGCCCTGCTCCTCTTGTAAAGGAAGTTCGAAAGAACCGCGGCTAGGATCGGGATCACCACGAAGAGGGGCACGAGTTCCTTGGTCGAGAAGAGCGGGCTAGCCATGCTCCACCACCTCACCAAGCACCTCGGACGCGTTCAGGCTTCTGTGCTTCTGGTACAGCTTGATGATGAGGCCTAGGACGACCGCCGTGGTCGCGGCTCCGATGACGATGTTCGTCAGCACCAGGGCATACGGCAGGCAGAAACTGGCCTTGCCTGCAAAGTCCGTCGCCGCAACCTGCATGGATGCATTCTCGGCCCTGTAGAAGGCCTCGGTGAATATCGGGACGATCGCCCCTCCCGGCACATCGAGCCTGTATCCCAGGGTGACCAAGAACAGGTTCACTCCGTCCGTCAGGAACATCATCCCGAGGACTTTCTTGATCAGATTGTCTATGAACAGGATCGCCACGAGCCCTATCAGGATCAGGCTCACCGAGCCAATGAACGATGCGACCTGGATGTTGAGGAGGCTCAAGTCTCCCACCGGCAAGTCTTGTACACGGCTATGAACATCAGGGCGGGGAGAAGCGCCGATGCAAGTATCGCCTGCGTGATGGATACGTCGGGGGCGAGCAACCTCTGATACAGCACAGCCAGGGACAGCCCCTCAATCCCGCCGCCAACGATCACGGCTTTGTAAAGATCCTTAGGCAAGAGCGCTAGGATCGCCACCGACACGGATGCGATCAGAAGCGCGTACACCGGCAGGTCCGCAAATGGGAAGCTCATTCCTCCCTCGCCTCCTTGACCATGTAGTACCGCGCATTGCCGACGGCGTGGCCCACCACGGGCATGAGCAGGAAGTAGGTCAGCGCCACCAGCGGGTAGTCCAGAACCAAGAGCACGGCGATGCAGGTCACATCGATGATGCCCACAATGTGTATCCTCCCGTAGAGAACGTTCGCGACGTCATCCTTGAACCTCCAAAGACCAACGCAAGATATCATGATCATGATCGAACCAGCGATCATCACCAAGCCCTGCAGGAGTTCGATCGTGGCCGCAAGCGCGCTCAACGAATCGTCCCCTCCCTAAGAATCCTAGCGAAGGTGATGATGCCCACGGCCCCGAATAGGATCAGGGCGAAGGTGATCTCCCTGGTATAGGCGATGTCGAACTCGCGGCCTAGAAGGATGAGCGCCGTCCCCAGCGATATCGTGGCTGCGTTCGCTCCGACAAGAGAGGTCGTGGATCCCTTTCTTGCAACTAGGCGAGATCCCGTCAGAAATGCGATGGAAAGCGCGATGAAAAGCAGGTATTTCCCAAGGTCGAAGACGAACGCCGCCACCTCATGAAGGAACGGCATCCGATCACTCCAGCATCCCCTTGATGTACTTCTCAAAGGGGATGATTGCCTCCTTCGGCCGCGGGGTCAGAGCGGCGACGCGAAGCCTGCGGGCCGCATGGTCGATGTCTATCGTCATCGTGCCGGGGGTTAGCGTTATGCTGTTCGCAAGGAGGGTCTGGCTAACCTCCTTCGTTAGAACGGTGTCGATCTCGATGACGGTGACGGCGATCTTCCCGCTCAGACACACCTTGGCCGTATTCAAGGCCGAGAGCAGCATGTTCCAAGCAATGTCGATGAGGTAGGCAATACCGTACGCCACGCGGGAAGCGAACATCTGCGACCTCCGAAGGTTCCATCGCTTGGAGCGCAGACTCGGGATCGCTTTGATAAATATTTCACACTAGCTCAGCTCCTCGCGCCAAGAAAAGCAGCTTCGCTGCAACTGGTTAGGTGCTGTCTTCTGGTGTGATGTATCCTTGGCCGGGTAGGTAGAGGGATACGAACTTCATCCTGGTTCCGCACTCTGGACAGACGGGTTCCAGGCTTGGTTGCCATGGACATGTTCTGGTGTAGCGGTGTAGGCCTAGTTGTCTGAGCTTTCTGGCGAACCTCTTCAGCCCTATCAGTACGTCCTGGATCTTCTTCTTGTTCCTGGCATACAGCCCGTAGTACCTTATGGTCTTGAACTGCCTGGGCGGTATGTGTGATACCAGCTTGCCTATGAACTCGTGGACATGCATGCTCACCGTCTCTGTGTCGTCGTCGTGTCTGTACCAGAACTCCACCATCCTTGTCTCCGGGTCGTAGCTGTCTATGCGGGTCTCAGCTATAGCTGGATGCCGGACGTACCTTGCCACGTATCTGCAGATGAACTCCTTCTGTTTTCCCTGGATCCGTCTCTTGGCAAAGACGTAGAACCCGTTCTCCTTCTCCCGGTAGAGCTCGTCCAGGAGTCTGTGAAGCTCCTTGTCGTAGGGAAGCTTATCCCTGATCGTTGTAAGGAGCTGGTACTGCCACACCTCCCTAAGCTTCTCGTAGGGAAAGAAGCTCACATCCACCCACCTCTCCCTGTTGCAGGGATCTCTTTCCTTCTCCCGCAGTCCTCCCTCTGTCACTATGGCGTGGATGTGGGGGGTTGAACTTGAGGTCCTTGCCGTAGGTGTGGAGCACCGTGATTATCCCTGGCGTTACTTGGAGGGCTTTCCACCTATGGTTTACCACGGCCTCCAGCGTTGTCTTGACGGTGTCCATCACGTCTTTGAGCAGGTGTCTGTGCTGCTCCATGTAGGGCCAGAGCTTGTCCGGCATGGTGAAGACCATGTGTCGATGAGTCACTTCCAAGAGCTCTTTGCTGACCTTGTCAGTCCATGCGTCGGTGTGCTTCTTCCCACAGACAGCGCATAGGCGGCTCTTACAGGTGAAGGGTATGGTTGTGATGTATCCGGACTTTGGGCATTCGTATGTTGTGTGTCCCTGGGTGTCTTTGCACTTGAGCATCCTTTCTACTTCTTCTCTCTCAACAGGCCTGACCATGAAGTGATATTCATCTTTGGTTTGCCGGTTCCGGCGGTTGGCAAGGAAGATCTCTTTGATGCTAATACTCACATCGACCAAGCAATGGTCGAAGCGTTAAACTCTTCCTTGCCACCCTGTCCATCACCCTCCACTCCTTCTCAACTACCTCCGTCTCCCACCTCTAACCCCAAGACCCTCGAAACCTATACTTTCCTACTTTCCTACTACGACAAGAAAAAGGGTCCGGCAGTCTACCCTCGGTTGGGCTTCCCGGAAGGGGACGGCCCGAGGAATCCACTTATCAGGGGAAAGAGTCTGGAAAGAACGTTCGGCCTCGAGCCGGTCCCGCCCGGGGTCCAGATCGGATGTTCCGCGGCGGAATCCAAAGCTCGGGGTGCCGTTTGAGGCGTTATCTGCGAGGGTTCAAAGGCGGGATCCGGTTTGGAACTCAATGAACTCCTGAAGCGGTACAAGAATGGCGAAGTCTCCGAGGAAGAGCTCCTTCGCCAATTGAGGCTCGATCACCTCGAGACCCTAGAGGGCAGATTCGCCTACGATCTCGCTAGGGACGCAAGGGCAGGATTCCCCGAAGCGGTGCTTGCCATCAAGAAGACCCCCAGCGACATCGCCAAGATCCTAGGAACCGTTCTGCAGAAGCGGGACCGAATCTTCGTAACGAGGCTGGACGCCCAGAAGGTGAAGCAGGTTGCCGTGCTCGCAAGACGGGGGGGCCTCCATGATGCCAAATACGACCTCGACTACCATGAGGATTCAGCACTCCTAGTGGCCAAGAGGAAGGGCTCGAAGCCTCCGGACCTGGGATGCCGCGTCGGAATAATCGCCGCCGGAACCTCCGACATCCCCGTGGCCGAGGAAGCCCAGGTCGTCTGCGAGGAGTCCGGGCTCAAGACCATGATGGCCTGCGACGTGGGCGTAGCGGGCTTGCACCGCCTCTTCCTGCCGCTGAAGAAGATGGTCGACGAGGACGTCGACGTATTGATCGTTGTGGCGGGAATGGAGGGGGCGCTGCCTTCTGTGATCAAGGGGCTTGTCGACGTGCCGGTCATAGGCGTTCCCACTTCAATCGGCTACGGCTATATGGCGGGGCAGTCCGCCCTCATATCGATGCTCAACTCATGTGTGCCAGGCCTCGTCGTGACCAACATCGACAACGGCTTCGGAGCCGCAGCAGCAGCATTCATCATATGTTCCCGTATCTCGAAGCGAATGCAGAGGTGATTCCTTGCCCCGAAAGGTCTTGGCCATCGTGGCGCACCCAGACGACATGGAGTTCTTTGCCGGAGGCACCGTGCGGAAAATGGTTCAGGAGGGCGCAGAGGTCAGAGAGGTCATAGTCACCAACGGAGAGAGAGGGTCCTATGAGCTGAAAAGCGAGGACCTGATAGAGACGCGGCGCGAAGAAGCGTTACAGGCAGCGGAAGTCCTAGGCGTCAAGTCGGTGACCTTCTTGGGGTACTCGGACGGGATGCTTGCGGACTACAGGTTCAATGAGATTCGGGAGAAGATCATGGCCCAGCTGAGAAAGCGCCGGCCGGACGCCATCATCACTTGGGACCCATTCGCGCCCTTCGAAACCCATCAGGACCACAGGATAACCGGCCTGGCTGCCACGGAGGCAGCGGGCTTCGCCGGCCTGCCCCTGTACCATCCGGAGCAGTTGGTTGGAGAAACGAAGCTGCCCAACGTCGCAAAGAGCTACTACATCGCCAAGCACCATGTGGATGCCAATGAGGTGGTCGACATAACCGAGACCATCAAAGACAAGATCAAAGCCCTATGCTGCCACCGAACCCAGATGGAGTTCCTTCTGGCGGGCGCCTTGAACGCGATCAAGGCCCAAGGGATTCGTCCGTCTGCATACCGAAAGATCGACCCGAAGCGCTACCGACCCGTCGTGGACGCAGCCATCCGGAGAATGAACTCCGAGATAGGGAAGAGGATCGGTGTGAAGTACGCCGAGGAATTCCGCACAAGCCGCGGGGACGAGATAGCCAGACTGCTGGGCATCGGCCGCCGCTAGCCCGAAAAGGACCATATACCCGTCGCTTTGGTGAACAACTCATGCCGCCCGAGATCTGCGGAGATAGTGATCCGGTCGAACATCTGGCCAATTCGGCTAGGGACGTTAGCGAGAATATTGGCAGAGCAGACACAACCACCGTGTCCGTGCAGGACTCATCAGAGGACGTGGGTTGACGATGTCTCGGTCCAAGAGATCACCTGACCCAACGCCTCCGAAATCCATCAAGGAGATAGACCTTCACCTCCATGCTGGGCAGGAGAGAGATGTGCCGATGAAGCACCTCGTGCAGAGCTTCATCGACAACGGCATAAGTTTTCTCGGGTTGCTCGACCACTCCGAGTTGTATGAAATCGGGGATGCGGCTCTGAAGGCCGAACATGGTCAGGTGATCTACCGAAGCTCGACGGAAGGACTCATGGATTTCTACAGGGAGGTCGATGAGATGAAAAGCGCCTTCCGTGGAACTGCCTCGATCTACAGCGGCCTGGAGGTCGGCGAGTGGGATATCCTCAGGGTCAGCAGGGATTTCATTCGACGTCCTGACTTCGTGGGGTGCCACATGAACACCAGCTGCCACGACCCGACCTATCGGCACTATGAGAACGCCTCGTTGGGCGAACACCTGGCTCGTAGGGCCCGGGAACTCCTCAGCGTGTGCCGCCCGCTGAACAAACCAGCGGTCCTATTCCATCCATTTCACAGGCGCCTTCAGGAACTCAGGACTGCAATCCATGCTAAGGGGGACCTGGCGAACGAAGAACTCCTCACGGCGGAAGACATCGCCAGCTTCGTCGACCATGTTGAGACCGACGGGCTATACATAGAGCTAAACTACGGCGACCTGTACACGGCCGCGACGCATCCCCACCTGCTCAAGCTCCTGCGTCGCACCTGCCTGAGGCTGAAACACCTCGGCCTAGGCTTCAGCCTTGGCAGCGACTACCACAAGACCCCGCAGCAGTTCAGGGACCCGACCGAACTCGTCAAGTCCTTGGGCCTCACCTTGGCCGACTTCACCCTAGCGTACTTCCTCGCAGACAGCGGCTCGGGCCGGCTGAAGCGAAACAATCTTTAGGCTCGCTGGACTCGCCTCGTCGAACCCCTTGCTCACGAGATACCGTCGCACAGTCAACGCGTACTTCGATCGTCTTGCTGCAGGCATATCCTTTCTGCCCCCAAACGCCGTCACCTCCCTCAGCCTTCTCACCGCGATCGTAGCCGCCGTCCTCTACCGCTTCAAAATGGTGCAGCTCGGTGGGGTTGTCTTGTTGGCTTCCGGAGCGCTTGATGCGATGGACGGGGCGGTAGCACGGATAACCGGTCGAGTCTCTCGGTTCGGGGGCTTCTTGGACTCGACTTTCGACCGCATATCCGACTTCGCCGTCCTAGGTGGGATCGCGCTCTCCGAGATCGTGGACTGGCGGCTGGTAATGCTGACGGTCTTCGGATCGTTCCTCGTTCCCTACTGCAGGGCTAGAGGCGAAGCCGCCGGGTCAACGGGCATGGCGGTCGGCATCGCGGAGCGGGCTGAAAGGCAGGTGATGCTGGCTCTCTTCAGCATATTCCACCCTCTGACCACCCAAGTCAACGTCCTTCAGGCAGGCATCGTCATCATCGGCATCCTAGCCTGGGTGACCGTGGCCCAAAGGGTGCTGGCCGCAAAGAGAACGCTCGGCGATTAGATCTGCGAGATTGGACGAACCGGCAGCGACCCATGGTTCCCGAGGGGTCGCCCACCTCAGTACAGCAAGGGACGCAGGCCTGCTTAACTTCCGGGTTCGGGTTCCTCCTTCATCGTTTCCGAGAAGAATGAGACCGGGTGTTTCCAGGCCCCTATGG
Organism: uncultured Thermococci archaeon; assembly: GCA_964549615.1. Taxonomy (GTDB): domain Archaea; phylum CAYQAE01; class CAYQAE01; order CAYVLA01; family CAYVLA01; genus CAYVLA01. Next base: position 72,311 of record CAZJVP010000104.1, on the reverse strand, counting down.
CCGCCGGCTCGTTGCCCCTCGCGCACAGACAACCCAACGGCAGAATTAAAATGTAATTTCACGGGGCATCGTCGAGCCCCCGGGCTGGCATTGCCACCGTCTTGGACCTGGGGCTGGACGAACCTCACGGTATTGCCCGCTTGGGGGTGCAGCCTGCGAATGTCCAACGGAGCCACGCCACGCACCACTTTAATAGCACGCGGCGCCTCCGTGAGCCAATGGAACCAGAAAACCTAGCGAGAAGGCTAATAGCCGCGCAGAGAAATGAGATCACCGAACACCGGGTATACAGCAAGCTAGCAAAGTCCGTCCGCGATCCGCACAACAGCCAGATCCTCGAAAGGGTGGCCGAGGACGAGCTGAAGCATTACAGTTTCTTCAGAGAGAACACCGGGATCGATGTTGCGCCGAGCCGCACAGGGTATTACAAATTCATGCTCATCTCAAAGGTCTTGGGCATCACCTTCGCCCTCAAGCTCATGGAGAGGGGGGAGGGAAGGGCCCAGGCCGCTTACCAGCGCATGGCGGGCCATCTGCCCGGAATCAAGGACGTCATGACGGATGAGCAGGACCACGAGAAGCAACTTCTAGGCCTGTTAGACGAGGAGAGACTGAGATACGTAGGGTCCGTCGTCCTAGGACTCAACGATGCCCTAGTCGAGCTTACCGGCGCCCTTGCCGGGTTGAGTTTTGCCCTCCGGACCACACGTCTCGTTGCCGTCGCGGGGTTGATAACCGGAATAGCGGCATCCTTCTCGATGGCTGCGTCAGAATACCTATCCACCAAGTCGGAGGGCGGTCCGAGGAAGCCTGGGCGGGCGATGGTGTACACTGGCGTTGCCTACGTCTTGACCGTTCTCTTCTTGATCATGCCTTTCCTAGTCTTCGTGAACATCTACCATGCGTTGGCGTTCACGATCCTCAATGCGATAGTGGTTATCCTAGTTTTCAGCTTCTACATCTCGGTCGCCAAGGACCAGCCATTCAGGAGGCGATTCCTCGAGATGGCGGGCATCAGCCTGGGCGTCGCCGGACTCAGCTTCCTGATAGGCCTTCTAGTCAGGGAGATCCTCCCAACCGGCGTATGACGGCCAGTCCCGAGGCCGGCCACTGAGTGGGCTCCGAAAGACATATCATTACCCGGGTGCGCCTTGTGGCCGACGCGGTAGACCCGGCATGAAATCCCTAGCAATTCCGCTTACGCTTCCGCTGGCAATCCTGTGCTGCGCTTGCATCACCCAGCAGAAGCTTCAGCTCAGGCCCATCGTGCTGGCCTCAGAGTACTATGGCCCCCGGAATTTCACGATGGTGGAGAATGACCTCTTGGGCGATGACGAGACCGTCTTCTTCTACACCGAGGTCACGGGATTCCGGACCAGGAAGGTCGACCGACACTACGAGTTCTGGGTCAGCATCGACATCTCCCTCTCGGATGCCGCGGGGAACATCTACTTCGAGAAGAAGAACGAGAAAGAGATACATGAAACCAATGCCACCAAGAGGCCGACCTACATCTACTACAAGTACCCGTATTACACGGGCAATCTCGTTCTCAGTGGGGCGTACCTAGTCAGGATAGTGGCCACGGACAAGATCTCCGGCACGCTTGCGGAGACCAGCAAGGAGTTCCAAGTTAACCTGAGCCTGACCAGGGCCGAAGACTGATACGGGCAGACCCCCGAGAAAAGATTTAAGCGGTTTCCTTCCGGCCGCGCCCAAGTGGTGATTGATTGGCCAGAGTAGTGGAAATTCGCTGGCACGGCAGGGGCGGGCAGGGCGTCAAGACTGCCGCTGAGATCCTTGCCGAGGCCGCCATCGCGGATGGCAAATATGTTCAATCCTTCCCAGAGTACGGCCCGGAGAGGATGGGCGCCCCGGTGCTTGCATTTAACCGGCTCTCCGAAGAGCCCATCGATCTGCACAGCAACGTCTATTCCCCGGACCACGTGGTGGTCCTCGATCCCACCCTCCTCGGCTCAACCGATGTGACGGAGGGCCTGCGCAAGGAAGGTACCCTGCTCGTCAACACCAGCATGTCGCCCGAAGAGGTACGAAAGAAGACGGGGTTCTCGGGCAGGATCCTAACGGTTGACGCCACCAAGATCGCCAAGGAGGAAATCGGGAGACCCATCGCCAACACGACCTGCCTCGGAGCCTTCGTCAAGGCCTCGCGCGTCACCAGCCTCGAGAATGTCAAGCAATCGATACGTGGACACTTGGGGTCCAAGCTCGACGAGAAGGTGATCCAAGCCAACATGAGGGCGCTTGAGAGAGCCTATCAGGAGGTGGTGGAAGCATGACCGAGAAACCCGGGTGGAAGACGATCCCACCCGGCGGGCTCATCCTGGCGGCTGGAAACGCAAAGGAGTACAAGACGGGCGAGTGGCGCACGCAGAGGCCAGTGATCAACAAGGACCTGTGCTCTAACTGCCTCACCTGCTGGATCAACTGCCCCGACTCCTCCATAGTCGTGGCGGATGGCAAGTTCAAAGGGTTTGATCTAGATCACTGCAAAGGCTGTGGGATCTGCATGGCCGTCTGTCCGAAGAAGGCCATACGTATGGAACCGGAGAGGTGAGATGCATGCCCAAAGTGCTTCCCTTGAATGGGGACGACGCCGCTGCCTATGCTATGAAGCAGATAGATCCGGACGTCGTCGCGGCTTACCCGATAACCCCTCAGACCGAGCTCATGCAAAGCTTCTCGCAGTTCGTCGCCGACGGCTCGGTCCAGACCGAGCTGATAGTCGCCGAATCCGAGCACAGCGCACTGAGCGCATGCGTGGGAGCCTGCGCAGCGGGGGGACGCGTCATGACGGCGACCTCCTCGCAGGGCCTGGCCTACATGTGGGAGATCCTGTACATCGCTGCCGGATACCGCCTGCCGATCGTCATGAACGTGATAAACAGGACCTTGTCAGGCCCAATAAACATACACTGCGACCACTCCGACACGATGGGCGCTAGGGACTCCGGGTGGCTCCAGATCTACGGGGAGAACCCACAGGAGGCCTACGACAACACCATCCAGGCAGTCAGGATTGCCGAACACAAGGACCTGAGGCTCCCGGTGATGTGCTGCATGGATGGCTTCATAACCTCCCACGCGGTGGAGAGGGTGGAGCTTCTGGATGACGACGTGGTCAAGGATTTCGTGGGCGAGTATGTGCCCACCCACCCGTTGCTGGATATCGAGCATCCGGTCACCTACGGGCCGCTCGACCTCTACGACTACTTCTTCGAACACAAGATGCAGGAGATCGATGCCATGTCCCACGCGGAGGCGGTCGTCCGCGAGGTCTCCGAGGAGTTCGGCAAGATTGCCGGCAGGCGCTACTCTCTCCTGGAGCCCTACGCCATGGATGATGCCGAGTCGGCGATAATCGTGCTGAGCAGCACGGCAGGTACCACCAGGGCGACCGTGAAGGCGATGCGCAGGGCCGGGAAGAAGGTCGGCATGATCAAGCTGAGATGCTTCAGGCCCTTCCCGAAGGATGACATGGTCAGGCTGCTTGATGGAGTGAAAGCGGTGGCTGTACTGGATAGGTCCGACGGCCTCGGTGCCTACGGTGCACCGGTATTCAACGAGGTCAGAAATGCCCTCTTCGACGAGGATTTCAGGCCCCAGATCGTGAACTACGTCTACGGCCTTGGCGGCCGGGACATCGGCCAAGCCGACATCGCCAAAGTCTATGCGGACCTAGCCGAGATAATCTCCACCGGCAAGGTGAAGCAGAGGGTCAGATACCTAGGAGTGAGGGAGTAGGAGGCGAACTGGATGCCAAGTCTGAAGACGCTTTCAACGAGGAAGGAAAGGCTTTCCCCCGGCCACCGATTGTGCGCCGGTTGTGGGGCCTCGGTCGCCGTGAGACAGATACTCCTGTCCACCGACCTTCCGATCGTGGCGTGTTGCGCGACGGGTTGCCTTGAGGTCGCAACCACGATCTACCCGTTCACCGCTTGGGAGATCCCCTTCATCCACAACGCCTTTGAGAACTCCGCGGCCACCATAAGCGGCGTCGAGACCATGTATCGCGCGCTCAAGAAGCGCGGCAAGATACCCGCAGACAGGAAGATAAGGTTCATAGCCTTCGGCGGGGACGGCGGAACCTACGACATCGGCCTCCAGGCGCTTTCGGGAGCTCTGGAGAGGGGGCACGACTTCACGTACGTTTGCTACGATAACGAGGCCTACATGAACACCGGCATTCAACGCAGCAGCGCCACGCCCATCGGGGCGCACACCACGACCAGCCCATGCGGCGAGGTCGAACCGGGCAAGAGGGGATACAAGAAGAACCTCACCCAGATCGTTGCTGCCCACGATATCCCCTACGCGGCTCAGGCAACCCCATCATACTACATGGACCTAATCAACAAAGCGAACAGGGCGATAGAAACCGAAGGGCCCACTTTCCTCAACATCCTTTCCCCCTGTCCTCGGGGATGGAGGGCGGAAACGACCCAGTGGGTGGAGCTCGGAAAGGCAGCCGTGGAGACCTGCATCTGGCCCCTCTACGAGGTTATCGAGGGCAAGTACGTCCTCAACGGCGTCACCCAAAGGATCGCCGAGGGAAAGGTCCAGAAGAGGCCCCTCGAGGACTGGCTGCGCATGCAGGGCCGGTTCAGGCACCTTTTCACCGAGAAGAACAGGCCGATCATCGAGGCTGCCCAGGCGAAAGTGGACAAGGACTGGGAGAGGTTAAAAGCCCTGGCTTCCCTCTAGTTCTGAGGTGAAGCCCGGGGTGGCGTTGGACGCGCGTAGCACCCTGCTCGTCATCGTGGACCTAGTGGCACTGCTCGTGCTCACGCGCTACCTCGCCGTAGGTTACATGGCAGTCCTCTTCGGGCTTCTCCTGCTGATCGTGTGGTTCTGGCTGTACAAGGCCTTCGTCTCTTGGAATTTCAGGCGATCCGTATCGATCGCCTTCCTGGCGGGGCTGGGGCTGTACGTGCCCAGCTTGCAGGTTAGGATAGTATGCCTGGCCTTCGTTGCGCCGGCTCTGGCCTCGGCGAGCATGACGGTCATCAGGGCCAAAGGACAGGACTGAGACAACGCTCGTTCGGGTCAACCTGCTTGACAATCATTTAATAGAGCTCGGGGCTCTTCCCTCAAAGGAATCCCCGGCTTGAAGCTCCCGCCCTTGGCGACTAACCTCATAGGAAGCTTTCCGCTGGCCAATAACCGGGCCAACTTCGCTAGGGCGATTGACGACCAGGTCAAGGCCGGGCTCGATTTCGTGAGTTATCCGCAGTTGGCCGATATGAACAGCATGTTCCTGGACCCCCTGGTGGACGGGGCCACCATCCGGCGCGAGGGAAATGGATTCGAGATCACCCAGGATTTCCAGCCCGTGGTGACCAAGGAGGTCCGCCGTTGGGTCGAGGACGCGCACGAGATCCTCAGGGGCAAGAAAGGGACGATCCCGCTCAAAGCCTGCGTGACGGGGCCGTTCACGCTCTCGAGCGTGCTTAAGGTCGAGGGCGCGAAGAAGAAGCCCTTCCCTTCCGGCTACCTTGATCTCGTGGTGGAACATCCTTGGGTGATCGAGAAGCTGGCCGGATACGTCCACAAGGTCTGCGCAAGGTACTCGACGCTGAGCTCGATCGTCAGCGTGGACGAGCCCTTTCTTTCCGTCCTAATCGGCAAGCGCACGAACCTCCTTGAGCTATCCATGAGCCGGGCGCAGGCCACCGACCTGGTAGCCGAGACCCTGGATGAAACCTTGCACGGCGTAAGGACGATCCCATGCATCCACGTGTGCGGCGGGATCGGAAGGCAGCTCTCCGAGATCCTTCTCGGAACCAGCGCGAAGATCATAAGCCACGAGTTCTCGAGGATGGATCACAACTTCGAGTCCTACGAGCCAGATGAGCCAGAATCCTACTCAAAGGTTCTGTCCGTGGGCGTGGTTAGCACAAGTCCCACGAACGACCAGGACGGGGTGGAGCCCACGGCCGTCGTCGAAAGAAAGATGGAAGGCGCGATAAGTCGCTACGGCGTCGAGAATGTGGTTTTCTCGCCCGATTGCGGTTTCCGCCCCCTTGCCGACCTGCTGGGGCAGGAAGAGGGCTATTCCTTGGCAATGCGCAAGATCGCTGTCCTAGTGAGTGCGAGGCAGAAATTGGCGGCGAAGCTCGGCCTGATCGGTGTTGGAAAGCGCTGAGGAGCGGTGTATAGGGATTTGTCATCCGATGGTGGCGAGTGCGATTTCTGCGGGCAGAGAAGCTTCATGCCCTACCGATGTCGTTACTGCAACGGGAGGTTCTGCCCCGATCATCGCCTGCCCGAAAATCATGCATGCGAAGGGCTCAGGCGCCCGCTGGCGAAGACCACTTGGGAAGACTACTCGGCCCACGTGCGCAGAAGGAGAGCTGCCGAAGCCCCGAGGATTTGGGAGCGATGGGACAGGGAGGAGGAGTCCGGGCGCTGGGCCGGGCCCGCCTGGCCACCCGTCACAACGAGATTCAGGGATCACGCCTCGGACCAAGTTCAATCGGCGAGGAGGATGCTCGTGGGCGCGATCATCTCGGCCCTGATCATCGGGCTTTTGCTCAGATTCGTTATCCTTAAGGGCTGATGATGGCCTTGAGGCTTCGAGTTCTTGCTTCAGTTCCTGCGCCATCTGAGGACATGCAACTCTGCGAAGAGGTCTTGGAGGCTGGCTCACGTCTGCGACTTGCAGGGGTGGAGGTGAAGCTCGGCAGGGACGGGCTCATCACGCGGAGGATGCGTGATTGGCTCACCGAGGCATTGTCGTCCTATCGATTCAAGCGCTATGCCCATCTACCCTACCTTCAGGGGCAGGTCAACTTGGCCAGCCCAAACCCAAGGATGGCAAGGAAGGCCCTTGTCGCAGCGCTTGAATCGGTCCAGTTCGCGGTCGATCTCGGTTGCGAGTTGGTGAACACCCACATCGGGGTTGCCCTCGGACCGGGACCCCACCTTCCAAGGGCGGTATCCATGCTGCAAACGTTGACCGAGGAATCCCTCAAGGTGGGCGTGGAGGTCTGCGTCGAAAACCAAGAGAAAAGCTGCGGCGGGATACTGAACACGCCAGATGACGTGCGCGCACTCCGAGCATACGATCCGGAGGTCTCGCTCACCTACGATGCGGCCCACGGGAACACGCACGGCTTCGGAGTCAGGGAGTTCCTCCCCGCCGTCTTGCCGAGGCTCAGGTACCTGCACCTCCATGACAACGACGGCCAATGGGACCAGCACCTTGCGTTAGGGCGCGGCAACGTGGACCTTAAGCATCTGATGGCGGAGCTGGGGAATTGCGGCGACGCGGGCCGAGGGCCCATGCCCACGACCTTGGAGCTCGCCGCAAGGGACCTGGAGCCTTCGGTGGATTACCTGAGGCGGCACGCAGGAAGCGGGCTTGAGATCGAGTAGGGGATCGATCCTTGGACGCCCTGGACCGGCTCGCAGAGGAATACCTCGAACGCGTCGAAATGGGTCTGGACGCGATACGTTCCCAGCTCCGCAGGCCACCCTTGGCCGGCCAGCCCGCGGACAGGAGGGCCGTCGTTCACTGCCACTCAGCCCTGTCGCACGATAGCAGAGGGTCCCTGGACGAGATAACGGATGCCGCAAGGGCGACGGACACAGAGCTCGTCATGATCACCGAGCATCCGCGCTCAGATTTGGACGTGATAGCCGACGGTTTCAGTGGAAGAAAGCGAGGTGTTCTCCTCGTGCCCGGCGCCGAGACCGGGCATCTGCTGGTCTTCTTCACCGAGGGAAGACTCGACTACTCCGTCACCCAGAGGGAGATGATCGTGCAGGCGCAGGAGAAGGGCGGAATGACCTTCCTTTCCCACCTGGAGGAACGGGAGGATTGGGAATTGGAGGGTCTCACCGGCACGGAGATCTACAACGCACACGCTTCCTTCAAGCTTCAGAAACGCCTCTCCGAGGTCTTCAGGCCGGACTCGGCACCGGGGTTGGAAAAGCTGGTGGAGACCCTTCTGGCAATCTCCCTTCATCCCGACATCGGACTGTCAGCGATATGCGAGACCCCGCATATCTATCTGCGCGGCTGGGATCGGATGCTGCGCAGCTCAAGGACCACGGGCATCGGCGCCAACGACAGTCACGCAAACTACACGTTCCATCTGCGTGCCAATGAGGTCGGAGATCTCCAGATCCAAGATTTCTCGGGAAGGAGGATCGCGACGCTGCCTTCAAGCGCCGAGGTCGCGCGCCGCATACCTGGTGGGGGAATCACCTTCAGGCCGGACAACTACGAAGCGAGCTTCCGCCATGTTGGAACCCATCTCCTCCTCGATCGGTTGAACCGAGCCGCGATCATGGAGTGTCTCTCGAACGGGAGGTGCTACGTCGCGTTCGATTGGCTCGCAAATCCGACGGGGTTCTCCTTCAGATGGGAGACTGACCGCGACCGTGGCCTCATGGGCGACAGCGTGGCTGCAGGGGAGAAGCCCACCCTGTTTGCGAACCTGCCGGCGCCGGCCGAACTGATGCTGAAAAGGCACGGCCAGCTAGTTGCAAGCGCCAAGTCCGACGCGCTCGAGTACAGGCCCAAGCTACCGGGGCCCTACCGCCTGGAGGCCTATGTTGAGCTTGTCGGCGAGCCCAGACCGTGGATCTACAGCAACCCCATCTATGTGACTTAGGCCTGAGAGTGGGCTCTGGAGCTAGGCCATGAAGTCTGCGAGGACCTCGTTCTCCGTTCTCCTGCTCATGTAGATGCTGTCAACCAGCGACCGAGCCTTCTCCCTCTGGCCGATCTCCATGAGGTAGTCCACGTACTCCTGGTCGATCTTGGTCAGGAGATGTAGTTCTCCTTCCTTCTTCCTCTCTTCGAACGCCGCCTTGGCCTTGTCGAGGACCATCTTTGCCTTTTCCCTTTCCCCCATCTCTTGCAGGAGGTCGATGTACTCCTTGTCCACTGGGGTGAGAAAGCTCTCCTGGAACTTCCTAGCCCTCTCGTACGCTTCTTCCAGCAGCTCGGCGGCTCTCTGTGTATTCCCGGCTTCGATCAGCCTTCTTAGTTCCTGGCTTTCCGACTCGGTAAGAAGGCTGTCCGGCTCCCTCTTCATCTTTGCGTAAGCCTCGTCCACTAGCCTGCGTGCCTCTTCGGCGTAGTTGAGCTTGATGAGCGCCTTTATGTACTCCTTGTCGATCTCGGAGATGAAGGTTGTACCTTCCCTTTCCGACGAGATGGGTTTCTCCGATGCCATCGGCACATCCTCCTTTTTCTTGGGTGGAGCGACTCTCTTCGTCAAGTCGTCCGCAGTCCTGCTCTCCTTACCCATGCCCAGCATATCGGTCGCCTCGTAACCGTCCGAGGATGGTATTGCATATTATTGTATAATACTTCGGCGCTGTTCAATCTTTTGCTAAGAGAATATAAATATTTCGCTAGAGCCGGGAAAAGTGTTACAGAAAAATGTTGACGGATTTGCCCATTACCAACAAGAAGCTATAAGAGACCTCTCCCTCACGGGGGACCGTGCCTGGCGTAGTGGGGTTTGGCGCGCTGAACATGGACAAGATCGCGTTGGTCGACAAGATACCGTCGGCGGAGGAGGAAGGTTTCGTGCTCTCCGTGGAGTGGCACCCCGGGGGATCGGCCGCAAATACCATCGTCGGCCTTTCCCGGCTTGGCATGCGCACCGGTTATGTGGGCAAAGTTGGAAGAGATCCAGAGGGCTCTGCCATGCTTAGGGATCTTGCGGCCGAGGGCGTGGAAACAAGCGGCATCGTTGTCTGCGAGGGCAGGACGGGAGCCGGGCTGTCCCTTGTGGACAGGCAAGGCCAAAGGGCCCTCCTCATCGACCCCGGAGTGAACGACTGCATCTCGCTGCAGGACGTGGATCTGGCGTACCTCGCGAGCTTTGACCTGCTCCACATGACCTCCTTCGTCTGCAAATCGACCGACCTCTCGCTTCGAACCCAGCTTGCCATTGCGCAGGAAATCGAAATCCCACTGAGCCTGGACCCAGGCCAACTTTACGCCGAAAGGGGACTGGCTGCTCTGAAGCCCATAATTGAGAAATGTGCGGTCGTCCTTCCCAACCAAAGGGAGCTTCGGCTAATGACCGGGCTAGCTCCAGCAGAGGGTGCAAGAAAACTGCTGAGGATGGGGGCAAGAGCGGTTGCGGTCAAGATGGGGCTCAAGGGATGCTACATCACCGACGGAACCATCAAGGAAAGGGTCCCTGCCTACGGAGGCAGGGGGGTGGACACAACCGGCGCAGGCGACGCCTTCAACGCTGGGTTCATCTACGGGTTGATGACTGGAATGAGCTTGGCCGACTGCGGCAGGATCGGGGCCAAGGTTGCCTGGTTCTGCGTCCAGAAGTTGGGAGCCCGGGCCGGCCTCCCGACCAGAAAGCAGCTCGAAGAGCTCGCCGATGGGTGCTAGCCCAGCGCACCTATGCTGGTCCCACGGATCTTCTTTCTAAAGGTCTCGCTCTCGGCGATGACAGCTTCCACATCAGCGTCCTGCAGCCAGTAGAGCCTTGGAAAGGACTCTGCCGAGGGGAACGCCATTCGAAGCTCCTTTGCCAGATCGGCCGTCAAGAGGCCCCGGGACTCCAACCGACCGAAGACCCCCAAATCCCATTCGCACGCCGCCTCCCTCACCGCTTCGTGCCCGCCGATCCCGTATAGCTCAAGCACGGCCGCCGTCGCCCAGCAGTTTCCGGAAACCACCGCGACGTTCGAATTCCGGATTGAGTATCTGTTGCCGTTGAAAGAAACAGCGAGGCCCCCGGCGTCCCTTGCCCTGGAAAGCATGACGCTGTCGGTGATGCTGTCGCCGATGACCTTCGATTCGGCCAGCGACCTTCCTTCCCGGGACAGAGCCCTGAGGAGAGCCTCATACTTCCTGGTTCCCCCCACCGGTTTCACCGCTTGCATCAGTTGCGCGAACGAACTCTCGGGGAGAATCTTCCAGAAGAACTCGTCCAGAGCTTCCTTCGCCTCCCGGCAGGAATCCACCAACATCCCTGAATCATCCACTGCGATGAGCGGCATCGCGGCTATCCTGCGCGTCCAATCCTTGACCATGCGGATATCTTTCTCCCGGATGCCCGCCGAGAGGCGATCGATTGGAAAGCTCGTGCAGAATGCATTCCTTCTCGGCACTCCGAGGAAGGAGCAGATGAAGTTGACGTACTGCTCATAGGATGTGGATATGAGATAGAAGGGGTCGCTGCGCCTGATGTAGCGTATCGCCTCCCTTGCCCCGGGGATCACGGTAGTATTGTCGGGCGAGGCGGCGACTTGCCTTAGGAATCGTTCGTCGGCTCCATGCGCAACGAGAAGTGGCGCTATGAGCTTGAGAGTATCGCCTGCCTCGTACCCCGGCGCCTTCTCGACCAAGAACCGCACGTCATCGTAGGAGGATATGACCTGGAAGACGCGATCCCCATTAGGCACCGCTTTCGCAACCGAATCGAAGGCATGGTCAGCCTTCACCCATGGCCCTTCAAGGTCCGATTCAACCATTGGCCCGTCCACGCCTGATCCGATTCATGTGGGAGACCCTCTTCTCCAGGAGGCGCTTGGTGCCTATGTCCGGCCTGTGGAACACGGGGCCTCTGATCCTCGATATGGCGTCCTCGGCGATCCTCTCCGCCTCGACCATGGTGTCGGCTATGCCGGTACAGGTCAAGGCCCTAGAGCTGCTCATGAAGATCTCTCCATCGCGTTCGTCGACGGAGGCGAAGTGGATGAGGGCCTTGGAACTTCCCAGGTCGCCAATTTCCACCTTGCCGCCCTTCACCGGATCGATCGGGTAGCCCTGGGGCGCGACGTACTTGCAGACCGTCGCCTTGTTCTTAAAGCTCGGAACCAACTTGCGCAGCTTGCCCTCCGCCATTGCCCAGCAGGCATCCAAGAAGTCCCCTTCGAAAAGGGGCAGCACATTGATGACCTCAGGGTCGCCCCATCTGGCGTTGAACTCCAGAACCTTGGGGGTCTCCGCCGTCAGGATGAATCCGCCGTACAGAGCACCCTTGTACCGCAGGCCCTCTTTCCTGAGCGCTTCCACGGTCCTCTCCATCACCTGCAGCGCGGCGTAAAAGTCCATTGCCGTCATGAAAGGCAACAGGTGATTGCTGTCCGAGAACGACCCCATGCTCCCGGTGAAAGGACCCGTGTCACCCTCGTAGGCGAACTTGTTGTCTTGCACGATCGGGGTTGGCACCAGGTGCTTGCCGTCGACGAAGGCCTGCAGCGTGAACTCCTCGCCGATGAGAAGGTCCTCGACCAAGACCTTCGCCGCGCCTCCTATCCTTTCCTCGATTACCTTCCTCGCGTACGCCTTGGCCTCCTCTAGATCCTTGAGCTGTCCGGACACCCTCGGATCGACTATCTTCACCCCTTTCCCGCCGGTCAGACCTATTGGCTTAACGACAACGGGCCTGGCCATCTCGTCGATGAACTTCTCTGCCTCCCGGGGATCCTCAAATGCCCTCCACTCCTTCCTCCCCGGAATCCTGTACTTGTCCATCAGCCACCTTGCGAAGAGCTTGCTAGTTTCTATCTCTGCCGCCTTCCTCGATGGGCTTGCACACACTATCCCTGCGCTCTCCAGATCGTCCACCACGCCGGCCTCCAGCGGACCCTCGGGCCCGATTACCGCGATGTCTATGCCCATGCGGCTCGCATAGGAAGCCACCTCACTTCCTTTTCTAATGTCCCCGATCTGGTATCCCCGTGCGATGCGTAGGATCCCCGGGTTCCGGGCCGTGACGTAGCAGTACAGCTCTGGTTTCTGAGGACTTCGGGCCAGGGCCTCAGCGATCGCATGCTCCCTAGCCCCGTTTCCCACGACCAACACCTTCTGCATCCGACCACCTATGAAGTCAGCGCCTGCTTGTATCGTTCATCCTCGATCTTGACGGGATACTGGCCCGTAAGACAGGCCAAGCAGAGGCTGTCCTTCCCAAGCCCAATGGCTTGCACGAGGCCCTCGATGCTTAGGTATCCAAGCGAGTCCGCCTTCAGCTTCCTCCGTATGGACTCCACGCTACGCTTGGAAGCCACAAGTTCGTCTCTGCTCGCCATATCTATGCCCATGAAACAGGGCCACTTCAGCGGCGGACAGCCGATCCTGACGTGAACCTGCCGGGCCCCAGCTCTCCTGAGGATCTCGACGATCTGACGCGTCGTCGTTCCCCTCACAATGCTGTCGTCCATCAGAACCACCCTCTTTCCCTCGATGAGGGGTCGGACCGCGGCCATCTTCAGCCTGACCGCCTCCTCGCGCATCGGTTGATCCGGCATGATGAATGTGCGCCCTATGTAACGGTTCTTGAAAATCCCCTCGACCGCGCGGATGCCGGATTCCTCGGAGAAACCAGCCGCCGCCGTCCTCGCCGAGTCTGGGACCGGGACGACCACGTCGGCCTGCACGGGATGTTCTCTAGCGAGAATCCTGCCGATTCTCTCCCTCACATGCAGCACGTACTTTCCCTCGACGATCGAGTCGGGCCGGCAGAAATAAACGTACTCAAACATGCAGTGAGCCGGTTTCCTCTCACGGAACGGCCTCACGCTTCTGGGTCCGCCATCACCAAAAAGCACTATCTCGCCCGGTTGAACCGAACGTTCAAACGCGCCTCCGGCCGCCTCCACCCCCACGGACTCGGATGCGACGTAGTAGGTCTCCCCGCACGAGCCGAGACAGAGCGGGCGGAAGCCTAGCGGATCCCGTACGGCAGCGAGTTCCCCCTTTCCGGTCAGTATGACGAGCGAGTATGCCCCGCTGATCCTCCTCATGGTATTGATCAGGGCTTCCTCTAGGTCATGGCGCAGCAGCTCTATCGCTAGCACATGGGCGATGAGCTCCGTGTCCGTTGAGGAGGTGAAAACGTGGCCACGCCCTGCTAGATACGATCTGAGCGATTCGGAGTTCACAAGATTGCCGTTGTGCGCGATCGCTATGCCGTTCTTGGTCCCCTTGATGAGGAAGGGATGACAGTTCTCCGGGGAGGCCTCGCCGGTTGTGGAGTAACGATTATGTCCAATTCCAACGTGTCCGAAGAGGTCCTGCAGATCGGCGTCGTCGAAGACCTCCCTGACCAGGCCGAGCCCGCGGTGTAGGCGAAGCTTCTCCGTGTCGTAGGTGCAAATCCCCGACGCCTCCTGGCCTCTGTGCTGCATCGAAAGCAGGCCGCAGTATATGGACTTCGCCACCATCGTCTCGCAGTCGGCAGAGTACGCCGAGAATACTGCGCACTTCTCCTTTGCAGCCAACGCGCTACCGCCCCCGGCTTTGGGTCTTCGACCGGCGGTCATCTAATAAATCCTACGCATCGTTCATCGGCGGGGTCTCTGCCAAACGGCGCCCGATCCATCCCTCGTAATAGTTATTAGAGTTGCTGGCCTCTGGTGGGCGTGCGCGAGTCCTTCCTGGACATCGAGACGACCTCGCTTTCTGCCGACACTGGGATGTTGGTCTGCTCGGTCATACGCAGGCGAGGGAAGGATTCGGTCTTCTTCGTCCCTTCGCCCGGGAGCGAGGGCCGTGTCTTGGACAGGCTCTGCGCCGAGATCAATAGGTGCGATGTCTTGGTGACCTTCAACGGCAGGTCCTTCGACCTTCCGTTCATACTCTCTCGCAGGCTCATCTTGGGTGCGAAGGACCTCGGCCTGGCTCCAGGTTGCCATGTGGACATCTTCGAGCACTGCAGACAGATGCTCAGGTTCGACAAGCTCAGCTTGGACCATATCGCAAGCGTCTTGGGGATCGAGGTAAATGCTGCGCTGACGGGAAGGGAGATACCGCATCTCTACAACACCTACCTAGCCAACCATAGCCGACAGACCAAGCAACGCATCATAGATCACTGCGTCTCGGACGTCCGCACGTTGGAGAAGGTCTACCGCAGACTTCAGCCCTTGATAGCGAAAGAAGGCGCTGACCTATGACGATCAGGGTACAGATCCATGGGAGCGGGATGGAGGTCGGGCGATCCTGCATAGGTGTTGACAACGATATGCTCCTTGATTGCGGCATACTGATGTCCGAGGAGCTTGACCCCGCGCCGGCCGATTTCTTCCCTCGGGTTTCGAACCCCCGGAAGATACACAGGATCTTCATCACACACGCACACCTCGATCACTCAGGGTACCTTCCTTTCATCGTGGACTCTGGATTTCAAGGCGAGGTGTACTGCGTCAAGCCCACCAAGGAGCTACTCAAGGTTCTCTTCATCGACTCGCTCAATCTCGCGAAGGGCCCTTGGTCGGATCTTGACGAGTCCATCGTCGACAGGGTAATGGAGATGACGATCCCCGTTGATTACGGGGAGGAGATCGCGGTGCCCGGGGGCACGGTCAAGTTCATCAAGAGCCACCACATCCTGGGCTCGGCCATGGTCTACATGGAGAAAGGCGGCCGCAGGGTTCTCTACACGTCGGACTTCAACGTCGGAGGCACCAGATGTTTCAAGGGCGCAAAGCAGGAGGCTCTAGACCACGAGGAACTCAAAGACCTTGATGCCCTGTTCCTAGAGTCCACCTATGGCGACACCGTCAGGCCCCCCAGGGCAGAAAGGGAGAGATACCTCATCCACGCCACCTCCGAGAGCCTTGACCAAGGACGACGGGTGTTCCTTCCTTGCTTCGCCCTCGGCAGGGCGCAGGAGCTTCAGAAGATCTATCTTGCAAACCGATCCCAGATCCCCTTTGCAAACGTCCATGTCGACGGCATGATAAGGGAGATGAACCGGATCTATGCCCGGTATGAACGATTTCTGGACTCCGACTTCCCGCTGGCCTTCAGGGAGGTCCATCAATCGGTCAGGGACCAGGTCCTCAATGACCCCCACGGCATCGTCATAACCACTTCAGGCTTCTGCCAGGGAGGGCCCATCAGGTTCTACCTGGAGAACGCATCCCCGGGCGACACGGTCATCTTCTCCACATCTTTCTTCCCGCGAGGAACGATGGCGGACAGGATCAAAACAGAGCGAGCCTACGGGGAGACCCCCCTCAACGTTGAGGAGGTTGATCTCTCGGCGCATTCCAGCTTCGCCGATTCCAAGCAGTTCGTAGAGCTCATCAGCCCAAGGGCGGTGTATACTCTACACGGCGACCCGGTGCCGGAGAAGTTCCTCGCATTCCAACTTGGTGGCTATCCCCTCGTCAATGACCAGCGCCTGGTCATCTAGACTGCGCGGCCTCCCCAGCCATGAACTGCATCTCGCACAGTTCGCGGTAAAGGCCGCCCTTCGCCAGTAGCTCGTCGTGCGCGCCCTCCTCCACGATTTCTCCGTGATCCATCACTATGATCCTATCCGCGTTCCTGATCGTTGAAAGCCTGTGAGCTATGACGATGGAGGTCCTGTTCTTGAGAAGCTCCTCCAGCGCCTCCTGTATCAAGAGCTCCGTATACGGATCCACGCTCGAGGTTGCCTCGTCCAGCAATAGGATCGGCGGATCCGCCAGAAGCGCCCTGGCAAACGAGATCAGCTGTCTTTGCCCGACCGAGAGGTTGCCTCCACGCTCGGTTATCTCAGTATCGTATCCTTTTGGAAATCTCGATATGAAATCATCGGCCCCCACGGTCCTGGCTGCCGCGCGCACCTCTTCGTCGGATGCGTCGGGTTTGCCGTATCTTATGTTATCCCGGATGGTCCCTGAGAAAAGGATGGTGTCTTGGAGCACTATCGCCATGTTCTTCCTAAGCGAGGCCAGCTTGATGTCCCGTATGTCCCGTCCATCGACCTTGATGGACCCTTTCGTGACATCGTAGAAACGCATCAGGAGGCTGACGACCGTCGTCTTGCCGGCTCCCGTTGGTCCCACGATCGCTAGCCTTTCGCCAGGCTTGACGTGCAGGGTGAGGTTGCGGACGACGGGATGGCCAGGGACGTACTCGAAGGTCACGTTCTCAAAGTCCACCCTTCCCTCCACTCGCCCAATCTCCACCGCATCGGGCCGGTCCTCGATCTCAGGAGGCGTCTCAAGTAGGCTGAAGATCCTCTCAGCGGCCGCGAAGGCAGACTGGAGGCTGTTGGAAAACTGTGTGAGATCCTGGATCGGGCCGAAGAACTGCATGACGTATTGCTGGAACAGGATCAGCACGCCAAGCGTTATGGCACCTGTGATGTAGGACAACCCTCCGAAGTAGTAGACGATCATCAGGCCCACGGAGCCGATGATCTCCACGGCCGGGAAGAAGATGGACATGACCTGCGCGGCATAGACGTTCGCCTGCAGGTTCTCCACGTTTGCATGATCGAACTCCTGAGCGTTTCTGTCCTCCCTGCTGAAGCTCTGCGCCACCCGTACTCCGCTGATGCTTTCCTGGAGCCTTGACATGACCCCCGCGATCTTCCTCCTCGTCTGCCGATAAGCCCGCCTTGCCATCCCCCGGAACAGAAAGGCGACGCCCAGGAGCATGGGAATCGTAAGCAACGACACCAATGTCAGCCTCACGTTGATCATCAACATTACGCCCAGTATCATGCCGAGCCTGACGAAGTCGCTCAGCACGTTTAGCAAGCCGGTCGCCAGCACCTCGTACATCGTCTCAACGTCCGCCGTCACCTTGGACATGAGCCGCCCGACCTCGGACTTGTCGTAGAAGGACTTCGACATCCGTTGAAGTTGGGCGAACATCTGGTTGCGTATCTCCTTCATAAGACTCGAGCCTATCCAGTTCAATAGGTAGGTGCGGCCCATGTCGCCAAAGTAGGACAGTATGGTCAACGCGAGGTAAGCTGCCGCGACCCAGGCCAATCCACCGATCGCTTCGGAAAGCCCGATTTGCCCACCGGCCGATGGGACCAGGTATCCGTCAATCGCCCTCTTCACAAGCACTGGCTGCACCACTCCAAGGACGGCCCCACCGACGACCAGGATCACGCAAACGGCCAGGCGGCGCTTGTATTTGAGCGCGTAGGAGATCAACTTGGAGAGCAGAACCCTGTCGGGCATGGTCCGTTCGTATTCCTCGTCCTCGTCCATCCCATGGAAGTGGAAGTGCATCCCGAAGCCCATCAGCCCACGCCCCTGCCCACGGAGCCTGTCGCCTGGGCCCGGTATATCCTTGCGTAGATGCCCTTCCTTGCGAGCAACTCCTCGTGCGTGCCCTGCTCCGCTATCCTGCCCTGATCCATCACCATGATCCGGTTGCCCTTCCTGATCATCGACAGCCTCTGGGTTATGATGAAGGTGGTCCTGTCCTTCAGGAGGGCATCTAGGGCCTTCTGTATCTCGTGCTCGGTCTCGGTGTCCACGCTGGAGGTCGAATCGTCGAGGATCAGGATCTTTGGATCCATCAGGAGAGCCCGGGCGATGGCGATCCTTTGCTTCTCTCCGCCGGACAACGTCACCCCTCTCTCCCCGACCATGGTGTCGTAGCCCTTCGGGAACGCCCGGATGAACTCGTCAGCCTCTGCCATCTTCGCACACCGAACGATCTCGTCCATGCTCGCCTCCGGCTTGCCATAGGCGATGTTCTCCTTTATGCTGGTGGAGAACAGGAAGGTCTCTTGGGGGACAATGCCGATGTGCTTCCTGAGCGACTTTATCTTCAGATCCCGGACGTCGTGGCCGTCTATCTTTACGCATCCGGACGAAGGGTCGTAAAACCTCGGGATCAGATTCGCAATCGTGCTCTTGCCCGATCCCGTCGCGCCGAGCAGAACGACGGTCTCGCCCGGCTCCACGGAGAAGGAGACGTTGTCCAGGCTGCGCCTACCATCACCGTAGCCGAAGGAAACGTTCTCGAAGGAGACCCTTCCCTCGATCCTGTCCAACTCAAGGGCGTCCGGCTTCTCGACAAGTTCCGGCCTCTGGTCAATGATCTCGAAAACCCTTTTCGCTCCGGCGATCGCATCCTGGTAGATCCTGGTCATGTTCCCAAGCATTCTGAGAGGACCGGTCAGGCGAGCCACGTAGATGGTGAAGGCAATGAGCGTTCCGATGGTGAGGTCCCCGGCCGCAACCCTGTAGCCACCGTACAGGAGGATGGCGATCATGCTGAAATCGCTCAGAAGCGCGGTCATGGGACCATAGATGGACCTGATTCGCGCGAGCAGGATCGACAGGGCGAAGTATCGTTCGTTTCTTTCCTTGAACTTGCGGATCTCATTCTCCTGCTGACCGAAGGCCGCAACGACTTGGGCCCCGCTGAGGTTCTCCTGGAGGACGGAGTTCAAAGACCCAAAGACATCCCTGCTGGTGTACAGCGGCTCCCTAAGGATCTTGGAGAACCTCATCATCGCCCAGACGATCAGGGGGCCCGTGCAGAACGCCACGAGCGTCAGCCCCGGCGCGCCCAACACGAATATGCAAATGAAGAGCACGACGGCCAGGTTGATGAGCGCACCGGCGATCATCCTGAAGCCGAAGCTGAGGAACCTTCGGATAAGATCCACGTCCATCGTGGTTCTAGACATGAGCTGCCCGGTCTGCGTCCGATCGAAGAACGAGAATGACTGTGCCTGTAGGCTTTCGTACATCTCCTTCCTTAGCTGGTAGATTACTCGCTGTGCCACTATCTCGCCAAGATACCTCTGGAAGAACCCGAAGAACCCCGCAGCCGCGGTCGCGAGGACCACGAGGATGCACAGACGAAAAAGCATCTTCGCATCCCCACGGACGATCGCAACGTTCACTATCTGCCTGATGTAAAGCGGGGGAAGAGATTGGAGAAGCGAAACGATGACCAGACACAGGATGACGACCGCAGAGTACTTCCAGTACTTCACCCAGTATCCCATCAGGCGCCGGAAGACGCGCTTTCCTCCCTTGACCTCTAGGTACTCCCTGCCTGGCCCATCCGTTGCCGAGGGCGGCCCGCCCCACAATTTAACCATTCCTGCGCCTGGCCGCGCGCGGGCGATCTCTCGCCACCGCCAGCCCCGATAGTTCGGAATCGAATCGTTCGAAAGCGATATAAGTCTTTCCCATTATCCATTATCCCTGACAGGCTTGCTCATTTCCTTGGCCCAAGGTACTCGACCAACCGCCGACAGAGCAGCGCGGGCAGCTCCTCCCTGTTCTGCGGAGTGACCACGATCAACCGCGTGTCGCTGCGCGCCTTCACCTTTGCGATGAAACCGCTACTGGTTCTGAAGTGCACTGCGGCGGCCAAGGGCGTTTCGGACTCGAGCTTTCCCCATACCTCGGCGGCAAAGACCTCGCTCTTCAGCTCCATGGGACCTATCTCGTCCACGACGAAGACGTCCGCTTTCCTTGAGAAAGCTTCCCGCGAGATCTCGTCCAGATCGGTGAGGTTCACCCCATACCTTGAGATCATGGGCACCCCGGAGCCGGCCAGCGAAACGTGAGCGAGGGTCCCTCTTCTGCCAAGCAGATCCACTATCTCGAATCCCTGTCGAATCGCCGCACACCTTATCTCAGGACAAATGATGCCTCCGACCACGTATCCCCGGTCACTGAGCAACTTGGAAAGCTTGGAGAGCACCGTCGTCTTGCCACAACCCGGCGGGCCAGTGACGAGGAGATTCTTCTCCATAGATTTGACTTCGGGCATCTGGTCTTATTCATATTGCTTCGAGTTGATCAAGGATCGTCCGCGTCTCCGGCCAACCTGGAAAGGGAAACGGCCCAGCGCGCGAGCCGGCCGACCGTCGGAAGTGACCTGGCTGCCGACGCAGGTTGCTTGGAGCGCCAACCGCGTCGACCCCACCCGAGATCGCTGCTGGCTCCAGGCGAAAGATAATTTAGAGGGCGGGCCCACGGCTCAAACCCGTGAGACGCGCATCATGCTGCTGGGAATCGATGAAAGCGGGAGAGGGCCGGTCATCGGGGACATGGTAGTTGCCGGGGTCGTTCTTCCTTCCAGAAGGTCCGAAAAGTTTCTCAGGGAAGAGGGCGTGCGAGACAGCAAGGAGCTGTCGAGAAAGAAGCGGGAGACTCTCTTCCCAATCATACACCAAGCCAGCTTGAACATAGTGACCCGAACGGTGAGTGCTTCTGACCTCGATGCTTGGAGGGAGTCGGGGAAGAGCCTCAACGAGCTGGAGGCGAAGGTTTTCGCCGAAATAATCAACGAGACCCGGCCGAGGCTGGCGATAGTTGACTGTTCCGATGTCGTCCCGCGCACCTTCCGGAAAAGGATCCACCGGTATCTCGAGCGCCCGGCCCCGAGGCTGATCTGCGAACACTACGCAGACAGGAACTACCCCGTGGTTTCGGCGGCCAGCATCATAGCGAAAGTCACCAGGGACCGCGCAATCCAGGAGCTATGCGCGTCGGTCGGCCAGCTGGGAACGGGATACTGCTCCGACGAACGGACGGTCCGATTCCTCGAGAACTGGTACGGCGCAAACCGATCTTTTCCGCCCTTTGTTAGGAGAACCTGGCGAACCATAGAAAGAATCAGGTCCAGCAAGAGCACCTGGAACTCCCGGGACCGCAGCCCTATAGCTTCCAGAGGTATATGAAGATCGCTGCGACTATGGCCACCTCGATGACGAACGGCGTCACCAACGGGTACCAGTTGAAGCCCTGGAAACTGCGCATCTTGTTCTGGAACAGCACCATGTAGAATAGGAAGATGAAGAGCAGGGTTCCGATGACCGAAAGAACCGAATACTTCAAGTTACGGGCGTAGATGCACAGGAACGCGAAGAAGCCCGCCACGGCAAGGAAGCCAAAAGTGGCAAGCGCAAGCAGTATCGTCCAGACCCAGGTGAGGATGTTCATCAGACCACCATTGTCGGATTTGCCCAAGACTGGGGCGGCAAGCAAGGAAAGCGCAACAAGGATGACGCCGACTTTTAGTTCGCGGCTTCGGAGGACATCTCTCACCGGATCACCTGGCCTCACTGGCTTGAGTTTCTTGAAATATATTTCGGATTCCCTATCAACCCTTGTTTGGCCCTCATTCCAGTATTTCGAAACCATTCCTTCACCCTCTTCGAGCCCATCTCCGCGTGAAAAAGAGGGATGCGGAATTTGCCAGGAAGTGGAATGTGACCGGAAAAAGGATGTTGGGCAGCCAGGCCTTGAAGGCGTATCCCAAGACGAGCCCCACGGAGACCGCGTACGCGACCTCGAGCGCCGACTCGTAGCCGATGTAGTGCACCGCACCAAACAAGATGGATGACGGGATCACCCCGATCAAGCCGACCAACATGCCCCTGAAGAAAAGTTCCTCGCTCCAACTCACCGCGAAATTGAGCAGAAGAAGCTCCTTTGCTCGGAGGCCGAGGGCGAGGGCTTCCTCGAGCCGATTCCTGACCCCGAAGTACCTTGGCAGAAAGAGGAAAGGGATGACGACCAGGAAGAGCGCGGTTCCTAACGCAATCGCCCGTGTCCAGCCCGCAAGGGTGAGACCTATGGACCCAGCGCTCCCCAAGGCCGCCGCGTAAACCAGGGAGGCCCCGAGGAAGATCGTGGCCTGCACCAGCGTTATCTTGACAACCGCGCCTCTCTCGATCTGGACTTCGGGAGCCATCGTCATCCGTTCGATGCTTTTCTATAGGCTGGCGATGACTCCTTTCAGATATGAGAAGTCCCTCGCCGTCTGCGCGAGGATCTGCTCAACCGACATGCCCTCATATTCGCTGTGAAGGCTGACCGGACCATCAAATGAGATCTCCCTTAGGTATCGAAACACCTCGCGCCACGGGACCATGCCCTCGCTCAAGGGCAATAGCACCGCCCTCCATTTCTTTGGCTCCGTTGGGTCACACTGCCAGCCGAAGTCCTTCACCGCGACCACCCTGATGGCGTAGCTCAGCAGATCCATTCCGAGTTTCCAGCCCGACCTGCCCCCCTCGATCACCATGTGTCCTGGGTCGATGTAGGCAGCCACCTGGTCGGGGTCGAAGCCCTCCAGCAGCCTGCTGACGATGCCGGGAGTTGCGGTCATGTAGTCGCCCGAATGGATGTGGACCGCCGCCGTGACGCCGTTCTCCGCTGCGAGCTTCTGGATCCCCATAAGCTTCTCTCGGACCTCGCTGAGCTGTCGGTATGCGTTGCCGAAGCCCTCGTACCTCCAGTAGCCCAGCTTGATGTACCTCACCCCGCAATCGCCGGCCGCCGCGAATATATCCGCCGCATAGGGGTCCTCGGCCTCGGTGATCGAGGTCGTGATCATCGGTACCTCCAGGCCGTACGACCTCAGCGTGCTCACGGCGACCGGAAGCCTTAGGTTGGCTTCCTCCGGGAGGATGTGCCCCGACGGCCTCACGGTTAGGTCCACGCCGTCAAGGCCGAGCCTGGACACCGCCTCCCCCACCTCCTCTATCCCCAGCTCCGCGAGCCTCTTGCTGAACATAAGGAACAACATGGGAGTTCAACCGCCTCCGCCCGCTGGAGGGAGAGTCCTTTTCATCCGGCAAGGCGTTGGACAAGCATTCTAGGCCTGTGCAAATACATTTTTAAGGTTTCTGGAGCGGCGCATGGCCAGAGGTTTTGCCCTAATGTTCCAGGTCTTTGGCAACGTTGGGGTCGTCCTAGCGCTGATATCATTCGGCATTGCGATCCTAAGCCTAGTTCTGATCCTCTACTTCGCCAAGTTCGTTCCGTAGAGTGCAGGGGTAGTCGCAGGGCCTTGGAACGTTCTAATCTACTAGTGGACAATCATGACTTTGACCCGGTCCGGCCTCTGCATCGCATCGAAGGCGGCCTGTATCTCCTCAAGTCGGTACCTGTGCGTGATGATGCGCGCTGGGTCCACGAGGCCCTTCTCCATGAGCTGAAGGGATTTCGTCATTGCGCGGGGAGTAACTGAGAATGACGCATCAACCCGCGTCTCACTGAAATGGATCTGCTTCGGAGACACGCCGATCTCGCCGGGGACGATGACGCCGAACATGTTTACCCTGCAGGCCCTGCCGGCCAGCCTGAGCGCTAGGGAAGCCGCCTCCAAGGTCCCGGCTGCCTCCACGACCACATCGGGGCCCTCGGGCATTATCTCTTGGACCCTCTTGACGGGGTCCTCGACGCTTGAGTTCACGGTATGTCGCACCCCGACCCTCGAGGCCATCCTAAGCCTCTCCGCAATCCTGTCAATCACAACGAGCCTGCCGGCTCCGGCCGCCATTCCGACCATTGCGAGGAGCAGGCCCATGCTCCCGGAGCCGACAATGACGACGTCCTCCCCCAGCCGCAGGCCCGAGTACTCGATCAACCCCTTGTACGATCCAGCGAGGGGCTCTGCCAGCGCTGCGGCCTCGAACGGAACCGTGTTGGGCTTGCGATACAGCACTTGCTCCGGCACCTGCACGAACTCCGCGAAACCCCCGTTCACAACCACGGGCTGCCCCTCCCCGCCGATCACGACTCCGTTCTCGCAGTGATTGGCCAGCCCCAGACGGCAGAACCTGCATCGACCGCAGGAAACGACCGGGCTCACGACGACGGCATCGCCGCGGCGCACCGTGTCGACGTTCGGGCCGATCTCCTCCACGACGCCGGACATCTCATGCCCCAGGATGATCGGGAACTTGAGGCCGTCGCGGGCGCCCATGTAGGCCAGGTTGTCCGTCTGGCATATGCCACAGGCGCGAACTCGAACCGCCACTTCGCTTCCCTTCGGCGAGGGGTCTGGAACCTCCCTCAGCCTGATCTGTCGCACGCCCTCCAGGACTGCCCCCTTCATCCGCTCCGACCAGCCTGGTCGAAGGTCCGGGCCTATTAACTATTATCAAGGCCGGGGACGGGGACGCCAGACAAGGGAGGCAGATGAATGCATGGGACCAGGGAATCCCTCAGGCTCTCCGGCTACCTGACGGCGGGCGATGTGGTGCATCACTTCTCGGATCCCCGCAAGAGGCGGGCCGCGATCCGCAGACTGCTAAGCATCGGCATCAGTAAGGCCTACGTTGAATTCTACCGAAGCGGCATCTGGGTTCACGAGAACGTGCTAAAACAAGTGAGGGACGCGCTGCAGGGCGAGGGCATCACGGCGTGGGGAGGCATATGCACGACTCACGGCGAGGGCCTAACCGACCCATCCACGCACGGGCAGTGGTGGATCTGTTTCAGTTCCCCCAGATCGAGGGCTACGCTGGAGCAGATGATGAGGATGGGCGCCCGGGTTTTCGACCATGTCATAGTCGACGATTTCCTCTGCACCTCGTGCAGATGCGCCCGGTGCAGGGAAGGGAGGGGACGGCGCGACTGGCCGACCTACTACAGGGACCTGATGGTGGATGTTGCACGTTCCTGCATCATCGGGCCGGCGAAGGAGGAGAACCCGGCCGTGAGAGTGATCATAAAGTACCCGCAGTGGTACGACAGGTTCCACGTATTCGGCTACGATGTGGCTCGCCAGAGCGCAGCCTTCGACGCAGTCTGGGTGGGGACCGAAATCAGGGACCCGAGGATAGAGTACGTGCACCAGTACGAGGCTTTTGCGAACTACAGCTATATTGCCTCGGTTGCTGGGGCGAAGGTCGGCGGAGCATGGTTTGACTACTACAACTGCTACCCCGAGGTCTATCGCGAACAGGCCTTTCAGAGCGTTCTGGCCGGGGCGTCCGAGCTCATACTGTTCTCGTACAGCCCGGCGAAGTACGATAGGCGCGACCCTGAAACCGGCGCCCTCCTCCGGGACTGGGAGACCTTGGATAAGCTTCACCGGTCGGTTAGGGGAAAGCATCCAGTGGGGATGGAGGGGTATAAACCCCCTGGGAGCGATCCCGGGCGGGAGGCCTTCATCTTCGACTATGTCGGCATGCTTGGCCTTCCCGTGATCGTCACGGCCAACAGGCCTTCAACGAAGACCATCTTCCTCCCGGCCCATTCCCTCAAGGACCCTCGCGTACAGGAGCTCCTTCAGCAGGTCAAGCCCGGCCAAGCGGTGATCGCCACCAGCGGGTTCCTCGAGGGACTTGTGGGCACATCGCTGCCAGAGGAACTCTTCGGTCTCCGCCGCGATCCCGTGGGAAGGAAGGAGATCTTCACCTTCAGGTTTGAGGTCGAGGGGAAGCTGCATCTAGCCGAGGAACGCGTCCTCCTCAGGTCCCATCTGAGACCTTCTGGAGCAAGCACCCTGGCCCAAGCTTTGGCGGGTCGGCCGTATCCGATCCTCACGGCGAACATGGTAGACGGCGCCACATACGTTGCCGTGTGCCTAGACACCTTCCGGTACCTTCCCTGCCACGGCCCCACGAGGGTCACGGTTGCCGAGCCCGTCTCCCTAGTTCATCTCCCGCAGGCTCTCCTCGACGTCCTTAGAAAACTCGCGCTATCGCCGCTCGGATTGTCCTTCAGCGCCCCAGCGAGGGTTGGGATCTACCTGTACTCCACTCCGGATCGCAAGACCCTGACCCATTTTGTCCTGGAGAACTTCTCGGACCAGGATGCGAGCGTGGCCATTGGCGGCATCTGCAAGCTCGAACTCGTTGCCGGCCGCGCGTCGGTCGTCTCCGAGTGCGGTAGCGAATCCGTTCGCCTTCCTAGGCGGGATCTAGCCCTCTTTGCCACGCGCCACAGCCGGATCGATTTATAAGATTCCCTCGGCGGTTCGTTGCCATGGCCGCAAGGATTGGCTACTGGGCACCGATGGAGGGCTTCAGGGATCCCTCGTACCTTCTCGAACTCGCGACCAGAGCCGAGAAAGCCGGCTTCGAGATGACCGCCGCCAGCGATCATTTCCACCCTTGGAGCCACCGTGGTGCCCACTGCACTTTTCCGTGGACGTGGCTGTCCTCGCTGCTTGCCAGAACCCACAGGACGGTCGTTGGAACCGCCTGTACGACGCCGACGATGAGGTACAACCCCGCGATCGTCGCCCAGGCTTTCGCAAGCATGGGGACCATGTACCCGGGCAGGGTCTTCCTCAGCGTCGGGACAGGCGAAAAGCTCAACGAGGAACCGGTCGGATTCGACTGGCCTGCCTTTGAGGTCCGCAGGGAGATGCTCGAGGAAGCCGTGGAGATCATAAGAAGGCTTTGGACTGGGAAGTTCGTCGAATACGCCGGTCGCTACTTCAAGCTTCGCAACGCTAGGCTATACGACGTTCCGACCCAGCCCATCCCCCTCATCATCGCCGCCAGCGGCAAGAAGATGTGTCGGGTGGCGGGGAGGCTTGGCGACGGTATCCTCACGGTTGCATCCATCCCGGAGTTCAAGGACATGGTGCTGCCGAATCTGGAGAAGGGAGCAAGGGAGGCCGGAAGGGATCCCAGAGCGCTCGTGAAGATGGTCGAGCTCAAAGTGTCGCTTGACGAGGACTACGAGAGGGCATTCGGGATGTGCCGCTTCTGGAAAACTACGGGAATCCACGGGCATATCGGGCTCTCCTCCGATCCCAGAGAGCTTGAGAAGATAGCGGATGAGTCGGTGACCGACGAGCGCATCAAGGAGCTATGGTTCATCACGACGAGCATGGATGAAGTGATCAAGAGAGTCCAGACCTACATCAAGGCGGGCTACGACTGGGTAATGGTGCACAGCTGCAGCCCGAACGAGGAACGGTTCATCGACGAGTTCGGAAAGCAGGCCATTCCACACATCCGCGAGAACCTGGCTTAGGGTCGACTGGGCTTGGGGACGTGTCATTGACTTCCAGTTGGAATAGGTTCTTCGCCGCTCTGGAGATGGAGGAGCCCGACCGCGTTCCGGTGTCGGACGTGGACGTTGACGCCGGGGTCCTGGAGAAATGCATTGGGAGGCGACTCTCCACAGAGGGAGAAAGGGCAAAGGCCCTGGCCCAGATCGGCTTTGACATGGTGGTCGCCAGGCATAGGCTCCTTGGCCACGGCCAACACATCCTCGGGCCGCGCGACCCGGACTGGGAGCCGGAATGGATCGATGCCGCTACATAC
The DNA here is from genome assembly GCA_964549615.1 of uncultured Thermococci archaeon. Lineage (GTDB taxonomy): Archaea > CAYQAE01 > CAYQAE01 > CAYVLA01 > CAYVLA01 > CAYVLA01. The sequence goes on along the minus strand of CAZJVP010000104.1, from coordinate 44,565 downwards.
AAGGGGGAATGGGGTGAGATCCGGAAACTGACCTCGGAGATGGAATCCCCGGTGGATGGCATCATACGCACCTTGGACGACCTCGAAGATTTCCACATCCCCGATCCTGCAAGGCAAGGCCGAGCCTCACCTGTCCGGGAAGCTGTCGAGGCGCTCGGGGAGGAGACCCCTGTTTTCGCTCTAGTTCACGACGCATTTGAGCTGCCGTGGATGATGCGAGGCAGCATAGCCCGTCTGGTGGCCGACTACCGCAGGCAACCCCGCCTCGCCGAGAAGCTCGCCCGGATCTCCACGCGCTTCAACATAGAGATGGCGAAGATCCTGTTGGACGAGGGAGCCGCAGGCATCCTGACCGGCGATGACTACGCCTTCTCCACGGGGCCGTTCATGAGCCCCGACCAGTTCCGAACCTTCATTTATCCGTATCTTCGGCAGCTGATTCGCGCGGTTCATAGGAGAGGCGCGCCCTTCATCAAGCACACGGACGGCAACTTGTGGCCGATATTGGACCTGATAGTTGAGGCAGGGCCCGATGCCCTCAACCCCATCCAGAGCGAGGCCGGCATGCGACTTGCCCAAGTTAAGCGCAGATTCGGCTCGCGCATTGCCCTCATGGGAAACGTGGACTGCGGCGCAATCCTTCACTTCGGCTCCGTCGGCGATGTCCGGAAGGAGGTATCAAGGTGCATGAGCGAGGGGGCGTCGGGAGGAGGTTTCATACTAAGCTCCAGCAATACGATCTATAGAGGAACCCGCCCCCAGAACCTCCTCGCCATGGTGCGCGGTGCAAGGCACATCGGTCGGTACCGGCCGTAACATATAATCCCGTCTTCGCGAGAATCGTGATCCATTATGGGCGTCGAGCTCGGGTCGCTAGTTCCCCTGGAAGAAGTCGATCTGGAGGACCTGAGAGGCAAGACCCTCGCCGTTGACGCGAGCAGCATAATCCACCAGTTCTTGGCACTAGTCCGATATCCCACGGGAGTGCCACTGATGGACAAGGAGGGGCACATCACCTCGTCCCTGGCCGGCCTCTTCTACAGATCGACCAAGTTGATCTACAAGCACGGCATCGAGCTCATCTTCGTCTTCGACGGGAAACCTCCGCCGATCAAGTTCTCTTGGCTCACGGACGAGGAGAGACAGAAGAGACGACAGAGGTTCGAGAAAAGCCTCCAAGAATGGCGGGATGCTTTGGACCGAGGTGACATAAGAACCGCTTTCTCCAAGGCCGTCACGACCGGCATGATCGACTCGGACATAATCAACGACGCAAAGCGCCTTCTCCACTTGCTCGGTATTCCGACCGTGCAGGCGCCTGGGGAAGCCGAGGCGCAAGCCTCCTACATCGCCAAGAAGGGCAGAGCATGGGCGGTCAACAGCCGCGACTTTGACTCCCTGCTTTTCGGCGCACCCAGGATGGCAAGGTACGTCTCGATCGCGGGGGTATACCGCGGAATCGGGATGCCAAGCAGACCCCAGATCATCGATCTCAAGAAGACCCTGCAACACCTCGGCATAACCCACGCCCAGCTCATCGATGCGGCCATCCTCATGGGGACGGACTACAACCGGGGTTTGAAGGGCATCGGCCCGAGGAACGCCCTCAGCCTCGTGAAGCGGTTCGGCTGCCTGGAGGAGATGCCCGCTGACATAGCCCTTCGCCTGCCGAACAACGTGGATGAGATAAGGCGAAACTTCAAAGAGCCGCTTGTCGACAAGGACTACGCTCTCATCAGCGGCGAGTTTGACCCCGAGGGCGTTGTCCACTTCTTGTGCACGGAAAGGGGATTCCGGGAAAGGAGCGTGCGGGCAACCCTGGAACGGATGGCTCGTTCCGCGGCGCGCGGCAGGCAGGCCACGCTGGACATGTGGGCGCACGTTACTTCATGATGGACTGCACTATGGCCGGGTTCAGGCCCTTGAAGTTGGATAACCACTGAACCCTTTCCTGAATCAACTCCCTCACGTACGCCTCGGCGAGCTCCTTGGTGTAGAACCTGTTAAGGTCGTACTTGGATATGTCGATCCCGGGAACCTCTTTGGGAACTAGAACGTCGAAGTACTCCGACTTCTTCCACTCGATCTCGCCTCTGCAGATGGCCCTTATGATCGCGGCGGATTCGGGTATGCCTATCTTCTCGCCTTTCTGGAGGATCACCCTCTCCCCTTCGGGGGTCCTCTCGGCGATCTCCCCGACCGCACCCGTGTTGAAGAGGTAGAACTGTAGCTTGTCGGCGTTCTTGCGGGCGAACTCGTAGATGAACTCGCCCTCGACGGCCGGATCCCCCACGATGAACGGATTCATGCCGACTTCCCTCACGGACTCCCCCGCTCTGGCCGGGTCGCTACCCGTGGTCTCGATCGACTCCCCAAGCATGAACGCAGCAGCCGCCTGTTCGGCATTGAGCTTGGCCACTGGTGGAACGACGGTGTTCCTTCTGGTGATGAAGAGGATTATCATCCCGTCGAGCTCCGAGAGCGGCGGTATGTTCACGCTTTGGCTGCATTGCTTCCCGAAATCGGTCCTCTGCATGATTCCCCGGCCGTTCCCCGTGAGCGTCTGGTCTCCGAAGGAGACGTTCCCGAGGTAGTCGACGAGAACGTTCTCGAAGATTGCCCTTGGACGGGTTGCAGCTTTGTATATGAGCGGAAGGATGCGGGAATCGACGCCTTCGGTCTTCAGGTAGAAGCCTCTCTCGGTCCCAAGGGCCGACCCGTCCGGCCTCAGGAAGATGACGTCGTCCTGGACTATCTCGACGCCCTCGCCCTCGCCGGTCAGTCCGTGGTCGTGGCAAGTATGGGTCGTCTTGCCGGTTGCGGTCAGGCCGAATATGATCATGCTGTACCTCTTGATCTTGCCCGTCGCCTTGTCCCTCGCCCTCACGATCTTGCTCCCCGCATGGAGCCCAAGCATGCCCCTCTGCTTGGCCTCCCACATGGCCATTCTCAGGAAGCCCTTCTTGTCCTCCCCATAGTAGTCGGAGCCCAATACGTACGTTATCCCCATTTCGGGGAAGACCAGTATCTGGCGATCTTTCTCTTGCCACTCCGGTATGTGCAGCAGCTGCAGCAGGGGCTTGCCCGTACCGCTGTCCGGGAAGAGCGTTTCACCGACCATGTAGGCGAGCCGCACCATCTCCTTTCTCTGGGTGGAGACGAAAAGCCTGCACGTCGGAGTGAAGATGTCGTTCTGCCCCATCGTCCTCTGGACGCAGACAAGCGGAGCCTTCTGAACATAATCATGAACGTTCTGCAGGGTCTTGGGGAGATTCCTCAGGATCTGCTTCTGCCTGTCGTTAAGCTTGCCGACCATGACCCTAGGGCTGCCTACGATCACCGTTAGGGCGGCGCTTCGATTCTTGACGGTGGAGACGAAGTTGTAGTTGCCGAACTTGGTCTTGGTCCCGTACTCGATCGCCATCGCCCTCAGTGACTCCGCATCGGGATGCACCACGTTCTTGCTTTCGTATAGCTTGGCCATCGTCCTCGCGACGGATTGCAGATCCTCGGGCCTGATGATCTCGTTCACCTGGAGGACGTCCTCCCCTTCCCGGACCTGTACCATATACTCTTTGGACCTGATGATCTCCCGGATCCGCTTCTGAACTTCCAGCGTCTCTGCTGCAGTGTTCACCCGGTAGCATGCTACGAACTGGAGGATGTCTTGGAAGAACGAGGTCTGCAACGCCATTCGGTCCTCGGTCCTCACCAGCCAGTGCGGGTTGAAGAACGGGTCCTGCCCATTCCTCAGAAGAGCGATGGCCTCCTTTTGTGGTATCCGGGCGCACACCCACCCCTCGGTCGGCCTCCTCTGCAGTATGAAGATTATCTTAATCCTGGTGGTGTCCACGAACTTCTCCTGGCCCCCGATCCACCAAGGATCTAGAAGGAAGTAGCCGTCGCGGGACTTGCACTTCCCGATGAGCTCCTTTATCCGGGGGCTTATCTGAGCTACGCTGTTCTTCACGAGGAACTTCCTTTCCGACACCAAGGTCGATATCCGGCCCTTTTCCCCTCCGAGCCTCTCGACGTATATCCAGTCGTTGGAATGGATCCTTGCACGATCGAGTTCCAAGAGCAGGAAAGTCTGCGTGGTCTTGCCGGAGTTCACGTCGCCGGTTATCACGACCCCCTCGCCGTTCACGTCCACCAGAGCGCCTCTCATGAAGTGCATATCCTTCTGCTCCTCAGATACATCCATCGCGATTCCGAGGGCGATCGATCTGATCGCGTCGTAGTTCGTCTTGTTTATCACGATGGCAGTCTTCGTCCCGCTGTGGTAGCAGGCTTTGGGCTCGGTTCCCGGGACGTTTGTGACGGCGTAGATGATGCCGTGGGGTCGGGTCGTGTGTTCGTGCTCGACGCCCGGAGCTGGGAACCAGTTCTCCCGCCAGAAGTCGTCAAGATGCGCGTCGTTCGTTCTCAGCTGAACTAGGATCCCGTTTATGTTTGCGTTCCAGACGAAAATCTCGTGCCCCATATACATCTCAGCGAGGGCAACGAGCTCGTTTCTCTCCGCAAGCGATATCCCCGTCTCAACGAGGCTGTTTCGGCCCAAGGGCACGTGTCAGATCTCCTTTCCGCGAACGCTGGCGCGAAGCTGTTAAAAATGGTGCTACTCGGACGGGCTATCAAGGGGTCCTCCTGATGGTGACCTCCCTGAGTTCCCGCGTCTTGCCGCTCTCGTACAGGACCTCTCCCCCCAAGAGGAACTCGTCGCAGTCAGAAAACTCCGGGCCCAACCAAGAATGAAAGATCCCAGTCAAGTTGAAGCCGTATCTTCCGCCGGCCGGCACGTCCCTCATCTCGATCCCCTCGAGCCGGATGATCTCACGATATGGGTCCAGGCTCTCGACGAGTCCCCTTCCATCCATTCTCGTCCCGTTCTGCCATATCATGAACGGGACGCCCGGAGTCCCAACCCAGACCCCCTTGAGCCTCTTCTGCCTCCTGTCCCACCTGATGATGAACTTGCTGGGGATCCTCAGATGAGAGGTCTCATTTTCGTACAGGCCCATGTAGTTGAAGGCCCTGGTGAGATCTATGGTGATCTGGCGGATGTTCCCGCTGGGCGACCCGCCCTTCCTGATCAAGATCATGTCGGGGGGCGCGCTGCTCGCCTTGCTGAGGCAATCCGCCACGATGCTGACGCTCTTGGCCAGCTCAAACAAGTCGTTCCCCGTATAGTTCGTCTGCGCAGGGTAGCGGTAGTAGCCCGCGAACGCAACGGTGAAGACGCTTACCGGACGGTTCAGACGATTCCACAGCATCATTCCCAAGAGCTTGGCCGGCGCGTCAGAGACGTTACGCGGCACGGCGTACATAGTTACGAAATCCGGCCTCTTCAGCAGGTAGATCCGGGCGCCCAAGATTCCCGCCGTCACCGCGACGGCTATGACTAGCACGGCAATGGTCCTCTTGTCTAGGACCAGCGGCTCGCCCTTGGTCATCTGCTTTATGGTGGTTATCTCCCTCAGCTCCCTCCTCATGTTCTCCCTCAAGCCCGATAGGCCATGCTGCATGGCAGCGCTTAGCACCCCCAGGCAGGCGATGGCTGCGGTCCAGACGATGCCGTAGATGTTCGTCTTGTAGATCAGACCGGTGCCAAGCAGGTCAAGCGCTACGAGCAGACGCATTAGGATGTAGAACCCGATGATCACCGTAACCGTTGCCGCCCACCAGCCGGTCCGCTGCGAGAGCTTCCCGATGAGGCTCTGAAGGAATAGAGGGAGGATGATGCCCGAGTAGACTACCGTGTAGGCGACTGGGAAGATCACCTTCTCGAGATGGTAGCGTGTAGAAAGTATCACTAGGATTATTATCGCTAGGTATACGAAGAGCATCTTCTGGTATCCTGGCAGATACCTTAGGGACTCAAACCATCTCTTGATTCCGCTCAACGACCCCCCACCCCAACGGGGCTGCTAGTTCTCTATCTTCACCCTGGTGTCCTCGCGAACGATCACCCGCCCCCCTGGAGACGACCCCACCACCCTGAACTCCGTGCCCAGAGACGGATATGCCCTCCCTAGCAGGAGCTCCTTTCCAACGATATCGCTCTTGACCTTGTCCGTTATCTTTCGCACCAACGCGGACGGAAGATTGAAAGGTGACCGCAGCACGACGACCTTGGCGTCGGAGACCTCCTTGCCAGCATCCTCCTCAGACGTACCTTTGGCGATCTTCAGTCTGCCCGCACATTGCAGGCAGTATCTCTGCGTCTCGTCAAGGCATTCGGAGCAAACCCTCTTCCCGCATTTCAGACATTGGAAGCCCTTCGTCGGCTGCCCGCAGATCGAGCAGGTCGTGCACTCGATGCACCTGGTATCCTCAGGCTGAACGTTCCCATAGGCATCCAGGAACTTCCCCTCGCAGCCCGGCCCGAACCATTTCCCGCACGAGAAGCACTCCTGGATTGCGAGCTCCACCTTGCAGATCTCGCAGACCTGCGCCACACCGAAGCTCCCCATCATCTTCTTCGATCTGAACTTGAAGAGCTGCCCGCCCAGGGCGATGCCGATGCCGAAAAGTATCGGGAGCCATATACGCGGAGACCAGACCTTGACCATGCTGTACATGAATAGCCCCGTCCCGATGAGGGCGATTCCCAAGAATAGCAGAAGCCCGGGTATCGTGGTTTCCAGAAGGCCTAGGGGGCCGCCCTGCTCGCCGGCGCCGGCCTCGCCCCCCATGGGGCCGCCAAATCCGCCAAATCCGCCGAACCCGCCTCCTCCGAAACCCATCCAACCCACCTACATGAAGCCCAACAATTTCCAACTCATTAATCTTCACAAATTCTCTCAAAACGGCTATTCGGCGACCGTCATCTTCGTATCGCGCATAACCCTCACCAAGCCGGAAGGCTCCGTGTCCACTATCTCGAACTCAGCGTCCAGCAGCGAGATCTTGTCCCCCACCTTGACCTTCCTCGCGTATAATGCATTGTGCAGATCGGCATGGATCTGATCCAGCATCTGCTGCGTCATCCTCGTGCTCGCCTTCAGGGCGATCGTCTGAGCCTCGCCCAGATCCTCCCGCTGCACGGACTCGCCAATGATCTGCCCGTCACGAAGGTAGGTGATTATGTCCACGACGTCGGCAACCTTGGGGTCGTGTGTCGCGACTATGACCGTCGTGCCTTCCTCTTTCTGCAGTTCCTTCATGAGATCTATGATCTCAAGGCCGGTCTTGGTGTCGAGGTTGCCCGTGGGCTCGTCTGCAAGGACCAGATCCGGCTTGTTCACCAGAGCCCTAGCTATCGCAACCCTCTGTTGCTCTCCGCCGCTCAGCTCCGTCGGCCGATGATCTATCCTGTCCGCCAGGCCAACTCGAGTCAACAGCTCCAAAGCCCGTTCGCGCCTTTTCTCCTCCTCCACGCCTGCGAAGACCAAGGGCAGCTCGACGTTTTCAATCGCGGTGAGAACAGGGATGAGGTTATAGATCTGGAAGATGAACCCGACGTTCTGCTGCCTGAGCTTTGAGAGGTGCGCCTGGTCCATCTTCGTGATCTCCCTTCCCGACATGAACACCTTCCCCGAGGTCGGCCTGTCAAGGCCCGTTATGACGTTGAGGAGCGTGGTCTTTCCACTGCCCGACGGACCCATGAGGGCAACGAAGTCTCCCTTGGCTATCCGGACGCTTACGCCGTTCAGTGCCCTGACCTCTATCTTCCCGCCACCCATCTCGTATATCTTCTTGACATCGATCGTCTCGACCACGAACTGCTCCATGCCCTCCTTGACCTCAAGAGGGGAGATCACCTTGCGCGTGCCGGTCTTGCTTCCCTCCGAGGCCTTCTCATTTCGGCCCTCATCCTTAGCCATCTTATCACCACTCATACTTGAACGCCTCAACCGGTTCCATCCTCGCCGCGCGACGGGACGGGTAGATGCCAGCCGCTACGGCAACGGCCACGGCCAGCAAGATTCCCCCGATCCAGCCCAAGGCCAAGGCCCCGAAAGGCAGATCCAAGCCCGTCCTTCCAACCAGAAATGCAAGCGAGGTTACTGTCCCCAGCGCACATCCCAGAACCCCCCCAATAGCCCCGATGATGCCCGCCTCAGATAGAAACACCTTCATGACTTCCCCGGGCGTGGCGCCGACCGCAACCATGATGCCGATTTCCTTCGTTCTCTCCAGAACGGAGGTTAGCATCGCATTCGTTATCCCAAGCGCACCGACCACGATTGCGAACGCTAGGGCCTGGACTTGGTAGGCCCTGATGCTGTAGCCGGGCGTAAGCTGCCTCTGGAACGCCGATATCACAAGAAGGTTGACCAGCATGCCGATCCCGACCGTGATCCCCAAGGAGGTCAATATGCTCCTCAGCTTCCTCTTCCCAAGATTTCTCGCGGCCATCGCCGCATAGTACGATTTCCTCAACCACCTGGAGATGCTCCCGAAGATCACTCCCTCCGTGGGGCTGATCGCCCACTCGCCCGCGATGGCCTTTATCGGGTCTAGCGTCCCTGCAAGCCTGGCCGGGAATATCCCTGCCGCAACGCTCACGAGGGTCCCTATCGACACGGATGCCATTATCCAAAGCGGGTTCACCTTCAGCGGGATGTTGGGCACGTTCGGCAACACATGCGTGAGCAAGGACAGGACGGTCCCTATCAAGTAACCCCCGATGCCGCCCAATAGGCCTATGATCAAGAGTTCGAACACGTACATATCCATGATATGCCAAACCTCAGACCCCATCGCCCCCATTATTCCCACCTCCCTGACTCTCTCGTATATCGACAGCACGGTTGCGTTCATGACGACGATCACCGCCACGGCGAGCGTTATGGTAACCGACTGCAGGTGGGCAAGCTGGGTCGTCTTCACCTGCTCCGCGATGATGCTGACGCCGCCCTTCTCACCGATCACGAGCTTGGGTATCTGGGTGTTCATGTCCCTGCGGCTTGCGACGTCCTCCGCAAGCTGTGCAGTGTTCCGCACTCTCTGGATGTTGTCATCATCGTCGAACTTGACCGTGACCGCTACTTCCTGCACGAACCCCTCCGGGTAGCTCAGCATCTCCATTGCGGCACGGTAGTGCACGTAAACATTGCCGTTGTCCTTCCTGCGTGAGGATGCGTAGACCCCGATCACCCTAAGATAGCAGTCGCCCTTGACCGCTCCGCCGCTTGCGCCTTCCGTGCCACCCGGGAGCAGGATCAGGTCGCCATCCTCCGGGCCTGCCTTGGCCACCTTCAGCTCGTATGCCTTCTCAATCCCTATGATCGCCGGGTACACGGGACGGCCTTGGTAGGAGGCCACTTTCCAGTTCTCCTGGTCAAGGTACTCTCCGTAGGATATCTCGAACTCCCTCTGTCTTCCCGACTCATCCACTTCCGCGTAAGAGAACCAGAGGTGATACTGGAGAGTCACCTTTTTTGACTCCTCCGAGTACTCTTTCACCTTGACCTCGAGCAGATAGCCCCTGGTCCTGTTGGACCCGTAATCCTTGTACACGAATCGCGGGATCTGTGTAAAGCCCTCAGTGCCGATCTCGGCAGTGATGAGGGGCGCAGAAGCCTCCCCGTAGATGCTCAGGTTAAACCTGTTCGGCCTGCCCGGTTCCCTGACGACGAAGCTAAGCTCCCCGTTCAGCCCGTGGTTTACTTTCTCGTCTACCGTCCCAGTTGCCTCAAGCGTCGTGCCCTTTCCGCGAATGATTGAGGAATTCAGGTCCTCCCACCGTTCCCAATAAGGAATCCCCGTGGTCTGATTGACCCTCGGGGTGCGGAGCCTCGCTTCAGCCTCGGGGTCGATTCCGATGACGTTGAGGAAACCGGGATACGTCGTCTGCCCCAGCCCGGGAACGTTCGGGTGCACCACTGTGAACATCTCGCCGAAGAACCGGCGCAGCACAAGCTGCTCTCCGTTATCGTCCGGAGTGCCGATCCTCACCGCGACCACGTCGACGAGGTCATTTGCCCTCAGCTCCTCAACCAGGGTGACTGGAACGCGACCAGGCCGGATGCCGCTCCTGACCCACCGATTCGCCTCGACGACGATGAAGTCCGCGAAGAACGGAAAGGGTTGTCTGCCGGAATGGAAGCTCGTGATCTGCGCGCTAATCGTGTCTTGGACGGAGACGATAACGACGAAGCATGCAATCGCGAGCATTATGCTCAGAATAGTGATGACGGATCGGATCCGCCTTCGCCTGAAGTTTTTCCAAGCTATCCGGAACATCGGGTTCTCGAAAACCACGGACCTCGACCCCGCAGAAGGAGCTTATCTAACCCCTGACATAGGCAAGGTAGCCGATTACCAGGATCACAAGAACCCAGATGATGAGCAGTATGGTGTTGAAGCCCGAAACCATCTGAGTTAGGACCAATCTTGTCGACCTCCTACTCTCCCCACAGATATCCCCAGAGTATCAAGTAAAGGTGGAAGAACCCATACGCGAGCAAGAGTATGAAGAGAAGCTTCGCAGCCACCTTTATCTCAGCCGGGCCCTGTGTCAGAGGCAAAAGCACAATTCTTCCTCCTTACTCCTCCTCCAAACTCTCCCTGACCTTCTGTTCGTAGTACCTCTGCTTCATCCTCCGCTCGTCGTACCAGAAGATCAGCACGCCGACCACGCCAAGCCCGACGACGGCCAGCATCAGGAGCAGATCCATCCAGAGAAACCTGGTCCCGGGAAAGATCGGCTTTCTCATCGCCGGAATAAGTCGGGACAACACTCCTAGCATCACTCAACCTCCTACCAAAGCTCTCCTCTTTCCGCTTTCTCCTTAAGTCTGTTCATCATGTCCACCGTGAGATACACGAACACGATAACGAGGGCCCCTATCACCAAGAAGGCTGTGACGCCCCATCCAGGCTTGCCGTAGAGGATCTGGAACTCGCCCCTGGTGGGAACGTTGGTCGTGATGTGCCAGATCGTGCCGACCCGACCGCTCCCAGGATCATAGACCTTCGATGAGTCCAGTGGAGGCTTCCAGTCCTTGCCGATGAAGCCCAAGGGTACCCACATCTTCACGATTAGCTCGTTGACCTGGGCTTCAAAGTACGGGCTGTTGAAGACGGCAAGCTTGTTCTCTCCGACTCTCCCCAGGATCTTGTCGCCGAGCGTCTTCCATCCGCTTCTTGATATGCCTGCCTCGCCCGGAGAGTCGTACACGTAGTACTTCAGGATCACGACGAAGTCGTCACCCGCGTATATCTTCTCGGGCAACGTCACCTCGATGATGGTCCGATTCTCGGTCTGGATGACCCTCCTGTCAATGTCCTTCCCTGCGGTCGTGCGCACCAGGGTGCTGAGCGTGTCGTTCGCGGTCGGCATCTCGTCCCTCCCGTACGGCAGGGTCACGTTGATCTTCTCAACGAAGCCTTCGAAGCAGTATAGGGTCACGGCCTGCGACACGTACATCGTCGAGCCCCCCTCGTAGATCGTGCACTCGAAAGACTGCGTTGGATAGTAATAGCTCACCGCCGACACGCCGTGCAAAACCAAGACAATGCTGAGAAACGCGAAGAAACACCGTGACGGTGCGAAACCCATATCCACTGGAGTACCCTCCTCGGGAACGCGCCCATAAACCGGGGCGGCACTCGGACGCGCCCGCTTCCCGCCGAGATCTATATAAATGTTTTGTGATGGGAAAAAACAGCGCTATTTGGCGTCCATTTAGCAAACGAGACATTAATAAGTTTCTGAAATCGAAAAACGGCTGCCTTCGGAGGTTTACGGCTGTGCAAAAGCCGTTTCTGGGGATTTTGGTGCACCCTTGGGACCTGTGCGATGAGGGTGTCGCGGGGGTAGCTGAGAACCTTGCTGGCCTTGGCATATCCTCCGCGTTCGTCGCGGTAAACTCAACCGCCGAGGAACACCCGCCGCAGCCCATCGATGCGAGGCTCACCCACAATCCGAAGAGGAAGAGGTACGTGTCCGAGGAGGGGAGGTTCTACCACCAGATAGACCCCTCATTCTACGTCAACTCGGTGGTCGTGCCAAAGCGGTCCTCCGACCACGACCTGATGGGATTTGACGCGCTCCGCGAATCAACGGACGTGTTCCCAAGCAACGGGATCAACACCTACGCTTGGCTGACGAGCCTCCACAACGGCCAATTCGTCAGCGAAGCACATGAACTGGCGACGATCGACATAACCGGGAACCCTGACCGAAACTGGATCTGCCCAAACAACCCGAACGCCGCAATCATGCTGCTGGAGATCGTGAACGAGCTCCAGAACAGATACGACCTCCGGGGCATTCTCCTTGACCATTTCTGGTGGAAGTACCCTCACACCCACATGGCTGCACTTGAGCCGGGCATCGTCTGCTTCTGCGAACACTGCCGACAAAGGATGGATTCCTCGGGGATCGATGCCCGCGTGCTCGTCAGAACGCTGGCCCAGATCCCAAAGGTGGCGAGGACGCTCTCCCAGTCAAAGATCGACCAGATACGCCACGCCGAGACGGAAGGGCTTCTAAACACGGTTGGGCTCCAACCCGAGCAGGGAGCTGGCTACGCTGATGTGATGAACGCGCTCTTCGAAGATGAACACATCAGGGAGAAACTGCCCGAGCTTGCGGAGCAGGACTCACTGGGCATCTTCCGGTGGCTGAGGGACAATCCCATTTTCTTCGAGTGGCTCGAATTCAAAGCCGATGGGCTCCGCGAACTCCTCGAAGCTGTGCGTGAGCTGGCGAAAAGCAACGACCCCAAGTTCCAGATCGGCCTAGCAATCTGGTCGCCAAGATCGGCATGGACGGTATGCCAGAGCTACCGCAAGCTCAGCCGCATATGCGATTGGATGATGCCGATGGCCTACCATCGCCTGTGGGGGTGGTACTCGGCCTGCGTTGCGGAGGAGATCTTCCAGATCGTGCATCCCAAGACCCCCCTGACGTTCGCATCCTACAAGGCGATACTCGCCTCCTGGTTCAAACTGGCCGGCTACACGGCCCGTCCGCTCAGAACCCTCATCGCCAATGGGCTGCCCCCCGAGCAGATTAGGAAGGAGTTGCTTCGAGCACGTTCCCTCGTGGGTCCGGACACCGCGCTTTATGCCGGCTTGCAGTTCTGGGAGCCCGCGAGCAAGATCCCGCATCCGGAGGAGTCCGCGCAGTCGACTAGGATATGCTTCGAGTCCAAGATGGACGGCATGATCATGCAAGCCTATGGGTGGGCGCCCATCCCGAACCTCATGGCTGCTGCGGAGGCGGTCGAGGAGTTCAGCCGTACTCGGCCATCGCCTGCTGTCTGACCTCTGGAGGGACCTCCTCGATTCGCTCGATCTTTCCGTCCCCAAGGTAGACGATCCTGTCGGAGAGCCGGGCGAGGCGAGTGTCATGGGTCGTTATCACGAAGGTCTGGTTCTCGGCCTCGTTGAGCTGCTTCATCAGGGCAACTATCTGTTTGCCGGTCCTTGTGTCCAGATTGCCCGTTGGTTCGTCGGCAAGAACGATCGAGGGGTTGTTGGACAGCGCACGGGCAATTGCCACCCGCTGCTGCTCCCCGCCGCTGAGCTCCGACGGCCTGTGGTACATCCTGTGCTCTAGGCCGACTCGCTTCAGGAGATCCATTGCCCTCGCACGCCTCTCCTTCTCAGGCTTCCCCACGAGCTCCATGGGAAGCTCCACATTCTCCAAGGCAGTGAGAGCTGGTATCAGATTGAAGAATTGGAAGATGAACCCGATCTTCTTCCTCCTTATCAGATAGCTGTTCTCGAAATTAGCGGTCACATCCTCCCCGTCGACGATGACCCTCCCCTTCGAGGCCCGGCCGATCCCCCCGATCATATTCAGCAAGGTTGTCTTGCCGCTGCCCGACGGCCCCACGAGGCAGACCATCTCGCCTCTGCGTACCTCGAGGTTGACGTCGTTGAGTGCGTGAACTTCGACCTCCCCTAGCATGTACGTCTTCCAAAGGTTCTCCGTCCTCACCACGACATCGGCCATCGCACTCCTCCGGCCTCTCATGGCCTTCCTGACATATAAATGAATATTCGGCCGCTTGGCGCCCAAGACCCTTTTGGAAAGGCCGCCCCTCCGGAACGCCAAGCTCCTCCTGTCCGGACGGCCGATGATGCACCGTGCCAATCCAGGATGGGCACCGGGGTTGGCCGAACGGCCCTGAGGAGGGTGGAGGAGGATGCGCTCCGGAAAACATTAAAAGGTCTAAGTGGGTGCTCGGGTCCGGCGGAGAGATGCTGCAATGCCCGGAAAGAAGCTGATCATAGGAATCGTCTTGATAGTCGTGCTGCTAATCTTGGGGATATTCTTCACGCCCTTGAGGTGGGCACTTTTCGGAATGAAGGGCAAGGTAGCCCTCATCGGGGCGCACTCGGGCGCAAGCTTCGAAGACTCTTCGGACGTCGGCTACATGAGATTGAGGGACTATCTGCGCAACAACGGCTACGAGGCCGTTCAGATAGCGACGCCAAGGATAACGCTGGTTGACCTGCAGCTCTACGACGCGTGCATGCTCTTCGCGCCGCAGACCGAGTTGGACAAGGATGAGATCGACGCTATCCACACCTATGTCCAGAACGGCGGCGGATTCCTCATAACCGGGACGGGGTGGGCGCAGGAGCGGTTGGCGTACATGAACAACATCACGAGTAATTGGGGATTCGAGTTCATGAACACGAAGGCCTACGAGCCCGAGTCCACGACCACGGACTACGGCGTTTCGGTCAGCCAGTTCACCGTGGCAGCCTTGGGGCTCGTCAAGGGCAATCCGATCGCGGACAGGATAACCTACCCGTTCGTGGTTAGGAACTGTGCTACGATCAGGATCACCGACCCCAGCAAAGTGACCGCCGCCATCACGCTTAAGGGGTATGCCTTTGGGGAACACTTCAATTATCAAGACCTGAAACCCAACAAGGACCACGGCGAGCCGGTCGGCGAGGAGGCAATCATCGTGGTTAACGGGGAGTTCGGCAACGGCCGAGTCATAGGCATGGGCGACCACGACCTGTACATGAACAAGTGGCTCTTCCAGTCCAAGCCTGCCGAGAACGCCCGATCCATGATATTCTTCCTTGATTGGCTGACCAAGCAGCGAGGTTGATTCAAAGCTAGGGAAGCCCGTTGGACAAGACGAGATCGTACTACGACAAGTTCGCAGTGCACTTGGAGCACAAGAAGCTGGCCTGTGCTCTCGATCGCGAAGAAACATTGAGCATACTCTCCTCGGTGCCCGAAAGCGTGGACTCCGTCCTAGATGTCGGCTGTGGATCCGGCCACCTACTCGACCGCATCCATTGCCGCATGCCGACCGGCCTGGATTTCTCCGCCTCGATGTTGCGCCTTGCCCAAGGAAGAAACCCCCAACTCCGCCTCGTTCTCGGGGATGCGACCCGCCTCCCCTTCAAGAACGCATCTTTTCAGGTCATAACCTGCCAGGACGTCGTGGGGCATCTATCGAACCCAGAAAGGATGGTAAGCGAGATCGTAAGGTGTTGCGCGCCCGCAGGCCGGATCATAGCCACCGCTAATGCTAAGACCGTCGCCTCAAGGATTGTATCCGTTTACGTGCTGGCCCGCACGGGGCTTCGGGTGCGATCATATCGTCCCGATGAACTGCAAAAGATATTTGAGTTTTGCGGCGCCCGGGTGCTTTCCAACGAAGTCATCAAGGGCTCGCTCGTGAAGCTGGTCGCGTCGCCCCGAGAATGATCTCTGGGATTCTTTTGATCGTCATTCACGGAGTCAATCGGAGAATCCCCAAGGGAGTCGCCCTTCGGGAAGCTGGGGAACTGAAGGAGGGCTTCTTCAAGTTTTGGAAGTTCCGGCTCTGCCCCAGAAAGGAGTTCGTGACAGACCTTATCCTAGTTTTCTACCCGTTCTACCTGATCCCTTACCAGATCACATGGGGGAAGGCCCCCTTTGCCCCCGGCATGATGATCGATGCCCGCTTCAGGGAGTTCTCGGTCCTCGCCGGGATTCCTCCTCGCAGCCGCATCGAAACCGATGACCTCGTCATACAACCCACGGTCGACGAATATTCCGCAAGGCGCCATGCTGAGACCAAACTGAGGGAGGCGGTTCAGAGAAAGCGGGCCAGGGAGATCTCGAAGAAGAAGGTCAAGGAGCTCCCAAGCTACGAGATCAAGGAGCTTGAGCTCATCCACTGGCCTTTCTGGTCAGTGAGGGTGCAGGATATGTGGGGCAACTCCAGGTTCATCGCCGTCGATGCCGTCCTCAACTTCAGAGGCTTCAACCTCTCCTTCACGCGCTTCTTCTCCGGCCCCCTGTACTCCTTGATCAGCAAAGGGTTTGACCGGCCCGCCCCTCGGTCAACGGATGCAGGCGAGATCCAGGGTGGTTAGGTGCAGGATGGGCCCACGCTGGTCATCGCCGAGAAGCCCAGCACAGCAAGGAGCATTGCGAGAGCCCTGGCCACGATGTCCGGCAAGGCACCGAGGACGGTCAGAGCCAGGGGTGTCACCTACTATGAGCTGGACCTCAACGGAAAGTTGCACATAGTGTCGCCTGCGGCGGGGCATCTCTACGGCATACATCAGAAGGGTTCCGGGTGGTCGTATCCCGTCTTCGATGTCGAATGGAGGCCCTCCTGGGAGATCGACAAGTCCAGCCAGTTCACCCGACCCTACCTCGAGAACTTCATCTCCCTCGCCAAACACTGCAGGTCTTTCATCTCCGCGACGGACTACGACAGAGAAGGTTCGGTGATCGCCTACAACATCCTGAAGTTCGCATGCGGCACCGAAACGGCCAAGAGGATGAAGTTCTCCACCCTGACCACCCCGGACCTCGTCAAGTCGTACAACGAGGCGGGAGATCTCGACTACGGTCAGATCCAGGCTGGACTGGCTAGGCATATCTTGGACTGGTATTGGGGCATCAACATCACCCGGGCGTTAACGCTTGCCATGAAGCCATACGCAAGGGGCTTTGGCATACTTTCCTCGGGCAGGGTCCAGGGACCTACCCTGAAGCTGCTCGCCGACCGTGAGCGCGAGATCTCGAGCTTCGTCCCCGAGAAATTCTGGACAATCCTCCTGCTCTGTCGCCATGAAGGCTTGGAGTTTGCGGCCCGCAGCGACCCCGAGAGGATCTGGGACGAAGCGCACGCCGAGGAGATCTACCATAGATGTCTCGGCCAGCCCGCCAGGGTCACGAGCGCCAAGACGAAGGTCTCGACCCTCCGCCCGCCGCCCCCCTTCGACCTGACATCCCTGCAGACGGAAGCATATCGGCACTTCGGGTTTTCCCCAGCAAGGACGATGGACATCGCGCAGGCGCTGTACGAGGACGCACTCATATCCTATCCGAGGACGAGCTCCCAGAAACTGCCTCCAACCATCGGCTACCGTAGGATCATATCGCAGATCTCCAACCAGGATAGGTACTCCGGCCTATGCAACAGGCTTCTCGCCGGGGGAAAACTCAGGCCAAGCCAGGGAACCAAGTCCGACCCCGCGCATCCGGCTATCTACCCCACCGGGGCCCGGCCCGGCCGCCTCAGGGTCGACCAGGACAAGCTCTACGACCTCATCTGCAGGAGATTCCTTTCAAGCTTTGCAGAGCCGGCGAAGCGCGAATCCACGGAGGTCCTGCTCACTTGCGCGGGATTCCCGTTCCGAGCCTCCGGGCGGCGCACGCTGGAGGCCAACTGGATCGATTTCTACGGGCCGTATGCCAAGTTCGAGGACACGGTTCTCCCTCACCTCGGGGAGGGTGAGCTTGTGGAAGTCCTAGAAGTCAAGAAAGAGGATAAGGAGACCGAGCCGCCACCCAGATACTCCCAAGCATCGATCATCAAGGAGATGGAGAGAAGATCCCTGGGCACCAAGGCAACGAGAGCCCTGATAGTACAAACCCTCTACGACCGCGGCTACGTCCGAGGCAGAAGCATTGAGGTGACGGAGCTCGGTATGTCCGTAGTCGACGCTCTCTCGCGTTACTGCCCGGGACTGCTCTCCGAGTCGCTTACGGCCAAACTGGAGAAGGAGATGGAGGCGATAGAGCAGGGAAGGACCCAGATGGAGAACCTCGTCGAGGAAGCAAAATCCTCCTTGACGGAAATCCTCAAGAACTTCAAGGAGAAGGAGGAGGCGATCGGGAGGGAGCTGGCGGAGGCATCCGTCCAAGCGAGGGCGAGGGCAAATGAAGTGGGCCCCTGTCCCAGGTGCGGCGGAACCCTCAGGTTCGTGACGTCTAGGAGGACCGGAAAGAGATTTATTGGGTGTTCAGGTTATTCGAAGGGCTGCAGCTTCTCTGCGCCACTTCCCCAGAACGGCAGACTGAACGTCACGCGGACCAAATGCAAGGGATGCGGTCAGCCTCTGATAAGCGTTCAAGCGGCCGGCAGGAGGCCCTGGAGATTCTGCTTCAATGTCGAATGCCCGCTCAGAAACACCGCGAGATGGACCCGCAATGAATGAGGAAGAGCGCTCGGCGCATGGCACAAAGCAGGAGGAGCCCCTGGACGTGCTCTCTGAGATGGCGAACAAGGAGATACTCATACGGCTGGTGGACAAGACTGAGCTGGCTGGCCGGCTGACTGGCTTCGATCAGTTCATGAACCTCAAGATGGAAATTGAGGGCGAGGAGGTTCTCATCAGAGGCAATAACGTGATGCTCATCGCAACTGATTGGCAGGACTTGCGCCGGCCAGGGCCGAGCGATTCCTCGTGACCAAGGAGCTGTATGTCGCGGGAGGCGGCCCTTGGCTCGGGCTCGTTCGGCCTTGTTGCTTGGAACGCCTTGTGTTCATTTTCCGTGTTTCCTGCGCCCTGCCCACCTATGGCTCCTTGGGCTCTTCTTGTGGAGCGCCAGGGCTAGCAAGAAGGTCGAAATCGACAGCGCCAGAAGCCAGGTGGCCCCGGCGTACCTCAGGCGCCAATAGAGCAGAAGCAGGAAAATGCTGACGCTTGACAGAATCAAGGGGTAGTCTGACACGAGCGTCAGGATCGCTGCTCCGGTTGCGAGAAGGCACGAGACCGTTATGAGGCTGAGCAGGAAGCTCTCCACATCCGCCTGCGGGAAGAAGGCGACCAAGCACATCATGACAAGCGAGAGGGAAGTGATCAAGATCCCGAGAAGCGCCGAGCCCCACCCGCCTTCAATGGGTATCCTTTCTTGCGGAACGTCGCCCATGAGGTCTAGACGGATCCGGTGACTTATAACCGCTTCGCGGCCCCACCGTCGCACGCCACGCCGCTTGGCCCTTGTCAAGAACCATTAATATCGATCACCCCGAAATCGAGGAAGGGTGCGGTCTTGGTAGACGACCACCGCCACTGTCTTGGTTGTGGCCGAGCCATTTCAAGGAAGGAGCAATTCTGCAGCGCGGACTGCGAGCATGCCTTCATCTCGGCAGCCCGACGCGAGAGGCGCCGAAACCTGACGTTCCTAATCGCGCTCGGGATGTTCGTCTCGCTAGTTTTGATCATCCAGCTCTTCTACTGATGAGGGATTTGACCGACGCCGGACGCAGGATCCTGAGCACGATTGAGACGATATGCGGACTTGGGCCGCGCTTACCAGGGTCCAAGCCCGAAGAAGCCTGCAGGGAACTCATCCTAGACCGCCTGAACGAGCTGGGATCGGGGCAGGCCGCTGTGGAGCCCTTCGAGTTGCTCAACTGGGCCCCGATTTCAGGCGAACTCACGGTTCCACCGGGTGTCAACCTGCCCATTCAGCAGCTGGGATACTCCGCCTCGGGCAGCATTGAGGGTCGGCTCGTTTACTGCGGCGCGGGGACGAGGGAGGAATGCGGTGAAGCGCGGGCCAGATTGGTTCTCTGCTCCTCGGAGCCTGAAACATCGCCACGGTTCTTGCACAGGATAGAGAAGTACAGGAACGCGGTGGAGGCAGGCGCGAAGGCCTTCATCCTCATCGGTGAACCCGGGCATCCGCCGCCTCTCGGCATCGTCCGGAAGAGACGCAGCGGGACCATTCCGGCCGTTTCGGTCGGATATCAGACTGGGAGGCAGCTGCTGGAACTCGAGGCAGCGAAACATACGGCTCGGCTAAGCGTCCTCAACCGGGTCTATCCGGACCGGTCGGCGAACGTTGTATGGCTTTCTCAAGGTTCGGAACCCGCGACCGTCTTCTGCGCCCACTACGACAGTTGGACCGAGGGCGCTTGGGATAACGCGTCAGGCGTGGCAACCGTCTTGGAGCTTGGGCTCTGGGTCTCAGCCCGGAATCCGAAAAGGAAGGTCGTCCTATGCTTCTCCAGCGCCGAGGAGCTTGGGCTCTTTGGTTCGATTGCCTTCTGTGCAAAACGCCGAGAAGGACTTTCCCTCGCCGTCAACGTGGACGGCGTGGGGTACCGAGGAGCCGAACCCCAAGCAAGATGCAGCGACCCAAGCCTTGCGAAGATTCCACCGCTGAAGGGCGTGTTCTCCCAACTTCCGCTGACCCCATGGGGCGATCACTGGTCTTTCCACCGTGCAGGCGTCAGATCGATCTTTCTGACCTGCGGGGGCCCAACGCCCATTCAGCACACCATCGAAGATACACCTGACCGACTTAGTCCTTCAGATTTGCAGGCCTCTCTGGACGTACTCAGGCGAATTGCGGCCTATTTCTGCTCGATTCGGTGAAAAACGTCCGCTTTGCTCGTTTCGACCCAAAAAGGGCACCTGCAAAACATTTATATACAAAACGCCGGAGGCCGGGCCAATTCCAGCTCCAGTCGTTAGCTGAGGTGGGCTTTTGTTCCAGGGCGTCATTGTCTGGCAGATGAGCGCACTCGACATCATCCTCGCTGCCTTGTGGCTCGTCATCATACTATTCGTGGCGTTCTATGGATCCCGGTATTCGAGGGGCACGTGGATGGAATACATCATCGGGGGCAAGCGCTTCCCCTGGTGGTACGTCGGGATCGCGAGCGTGGCGCAAGTGAGCCCCACGGCACCGATAACCAACATAACGATGATCTCCCAGTACGGGCTCATCAGCGTTTTCAGCATCGGAGAGCCGTACGGCCTGGCCAGGACCTACTTCAACGTCCGCGTGTACTACAGAACTGGCGCCATTACTGGCAACCAATGGCTCGATCTAAGGTTCGGCGGCAAGCCCGGCGCATTTCTCAGAGGTTATAACTCGCTGCATGGCATGTTCGTCAGCGGGCCGATTAGCCTAGGGATGGGTGCAAAGCTCGTCGGGCAGGCGATGTATCAGCTCGCGGGGGTGAACGACATGGTTTGGGCCGCCATCCAGCTGTACATCGGTGCATGGCTTTTGCCGGTCCTGTCTGGGATATGGGGCATGACTTGGACCAGCCTGCTGCTGTACCCGCTGATAATGGTCATGTACGGCCTTCTCACCTACTTCTCGTGGACCACTGCGGGCGGCTACGCCGGGATCGTCTCGTCCTTCCAGGCTTGGGGCAGCCCGTACAACCTGAGGATTCTCGGCTTCACCGAGGACTGGCCACTGGGCCTGTGGTTGGGCGGATGGGCCTTCGCCCTTCTCGGTTGGGGCGGCACCGGCGGTTGGGGCGTCCTAGGCGCGAAGAGCGAGGACGATGCCTTGGTGGGCAACTACTTCGGGAGCTCGATCCTCGGCTGGCCGGGAGCGCTTATATTCATCCCGATGGCCCTGGCGACGATGGTGCACTTCCCCGAAATAGCGTTTGAAGAGCTGGCCTTCGGCAAGCTGGTCAGGATCTTGCTACCCTCAGGCTTGATGGGATTGTTCGTGGGAGTGTGGCTGACTCCAGTTCTGATCACCGGCCAGGTCGGAAGGATCTGGCAAGGCGGAACGTTCGCGAACGACTTCTACAGGCGGCTTGTGGCCCCGGGGAAGTCCGACAGACACTACATCTGGATCACTAGGATCTCGCTGCTTTCGTCGAGCGCGCTGGGCATGATGTACGCTTACTATACCTATCAGATCGTGCCCGTGATGTTCTGGTGGGCCACTCTGAATGCCGGACATGCCATAGGTGGGCTTGCAACCTTCTACTGGTGGAGGTGGGGCGGATGGATCGCTCTCCTTACGAGCCTCATACACTACCCGATCAACATCGTCATCATGAACGTCTTTGAGGGAGCCTATCCGGTCTACACGCTGCAATGGATCATCTCAGTACTGGCATGGTTCCCGGCGATGCTCTTGGTGTGGATACTCCCACCGTCGTCGCCGGACGTCCTGATGGACTACTACAGGAGGACAAGGCCGCCCGGTTTCTGGGGGCACATCAAGCTTCAGGTGGAGGAACTGGAGAGAGCCGCAACCAGCGGTCTGTGAGGTGAAAGCGTGCAGAAATGGATCGCAAGGGACATGGTTTTCGCCCTCCTCATATCCTTCGCGGGCACGTTCCTAAGCACGGGCATCACCCTGTGGTTGGTCACCCCGTACAAGGCAGTCGGGCAACTGATGATTCCGACCAGCTTGATCTGGTACGTCCTGTACATCTGGGACGTCAAGAGACACGGCATGTGGCCCAGCGGCGAGATCATGGGCTAGCGGTCCCGCAAACTTAATTAGAGTGCGGACAGCTTAGAAGATTGGGTGGAAAGCCATGGCAGCCTTAGAAGTTCATGCGATAGAAAACATGGAGGACCTCTACATAGTTCAGGTGAAGAACACCCTCAACAGGTCCGTTACACTCCCGAGGGGCAGCGTGATCAGGTTTAGGGCTTTCCACTGGGACGGAACCGTCACCGTGGATGAGCTCGAGATCGAGGACGACATCGTGATAGGTCCCAGGGATATCCACAGATTCGAAGTCGAGGGCGAGGGGACCTGGGCCGGCGACAAGGCCGAGATGATCTACGAGACGAAGGAATTCGGCAAACAAGTGACGGTCTACAGGGTCTAGCCCCCCTTTTTCTGCTTCTTCCGCCTTACGCGTTTGCGATCGGTTCTCTTCCTGACCGCGGGCGCTCGATCGGTCTTCTCCCGACGGGCGCCAACAGTTTCATTTTCATCCAGGTGCGACCTTTTTTTTCCGGAGGTTGGCAGATGACATCGACCGTATTCCATTCTGACCCGCCAAGGCTCTTAACGAAGATCCCGCGCCATCTCGAGGCGTGCCAGGCAGATCTCGAGGAATCTGACGCTGTCGCGATAAAGCTGCACATGGGCGAGGAGGGCAATGCCAGGTACATCAGGCCCGCGATAGTCCGTGTAATCGTGGATTGGTTGAAGTCCCAGGGAACGGAACCATTCGTGACCGACTCGACCTCCCTGTATAGACGCAAGAGAGGAACGTTGTTCGACTACCTTCGAACGGCCGCAAGGCACGGGTTCACGTCGGAGACCATGGGCTGCCCGGTCTTGATCGCAGACGGGATAAAGAGCAGAGGCATCGCCGTGGAAGTCAGGGAACCACTCAAACTAACCAGGGTAGGAGTGGCATCGCTGATCTGCGAGGCCGACGCCCTCGTCGCTCTAAGCCACATCACACTGCATCCTGACGTCGTCCCCGCGGGGAGCCTGAAGAACATCGCGATGGGCTGCACCGACAAGGAAACCAAGATGAGGATGCACGCCTCGGATGCCAAGCCGGCTTTCGACCCGAACAAATGCACTGGATGCGGGACCTGCGTGCGACACTGCCCTGCCTCCGCCCTTTCACTGGAGGCCGGA
The DNA here is from genome assembly GCA_964549615.1 of uncultured Thermococci archaeon. Taxonomy (GTDB): domain Archaea; phylum CAYQAE01; class CAYQAE01; order CAYVLA01; family CAYVLA01; genus CAYVLA01. Next base: position 21,029 of record CAZJVP010000104.1, on the reverse strand, counting down.
AAAGCCAAGTTCGAACTCGATAAGTGTACCTCGTGCGGAGAGTGCATCGCGCTCTGCAAATCCGGCGCTGTGAAGGTGAACTGGAGCGCACTGTCTAGGGATGTTTGCCGGGGGGTCGTTGATGGGGCATCGGCCGTCATCTCCACCTTCAAGCCACGCAAGTGCATCTTCATGAACCTCGGCTTCGATGTCACCGAACAATGCGACTGCGCCGGAGGAAGCGAGCTCCCCGTAGTCGCAGACTTCGGTCTGCTGACGAGCTTGGATCCGGTCGCTGTGGACCAAGCATCTGCGGACATGATCAATGCAAGCCCTGTCTATCCAGGCGGGCCTTTGGCTCGGGCCGAATCCCAACAGGATAGGCTATCGACGATCAAGCCCGGCGTGGAATGGAGGCTTTTCCTCGGCCTCGCCGCTGCATCCCGCCTCGGCACCACTTCCTACACGATCAACCGCATCTAGAACTCGCGCTTCTCCCGGGGCTTTACCGATGGGGGCGGCCGGATAGGCGGCACTCCTCTCCCTCAGCCTCAGGCGGCCAAGATCCGAAAGACGACCGCTCTTGTCCTCAAAGAGGGCCTAAGCGCCTAGGCCGTTTGGCTCGGCACGAGGGCCCACGACATTCCTCAAGGCTCGCGAGTGTAACGGACACGGGGCAGAACCATCCCCGAATCAAGAGTGGCGAGCCCATTCGATCAACCGATGTGGCTAAACATGTATCGGACCACCCTCGACTTCCCACCGCCTCGACGCCCGGCGTGCGGTGGGCCTACCCTCAGGATGAGATCGGACCGGGCGCGGTGTTGACCCTCAGGGGCTGGCCGCGATGGATCATTGCGGTTGCGGAGAGGCGCCGGGCTTTTGGGTTTCGCATGAATCGGGGCCGAATACCTCCAGGGAACCAGGGATCTCACTTAAGAGAAGCCTACCGAAGCCCTGGAACATGAACGCAATAGTCGTGATGCTTGACAGCCTGAGGGCAGACCACTTGGGCTGCTATGGAAACACCTGGATAAGGACCCCGAACATCGACTCCCTAGCCAAGGAATCGCTAGTCTTCGATCTGGCCTACGCGGAGGGATTGCCCACCATCCCGGTGCGGACCTCGCTCTTCACAGGCCGATACACGCTGCCGTTCAGAAGATGGCAGCCCCTGGAGAAAGAGGACGTGCTCCTCGCCGAGACCTTATGGGACAAGGGTTACAGGTCGGCCCTGATCTCAGACACCTACCACATGCACAAACCCCAGATGGGATTCTCAAGGGGGTTCGATACGGTGATCTGGATCCGGGGCCAGGAGACGGACCCCTACATCGTCGACCCGAGCATCCCCACCGACGTCGAGCAGTTCAGCCCAAGGGACTGGAGGGCGGCTTACCTTGGGCAGACGGATGAGGAAGCTAGGGAGAAGCTTGCACAGTACCTCAGAAACAGGGCGAGCTGGCGAGGCGAGGAGGATCATTTCGTCGCCCAGGTCGTGAAGACGGCTGGCGAGTGGCTTGAGGAGCAGGTAGAGAAGGGAAGGAACGACCGCCTCTTCCTCTGGCTGGACAGCTTCGACCCCCATGAACCATGGGACCCTCCGGCGCCGTATAGCGAGATGTATAGGGTCGACGAGTACCAGGGACGCCCCATAATCTGGGCTGGGGGCCCATCCGACGACTGGACCCTGCCCGAGCTGAGGCACTACCGCGCCCAATACGCGGGGGAGGTAAGCCTCGTCGACGAATGGGTCGGCAGGTTCCTGGAGAAAGTCAGCAGTTTGGGGCTCCTCGACAGGACGCTGCTGATTCTGCTCTCCGATCACGGAGAGCCCTTGGGGGAGCACGGCATCGTGAAGAAGGTCCGGCCCTGGCCTTACGAGGAGCTCTCCCACTTTCCGCTGATACTGCGGCCTCCGGACGGCTTGGGGATCTCGCCCGGACACGTGAAGAGGTTCGTAGGAATGCCCGATATCATGCCGACCATACTCGACGCACTCGGCGTCGAGGTTCCCGCCACCGTGCAAGGTCGGAGCCTCCTCCGGATCGCATCAGGAGAGGATTCTTCACCAGACTTTGGCATAAGTGGGCACTACGGTCGCTCTTGGAGCATCAGGAACAGGGAGTGGAGCTTCTACATCTGGCTCGGAGGAAAGGCACCCTATACCTGGGGCATCGGGTATCCGAAGGCGGCCCAGGAAGACAGGTCTCCTGAGCTCTATCGCCTAACCGAGGGTTTCATCCCCCCGAGGCCCTCTCAATGGTTGCCCAAAGATGTTGCGGAGAAAGACAACGTCCTCGAGCAGTACCCGGAGATTGCACGCGCCATGGAGCTCGACATGAGGAGGTTCATACAGTCGCTGATCCCTTCAAAGGGCGATTTGAAGGCGCAGGAGGCGCTGGAGACGGAGATTCGGCAGCCCTGGCTGTACGGCGTGGTGGCGACCCCACGGTCTAAGGCGGGATGAAGTTCCTCCGGACATCCCCTATCGCGTCCCCGACGACCTCGTAGTCCCAAGTGCCAAGGCCCCGCTCTACCGCCTTGCGTATGTGCGGGATGGTCTTTGGATCGAAGCCCATGACGGTCGTGCCGACGATGTCCGTGGCGACAACGTCCCGCCCCGCGATGACGAGGTCCATTTTCACGGGCATGCCCCCAACCGGGCCGGGGCCTTCCATGCCGACGAAGCCGTCGATCACGACCAGGGACGGCGAAAGCACGCTGTTTATGTCCACGATCACCTTGTTGATCCCCTTCCGGTGGTACCTGAACTTCCACTTGTTGGGGAGAAGCCCAAACATGTTCTTCATCCCGAGGGTAACGATGGTGGTCTTGTGCGTCTTAAGCTTGGCGGCATTGACGATATGGCTCTCTGCCACGATCCTCGGTACGCGGATGGCCTTCAGCGCCTCAGCGTGGCTGGGCCTGAGAACCACCCGGTCTTTTTCCCTGATCAGGTTCCTGAACGCCACGCCGTTCCTGCGGCACACGTCAAGCATTCCGGTTGCTGCCGCCGCCTCGTCAGCATTGGTCATATTGGCGTCGCTTTCCACGACTGTGATGTCCTGGTTGACCTTGGCGACGGCGCGAATCAACGCCTCCACCAAGAGGGGATCGGTGGTGGCCCCCGACTCCCAGGTCTCGCGGCAGATGAAATTCACCTTGATCAAAACCGGTTTGCCAACCAAGTGGCGGACTCCGCCAGCGAGCTCCAAGGCCTTGAACACGGTTTCGTGGGACCTTTCGCCTTTCACAATCGCCACCCTGGGCGGCAAGACACATCACACCGGCTTCGCCGATGACAACGTCCGATAAAACTGAATTTCCTCCGAAGGTCGGAGGCACTTCTTCGGCACAAGTCCCTTTGGAAGGCGCCTGCACGCGGAGGGGGGGAAAGCAACGGGAAACGAGGTAAGCCTTATGAGGCAGCCCCTCCAGCGGATTGCCGTGGGAATCCTCCACATCTACCGCACCCCGGCGCTGACCGCCGCGCAGAAAGCCGACCTAGTAAGGAAGTTGCACGAGGTTGGCGGAGGCGTCATCAGGGATATCGAGACCGAGTATTGCTTCAACGTGCTTCTGGATGAACCGCTTTCGCCAAAGGAATCCGCCAAGCTTATGTGGCTTCTCGCCGAAACGTTTGAACCGGATAGGACTGGGCACGCCAGCTTCCTAGAGGGCAGGGGAGAGGTCCTCGAGGTCGGGCCGAGGATGAACTTCACAACAGCTTGGTCCACCAACGCCGTCGCCATATGCCACGCCTGTGGCCTGTCTAAGGTGAAGCGCATCGAGCGTTCCAGAAGGTACCTCCCAGACACAACCCGGCCCTTGACCGCGGACGAAAGGAAAGCGATCCTCGATATGATCCACGACAGGATGACGGAGTGCCCCTATCCCACGCCGCTTGAGACCTTCGACACGGGCATGAAACCTGAACCGGTTTTCCACATACCGTTGCTGCAGGAGGGCAGGGTGGCGCTTGAACGCATCAACAGGCAGATGGGCCTGGCGTTCGATGAGTGGGACATAGATTACTATTCCAGACTCTTCCAGGAGATGGGCCGCAACCCGACAAATGTCGAGTGCTTCGACATCGCACAGTCGAACAGCGAGCACTCCAGGCACTGGTTCTTCAAGGGACGTCTCTTCATCGACGGCGTCGAGGCACCGCACTCCTTGATGGATCTGGTGAAAGGTCCCCTCCGCTCGAATCCGGCAAACAGCATCATCGCATTCAAGGACAACTCCAGCGCGATAAGGGGCTATCGGATCCGGACCATCCTGCCTGAGAATCCGGGTAGGCCCTGCCGTTTCGTCGAGTCCAACCCGGACTACTGCATCCTCTTTACGGCCGAGACCCACAACTTCCCGACGGGCGTGGCTCCTTTTCCCGGTGCAGAGACGGGAACCGGGGGGCGCATAAGAGACACGCATGCGACCGGCACAGGGTCCTTGGTCGTCGCCGGGACGACGGGTTACTGCGTCGGTAACCTTCGAATACCTGGCTATCCGCTTCCATGGGAGGACCTGAACTTCCGATACCCGGGCAACCTGGCGTCCCCCCTTCAGATCGAGATCGAGGCGAGCAACGGAGCGTCGGACTACGGGAACAAGTTCGGCGAGCCCGTCATACAGGGCTACACCCGCTCATTCGGGCTGGTGCTTCCGGGTGGCGAACGCCGGGAATGGGTGAAGCCCATCATGTTCACCGGCGGGGTCGGACAGATTGACGCCAGGCACGTAGAGAAAGGTACGCCCGAAAAAGGCATGCTGGTCGTCAAGATCGGAGGTCCCGCCTACAGGATCGGGATAGGCGGCGGGGCCGCGTCGAGCATGATTCAAGGAGAGAACCCCGCCGAGCTTGACTTCAACGCGGTGCAGCGCGGGGACGCCGAGATGGAGCAGAAGGTCAACCGCGTCATCCGGGCCTGCGTCGAGATGGGAAGCCGCAACCCCATCGTCAGTATCCATGACCAGGGCGCGGGAGGCAACTGCAACGTTGTCAAGGAGATAGTGAGCCCTGCGGGAGCGAGAATCGAGATCCGAAAGATACTGCTCGGGGACGAGACTCTCTCGGTCCTCGAGATCTGGGGTGCTGAATACCAGGAGCAGGACGCCGTCCTACTGAGGCCGGAGGACGTCGGGCTGTTTCAGGAACTGTGCGACCGTGAGAAGGTTCCGATGGCTATCATAGGACACATAACTGGTGACGGCCGCATCGTCCTCTACGACGAGCGAGACGGATCAACGCCGGTTGACCTGGAGCTCGAGAAGGTCCTGGGACATATGCCGAGGAAGGTTTTCCACCTCGAACGCCTGCCAAGAAGGTTGGAACCACTTGCGCTCCCGCCCGATCTCACCGTGAGGGACGCGCTGGAGAGGGTTCTAAGGCTGCTCTCAGTGGGGTCGAAGCGATTCCTCACCAACAAGGTCGACAGGAGCGTCACAGGTTTGGTCGCCCAGCAACAGTGCACCGGCCCCCTGCAGCTGACCGTCTCGGATGTGGCTGTCATAGCGCAGAGCCATTTCGTGACCACGGGCGCGGCCATTTCCATCGGCGAGCAGCCGATCAAGGGTTTGCTGGACCCGGCTGCGATGGCCCGCATGTCCGTTGGCGAGGCCTTGACCAATCTAGTATGGGCCCAAGTCTCACAGCTTCAGGACGTGAAATGCTCCGGGAACTGGATGTGGGCCGCCAAGCTTCCGGGCGAGGGCGCCGCGATGTACGACGCGGCCGTGGCCGTGCACGACATCTTGATCAAGCTGGGAATAGCGATCGATGGGGGCAAGGACAGCCTCTCCATGGCAGCCAGGGTACCACTGCCCGACGGCGGGTTCGAGACGGTCAAGGCCCCAGGTTCGCTCACGATTTCCGCATACGTCACCTGCCCCGACATCACCAAGACTGTAACACCCGACATAAAATACCCAGGCAAGAGCAGAATCGTCTACATCGATCTGGGTCTCGGACGCAACAGACTCGGTGGATCAGCCCTCGCCCATGTATACGGCCAGGTCGGAGAATCGCCCCCCGATGTGGACGACCCCGACCTTCTGAAACGTGCGTTCGAGGCCGTCCAGCGCCTCGTCCGCGAAGGGCTGATCACGGCCGGCCACGATCGCAGCGACGGCGGGCTCATCACGACCCTTCTGGAGATGGCATTCGCCGGGAACTGCGGAATGGAGATCGAATTTCCAAGGGCGGGGAAGCCCTCCGATGTGATCGCCATCCTTTTCTCCGAGGAACTCGGCATGGCGCTCGAGATCCTTCCGGCAGCCCAACCGAAGGTGACGAAGATCCTGCAAGACGCTAGGATTCCTCACGAGATCATAGGGCGCACCTGCCAGAGGCGATTCCAAGTCCGGTTTGGCGGGCAAACGGTCTTGGATGAGGACATCGCGGACCTTCGAGATGTGTGGGAGGCCACCAGCTACCAGATCGAACGTCTGCAGGCCAACCCGCGTTGTGTCGAACAAGAACGGATGGGCCTGCGAACGCGAACGGGCCCGAATTTCAAATTGACCTTCAACCCGCAGATGACTCCCGACGAGCTGCTCGGATGCCCTGACAAGCCCAAGGTCGCAATAATCCGGGAGGAAGGAAGTAACGGCGACCGCGAGATGGCCTCGGCATTCTACCTTGCGGGCTTCGAGCCTTGGGACGTTACGATGACCGATCTGCTCGACGGCCGAGTCGATCTGGGCGATTTCCGCGGCGTTGCCTTCGTGGGTGGTTTCAGCTACGCCGACGTCCTCGACTCGGCGAAGGGGTGGGCGGGCGTGATCCGGTTCAACCGAGGGCTCCTCAGCCAGTTCCAAGCATTCTACGAGCGGCCCGACACGTTCAGCTTGGGCGTATGCAACGGTTGCCAGCTCATGGCGCTCCTCGGTTGGGTGCCATGGCCCGGCATACCGGACGACAGGCAGCCGAGATTCATCCGAAACGAGTCCGGGCGGTTTGAGTCCCGCTTCGTCTCCGTCAAGATTCTTCCAAGCCCTTCGATCATGCTTCGCGGCATGGAGGGCTCAACGCTTGGCATATGGGTCGCGCACGGTGAGGGCCGGGCCTACTTCCCCGACCCAGAGATCCTAGGCAAGGTCAAGGAGAATAACCTGGCTCCAATAAGGTACGTTGACGACCAGAACAGGATAACGCAAGAGTATCCGTTCAACCCGAATGGCTCGCCGGACGGGATCACTGCCCTCTGCTCGAAGGACGGACGCCACCTAGCCATGATGCCCCATCCCGAAAGAACTTTCCTGAAGTGGCAGTGGGGCTGGATGCCCGAACAACTCAAGAGATCCCTCAAAGCCTCACCCTGGCTCAAGTTGTTCCAGAACGCGAGAGATTGGGCATCCGCAACGGAACAGTAGTCCGGAGCGCTTCTCGCGAACGCCTCTCTCCTCAAGCCCTCTAAGCCCGCGGCCCTTTGGAACTACTCAAGTCTCATCCTCTCCAGCGGAACTTCAGCTTTCTTGGCCGCCGGTCGAATGAGATGGGCCCCGTTCGCCGTCCCGAGCAAGCAACCTCGGCGGACTTTCGCAAAAACTTGCGCGGGCGGCCTGCATCCTGCCTATTTTCCGTTCCAACGCCGAGTGCTACTGATACGCTGAATCCTCCTCTTCGTCGGATTCCAGCTCCTCCTCGCTCAGATCCTCGTCCCGGGGCAAGCCGCGTCTCTTGTCGCGGAGCCGCAGGGCACCGAGAACCCGGAGCGTCCCCTTGCATGAGGGGCAAAGCCAATTGGACGTCGGTTTGGTGAAGATCCTTCTGCATGTCGGACATGCATACCTAAGGTCGGCATCTTCAAAGGGACCTTGAGATGAGTCTTCCATCGAGGCTGACGCTCCGACGGTAGCGGGGCCGCCATTTGTTCAAAAAGCTTACCCCCATCGGTAATCGGGACGCGGAGAAAACCTTAGTGATCAAACCATGTCTCGGTGTATCGCTAGCCCTTCGCGAATCCCAGCGATGCACCTACTCCAAAGGCGCCCACCAGAGCAAGCGATGCCCCCGCGCCAGCCCACAGCTTGCCGCCCTCCCTAGCGAGGAAGCTGGTTATGCTGTTGACCAAGCGTTCGGGACTGCCGTTGAAAGTTATCCAGCCTGCCTGTTGCAAGTACAGCAGGCTTGCAACGTAGACGCCCACGAATATCAATATGAACTTCAGGATCTTCTTCACGACGAATCCGAAGGCGAAGCCCACCACGCCCCAACCGCCCAAAACCGGGAGGCCGGAGAGCACTTCCGACGTCATCTGATCGCAAAATGCTCCCGGAACATAATAATATTTCGGTTCTTGCCGCAGTATTTGTGATTGCAACCGTCGGATCTGCAGACAAAGGCGCCTATTTTTCCCGTCCTGCAAAAATGTGCATGCCCTGGGGCTCCGGCCGTGCGATAGACATATCTCCGGGCGCGATGACGTCCTTCGGCGGAGATATAATTGAGACTCGCGGTCAAGATCGGTGGCTCCATAGCCGTAGGTGAGAGTGGTCCGAACGGCGAATACCTCTGCAAGTTCGCTCAAGTCGTGAGGGAAGCCGATCTCCAGAAGCTGGTCGTGGGGATAGGAGGCGGGCGCCTTGCGCGCAGGTACCTCGAATCCATCCTTCCCCTTGTGGGGCCCGTGGAAGCCGAGAATCTCGTCATAGACCTAATGAAGCCGAACGTCAAGCTCCTTGCCTCCGTGCTCGGGGGGCGGGCGATCTTGGATGAGGGCTCACTCCTTTCGGTGAAGAAGGACGTCAGAAGCCGGATACTCGTTGTCGGCGGGATAAGGCCTGGCAGAAGCACCGACGCCAACACGGCATTGCTGGCGGAGGCGATCGGAGCGAGTCTATTCGTCAAGATGACCGACGTCGACGGCGTCTACACGGCAGATCCCGATGTCGACGCCAAGGCTCGGATGATACATCACATGAGCTACGATGATGCTCTAGGCATCTCGACGCTGGGCAAACCGGGCAGCTACGGGATCCTTGATCGCATGTGTCTCGAAGTGCTCAAGAGATCTCACATCCCTGCTGTGGTGCTGAACGGTAGAGATCCCGCGAGGCTGCGAAAGGTCCTTCGCGGGGAGAAGATAGGCACCATCATAAGCTAGATCCCGGCGGGCTGAGCCCCCGCCCGATGCCCGGCCTGTCCGAATTGCTTCCCCTAGGCGGCCCAATCCTGCCCTGAGTGGCACAGTCGGCAACGGATCGGTTTATGGCCACCTCGGCGATGTCGGTGCCGTAGTCCGCTATTCTTTCCAGACTTTCGACGATGCTATTGACCCTAACGTTGATTGACACGTCCACCTCGTGGAGCTTCTTCTTGACGCAAGAACATAGCTCCTTCATCTTCGCCCTCTGATTCACAACGCCGTTGGCGAGGCCCAAGTCCCCCTCGGTCAGGGCTCGCACCGCACCTTCGTGGATCTCCTGGGCCATTCGGCTAATCTTCGCAAGCTCCTCAATGAGTTCCCCGTTCGTGAGGTTCCCCACAAGCTGCCTAACGTGGAGGGCGATGCTTTCGGCATGATCGGCAATGTGTTCTATCCTCTTTATGACGGACTGCAGGTCCAAGCATTCCGTCGGCGTCAGCCCGAGCCTCAAGGCAATCGCCGGGTTCGAGGCCGCCTGCCGCAGCTGCCTCAATCCCAGGAAGTAGAGTCGATCAACATCGTCGTCCCGTCTGATCGCGTTGTCTGCGATCGAAGGGTCGCGAGAGATCAAGGCCTCGATCGCCTCTCTCTGCATGAGGGAAGCAATCATGTGGATCCTGGCGATCCCTTTCCAGGGTTCGAGATCCTCAACGTTGAGCATGCTCTCCAGAACCAGCTTGCTCTCCGATTCCTCCGCCGTCTCCAACCCCACCAGCTTGCGCTCGACCTTTTTCAGCTCGCTGACCTGTGCAGGGGTGAGCTTCCCGCCGCGGCAGATGACGTTTATCCTATCAAAGCCGTTCAGGTAACTCGATATCATTGCCCTAGCCAGCCACCGGGCTGGGGTCCGCGGGCTCACGCTCACGTTGGCATCCCTGTTTCCGGCCAGCGACTCGGGCCTAGGGACGAGAACCAAGGTCCCGTCGCGCTGGTCCAGCATCGCAACCTCGGCGCTCTTACCGATCCCGACCCTCCTCACCCACTTCTTCGGAAGCGAGACTACGTAAGTCGAGCCCCCTATGAGCTGAACCCTCCTCCTCTCCAAGAGCACCCTCTTATAATGACCTATATGACTAGAAGTGGTAGTTATATATTTTGGCCCATTCGGCCCGACATGGACATTCAAGGCCTTCCAGAGCGCGAGCATCTTGCGCGAGGGAGAAGAGGCGGACCATCGCTGTTGCCTTCCTGTCGCACCTCCTGCAGTTGTGAGGCCCCCGAGTGGTTCCGAAGGCCACCGTATCGCAGATCACGTTGCTCCCGCCCGGCATCGTCCGCTTAGCCTCTCTAAGAACCTCCATCACCGTCCAGATCCATGGGGGCCTGTACTCGTTCGCCTTAAACAGCTCCTCCACAAGGGTGCCCTTCTGAACGTTGCACGCATTAACCGACACAGAGTCGACCGTCCCTGCGACGTCCTTGATCGTCTGGACGGCATCGTACCAAGAATCGAACTCGCTCAGAAAAGGAGGCTTCAGCAGCACGTATGCCTTGCTCCTTGCGCCCTCAGACTTGATGCACTCGCACGCGCGTTGGAACTCACGGAATGTGAACCCCTTGCCGATGCACTCATCTCTCACGCGATCGCTCGAACTCTCGAGGCCTATGGCAACCTCGATTTCCACGCCCGCCAAATGTTCTCGAAGCTCCGAGACGGTCCCGCTGTCCACATGCTCCGGCCTGGACTCCACTGTTAACTCGGCGAGGCCCTCCACCGCGCCGAGCTTGCGCAACACCTCCTGCCGAACATCGGCCGGGATCTCGCGATCATCCAGAAAGCTACCTGATGTGAATATCCTGAGGCCGAAAGGGCCCTTCGATCTTTCAATGTGCAGGACGATCTGCTCGACCTGCTGCACTATCTCGGCTGGGCTCACCTCGCGCATGCAGGTGTCCGCGATGAACCCACACATGGCGCACCCCCCTGAATCGGCCGCCCAGCGGCAGCCCCCGGTGTCCAAGACCGCGTAATGGACCACTCCTTTCCCGTGAAACATGCGATCATGTCTGGTCCAAAACGAGGGGCGGGGAACCGGCTTGGGTTCCAGAATCGGCTTCCGCAGTTCGGCTATGCGACGCCTGAGTTCCTGCGCCGTCAGCCGCCGACCCCTAGCCTCCGATCGACCCTCAGACAACTCTGCCTCCCCGACCTCAGAAGGGGGATCGCCGGGTCTTGAGATATATGTTTCATACACCCGTCTTGCAGTCCGATCTGCAGCACGGGCCTCCAGAACCGGCATGCCACCTGATTGCGCGAACATTTTCATTGATGGGGCTCGGACGCAGGCCGATGCCCTGGATCTGCGCTGCGGCGTCCTCCAGACCGATTCGGATCGCCGACTACCTTGGAAGGATGATCACCGCGCGAACCATCAGGCCCCGGACTTCCGATGTCACCGGTTTCATCGGCGACCTCTGCTTCTCTGGGGACGATTCCTCCATCGAGTTGCCCAACGAACTGGCTTCCTTCGGGGCGGTAAGGATTGGCGGAGGCCCCATGTTTGGACGCCTTCTCATGGATGCCCCCACCTGTAGGTCGGATCTTCTGGAGTTGTCTAGGGTCTTTCTGACGGAGCGTCTCCTCGCCCCAGGGCCTGATGCGCCCTTGTTCGGAGCTGCCATCAATAGCTGTGGGAATGGGATGATCGCTGGGCGTGACGCGCTGGGCACTAGGCCATTTTTCGTGACGCGAAACGCAGACATCACGGCAGTCTGCACCGAACCCGGCGCTGTCTCCGCCTTGGGGATTGGTCCTCCCGGGCGTTTCCCTCCGTCTCGGGTGATGGAGCTCAACACAGCGCGGCAGGTCGATCTGCCCGTCGCACCGAAAGGCTGCCGCCCCGATCCAGCCTCCACACCGGTAGTTGACCTCATCGCCTGCCTGAAACGGGCAATTCGGGCCCTCCCAACGCCCCGAGCGGTGCTCTTTTCGGGCGGCATCGACAGCCTCCTGCTCGCAAAGATCAGCGAGCAAGAGGGCGACACCGTTTGCATAACCGCAGGCTTGAAAGGTTGCAAGGACCTCGCCCGGGCGCAAAGAGCTTCCAGCAACCTGTCGAGCCCGTTGGAGACGGTTGAGATAGCTCCTGGGAGAATCCCCAAGGAAGTCGCTTTCATTTCCGAGGTAATGAGGGCCGAGAATGCTCTGAACGTCTCCATAGCGCTTCCGCTATTGCACGCATCCACCAAGGCGCATGAACTGGGAATCCACACCGCCATCTGCGGACAGGGGGCGGACGAGCTCTTCGGCGGCTACAAACGCTACCTCTCGGACCCGGCGCCCGAACAGTCGATGCTCAGGGATCTTCTCCAGCTTCACGCTCGGGGCCTGGAGACCTGCACCCTAGCGGTCCGCTCAGCCGGCGTCGAGCTCTTTTTGCCGTACCTTGACGAGGACGTCGTCCGGCTCGCGCTGTCGTTGCCGCTCGAAATGAAGATCCGCAACGGACAAAGGAAGGTCCTGCTCAGGGACGCCGGCCTAGAACTCGGCCTAGCCGAGGGAGACGTCTTCGCCGAGAAGTGCGCAATACAGTACGGAAGCGGAGTGAGCAGGCATGTCCTTGGGCTGCTCCGGAGAAGTTGTCATGCCACGTCGAAAACCTGAAGACCGCATTGCAGCAAAGATACGCCGGATGAGTCGCCGGCATCACCTTCTTCCAGTTCACAGGGTGCTGCTTGGCCATGACGGTTCGATGACCAGGCTGCTTGAACTGGTATTCTGCTGCAAAGCCGAACTCAAGACGCTCAGCCAACTCGTGGTCCCCTGCCCATCGAACGCGGCCAAGCTTCTGCAGGTATCGCGGGGCGAGCCTGTCAACGAGAGGGAGATAATAATCTATAGGGAATCGGACGCACAGCCCCTCCTGTACGCAAAATCCTACGCCCCCCTAAGTCGCCTCAAACCGCAATTCAAGAACGATCTCATGAGAGCCGATACGCCCATCGGGACCATTATGCAGAAACACAAGATCGAGGCGCGCAGGGAGATCATCGACGTGGGGCTCATGCCTACGAGCACGTGGCTGGGAAGACTCCTTGGGCTGGAGGGGCCGTACCTGTTCAGGACCTACAACATCATCACGGAGGAGCGCCCGCTGATCGTGATCTCAGAGTTCTTCGCTGCATCGCTCTTCACCGATTCGGCAAAACCAGTTTAAGCCTGCGTCGAGGAGGCGGCCACGAGGAGAGCACCTTGGAACTGGGCAAGAGATGCGATTTCCACATGCACTCCATCCTGAGCGACGGGGAATTGATCACCTCGGAGATAGCGCGCCGTGCGGAAGCGCTCGGACACCAGGCCATCGCGATCACGGACCACGCAGACAAGACAAATCTGAAGTCCGCGGTGTGCGGGCTGGTGGCGGCCGCGCGTGACATAAACTCATTCTGGGAGATCAAGATGCTGGCCGGCGTTGAACTGACCCACGTGCCCTACCAGACGATAAACGAACTCGCCAGGACTGCCAAGGAATTCGGGGCCAACATCGTCCTAGTCCACGGTGAGACCCCTGCCGAACCCGTGCTGCCTGGCACGAATGCAGCGGCGGTTCGCTCTAGGTATGTCGATATCCTCGCGCACCCCGGTCAGCTCTCCCAAGCTGACGCAATGATTGCAGCCGATTCTGGCAAGTATGCCGAGATAACGGCCAGAGCGGGACATAACCGAGCAAACCCACACGTTGCGAGGGTCTGCACCGAGGTCGGTCTCAAGATGCTGGTCAACACGGACTTCCATCAGCCAGAGGATTTCATCACCCAAGAGCGGGCACTGCAGATAGCCACCGACGCCGGCATGGAACCGCGGCTGGCCCTGATGACGATCAAGGACAACCCGCGCGACCTTCTGGCCCAGGTCGAGATCCACAGCCGCAGGTGAGATCCCTCTCTTTGATAGCCTGCACGACGGCTCTTCTCTTGGCCAGAGCCTCAGCCGCAGCCGAACGCAGGCGTTCCTCCATCACCGCTCGTTCGCCCGGCTTCCGAGAATCGACAACCTTCTTGATGGGGGTGTACGCGCTCTCCCTGAACCTTGGGAGGACTTCGATGACCTCGGCCTTGCGCACGAGCCGTACTGCGGGGTCTGCAGTCGTCTGGCCGATCACGCTTGCCTTCACACCGACCTTGTCAAGCTCCTCGATCACCGAGTCCGAGGCCCCCTCCTCGCAGAAGACGAGGAGCGAATCGAGGGAAACTCCGAGGTAGTCCACGTCGTTTTCGTCAAGCAGCGTCTTGACAGAGGGGTTCACCAGGGGCACGATTCTTTCCTCATAGACGATCGAGCCACATCCAGCTTCCTGTCCGATCTCGTACAGATCGGCCCTTATCCCCCCATTGGTAACGTCGGCCAGACAGTGGATCGAGCCCCTGTTCTCTCCTTCGATCAGGGCTCTCGCGGCGGTGAGGAACCGGAGGTTAAGCGTTTCCCACACCACTTCCGGCCTGCCGGAGTATATGGCCGTTGTGCAGATGGTCCCTCCGCCGGCCCCCTCCGTCATTATGATCGAGTCGCCCGGCCTCACATCCCGCCTGGGGTATAGCTTAGCGGCGACCCCGACGACGCTGACCCCCCCTGTCATCCGGGTCCCGATGACCATGTCGCCGCCGATCCTCAAGGTGCTTCCCCCAAGGATGGGACAGCCCGAGAGCTCGCTCACAGCCGCCACTCCGGCCGTGAAGTCGAAGAGCTTGCCCACGTCCGCATCGTCGGCCAGATGAACATCTACAAGAAGGCCCACGGGAATGCCTCCCTTAACATATACGTCCCTTAGCGCGGCGCGAGCAACGTGGAAGCCAGCAAGGAACGGGAAGTCGCTAAGGCGGGAATGCATGCCTTCCATCTTGGCTACCAAGTAGCTTCCAGGCCCCAGCTCGACCGCCCCAGCGTCGTCCATGTGCTCCGGAGCCAGAACTGCCGCCTTCCCCGTATCCGAGAGGTCGGCAACGAGGCGATGCACAAGGAAGTCCCCTGTGCCCCGGCAACCTACACCCTGTTCGCCCATCGTCACGCCAGAACGTACGGATCTGAGGACCTCCTGTCTCCCTTCCAAGGCAAGGGAACTTGCGCGAACCTCCTTCAGTACGGCCGAAGCAAGCCGACCCGCCTCCTCCCGCTCCACATCTTTGAAGTCGAGTATCTCCTGAGCCAGTCTTTCAACCAGTTCCTCCTCGGATACTCCACGCTCAAAGAGGCGCCTTGCAAGTCCTTCCAGATCAGACGTTCAACTCACCCTCTGTTCAGCCAACCGACCTAGGTAGAATCATATTACTATTAATCCTAGCTGGCTTGTTGGGAACGGCAGAGGCACCTATGGTGGAGGTCTGTTCTCTGCGCTCGCCGGGGAGTTAACCAGGACTTCAGCTCGATTTATTTATCAGATGTGCCGATGTTCTGAGCGATGGCGACCGCGTTGCTCCTTTTCTCCCCGGACGTTGATTCCCGCTTCTGGTCGGCGAAGTACTCGCGGATCGCCAAGCTCCTTGAGCTGGACCCAGAATTGGACCGCAAGGCGACCACGGTTCTCGACCAGCTGATGGAACCGAGGAAGAACCAACTTGGCCCGTTGCTCGAGCGGCTCAGAACGCTCCTTGAGGAAAGAACCGTCCTGATATTCGGCTGCGGTCCATCTCTGGACCGTCAGCTCAGGTGTCTGGGAACGGTTCTGCGGGCCTCCCGATGCCCAGCCATAGCCGCCGACGGAGCGACCTCCGCGCTCCTTGAGAACGGGATGACGCCCGACGTGATCGTCACGGACCTCGACGGCAGGGTCGCCGACATCGTCACCGCATCCAAGGCAGGCGCCATCGTGATCCTCCACGCTCACGCAGACAACATGGAGACAATATCCCGCTGGCTACCCGACCTCCAAAACGTCGTCCCCGTCACGCAGATGGAACCAACCGACCTCGTGAGGAACTTCGGAGGCTTCACCGATGGGGATAAGTGCCTCTTCCTAGCCGCCGCATTCGGCGCTAGAGCCCTTGTCCTCATCGGCATGGACTTTGGCACACGGGTGGGCTGGAGATCCGACCCCAACGCCTCCAAGCGTCGCCTAAGGAAACGCAAATTAGCCAAGCTTGCCATCGGTAAGGAGCTTGCGGAGGAGCTCCTCCGGCATACCAACATCCGGGCGTATTCCGTCGCCCCGGTTCCAATTCCCCAGGCACTCAGGATCGACCCAAAAGAGCTAGAAAAACTCATCGGAGCAACCTGCAATGAGAAGCGTTATCGAGAGGATGGCCGAACTCATCCCGGAGGCCGTCATCTTCGAGATGATCCTCACGACCGTCGACGCCGAAGGTAAACCCAATGCGGCGCCCGTGGGTGTAACGAGAAAGGGAAGCGACCTGCATATCGAATTGGCCTCCGGAACCCGTAGCCTGCGCAATCTGCGGGACAGCCGTATGGCTACGCTCAGCATCGTCTACGACGCCCGCGTTTTCGCCAAGACCGCGTTCAACATGACTCCTGCTGACGCGTTTTGCACAAGGCGCGGTTGGAGAGTTCCGGTCATCGCCGGTGCGGCATCCTCGATTCTCGTCTCCCTCGCATCTCACCGCGCGACGGCGAGGAAGGACGAACTGGGACGCACCGTTTTCCACAGACTGACTCTGCGGCCAGTCCAAGCCGTCATCCCTGGCCTCCCCAGACCCCACAGCCGCCGCTTCGCCGCTGCGATCGAGGTCATCATATCCGTCACGAGAGCCCGCGTCGCGGCCGAACGCGGCCTCCATCAACCGGTGGCGCAGATCAGCAGGACGGTTGAGGAGAAACTTGAACTTGCCAGAAGGACCGGGCACGATCCCGAGACGGAGGAGGCCCTGCAGATCTGTGTGCGTGAGCTGGCATCCATCACGAACAGGGTAGGGAGGGGACAGGATGTCCAGTAGACCGGAAAGGAGAGTTTTGGTCCTGACCGGGAGACTCTGCTCGCGCAAGATAGCCGAGCTGCTCGCAGGACAGAACGTGGACGTGCTCGAACTTCCGATCGACGTCGCGTGCTTGATGACTTCCCGTCTGATCCAATCCGAACTGGCGCGCCGCGATCTCTCCCGCTATGACTTCGTCCTCCTTCCGGGCGCAGTAAGGCTGGACCTTGAGGAACTAGAACGTATCTTCTCCGTGCCTTTCTACCTAGGCCCAATCCATTACAGTGACCTTCCCCTGATCTTGGAAGCCCTTGACGAACAAGAACTCTCCAGATGCGTGCCCGCCGACCTCCTCATGAAGGAGCGCTTGAAAGAAAGGGTCACGGAGCTCTTTGCAAAGGCAAGGAGAATCTCTGGCGAGCTCCCCGCCTCATCAATCCTTATTGGTTCGGGGGATTCGCGCATCCCCGTGGGGCGGCCCTTCCCGCCCAGCATCATTGGCGAGATCGTAGATCTTCCTAGGAAAAGCACATCCGCCATCCTCCAAGAGGCGCAGCTGCTCGCTGCGTCCGGAGCCGCCATAGTGGACCTCGGCATGACACCGGGAGAAGACCACCCTGAACTAATACGCTCCATGGTGCCGTTAGTCAGGCAGACCACGGGCACCCCCGTCAGCGTGGACACGATGCGCGAAAAGGAGATACTTGCCGCAGCGGACGCGGGTGCTGACCTGATACTCAGCGTCTGCGGGGAAACCCTCGACCTAGTGGCCTCCCTGGAGCCTCCCGTGGTTGTCGTGCCCCTCGAGGCCGCGGCGGGCCCGCGTCCGGGATCTTCCTCCGAGCGCTTGGAGCTTCTCGCCCGTTACTCGGAGGCCCTGGGAGACCACGATGTCATCGTAGATCCCCTCCTGGATCCGATAGGCCTCGGCTTCTCAGAGTCGCTCCGGTCCTTCTTGGAGCTTCCCAGTCGTGTCCCGGACCGACCCTCCTTAATGGGCGTCGCCAACGTGGTCGAACTCGCGGACGTTGATTCCATAGGGATGAATGCAACGCTCGCGGCAATTGCCGTGGAGAGCGGCGTTAGCCTACTCCTAACGACGGAGGCGAGTCCCAAGACCCGGGGCAGCGTCAGCGAGCTGCGCAGGGCCTGTTTGATGATGTTCTACTCAGTACGGAACCGGGTCCCGCCCAAGAACTTGGGAATGGACCTCCTCATGTGCAAGGAGAAGATGATCCGATCCTATCCAGTCGCTCTGCCTTCCAAGCGGGTTCGCGCATCCGCCCCCGCCAAGAACCACGCTGGCAACGCCCGCCAGTGCTTTCACATCGTCGTCCTAGATTCCCATATCCACGTGATCTGCCGACTGCCCGATGGCGAGGTAGACGTCATCGGAACGTCCGCCGAAGAGATTGCTAACGAACTCGCGGCACAGGGCCTCCTGCCCGACCCTGGACATGCCCTGTACCTTGGGAAAGAGCTCGCAAAGGCAGAGCTCGCACTTGCCATGGGTAGGAGCTACATCCAGGATGAACCGCTGTTCCAGAGGGAATTCGACGATGGCAAACCGAGTGGTTGTTGAGACTGGCGCCAGGCTCCACTTCGCGCTCCTTGACCTTACGGGCGACCTCGGAAGAATCGACGGCAGCATCGGCGTTGCCTTGACCCGCCCGCGACTCGTCCTTAGGGCATGCCCCGGACGTTCGCTAAAGACGAATATGTTTCCCGACCTAGCGCACCTCGCACTCCAAAGACTCAACAAGCACTACGGGCTGCATAAAGGGCTCGAGATCGAGGTGTTGGAGTCCTATCCCCACCACGTTGGTCTTGGACTCACGACCCAAATGTTGCTGTCGACTGCCGCCGCCTATAATGCATTGTATGGATGCAACGCCACGGTCAGGGAACTCGCGAGGATCGTCGGCAGGGGTGGAACGTCCGGCGTCGGCGTTGCTGCATTTGAGCATGGCGGCTTCATATTCGACGGGGGTCACACGTTCGGGCCAGGGAAGCAAAAACAGGGATTCTTGCCATCAGACCGATCAGCCGCACCTCCGCCCCCGGTGCTTTTCAGATCGCCCCTTCCCCGGGACTGGATATTCGACGTCTTTGTACCCCAATCTTCCGCCGGCCTTTCCGGCAGGCCGGAGCTCGAATTCTTCCGGAAGAACTGCCCCATCCAGGGCCGGGACACCTGCAAGATCGCCCACATCGTGTTGTCCTGCATCCTCCCCGCTGTCGCCGAACGCGACGTCGAAACCTTCGTTAAAGGCATCAACCTACTCACAACCCTTGGATTCAAGAGAAAAGAAATCAATAGACAGTCCAAGTTCGTCAAACGACTCATCCGTTGCTTCGCCCAAGCCGTTGGCGGTTCAGCTGCAGTAGGTATGAGCTCGTTCGGGCCAGCGATCTTTGTCATAGGCCGATTGAAGTCAAGAAGACTTTACTTTTCGACGCTCACACGCCTCGCAGCGGCTGAGGGCACGGCCGCTGCCCTGGTGCACTATGAAGCCCGATGCCGCAACAAAGGCGCGACTGTAACTATTCTGTAGCGCCGAGTGAGCTGGCGTTTGAACCTTTGACCCGGGATAGAGCATAGGTGGACGGGCTGTCTGTTCGGTGGAACGTGTTTGGTTGTTTGAGTAAGGATACCTTCGCCAGGCTTATCCGGTGTAGTGGAGGGAGAGCCCCTAAGAGTGGACGAGGAAAGTTATGGAGACGTCCGTTCTATACCCTCGGTAAAACGCTCAAACGGGTCTATCCCTTCTTGAATGCCCTGGCGACCTCCCTGGATAGTATGTATCGGTTTTTCCTGCCAGTTTTCTCGACTTGAACAACGCCCATGTTACGGAGCCTATTGAGCTGGGTGTTGATGCTTCCGTAGTTGTCCACTCCTAGGCGTGAGAGGACGTCGGTGATCAGCGCCCCTTCGGGGAAGTCGGCGAGGGCGCGCATTATGGCGTTCTGTTGGGGGGAGAAGCGATCTAGGAGCTGGTCCCTCATGGGGGCTGCTTCCCGCTTTCTGCCAAGGAACTCCGTAACGAGGGTATCGTCGATGACATCCCTGTTGAGGCGGATTGCGTGGAACACGAGCTGAGCGGCCAGCGTTAGGGTGTCGCGCGGGACGCCCCTTGACTGGGCGTGGATTTCCTCGATGGCTTCGTCCGTAAAGGGCCGGGGATCGGTGATTTGGGTTTGCCCCCTGGCCCACGCTATCCTACGGCAGATGAGCTCCCTGGTCTCTTCGGGAGTGAACGCGTCAAGGTATATGCGCATCTTTATCCTGTCTTCGAGTGGGGGGACCTTCTTGCGTATCGACTCTATCGCGTCCTCGGTGCCGGCAAATACGATGGAGGCACCGGAGTCGTGGAGTGTCCTTACCCACCTCGCGGCCGTCTCGTCGATCTCTTGGAACTCGTCTATCAGTATGCTAACGTTACGGTTGGCCAGTTGTTGTGTTATGTTTGTTGCGATTCTGTCGAGTTCCGCGGGCTTCCTCCTGGAGAAAACGCGGAGTATTCGGTCCAGCAGCGTTGGAGGGCTAAGGTGTTGGTTGATGTAGCTAAGCATCTCGGTGTGCGTGAGAGGCTTCTCGATGAGGATCACGGTTGAGTGGTTGCTCTTTTCGAGGGTGTACTTGAGCTTCCTGAGGAAAGCGCTCTTCCCGTAGCCTATGGGGGACAGGATGCTGACCATGCCCTGGTTATGCTGGATCATGAAGGCGGCTTGGGCAAGTTCTTCTTCGTACCGGGGGACGTAGACCGACTCGTTGGGGAGAGGAACGTTTAGGATGAAGGGCTCTCGGCCGTGGACCCATCCCTGCTTCCTGTAGAACTCGTCTGTTATGTTCGTGTTCAAGTTGTTGATCACCGTTGGGCGTAGGTATCATCGCAAACGTGAGCGAAACAGCGCCAAAACGGGGATAACACAGGCGACGGCTGTTTGTTGTGTTCTTGGTTATTGTCTATTAAAGCTTTCGTTGGAGCATAACGGGCGGGATGATGCGGGTGATCTTGGGGGCCGGAGGGG
>CAZJVP010000103.1:0-29754 GCA_964549615.1 uncultured Thermococci archaeon | reverse complement strand
GGCTGTTAGGGCTGGGTTTGCAGAGACCGATATCACGCCGCCGATCGGAACGATGAAGATAGGTTGGATGAAAATCCTCGTCTCCGAGCGCGTGTTGGATCCGCTGTTTGCGCGGGCCGCCGTCGTCGAATCCGAGGGGGCTAGGGTTGCTTTCATTCAACTCGACACCCTGAGCGTGAGGTGGACTCAGGTCTCGGAGATCCGGCGCCGAATCGCCGAGACGTACGGCTTTCCGGGCGAGAACGTCATGGTGGCTGCGACCCACAACCATGCAGGTCCGGCGGTCGCAAACTGCGGCGATGTGCGAAGGGACGACGCCTACGTGGTGACGATGATCAACAAGATCGTCTCGATGTTTGGGGATGCCTTGGGCAACCTCCGGCAAGCGGAGCTTGGGTTCGGCAGCTGTTTCGAGTTCATGGTTGGCCACAACCGCCGGGTGATCATGAGGGACGGCACGGTGCGAACGCACGGTACCTTCGAGGATCCCAACGCGCTCTGCCTGGAGGGACCTATCGATCCGGAGGTCTTCGTCATGGTCGCGCGAGAGGTTGGCGGAGGTTTGCTTGGGGCGATTGTCAATTTTGCATGCCACCCAGCCCACCACGGCGGAGGTACCGACCTGTCGGGAGGATTCCCCGGCGTGCTCGCGCGCATCATGAAGCGCCGCGGAGTCCCCGTGACGCTTTTCCTTGACGGTGCCTCGGGCAACATCACCACGCTTGATCCCACCAGAGCGAACGCGGATCTTAGCAAGGAGGAGGCCGGCGCGAGGCTCGCGGACGACGTGAGCCGGGCGTTGGTGGGCATGCAGTTCAGCAGTAACATCAAGATCGGCTCCAGCTCAAGGACGATCAGGTTGCCGTTCAGGAACGTGACGAGGGAGGAGGCCGAGGGCCGAGTTAGGGGTGCACAGAGGTTCATCGACTCGGCCATCTACGACCGTGAGATGCCCAGGGTGTTGGACAGGATTCGAAGGATGGGAACCCAGCCGGCCGAGGTGCAGGTCATACGAATAGGTGGCTATGCGTTTGCAGGCATCCCGGCGGAATACTTCGTGCAGCTGGGCCTGAGAATCAAGGAGCAGGCATACCCGGTTCATGCCTTGATCGTCGGTCAGGCCAACGGGATGGTCGGCTATGTGCCCCACAGGGAGGCATTCCTGCGAGGGGGTTACGAGACGACCCTATGCGACGGCAGTAGATTGGCCCCGGAGGCCGGAGACCTCCTTGCGGACTGTGCAGTTCAAATGATCAGGGATTCGGATGCTTGATCGCGGGCCATCTGGCTAGCCGCCTTCCACATTCTTCCAGTGCTCCAAAGCCCTTCGGAGCTCCTTGTGCGTCCTGGCGTATTCCGCGAGGGAAACCCCTTCCTCGACAGCGTCCAAAGCCTGTCTCATTGCCGTTGCGCCGGCTGAACTTCCGTCTGGATGGCCGTGGACGCCCCCGCCGGCCTGGATGACGACGTCGTTGCCGAAGATCTGTACGAGGTCCGGTATCATGCCCGGGTGCAGTCCGCCGGAGGCGACGGGCATGACGGGTTTGATCCCGTACATCTCCCCGGTGAGGCACGCTATGTTGTCCAGAACCTCCTCCCTTGTCTCCTTCATCTTGCCGACGGCCGTCCCGACGTGAAGCTGGTCGGCGCCGATGAGCCTCGTGTTGGTGGCCAGCACCTTCATGGATATCCCGTGCTTGGGATTGAGCGTGAAGGCACCGTGGCCGGCCCTGTGGGCGTGTATGGCAAGCCCTAGGTCCTCCTGCCGCAGCGTCTGAAAGCCGGAGTTGCCGCACGTCACGATGTCGACCATTACGTACTCACCCCCCTTGTCGCTTACCAACTTCGCCCTCCTGATCATCTCCTTGGACTCGGCAGTGACGTTCACGAGGTAGACTTTCTTCTCCCCCGTCTTTCTTTCCGCCTTGTCGCGTGCCTTGAGGGTGAGGTCGAGCCGCTTGTTGAAAGCGTTGAAGGACTGGCTGGAAAGGTTCTCGTCGTCCTTGACCACGTCGCACCCGCCGACCCACGCTTCGTACGCCACCTCGGCATGATCCTTGCTGACGAGGCCAAGCTTTGGCTTTATTATCGTGCCCACCAGCGGGCGCTTGCGGACACCCAGGATCCTGCGTACCCCCCTTATGCCGAACTTGGGGCCCATAAAGCTCCTTGCGAGACTCTTCGGGTAGTGCACCTCGTCCAGCCTCAGGTTGCTTATTCCCTTCAGGCCGAACACGTTCCCGCCGATGCTGCTCATGATGTTGGCCATGTTCCCCGGCTCGAAGAGGGCCACAGGGTATGCGATCTTGATCCGGTTTCCCTGGATTTCGAACACGGTCGCATGCAGCTTCTCGACGTAGGACCTCATCGTGGTGAGCTCTGTCCAGGTTCCCACCGAACTCTCTGCTGCCACCGCCCCGGCCGCGACCTTGATGTCCATCGTGCCATCGGTCTCGACCAAAAACTCGCATACCAGATCGGTTTCGTTCGGGCGGTAGTTTGTGTCGACGAAGTCCAGATACTTCAAGTTACCACGCTTCCCGGCTCTTGCCGTGACTGATAAAAGTGATTCTTGCGAGGCATCGATTCTTGCGGGCAGCACCGATAGGAAAGGGTCAGGACAAGGTTCTCTTCAGCTCTGTGTGGGTAGGTTCGCTTGATCGTCGGGCCATCCCAGTTGGGGTGTTCGTGTTGGGCTTGGCTCTGCCCCGTTTCTCATTCGGGGAAACGGTACCTTCGTCATGGTTACCCACCAAGATGTGCGGAGATCCCACGAGAGCGCTGTGGAGTCTCCCCACGAAGGATCCGGGGCAGGGGGAATATCAATTAATAGACCGTCTCCCCTTAATGGGCAAGTGGAATGCGAATGCGTTCGCTCCGGATTGCGATGGCGCAGATCAACCCTACGGTAGGGGATTTTCGGGGCAATGCCGGCCTCATCCTTGAGGCTATGGACCAGGCCCGAGCCGTGGGAGCCGACCTCGTCACCTTCCCAGAGATGGCGATCACAGGGTACCCCCCTGAGGACCTCTTGCTCAAGCCCAAGTTCGTGGAGGAGAATCGGAAGTGCCTGGAGACGATCGTGGCGCGTTCCGCGGGCCTGACCGTGGTGGTGGGCTTCGTCGATGCAGCGTCCGACCTTCACAACGCGGCGGCGATCATCCACGATGGCTCGATGGTCGGAACCTATCACAAGATCTACCTTCCGAACTACGGCGTCTTCGACGAGAGCCGCTACTTCCGACACGGTTCTCATTGCCCCGTACATCTGCTCGGCAGCGTCGGGATCGGAGTAACCATCTGCGAGGATATGTGGTACGAGGCAGGGCCTGCTGCGCTCCAAGCCTGCTCGGGGGCAGAAGTCTTGATAAACATCAGCGCCTCCCCCTATCACTTCGGCAAGGTCAAGTCTCGAGAGAGGCTTCTCGCCACACGGGCGTCGGACAACTTGGCCATAGTCGCCTACAACAACATGGTGGGGGGGCAGGACGAGCTCATCTTCGACGGCAACAGCATGATCCTCGATGAGCAGGGACGGGTGCTTGCACGGGGGAAGCAGTTCGAGGAGGATTTCATCGTGGCTGACTTGGACGTTGAGGCCGTTTTCAGAACTCGCCTGCACGATCCCCGGTGGAGGAGGGAGGCGCCCTTGTTGAAACAGGACAAGTGGCAGACGTCCAAGGTCGTCATACCTCAGGCAGCATCCCTTCCGGGGAAGCCAGCCATACCCAAGAGGGAGGTTCAGGCCAAGGACTACCCTGGAGAGGTCTACGACGCACTGGTATTGGGGACGCGCGACTACGTCCGCAAGAACGGTTTCGAGAAGGTTGTCGTGGGCCTTTCCGGCGGAATAGACTCAACGCTGGTTGCGGCCATCGCGGTGGACGCCCTGGGGAAGGAGAACGTCATCGGGGTGTCCATGCCCTCGAGGTATTCGTCACCCGGCAGCGTGACCGATGCGCAGCTTGCATCGCGCAACCTGGGGATAAGGCTTCTGACGATCCCAATCGAGAAAGTGTTCCAGGCCTACCTGGACACGATGGCCCCTGTATTCGAAGGGACAAGCCCTGGAGTCGCTGAGGAGAACCTACAAGCGCGGGCCAGAGGCAATATCCTCATGGCCCTGTCAAACAAGTTTGGCTGGCTCGTCCTGACCACGGGAAACAAGAGCGAGCTAGCGACTGGTTACTCAACGCTTTACGGCGACATGGCCGGAGGCTTTGCCGTCATCAAGGATGTTCTCAAGACCATGGTTTACGATCTTGCCAGATACCGCAACTCGGCGGCTGGCTGGGACCTCATACCGAAAACCGTGATAGACAAGGAGCCATCGGCTGAACTGAGGCCGAACCAACGTGACACCGATACCCTGCCTCCGTACGAGATCCTGGACCCGATCATAACGGCTTATGTCGAGGAGGACAAGAGCATAGACGAGATCGTATCCATGGGGTTCGACGAGCAGGTCGTGCGCAAGGTAGCTAGGATGGTGGACGGCAGCGAGTATAAGCGCCGCCAGGCGGCCCCGGGGATCAAGATCACCGCCAGAGCCTTCGGGAGGGACAGGAGGCTGCCCATAACGAACCGCTTCAGGGCGTGCTGAGCCGGTGCGGGATTGGCGGCAAGAGGATCTCCCTCAGGACGAAGAACCTAGTCGGCTACGGGGCCATAGTCTCGCCGGTGCGAGTGTGTCGGTCCACGCGGGGTTAAGACCGTTCTCTGATGGCTTATCAGACTCAATCCACCGCCCAGTTCAAGCCGCATGCGAGTTGGCGCGGTTCAGATAGCTGGATGACGTCGGCGGGTTCGGCGCAAGACGCCGTCTCACGTCCCTGCGGGCGGGTTTGCCAGGTTCAGGCCGGCAGAGCCCGTGTGACTCAGATATTTATGAGCGGGGGTTTGGCTCAGCCCGGAGCAGCTGGACCGCCTCGTGCGAGGGATGAGAGGCATATGCCAGCTGCCCGGCTGGGAAGGCGGTCGGGTGAAGCTCAACAGCGTTTCGGTATTGATTGGCGGCGAGGCCGGCGCGGGAATAAGCCGCTCCGGTTATCTCCTGGGCAAAGCATGCGTCAGAGGCGGCTTTCACGTCTTCGGCGCGAATGATTATGGGTCCCTGATACGCGGGGGCCACAACTTCTATCTCGTCAGGATCGAGGAGGATGAGGTCTACTCACAGCCGGATCGCGTAGACCTGGTCGTGGCCCTGAACGAGGATACGATCATGCGTCACAGAAACGACCTGGTGGCCGGCGGGGGCATAGTGTACGATGGCGATCAGGTGAAGCTGGGTGCAGCAGAACTCGGCAGGAGCGATGTGGCGCTCTTCCCCGTGCCTTTCAGGTCGATCGTCAAAGATCTTGGAGCCCAGGAGATCGTCGAGAACACCGTGGCCCTGGGCGGGGTGGTGGCCCTGCTGGGCTATGATCTGGAGATCTTCAACGGCGTCCTCAAGGATACCTTCAGCGAGAAGGTGGCGGAGACGAACGTACGCGCGGCCAAGGCGGGATACGATTATGCGACTGCCAATTACGACGGCCAGTTTGCCTGTCGCCTCGGCGCGCTTCCGGGAGCGAGGAAGGGCAGGATTTTCCTGATGGGGAACGATGCCGTCGGGATGGGCGCCCTCAAGGCCGGTTGCAGGTTCTACGCAGCCTATCCCATGACGCCCGTCACCGGCCTGCTCCACTTCATGGCCAGCAACGAGAGGGAGTACGGGATGATCGTGCTGCAGGCTGAAAATGAGATCGCATGCATCAACATGGTCACCGGGGCTGCCTTTGCAGGGACGAGGGCCATGACTGCGACCTCCGGAGGCGGCTTCAGCCTGATGGTGGAATGCCTAGGGATGGCCGGCATGACGGAGAACCCGATAGTTGTGGTTCTCGGACAACGCTCCGGCCCCAGCACGGGACTGCCCACATATACGGCCCAAGGGGACTTGAGGTTCGCCATCCACGCCTCCCAGGGTGAGTTCCCGAGGGTGGTAGTCGCTCCGGGTGACGCCCAGGAGTGCTTCTACGAAACGATGCGCGCGTTCAACATCGCGGAGAAGTACCAGATCCCGGTGATCATCCTGACGGACAAGTACTTGGCGGAGAGCCATTACACCGTCGACCCATTCGACGTTGACCGGATCAAGATCGAGCGCGGCGCGCTGTTCCCGAAGCCCCAGTACGAGGGACCCGAGTACAGGCGACACCTCATCACCGAGACCGGCATCTCCCCAAGGGTCCTGCCCGGCACGAAGGACGCCGTTGTCAGAACGAACGCGGACGAGCACGATGAGTGGGGCTTCACGGCCGAGGATCCCCAGACGACGGCGAGGATGATGGACAAGCGGCTTGGCAAGCTCAAGGCCCTTGCGGACGAGCTTCGAGGCATCGAGACGGTCAAGTTCTACGGACCGGAGCGGGCCGATCTAACGGTCTTGTCTTGGGGTTCCAACAAGGGCCCCGTAAGGGAGGCGATGAAGATCCTTGCAAGGGAGGGGCTGCGGGTCAACCTCGCCCATGTCCTGTACCTCTGTCCGTTTCCGGCCGAGAAGGTCGCCGAGTACCTCAGATCAGCGAGGAAGACGGCTGTGGTCGAGAACAACGCGACCTCACAGCTCACCGGACTCATAAGGGAGCACACCTTGATGGACGTCGACGCCAGGGTCCTGAAATATGACGGTAGGCCGTTTGACCCGGGTTTCTTGGCCGGGAAGCTGAGGGAGGTGGCCTAGATGGTCACAATGGAGGAGCTCAAGACCCCGGCCGAGATCACGTGGTGTCCGGGCTGCGGCAACTTCGGGATACTCACGGCCTTCAAGAAGGCGCTGGTAGAGCTCGGGATCCCGAGGGAGAGGGTCGTGATGGTCTCGGGCATCGGTTGCCACGGGAAGATCGTAAACCACGTCAACATCAATGGCTTCCACGGGCTGCATGGAAGGGTCATCCCCCTGGCGTCGGGGATAAAGCTGGCCAACCCGAATCTGACCGTCGTGGGTTTCTCGGGGGACGGCGACTGCTACGAGGAAGGATGGGAGCACCTGAGCCATGCCCTGCGAAGGAACCTGGACGTTACCCTGATAGTGCACGACAACATGGTTTTCGGCCTGACGACCGGACAGACGACGGCAACCAGCCAGAAGGGGTTCAAGTCCAAATCCACCCCTCACGGCTCGATACCCGCGAGCCTCAACCCCCTAGCGGTCGCGCTGACCAGCCATGCAACGTTCGTGGCGCGAGGCTTCGCGGGCGACGTCCCCCACCTGCAGAGGGTCATCGTCGAGGCAATCAAGCACAGGGGCTTCTCGCTGGTGGACGTGTTCCAGCCTTGCGTGACCTTCAACTACCTGAATACTTGGGATTTCTACAGGAAGAGGATCTACAAGCTGGAGGACGCGGGACATGACCCCACGGACTGGAAGATGGCCCTGGAGAAGGCCATGGAGTGGGGAGACAGGATACCGATCGGCATCCTCTACAGGGTGGATAGGCGGACCTATCAGGACGAGCTCGTCCACCTCGGCGGACCCGTCGCGCTGAGCGATATCTCCGAGACGGACATAAGCTCCCTCATCAGGTCCATGGCGTGAAACGCAAAGCAAGGTGCGTTCAGATGATAGTTAAGAGCGGGTTCACCGTCCGGTCTGCATCGTCATCGGTTCGGAAAAAGACGCGGGCGTCGGAGGCATGGGCATGCCGGACATGTTGAGGATCGAGAACCTTAAGGTCTCTGTGGGGAACAACGAGATCCTGCACGGCGTGAACCTGCGGATAGGTGAAGGGGAGACGCATCTGCTCTTGGGCCCGAACGGGTCGGGGAAGACGACCCTATTGATGTCGATCATGGGCTTCCCGAGATACACGGTTACGGAGGGAAGAATCCTATTCAGGGGCAAGGATATCACCGCCTTGCCAATCAATGAGAGGGCGGCGCTGGGCATTGGGATCTCATTCCAAAGACCCCCGACCATCCGTGGTGTGAAGACCAGGCAGATTGCCGAGATCGCGGGAAAGGGCAGGGCGAACGTCGAGGAGCTCGCCTCCCTGCTTCGCCTGGAGCATCACCTCGACAGGGACATCAACCATGGCTTCTCAGGCGGGGAGATCAAGAGGGCCGAGCTCCTTCAGCTTCTCGCTCAGCAGCCCGACCTGGTGCTGCTTGACGAGCCTGAGTCAGGGGTTGACATCGAGAACATGGCGCTCATCGGGGAGGCCACGAACAGGCTCTTGGGCAAGAACAGACCCTACCGGGAGCGGAAGGCCCAGGATGGTCGTTCGGCGCTCATCATCAGTCACACCGGCTTCATCTTGGACTATGTATCCGCGGACGTGGGGCATGTGATGTGCGGGGGGGTCATCGGCTGCAGCGGGAATCCGGGTGAGCTCTTGTCCGAGATCAGAAGGATGGGTTATGAGGAGTGCGTTAGATGTCAGCTCGAAGCTTTGAGAAGATAAGGGAGCGGGCCTTGGCTGCGAGGGACAAGCCCCCCGCCTTCGGGAGGGACATCGATCTATCTGGTTTCTCCATGAAGGCGCCGCAGCTGTCTCCTCTGACGGATGTCAGCAAGTTGCCTTCGGAGGACAGGAGGAGGATGTACAGCGTGGGGGTCAGGTCCGAACCGGGGGGACGATCCGGCACCTTCATCCAGATTGATGACTCCGTCGTCTACTCCCAGTCCACCGAGAGTGGTGTCGAGGTCATGGGGGTGGAGAAGGCCCTGGAGAAGTACGACTGGCTTCAGGATTACTGGTGGAGCGCGGTGGCCGTGGACTCGGACAAGTATACGGCGGCGGCCGAACTGGAGTTCGGCGGAGGGTACTTCATTAGGGCGAAGAGGGGCCATAGGATAGGCGCGCCGCTGCAGAGCTGTCTTTACCTGTCGACCGATTCCTTGGCGCAGAGGGTTCACAACATAATCATCGTGGAGGAGGACGCGGAGCTGCACGTCATCACGGGCTGCGCCAAGGGGGCGCACGCCGCAAGGGGTCTTCACATAGGAGTATCGGAGTTCTACGTGAAGGAGGGCGGCAGGCTGAGCTTCACGATGATCCACAACTGGGGCAAAGATATGGCAGTGCGGCCGCGAAGCGGAACCGTGTTGGACAGGGATGCAGTTCTCGTATCCAACTACATCTGCCTTCAGCCCGCTGGGTCCCTACAGATGTACCCAGCCGCGCAGTTGAACGGCGAGAACGCCGTTGCTAGGTTCTACTCCCTACTGATGGCCACGCCGGGGTCCGAGCTGGATGTTGGGGCTAGGGTGAGATTGAACGGGCCGGGATCAAGGGCTGAGATAGTCTCAAGGGCCGTGACGACCGGCGGAACGATCTATGCTAGGGGAGATCTTGTTGGTGCGGCGCCCGGGGTCAAGGGCCATCTGGAGTGCAACGGCCTCATCCTTTCCGATGCAGGCAGGATCCATGCGATCCCGGAGCTGGAGGGCCGGCTGAGAGACGTGGACCTGTCGCACGAGGCCGCCGTGGGGAAGGTTTCGCAGGAGGAGATAGAGTACCTGATGGCTCGGGGGCTCAGCCAGGAAGAGGCGGCCGCCACCATCGTGAGGGGTTTCTTGGATGTGCGGATAGAGGGCCTCCCGGAGGAGCTCTCCGAGTACATCCGTCGGGTGGTAAAGGAGAGCGAAAGGCACATCTCGATGTAGCGCTTTCGCGGCTGCGTGCCCCGGTCGAATGTCCGTGCGCGTGGCTCAGACGTGGAGAATCTTCCTCGGCCAGCCACCGCCACCTGGGGATAGGGTAATCAGGCTAAAGGTCAGCCAGGCACGCCGCGGATCCCTCACGGTTGGCGGAAATCGGTGGAAGGATGGATGTCCCATGTTGCGGTTTGTGAAGACCCGTTCGGCTCGGCCGTGCCGGCAGCCGGCCTAGGTCCGACGTCGGATTGCCGAAGGTATCCCAACACGGCGACGGCAAGCCAGATGCCGGTGAAGGCCAGGACCGCCGAGGCAAGGACCGCTCTGCCGACCATGCTGAAGGATCCGAGAGGCTCAAAAAGGCCATGTCGGAGAAAAGTGGACCCCATGATCAGCACGGCGAGGACGGCTAGGAGCGATGCCGATGCAGCCATCCTTGTGCTGCTGCGTCGGGCGAGCCTTTTGACCTCCGCCCATGACTGGACCGTCCGCCCATGCCGTGGCCTCGGAAGGTGCTCTGAGCCGTTATCGGTGCTGCTCATGGGGCTCTTGGGGGACGAAACGATAGATAACCTTTGGCTGAAACGGTGCTCAGCGGATTGAGACCTCCCTTCCGAGCTCGGCCGAACGATAGATCGCATCCATGATCTTCTGCACGGCCAGGCCCTGCTCGCCAGTGACGGGAGGTTCCTCGTCCTTGAGTATGCACTCGGCGAACTTCTGGATCTCGATGTCGTGGGTGCTTCGTCCCTGCAGAAACACGGGTGAGATGTCGATCAGGGTCTTGTTCCTCTCGCTGAAGATCCTCGTCGGGTCAAGCGTGCAGCCCCCCTCGGTTCCCAGAAGGGTGAAGTCAAAGACATCCTTCTCTATGTTGGCCGCGAAGCTGGTCTCAACGAACATGGTGGACTGATTTTCGAATCTCACCAACCCGAGGGAGTAGTCCTCCACCGTGTAGTTCTTTGGATCCCACTGCCCCATGAGGCCCACCAGTCCCTCCCTCGTGCCAAACTTGGTGTAGGTCGCTCCGCTTGCGGCGGTTGGCCTGGGAAAGCCCATCAGGTAGAGGACGGCGTCTATGATGTGGACGCCGAGATCCACGAGCGGACCGCCGCCCTGCTTGTCTTTCTGGGTGAACACCCCCCAGCCCGGTATTCCCCTCCTCCTCAGGCAGTGGGCCTTTGCGAAATAGATCTCACCCAGTTCCCCCGCATCGACGAATCGCTTCAGGGCTTGGACGTCCGCCCGCCAGCGATTGTTGAGCCCGACCATGAGCTTCCTGTCATGCTTCTTGGCGGCCGCGACCATGGCGCTTGCCTCCTTGGCATTCATCGCCATGGGCTTCTCGACTAGGACGTGCTTTCCAGCGCGCAGGGCCGCAATCGTCGGCTCCTTGTGGGCGAAGTTCGGGGTGCAGACGCTGACGGCCTCTATCTCCTCGATCTTGAGCAGGTCTCGGTAGTCGGTGAAGACCTTCGCTATCCCGAACTTGCTTGCCGCCTCCTTTGCCTTCTTCTCGTCGATGTCGCAGCACGCCACCATTTCGACTTCAGGAATCTTCTTGTAGCCGGGCATGTGGGCTCCCTGGGCGATTCCACCGCAGCCGATGATTCCAACCTTGAGGGTCCTCAAACTCGGCCTCCGTCCTTGGCCAGAAGACGGGCCTTGAAATCAGTTTCCTTCCTCGATGCAAGGACTTCAGATCATGGGCTCGCGATGGGGGCGCCGAAAGTGGCGTTGCTCTGTAAGCTGCCTTTGACTACGTCCCGGCCGCCTGTTCGGCGAGAAGGTGTGCACGGTTCTGTTCGGAAGGCATGTATCTGATCTCAAAGGAGTCAAACTTCGAAGCTAGGTCCACGCACCTTTTGTGAAGCGACCTGAGGTGGGGCTGTCGGACCTTGTAAGATCCTCCCATCTGCTTTGCTAGGAGGAGGCTGTCCGTGATGACGACTATCTTGGTTACGCCGAGCTCCCTTGCCTTCTCCAACCCCATGATCATTGCGGCGTATTCGGCCACGTTGTTGGTCGTTATGCCAAGATGCCTCTTGCCCTGCACCACCACTCTGCCGTCCACCGAGAGTATGTACCCGGCCCCTGCCCTGCCGGGATTGCCCTTGGAGGAGCCATCCGTCTCGAGCACGAAGGTTGGTGAGGTCAAGGTTCGCCAACCCGCCCTCTTGATCGCTTCCGCGGCCTTCGGTGGGAGTCGATGGCCTTGGACCTACGTCGGAGTATCGACTTCTCGACCTTCCTTATTGCCTCCGTTGATACAGACACCAGATCCCAGCCTGCAGCCTCGGCCACGTACTGCTCGGGCAGGGAGAAGGTTACCCTGACCTCGTACCTCTTCCGTCCGGAGCCCTCGTGCTCGTATGACTTGACCCTCATCTCAGGGGCCCTCATGTTCCTGGATGCCTTCCCGATCTTGAGCGCGATCGACCTGAGGTTGGCAAGGATTCGGCTTACTGCAAGGGGATCCTCTCCCTCCAAGCCGGTGGTCTGTACGGCGATGTCAGGCGGCATCGAGATGAGGCGCAGGATGCGCATGATGTTCAGATGCCCCACGACCGCATCCTTGTCAACCACGGTTATCTCGTTGAGCTGCCTTTCGCACAGCAGGGCGATCGCATCGTGCATGCTGGTGTCTGGGCTCACCGTGAGCCCCGAGCTATTAGCCAGCAGCGCGACGGGGTTTCTCAGGGGCCTGTCTTTCTCGCCGACGAGCTCGCCCGTGCGCCTAAGCCCCCTTGAGGGCGCGACGAGGTAGCGGTAGACATCCGAGAACGATATCCAGCCCGATAGGTTGCCCTTCTCGTCCACGAGCGGAAGGCTCCCCATGTCCATTCGTCTCAGGCATGTCGCAGCCTCGGAGATGGAGCTGCTGTCGGCCAGCGGCGGCGCCAGGTGGTTGGAGGCGTCATTGACGGAGAGGTCCCTAAAGGAGGGATCTTGGGCCGCCAGGTCCCGTGCAAAGAGTGCCCCGATGATTGCGCCTTCTCGGACCGCTGGCAAAATGTCACAGCCTGATTGCAACATTCTTGCAACCGCATCCTTGACCGTGGTCTGGGGGTCGGCGGAAGGCACATGCGATGTCAATCTCTCCGCCTTCGTCTCCGGGGAGAGCCAAGGACGGAGGAGTAGCTTCCTCATGACGCATCCGATCAGTTGGCCGTTCGTTGCCACTATGGCGGCGTTGGCACGCGATCTCGCGATCACCTCGGCGATCCTGACAAGGCGGTCGTCGGGCGCAAGATAATGAACCTTGGTGCTGACCAAGGGCCGGATGCTATCCACTGCATTGCCCCCTATCCCTCAATGGCCTTCGCGATCGCGGCGGCGAAGTCCTTAGCCGCAGCTGGGCCGTTTGCGGTCACGATTCTGCCGTCGACCTCGACCTGCTTGCCCGTGTATATCGCCCCGGCTGCTTCCAGTTCGCTTCTCAGCTGGTCATCATCGAAACCAGTCACCTTGACCCCTTCGAGGATGCCGGCCTTGGCGAGCACCACCGGCGAAAGGCAGATGGCCGCCGCGATCTTGCCCGACTCATATGCCTGCTTGGCCAGCTTTGCCGCGGCCTCATTATTCCACAGATAGACCTTGGCCCCCGGGCCACCGACGAAGACGACCGCGTCGTAGTCCGTGGCCACGGCTTGCTCGAGTCCCAAGTCGGGATGCAACTCAAGCCCGCCGACGCCCGTGGCTTTGGAAGGATCGGTGCTGGCGATCTTAACGGAGGCTCCCGCCTTGACGAAGTAGTCTTTGGGATCAAGTAGCTCAGAGTCGCGAAAGTCCTTCTCGCTCACGACCAGCAAGATGGTCCTTCCTTGAAGGTTCATCGTCCTCCCCTCCTTTAGGCATCCCGCCGCAAGCGCGGTCAGGATGCACGCGGCACTCACCAACCCCAAGAACGCTCTTCGCAATCCATCTCCCTCCTTCGTGAACTACGGTTCTGCAGCCCTTCCCGGGTTGAAGCGATATGCGATGATCTTGTAGAGAAGCCTTGCAGCGAGGAACTCGCTTCGGGTTTCGCCCGCGATGGGGGCCAGCTCCACGAGGTCCGCGCCGACTAGGTTTTCTCTTCGCGCGATCGTCCGGATCAGCGGTAGGATGTCGTCGAAGGATGGGCCCGAGGGCTCAGGGGTCCCGACGGCGGGAAGCTCGGCCGGGTTTAGGACGTCAAGGTCGACGGTGAGGTAGATGGGGGACCCTATCCGGCTGATGGCCCGGATTGCTTTTCTGAGGGACCTTAGGCTTAGCGTTCGATCGCCTTCGCTCCAGAAGTAGAACTCATAGCCTTTCTCCTTGATCAGGTCCCACTCCTCCTCACTGCAGGACCTCATGCCAAAGCCCGTCACTTTCCGCGCAACGTCCAATACCCGCCTCATGGTGCACGCGTGGCTGTGCCTCGAGCCCTCGTACTCCTCCCTAAGGTCGCAGTGCGCGTCGAGCGTCACAACATGCAGATCCTTCCAAATGTCCGCCGCGGCGTTCACCGCGCCGATGGTTATGGAGTGCTCTCCACCGAGCAGGACCGGGAACTTGCCCGCGGCAAGTACCTCGGTTACCGCGTCCCTGACCCTCACTAGGGTCTGCTCCACGCTTCCTCGCGAGGGTTCCAAGCCGGGCGCCGTGTGGATTCCGGCTTCACACGGTGACCAGCCGGTCTCACGGTCGAAGAGCTCCATGTACCGCGACGCATCGATGATGGACTCGGGGCCATCCCGGGTTCCGGAGCGATATGAAGCCGTGGAGTCGAATGGGACGGGGATGATGACGATCCTGGATTCCTCTAGGGTCGGGTTGTCGAGGCCGCCGAAGGTGAAGGGCGGATAACGTGGGATATAGGGTCTCATCTTCGTTTCCCTGCCTCCCAGCCTAAGAGATTTACGTCAAAAAATTTGATGCAAATCGCTGCCCCCACGGACAGGGCGTCCTGCTCCTCGGGAGCATCTGGCGCCGAGGTCATGCCTCCAGCCTCGCTGGTGAAGGCGAGGTATGGGCTATTAAGGTTTGTCCTCTTTCCTCTTTCATCTTGCGTTTCCTTCCCCTTGTGTCTAAGCGCGGCATCCCGGCCTGCATGAATCCAGGTCCCATAGCATCGTCAGACTCGAAAAAGTTCGTCCTCGTACCAGTCGAATCCCACGATGAAGCTGTTGAGCTTGTCGAAGGGAACGACCGGGACGCCCTCGTGGACTGTCACATCCTCGCTTTTCAGCGTGACGACCATCGGATAGAGATGCATTTCGTCCCTTGGCTGGAGTTTGGTCGCCGACATACACCTCCTCAACTGGATCGTCCTTTCCTTCTGGTCTCGCGCGGCTTTGATGGATCTGTAGAGGCCCCCGCCCTTCGTCCAAGCTTTGCAATCGATGCAGATCACGCGCCTCAAGAGCGCTCCGACCACATCGATCTGGTATCTCCTGTTCTGGTCCCGGAACCAGATGCTTCCGAGAACTTTATAGCCGTTCTCCTCTAGGAGCCTTGCGCACAAGGACTCAAAGTTCCTCCACCCGATCCTCTTGACTTGCGCATCGTCCAGGGCCCCGAGGGCCTCCAGCAGGCGCTGGCTCGGATCTGGGCCGACCTTCCGCAGGGAATCGTCGTGCGTCAACCGGACCCGCCTGGGGAAGGGTGCCTCGGCCTGAAAAGCAAGACTTGATCCCCCTCCGTTGCAGTTGGCAGGCTCCTACCTTCTCACGCTGTTTCGCATCAGCAGGTCGCGGATCGAGTTGGCGCTCTTCTCGTCCAAGTTATTCTCCTTGCGCATGCTGTCGACATACGCGAGGGCTTCATCGATCCCCAGCCTGGACGCCTTTGAGTAGACCGTCGCCGCAATGTTCTCAGCCAGGCCTCTGTCAGGCAGAGCCTTGAGGATCTCGTTGAGATCCCACAGGAAGAGGTCCCTGTTGGCCATCTTCAGCATCCTCTTCCTTAACTCCTTCTTCTTCTTTCGCCGCCATCTCGTGCCTGGGAAAGGATAGGCCGGGGTGCCTTGCATTCGGCCCGACATCTCCCAGGGCCCTTATAATGCTTTTTTCTTGGTTACCCCGTGGCCTTCGCCGCCTACCGCGGCGCGCAAAGAAACCGAGCAGGGGATCACAACGGTACAAATCCGAGCGAAACGAGGGCATCTCGGCCTTGAGCCGAAAGGTTATATCAACCGTCACCAAACGAGCTCTGTGGCCTCGTTGGCTCTTGGGTCCATCGACATGAACTCGGTTGACCTGACGCACAGCTCGTCGCTTCCGCTCAAGCTCGACGAACGGCGCCTCCGCCTCCTGTTGGGCGGCGACCTCAGGTCATCCAAGCCCGTCCCCCGCACCTCCGATGAGATGCGGGAGGTCCTGCTTGCCCCCGATGAGAAGGCACCCAAGATCCTTTACTGGATGTACAGGGATCTGCACTTCGCCAGGGACGAGGCCGTGCTCAGATCACATAATCTCAGATTCGATGCGACCGTCATCAGGGGCGGGCTCATCGGTCGCGAGTTCATAAAGACGGCTGGCCACTACCACCCGGTGATGCCTGCGTACGGCCTTTCGTATCCTGAGATCTACGAGGTCATCCACGGCGAGGCCGTATACCTTCTTCAGAAGGTCCGGGCGCTTGCTGATCCGCGCAGGGTCGTGGATGTGGTGCAGGTACAAGCCCGCACGGGCGACCGGGTGATAATTCCACCGGACTACGGGCACGTCACCATCAACCCCTACAAGACAACCCTGGTCATGACGAACGTCACGGCGGATGGCTTCCAGTCCGAGTACGAACCATACAGGAGGCTCGGCGGCGCGGTTTACCACCTTGTCAGCGAAGGCGGCAGACCCGAATGGCTGCCTAACAAGAGGTACATCAACCCTCCGCCGGTCAGGACCGTGCCCGTCAAGGAATTCCCGCAGCTGGGACTGGTAAGGGGCAGGGCCATGTACGAGGCGTTGTTGCAGAACCCCGAGGCTTTTGAGTTCTTGACGAAGCCGCACCGCCACTTGGGACTTCTCAACTCCGTGCTGCGCTGAGGGCTCGGGGCGCTTGCCGCAGTCTCCATTCGAGCCCGACGCGGGTCGCGGGCTTCCGAAATGCATACGCGCGCGATCGGTTCAGCGGATCAGGCCAGGGCGGTCTGCCGAGTGCCGTCCAGTACCATGGCGCGGATGAAATCCTCGTTGTAGCCCAACCCTTCAAAGAGGGTGGCACCGGCCTTTATGACATCGTCGATGTACTTGCCACAATCGTACCTTGAGCCCTCCTCGTAGAACTCGACGGGCTCCACCCTTTCCCAGGGATCGGGGGAGGATGCCTTGGTCACGACGTATCCGATGAACTGCCCCGGCCGCACCGTCCTCCCGGCCATGTGCAGCTTCCGGCTTGAGATCGAGATGTGGTTCAGGTTGGCGTACTCCCATGGGGCCTTGGACACGCGCCTCGATACGACCAGGTCCTCTAGACCAACATCACCCCTGCGGATCAGATCCGCGTATGCTCGGATTATCGAGACGCATTTCCCAAGCCTGTCCAAGTATCCCTCCAGATCCCGGGCCTCGGACAAAACCTTCAACATATCGAGCTGGGCCCTGCGCACTATTCCGGGCGTGTCCGATCTCCGCAGCTCTATGCCTCTTGCCTTTATCTCCCCGTTTTCGAAAACCCCGAAGTACCTGTTCAGCACCGGGACACCCGGATACATCTTGGAGGGAAGGAAGACCACCCACCTATAGATGCCCTCAAGGGATATGGAGAGCTCAGAGCAATCCCGGATTCTTGCACAGAGCTCCTCATAATCCGCCTCCGTGGCGTCGGCACGTTTAAGCCAGAGGCTGTCCACGATTCCATGGAGGACCTCGTACCCCGACTCCTCGGCGACCCTGACGGCCTTGAAGAGCTTGTCTCGACCGAAGGCCGTTACGGCCTCGTGTGCCTCCACCCTCCCGAACCTTGCGTTCCTGTAGCCGAGGTACCCAAAGCAGGTCACCAAAAGCCACTTTATCGCCCGTTGTCTCCTATCGTACCCGGTTGCGTCCTCTCCCCCGCTCTTCGCAAGCTTCTTGTAGTACGCCCTCCTCTCAAGGAGAGGCTTGAGCACCTTGGGAACTATGCCCCTTCTCCTTTTGCAGATGTGGTAGCCGCAGGTCGGGACCTTCGGGGCGTCGGCTTCCCGGCAACAATCGCACAGGACGGTCTCTGCGGAGATGTTGTGCCTCTCCATGATGCTCGGGTACATCGAGGTGAAATCGATCTCGCCGACATGGGTATGGAGGCCTAGGCCGGGCTCGAAAACGAATCCTCCCCTGTCGCACTCAAGCAGGTGCGATGCCGACTTGAAGGCCTCCGGCTCCTGCTTCCTCCACGGGATCAGAAGGTCCTCGCGGTAGGCCTGGTCCAGCTGCATCGAGCTGATGCCGGTCCCGGGCGATGTGGTGGAACACTTCTGCAAGGGTATCTTGGTAAGTCTGGCCAACTCGATCAGGCCCTCCAGCCCGGAGTCCTCGTACATGAAGGAGTTCTCAGGATCTATGTGCACCCTGCCGAAGAGGGGTTGGGTGGGCTCCTTGTAGTAGACGGTCCCGTAGGAGAAGTAGGACTTCCCCTTCCCGCTCCTGGAAAGCTGCCTAGCCCCATCCCTCCCCAGGACGATCTCATGCAGGATCCCCCTGGCTTGAGCCCTCTTGGATATGTGCACCAGATCCCTTCCGCTGGCGTAGATCACGTCGGGATCGATCTCGTTCACCGCCTCGACCATGTGGATCATTTTTTCGTCCTCGCTGGCACCGTCCACCTCGAATCCTTCGCCATCCAGACCCAGCGCTATGCTCTCGATGGCCATGTCGGTTGATGCCTTGGGACGCACGGAGATGCTCAGAGCCTTCAGGGGTGGGGTTTCGTAATCCAAGGCAAACCTATCATCTAGGCTCTCGATCCCGCCAAGCCCGGATGACCGGACGCAGACCAGCCCCATCGGAAACAGGTCCTGCTCGTACAGAAATCCCTGGGGCCTCGGCACATCCACGTTGAAGAAGCGGAATCCCCTCTCCTCAAGCGATGGGAGCTTTGAAACCACGTTCTTGAAGCTTTGCGACCCAACCTCCACCCGCAGGACCTTCCTCTTCTCATAGTCCCTGATGTCCACCCTCTTCCAGGCATACCCCGTCCTGACCTGAAGTTCTCCCTCCTCCATTTTTGACCGGAGGAACTCCATCCCATCCTCAGAGGCGGCGGCGTAGAAGGAGGGCGGGTATCGAAATCTAAGGCTCTCCGCCCTCCCGCTGCGCGTCTTGATCCACGCAACCAGGTCGTTGCCATCCGGGTATAGGTCTAGCAACCATCCCCTGATCAAGTCCCTCCAACTCCCTCTTAAGCCCATCCAGCTGGTCCTTCAACCTAGATATGGCCTTTTGCTGCTCTATCAATATCGATAGGAGCATCGCCTCGAAGGGCGAGGTCCTCACCGCATTGCCGCTGGCCGAGGCATGCATCCGTGTGTGCCCCATCAGCTCGTCGAAGACCCTCCTATCCCCCTTCTTGAGGGCGCTCCTGTACTGGCTCCAGCTCCCTATCTCGGACTCCAAAGCCAGTCTGAACGATGGAACCGTCTTGCCCATCCTAGATCCCCTTTGAGATTGTGCACTCCATGGCTCGCCGGATTTCCCATAAAAGCCCTCTTCCAACCCCCCTCTGCTCTGAGTTTCAGACGGCCAGATCCATCCATCGGTCCATCGATCAGCCGGCCACCCCACCAAGCATGCCGGCCTGACGGGCCCCACGTCAACGCAATGCCACATCCGGGGAGATCCACATTTTCCCCGTTTTCACTCAACCACAGCGAAGCTCGATCGGTGCAACGAAGACGGCCACGCTGCATGCAGGGAGGCGGGATCCCACAGAAGTCGACTCTGCCCGGCTGAAGACCGGGCGAGATCCCCTTGACCTCCCGCGAGTTCAAGTCTCGCCCAGCCGTCTCGCCTATTTACGGCCTCAAGATACCTGGTTTTTCCCTCGGGTTCCTGGCAAGCATTTCTTCAAGCCATCCGACAACCCAAATCCGAAGACGCAACTGTGCCGAGAGCGCGGCTGGGTGGAGAGCATTCGCATCGGAGGAGGCATCAGAGGAAGGCGACCGAAAGCATTCGAAGCCCAAGGAACACGCGGGATGAGCCTAGATGCATGCTTGGCACTTGGTCAAGGGCAACCCAGCAGGGCTGGTGTTGGGACGGCCAGGCGCGGTGTATGATCACGGCTTGCTAATTGCAAGATTTCGTCCAGTGTTCTTGCATCCCCTCTTTCTAGCATGAAGGCCGGTCCCTTGGGGAGGCATGGATGCTTCAATCGCGAGACCAACAACCCGCCCGATCCCTCCTCCAATCTGTAGATCGAATCCGACATCTGCGACAGAATTCTATCCATGCATCTTGCGGCCCGCTGGCGCCTCCCATCTTCGATCTCACCTCCATCAAGGAATCGCGGCAGGCGGTGTGAGCAGACCAGCAACGTGGTCAAGCGCCGCGAAAAGGTGATCTCCACAAGCCGCCGAAGAGCGGCCAGAAACTCCTCCAGAACGTCCTCCTCTGCGGCCCTCTCCATGTAGAGGGATGTCGGATCCGAGACGATGGCTACCCTTGACCTGGACTTTCTCACGACGGATTCAAGGCGATCGCCCAGCAAGGCGGACAGCTGGTGGCAAGTGAACGCCCTCGAGAGGCATATCCGGTCCAATGCCATTCGCTCATCCACCGAGAACAGCCTTGAGTAGCGGGTGACATGGTACGGATTGAAGGAGTTGCCGCCGTCTATCAGCACGATGTAGCCGTCGTAGCCAACCGAGTTTAGAAAGGAGCAGTAGGCCGGGCCAATCCCAAGGCCTGCCTCGTCATAGATCAGGTTGATGTACCGCTCCCCGATCTCTTCAAAGAAGCCCTCCAGAAGGGCAAGGTTTTGCCCGGAGATCGCCATCGTCAGTTTCGACCGTGAAGGCCGATAAAAAAGCTCCTCTACCCCGGGGTGAAAGAGAGTTGCCCGCCGCATGCACTGCCACACACCGGAAGACTTTTCTATCCAAGCCCGGGTTTCACACCAAGGAGGAAGCGCTTTGTCACGACGATTTCATCACCTAACCCTGTGTCTTTTCACGATCGGGGTGGCATTGGCCGTCTCATCCCCAGGATACTGTGCCCAGAAGGCATGGGAGTTCTACGGCAAGGTCAACGGGATGGTGGGGGACCAGGTGATCTCCTTGGATGTTTCTGGGTCCACGGTCTGGGTTGGCACGGTCTACGTCGACCCCGATCCCGAGGCTCCCTTGCAGGGCGGAGTTAGTCTGCTGGACCCCTCCACGGGCAACTTCAGCACCTACACGCCAAATGAGGGCTTGTCGTTCGAAAAGGTGTGGGACATCCTAATCGACGGCGACAGGGTGTGGTTTGGCACCCCTCGCGGCCTTTGCGTCCTAGACACGAAGAAGCTGGCGGAGCTAGACCCATTCGAGGTGAAGCAGGCCTTCAAGACGTATATGCCCAGTGACGGCCTGGTCGCGGAGGATGTCAAGTGTCTGGCGAAGAGCGGCACCGTTATCTGGTACGGGACCAACGACGGCTTGGGCTCCCTAGACACATCCACCATGAAGTGGTCGCAGTGGCAGGTCAAGGATGGACTTCCGGCGAGGGGAATAGAGAGCCTCGCCGTCGACGGGAAGATCGTCTGGGTCGGCACAAGCGATGGTCTGAGCAAGTTCGACACGGAGAAGGGCACGTTCGAGACGATCCAGGTGCCGATCCAGGGCGTGAAGGTGATCAACTGCGTGGCGGTCCACGGGGGGTCGGTCTGGGTTGGGACGAGGGAAGGCGTCCATGTGCTGGATCAATCCAGCGGGAAGTGGACATCGTACGGAGAGGGCGACCTCCCAGATGTGTGGATCACCAGCATAGGCTTCAGGGACGACGAGACGTGGGTCGGGACGAGGAAAGGCGTCGCGAT
This sequence comes from uncultured Thermococci archaeon, assembly GCA_964549615.1. GTDB lineage: Archaea > CAYQAE01 > CAYQAE01 > CAYVLA01 > CAYVLA01 > CAYVLA01. The sequence continues at coordinate 8,153 of CAZJVP010000103.1, read as the reverse complement.
CATCAAGGGCGGCAAGACCAAAGTGGTGAACGAGAAGAAGGGGCTTGTCTCAAACGACGTGAAGGTCGTCGCCCCTGCTGGCGACTACATCTGGATCGGTACGGCCAAGGGCCTGAACCGCTACTACCCCGGCGCCGCAGCTGCGCAGATGAGGCAGATGGTCCTCATGGTCAGCGCCTTGGTTGCGGTCGTGGCCGTCGCAGTCGTGGCGAAGGTGAAGTTCTTCAAGCCAACGCAGGAAGAGCTCGAGAAGAGAAGGCAGGCAGAGGAAATCCGAGCCAAGCGGAAGGAGCGGAAGAGAACCGAGAACCCGCCTTGGCAACTGTGCAATGGCGTGCCGTCGAAGGAGCTCTGCGGAAGGTGCAAGTACAACTCGGTGAAGTCGGGCAAGCTGCACTGCTCGAAGTACAACATCGACTTGGAATGACCTGGTTGCGTGATGAACTGGGCCGGTGTCTTGGGGCACTCGTCAGATTGTCTGGCCCTGGTGAAATCGTCTGGGCTCTGCGACGCGGGCGCTGAGGGGTTTCTCGCAGAACCCGAGCATTCGCCGAACGGACGGCTTCGACGTCGAGCCGCATTCTTGAGCGAAAGTCCAACGCTCGCGTTATGGAACATTTAAGAGCGAGTGCTCGGCGTGAGCGTCGTTCGCAGCCTATCGAGATGGAGTATCTTGACGGTCGCGTGCCGGCTCAGATCCTCAGAATATGGATGCCCGTGAGGCATCGGCTAGCGGTGCTTGCGATCTTTTCGCCCTGTCTGCTTTGGCTCGTCCTTTTCTTTCTCATACCGCTGTTCATCGTGTTCGCATACAGCTTCTCTCGGCCGAGTGCGTACGGTGGCGTGGTTTTCAGCTTCACGCTGCAGAACTACGCGAGGTTTCTTTCGCCACTGTACTTCCGAGTGTTCCTGAGGTCGATCTGGATCTCCGTGGTGACTACCGTCATCTGTCTCTTGGTCGGATATCCCGTCGCCTACTATATCTCCACGCGCGCCCCCAGGTGGAAGAACTCCCTCATAGTTCTCGTGATGCTGCCTTTCTGGACGAGCACGCTTGTACGGGCCTACGCATGGATGACGATCCTTCGTAGCGAGGGGATCGTGAACACGCTGCTTAGGTCATTGGGCATCATCCAGAGCCCCCTCAAGCTGCTGTACACCCCCGGCGCGGTGATCCTTGGGTTCGTCGACATCTACCTCCCCTTCATGATCCTGCCTCTTTACGCGTCCATCGAGAAGATGGATTTTTCCCTTCTTGAGGCCGCATTGGACCTCGGGGCAAACAGGATCAAGGCCTTCCTGAGCGTGACGCTTCCGAACACGATGCCCGGCGTGGTGGCTGGGGTGATGCTGGTCTTCATCCCGACCATCGGCTCCTTCGTCATCCCCGACCTCCTTGGTGGGTCGAAGCAGTGGATGATAGGGAACCTGATCCAGAACCAGTTCCTGGAGGCGAGGAACTGGGCCTTCGGCTCGGCGGTATCGTTCATCCTCCTCGCCTTCGTCCTCGTGTGCATGTTCGTGTACTTCAGGGTCTCTGGCCAAGAGAGAATCGAGCTGATGTGATGCACGTCGCAGTTCCCAAGATCAGCAATCGCGTAATCGAGCGGCGGGGAGGGACCGCGCTGAAGGTGCACACGCTACTGGTGTTTTTCTTCCTCTATGCCCCCATCGTCGTGCTGGTTATTTTCTCATTCAACGACTCCAAGCTCAATGCTGCGTGGAGGGGTTTCACCTTGGCATGGTACGGCCGTCTCCTCGCAAACCAATCTGTACTGACCGCTTTCAAGAACACCATGATCGTCGCCATCGTGTCCACAGCGATCTCGACCGTGATAGGGACCGTGACGGCGTACGGGCTCAACAGGTTCCACGTCAGGATGCGGGGCTTCTTCGACACCCTGATCTACATGCCGATCATAATGCCCGAGATAATCATGGGGATCTCGCTTCTTGGGTTTCTTGTTCTCCTGGGCATCAAGCTCGGACTCTCCACGATCATCATCGGTCACGTGGTATTCAATATCTCATTCGTGACCGTCGTCGTCTCGGCAAGGCTTGCCGACACGGATCGGGCCGTCGAGGAGGCCGCGATGGACCTGGGGGCAAGCAGGCTACAGACATTCCTGAAGGTTACGTTGCCGATCATAAAGCCCGGCATTCTGGCGGGCGCGCTTCTCGCATTCACGCTTTCCTTTGACGACTTCGTCATAACTTTCTTCATATCCGGAGTTGGCGCGACCACATTGCCGCTGAAGATCTACTCCATGATAAAGTTCGGCGTCAACCCTGAGATCAATGCAATATCCACGCTCGTGGTCTTGGCATCCACGGTGATAATCTTCGCGTCGCAGAGGATAGGAAGGGAAAGGTAAATGACGAAGAACCAGGCATGGAACCTCGGACCGTCGCTGACCCGCAGGAGGTTCGTAAAGGGAATTGCGGCGGTGGGGACGTTGGCAGCGGCCTCGTCGCTCGGCGGATGTCTCCTTTCGAAGAAAGAGCAGCTGAACGTCTACAACTGGTCGGACTACATAGGAGAGACGACGATCAGGGATTTCGAGAGGGAGTTCGGTTGCAAGGTGAACTACGACAACTACTCGAGCAACGATGAGCTTCTTGCGAAGATACAGTCAGGGGCAACCGGCTACGACGTCATAGTGCCTTCCGACTATGCCGTGCAAATACTGCGCAAGTCCGGGCTGCTTGAGCCGTTGGACATGGATAGGATCACGAACTTCAAGAACATCGGGGAGAAGTTCAGGGCACCGCCCTTCGACCCGGGCCCACCGAAGGAGCAGTACAAGTACAGCATCCCCTACCAGTGGGGCACCACCGGCATCGGCTACAACTCGGCGAAGGTCACCGAAGAGGTGAAGGGCTGGGGCATACTGTGGGATCCGAAGTACAAGGGCAGGATAACGATGCTCAAGGAGATGCGGGAGGTCATAGGGACGACCCTTAAGTTCTTGGGCTACTCGGTCAACGACAACAATCCCGACCATCTCCAGGAGGTCAAGGCCAAGCTCCTTGAACAGAAGCCTCTCGTGCTATCCTACACGACCGACACCTACATGAACATGCTGGCCCAGGGGGATGCGTGGCTGTCCCAGGGTTGGTCCGGAGACATCTACCAGGTGGCGGCCGATAATGAGGATGTCCGGTACGCCATCCCGGAGGAGGGGACGATCATCTGGATGGACAACATGGCCATCCTCAAGGACGCCCCGCACAAGGATCTGGCGCACGAGTTCATCAACTACATCCTTCGGCCGGAGGTCAGCGCCGGGATATCCAACTACGTGTGGTACGCCAACCCCAACGAAGCGTCGTACGAATTCACCAACCCGGAGATCATTAACGATCCCTCGATCTATCCGCCCGAGGACGTCATGGCCCGCCTTGAGTTCTTGGAAGAGATGGGAGAGTACACACAGCAGATGAACCAGGTCTGGACAGAAGTCCTAGCCTGAGTGGGAGGACTTTGATGGCGGGGGATGAGAACGTCGTCGTGTTGGAGGATGTGACGAAGGTCTTCGGCGATGTGGTGGCAGTCGACGATGTCTCTCTATCCATCAAGAAAGGCGAGTTCTTCTCGCTCTTGGGTCCGAGCGGATGCGGCAAAACCACCACCTTGCGTTTGATCGGGGGATTCGAGACCCCAACCAGCGGAAGGATCTACGTCGGCGGCCAACTGATGAATGATGTTCCTCCCTACGAGAGGCCCGTGACGACGGTGTTCCAGAGCTACGCTCTCTTCCCGCACATGAACGTCTTCGACAACGTGGCCTTCGGCCTGAGGATCTCGAAGGTCCCGAAAGACGAGATCAAACGGAAGGTCGAGGCCATGCTGAGGCTGGTTGATCTGTCCGGCTTCGAGAAGAGGAAGCCCAAGCAGCTCAGCGGCGGGCAGCAGCAGAGGGTCGCCTTGGCGAGATCCCTCGTCCTAGAGCCAATGGTGCTCCTTCTGGACGAGCCGCTGGGGGCACTCGACCTCAGGCTCCGAAAACAGATGCAGGTTGAGCTCAAGAACCTTCAGGAAAGCCTGAAGATCACATTCCTCTACGTTACGCACGACCAGGAGGAAGCCTTGGCCATGTCGGATCGCATCGGCGTCATGAACCAGGGCAGGTTGGAGCAGGTCGGAAGGGCGGAGGACATATACGAGAGGCCGAAGACCAGGTTCGTGGCAGGCTTCATCGGCGAGACGAACGTGCTCTCCGGGAGGGTCCATCGCATGCAAGATGGCGTGCCCACGATCATGGACGTCTCGGGCCTCAAGGTCATGCTCCCACCGTCGCACCACATCGGCGGCCCCGGGTCTCCCATATCCATATCGGTGAGGCCCGAAAAGATTTACCTGGGAAAGGTGCCGCCGCATTCGAATCGTTTCAAGTGCCGCATAGTGGATGAGATCTACAGAGGTTCTTCATCCATTTATGTCGTCAGGCTCGTCGACGGCACCACGCTCAGGGTCGAGTGCCAGATGAAGAACTCCAAGGCAGACTACTCGATCGGCGATCAAGCCGAGGTAGGATGGATGCCGGAGAATTCCGTCGTTCTCGAGGGATGATCGCAGCCGGCTAGATGAGGGCCAACGCCGCGATGCACGCCCCGTAGTGGTCCATCGATACGGAGAGTTCCTCGATCAGGTACCTCACCGGCTTCAGTTCGATGCCCCTGAAGGAGGCCATCTCGCTCATCTTCCAGCCAAGTATCTCTTTCATGGCCTTCATCTCGAGGTGACCGTGGCCCTCAGCGACGTAGCCTCCCTGACCGTCCTTCCTGAATGCGTACGCGATGCCCGCCGAGATCGTCTCGCCCTCGTCCCCGTGCATCTGAGCCAGCACGCAGTGCAGTATCGCGCCTCGGGGAAGCTGGAGGGACTTAATCCTCTGGGCTTTGGCAGGCAGGACCGAGGATACCGGAACCAGGTTGTACTCCGCGATGCCGGCGTCACAGAGCGCACGATCGAATGCGTTCAGCTCGGAGACCTCGGAGACGGCTTTCCCCGACGTCACGTAGAACCTTGATGGGACCAAGAGGTTCATATGAGATCTCAGCGGGAATCTGTCTTGAAATCTCTTTCATTCAGTTTTGGGCGAATCGGCTGATGAGCTCGCATGCGTAGAGGATTCCGAGCCTGAAGTCCTCAAGCCCAATGAACTCGTTGGGCGCATGCGCCCGCCCGTTCCCCGGCGCGCAGCCCGTCCACACGGAGTGCAGGCCGAGGTTCTTGGTGAAGAGGCAGTCTGGACCGGATGCATGGTGCTTGGGATAGATGACCGGCTTCTCCCGGTAGACGGCCGTTGCCGCCTCTGCGGCGGCCCTGGCGATGGGCGCGTCCGAAGGAGTATGGGATGGGTTGATCTTGCCGAACACCGACACCTCGACGTCACCGAATCCTCTGCTCTTGAGGTGCTCCCTAAGGAGGCTCAGACATCTGTCGGCGTCCTGATCGTAGACGAGCCGCAGATCCAGCTTGGCCCTCGCCTCGGCCGGAAGGACTGTCTTGGATCCCTCCCCTTGGTAGCCGGCGATCAGGCCGGCTATGTTGCAGGTGGGCTCGTAGAGGAAGTCTCGGAGGGCTTGGAATCCGGATTTTCCGTGAAGGAAATCCGAGACGCCGAACTCCGCCTTGATCCGATCCTCATCGAACGGGATCTCCCTCAGAAGGTTGAGGTCGTGTGTGCTCGGCTCGACGATCCCCTCCCTCCAGCCCGGGATCGATATGCGACCGTCCGCATCCGTCAGCTCGTTCAGCGCCTTCACGATTCGCCAGGAGGCGCTCGGCAGAAGGGATGCCTTGGATGAGTGTACGTCCCTCTTCAGCTTTCTGCAACGAAGCTCAACGTAGATCAGTCCCTTCATCCCCAGACTGATCATGGGCCTGCCGGATGGGTCCATCTCGCCGTCGCAGCAAACCACGGCGTCCGAGGCTAGCTCGGATGAATGGGAATCGATGAAGTCCGCAAGGTGCGGGCTGCCGATCTCCTCCTCGCCTTCGAAGAGCAAGGTCACAGACATGGGCAACCCTCCGGTCTCGGAGAGCAGCCTGATCGCGGACAGATAGGCCATGAGGTTGCCCTTGCTGTCCGCAGCGCCCCTTCCCAGTACCCGGTCTTGCTCAACCCGCCCGGAGAAAGGATCGAACTCCCACGCGTCGAGCGGGTCGGCAGGCTGGACGTCATAATGATCGTAGACAAGCAGCGTCCTGTCCTTCCTCAGCCCGGAAACCTTTCCCAGGATGATGGGGTTGCCCCCTGGCAGCTCGCGCGTTTCGGTATGGATGCCATACTCGGCCATGCGCTGGGCAAGGAAGGATGCACAGGAGCGGATTCCCTCCCCGGTCGCCGAGACGCTGGGCTTCTTCACGAAGGCGCAGAGCTCTTCCACATACTCCTCGAAGTTTCGCTTCAAGTGCTTGATCAGTGTCGGGCGCATGTGCCCGAATTGTGCCTTCGCGTATATCTGTCTTGTCCACTCTTTGCCTCAACCAGGCCCATCTCTTGTCTGTCACACTTTTAAGAGTTGGGACGGGAGTCCTGCACGTGAAGATCTACGTCCAGTACCCGCGGGATGCGCAGCTCATCTCGACCAAGACCCGCGACGGCTGCAGGTTTAGCATCGACGGCAGGCGTTTCTTCGATGTCCTTCTCACGGAAAGGGGGGCCAGGGTCGATTCGGAGGCAACGATGGGCAGGCGGAGGTACTACTACGGGAGCCAAGTCACGCTCAGGTTTGGCAGGAAGTATGAGCCAATCGTCACGACCAAGGGACATCCTTCCAAGCCGATCGGCTTTGCGGAACAGGTTTTCCAGATCGGGTAGCCGGCTCTGCGCGTGCCTTTGCTTGTCTCTTCTCGCCTCGATCTCGGTTGAGGCGGCAAGCCGGGAGGTCACCATGGGGGTGTGGATCAGGCCCGACGAGATGGAAGGCAAGGACCCGCAGCAGATATGCCAAGCGCTGAACAACTACGGAGTTGGCGCCATCTTCATGCTGGTCCCCATGCCGCCCACATCGGAGGAGATGGAGATGCTCAGCCGCCTCAGATCCTCGCTCCCGAGGGACATCCAGGTGCACGCGTGGCTAACCGTCTATAGCAACGCTAGGTACCTTGAAGCTCATCCCGAGGAGGCGTTTCAGTCCATCAACGGATCCGTGGTCCGGGGTTGGGTCAACCCGGCAAGCCTCGCCTACCGCTCCAAGCTCGTGGGATGGGTGCAGCAGATCATCTCGGATCTTCAGCCGAGCGGGATCTTCCTCGACTACCTCTACGTGCCCTTCGGGCCCTTCGACAACGAGACCCTGGGGGCCTTCTCCTCGTTCGTTGGCTTGAACATCTCCGCCTCAGTCCTGACCGGCAGCGAGTACCTTCTCGGCAAGTTCCTGGAGTGGAGGAATGGCAGGATCCTGGACACCGTCAAGGCAGTCAAGCGGGTGATCGACGCGGCCGGCTTGAAGCTCTCGATCTTCATTCGCATGGTCGAGGAATCCGAGAGGCTTGCAAGCGGCCAAGACGTGGCGGAGCTTTCCAGGCTTGCGGATTTCCTTGTGCCGAACAGCTACCACGCGTTGGTCGGTCGGGACGCCGTCTGGGTGGGTTCGTGCGTCCAGGCGCTGAAAGCAGAGGGGGCGAAGAGCGTGTGGGCCGGCATACAGGGCTACGACGTCACTCCGATCGAGGTGAACCGGGCCGTGGCCTCGGCCGTCAAGTCGGGGGCTGACGGGGTTGTGTTGTTTAGGTTCGGCACGATGACCGCGCAGCACTGGGAGCAAGCGCGCCTCGCGCTTTCCAGGACCTCGAGAATCTACCTTTGGGTCGCCAGCGGGATAGTCTTCGCGACGGCGGTCCTGGCCGTCCAGGTCGCTCGCAATAGGAAAGGCAGGCTTGGCGCGGCGGCAGGCAGGGCCGAGAGGAGGAGGAAACGCGCGCGTCGCAGGTAGCCATCCTGGACGCAGGTTGACCGCTATATCGCAACGGTTTGCGAGTCGATTCGCTCCTCGATTCTGTGCGTTATCCGAAATTTATTTCCGCCCCCTGTTTGGGCCGGGTCGGTGGTCAAGCTAACCGACTCAAGGATTCGATGGATCATACGCCAGAAAGAGAAGGGAGAGATGACCGAGAAGAAGATCGCAGCTGTCTACGGCAT
>CAZJVP010000102.1:0-11491 GCA_964549615.1 uncultured Thermococci archaeon | reverse complement strand
CCCCATCGTCAGAGACGATCTTCCAGTAGTAGGTTGTGCCGTAGCTCAGGCCGCTCTTCTGCATCGATGCGGTGGATACGTCCGTGTCGTACGGCGGGGGAGAGCTTGTACCGAAGTAGACATGGTAGGTGACGGTGTCCCAGGAGTCAGGATCACCACCACTCCACGTAAGGGTCAGTGAAGTGGGCTGACCGGTTGCACCATTGGCTGGAGAAGGATTGGAAGGGGTGTAGGGAGGATTGTTCGCCAGCGGGGTGAGGTACCAGTTCTTTTCCAGCTCCACGTCTTGCTCCTTGTAGACGTAGGCCTGGGAGGTTTGATACCCGGCCTTGCTGGCGTCCATGAAGAACTCGCCCCATGCGGATCCCAGGTGCAGCTCGTAGTACCCGGCTGAGCTTGTTGTGTCGGTCCACCAGCTGGATCCTTGGTTGGCCCTGACTAGAGCGCCCTCGATTGGGCTGTTGGTCTGCGCATCGTAGACGAAGCCGTCGATCCACTGGTCGGGGCCAAGGGGCTTAACCCCGCCAGCCCCATCAACAGCCGGCACACACACAAAGCAGGCATGAGACGGCCGCCAGACAGGCGGACAAAGGCCTAACTACAAGTAACAGCTTACCGGACACAGCGCATACCCCCAGGAGGACGCCCCCGCATCGGCAATCCCTCGCAGGACATCCTCTGCCGGACCTTCGTACTATTAAATCTTGTGTAACGTAATAACGTAGCGTCCTCTTCTAACCGCGGGGGACGAGAAGCTATCTTGGGAACTTGCCGTACCTTCTTAAGGCCGCGAACATAGCCTCGACGTTTGATATCGGCACGATCTCCTCGATCTCGCTGCTTGACCCCAGCACGTAGCCGCTGCCCGGCCCGGCGTCCCTTATGCGATCCATGACCTCCTTGGCGACATCCTCAACCGTCCCCAGCGGAAGCGTGGCCGAGCAGTCGATGTTGCCAAAGAGCACCACCTTGTCGCCGATCTTCTCCTTCACCTTGAGCAGGTCCATCCCGCAGAAGGGCTCGAGCGGATGAATTCCCTGAACGCCGGCGGCGACGAAATCGTCCAGGAGTGGCCACAGGTCGCCGTCGGAGTGAAAGACGTACTTGATGTCCTGCCTACGGAACGCCTTGACTATCCGGGCCAGATAGGGGAAGAACAGCTCCCTCAGAAGGCTGGGGTGGATGAAAGGGCCGTGGTTGGTCGCGATGTCCTCTCCGCCGAAAACGACCGGGGCTATGTGCTCCTCTGCGCATATCTTGGCAAACTTGACATGGTCCTCGCCGATGTTCCTGATGTCCTTTCTGACCCTCCGTCTCTCGGAGTAGAGGACCTTGGAGAAGAGCATCAGGCCCAAGCGCCCCTGCGCGTATTCGCCCACGCCCGGGACCCAGTTGTTTGAGTGGAGCAGGTAGAAGATTGGATCCAGTTTCCTCTGGGTTTCCTTGTAATGTTCCACCGTCCTCAGAGCCTGCCGGGCGATCTCGTCCTCATCCGTTCTTTCGACGGGATTTGCCTCGAAATCCTCAACGGTCTGGATCTTCCTCTTCACGATCCATGTCGTGTAGAAGAACCTCTTGTGAACCCACCCGTCGCTGGAGGTCACCTCGCCCTCCTCCGGCACGCCCTCGGTGGACATGACGAAGCGCAGGGCATCTATCCCAAGCTCCATGCAGGCTTTTCGCCCCGCAAGCATCAGGTCGGTGTCGCAAAGGCTGCCGGCATACTTCCTCAGAAGCGAACTTGAGGCTATGTTGTCATGGGTGGCTATCCTGTCGACCTCCTCGTGGTTCATCACCCTGAGGAACCTTTCCTTTGCCTCCATCCTCTCACCGTATTCCCATGCGCACCGGAACCCCCTCTTGGAGCGACCGCCTGACCGCCAGCGCCATCTCCACGGCAGCCCTCCCGTCCTGCCCCGTTATCGACGGGCTTCTCTGTTCCTGGATGCTTCTTATGAACTCCGAAACCTCCTCCTGCACGCCGCCGCCTTGGGGGATCTTGTCAGGCGTCAGGACCACCTCGGCCGAGTCCCTCTTCTTGTACCGGATCGACCCATCCCGGTTGTCGTAGAAAAGCGTTCCGCCCTCGCAGATTATCTCCCCCCTGTACTGGCCCATGGCCGACGATATGGCTGACTTCAGGATGCCGATGCTACCACCCTTGAACTTGAAGGAGGCGTAGACGGTGTCCTCGAAGTCCACGTAGTCCAAGACGAACCGGCCACCGTAGGCAAAGGCCTCCACCGGCTCGCCCAGCACGAACCTCATGTAGTCGAACTCATGGACATTGACCTCAAGCAGGGATCCGCCGCAGGTCTCAAGCCTGGACCTCCATCCCTCCCTGTAACGCCACCCGCCGATCCTCGTTGTGCTCATGGCCACCGGCCTTCCGAGTTGCTCCCTGACTATCCTCGCCGATTCCTTGAAGATCGGGAGCAGTCGCAGGACCTGCCCCACCATCAGGTTGACCCGGGCCTCCTTGCACGCACGTATCATCTCGTCGCAGTCCCTCAACGTGAGGGCGAGCGGCTTCTCGCAGAAAACGTGCTTTCCGGCCGCAGCGGCCTGCTTGACGTGCTGAGCATGCAGGTACCCCGGCGTAGCCACGATCACGGCATCGATGTCCGGGTCCGCCAGAAGCTCCTCATACTCCGAGCAGGCCTTCCCGCCCAGTTCGGCGGCCAGCTTCCTCGCGGCGTCGAGGTTGGAGTCGCACGCTGCCATGAGCTTGGCGCCCTCCACGCCGGCAAGGTTGCGGGCCAAGTCCATGCCCATCCCACCGCACCCAACGAGTCCTACTCCTATCATTCAAGGCCTTCCTCCCTTCCGCCCCACGACCTGGTCCCATGCGTCAACGAGCTCCTCGAAGCTTGCGTAGGCAAGCTCCCCGATCCGCCGTCCTGCCGGGGTCAGCTCGTACTCCACCCTGACCGGTTTCTCCGCGTGCACCGTGCGCCGCACCAAGCCCATCTCCTCAAGCTCCCTGAGCCTATCGGACAACGTCCGCGAGCTGATCCCGGACAGCATCCTTCGAAGATCGGTGAAACGCATCGTCCCGTTCTCGTAGAGGCAGTACATGATCTCCACGGTCCACTTCCTGACGAACGCTCCCATCAGTGCGCGGAACTTTCCAAGCTTCCTTTTTTCGGCTTCCATCCCATCGCCCCTTGATTTATCTTGCTACACCTAGTTTACCGCGCCTCAATCACATTTAAATGATGTGCTTCTTACACCAAGTATACAAAGTGCACCGAGGCGCGAGCATGGCAACCTTCAAGAATCTCGACAAGGACGGCGACGGGAAGCCCGACCACTTCACCGTCGAGATCAGGAACGATATCGGCACCGGCTCGGCGACGCTTAAGGAGATGACCATCGACGGCGTCGCGATCCCCGCCGATAAGATAACCCTGACCGTCGGAAACCGGCCCCCAAGAAAGTTCCAACCACCGACGGAGATCTACTCCGAGTACGGGGAGACGATAAAGATCGAGGTGGAGAAGAAGGGCGGCCTGAAGAAGGGCGAACACTCCCTGGGCGTTAAGGCCTCAATCGGTTGGGAGGAGCAGACCGTCAGCTTCAAGGGCACAATCTAGCCTCCCAGGCCGGTTCGAGAATCTGGAACAGGGTCAGCGTTCGGCCCGAGCGACGCCCTTGCCACCGACCCTCACAATGCGGGCGGCTTCAGATGGGCCCGGACGCGGCCCCAGATACTTTGCTTCCCTAGTGAAAACTGAGGGTTCGCGGGCCACGCCTCGAACCCCACCAGGACGAACTGGCCATCTGGTCTGGGCGACGGAAATAGGCGGCGAGCAACGGCCGAGCCGCGCAGATGACCTCGATCTGAAACGGAAAGAGCATCATCCCCGTCGAGGACGCGGCGCGAGTTACGACCTTCCATCGCTGGCATTTTCCCCAACGAGGCGTTCTTGAGCTCTTCGAACGATCTGGACCGACCTGATCAGCATTCAGGAACCTCAGCATAATCTTATTCAATCCCAGGCCGAATGCCGCGCAGGAGAACGATTTCCTTGCAGAAACTCGCCATCCATGGAGGGAAGCCCGTCAGGACGCAGAGGCTCAACAACCTCCCCGCGGTCGCGCCGCGGGAGAAGGAGCTTGTCATGGAGGTCCTCGAGTCAAGGCAGTTCTGCGCCATCGACGGCAAGAAGGTGGCCGAGTTCGAGGAAAAGTTCGCTCGGTATGTGGGAAAGGAGTTCGCAATAGCCACCGACACGGGAACCTCTGCGCTGCACGTCGCCCTTGGAGCGGCCGGGGTGGGGCCCGGAAGCGAAGTGATAGTCCCGGCCTACACCTTCATCGCGAGTGCGACCTCGGTGCTGCACAACAATGCCATTCCCGTCTTCTGCGACATCCTGCCAGACACGTTCTGCATGGATCCGGATGATGTCAAAAGGCGGCTGACCAAGAATACGAAAGCCATAATGCCCGTCCACCTCTTTGGGCATCCGGCCGAGATGGACGAGATCGTTGAGATAGCCCAGGAACACGACCTCGCAGTCGTTGAGGATTGCGCCCAAGCCCACGCCGCCGAATATAAGGGGAGGAAGGTTGGCAGCATCGGCGACCTGGGCTGCTTCTCGTTCCAGCAAAGCAAGAACATCACCGGTGGGGAAGGCGGAATCGTCGTAACCGATGACGAGAAGCTCGCGGACGCCTGCAGGAAGATGCGACACCACGGGGAGGTTTTCGGACCCTCGGCCGCAAGAACGTACGAGAGCTTCACGCTCGGCTACAACTTCAGAATGACGGAGCTTGCCGGTGCAGTCCTGCTCGCTCAACTGGAGATGTTGGACCGCTTCACCGAGAGGAGGATCCGGAACGGCGACCGGCTTGTCCGGGAGCTCTCACGGTTTGAGTGGATGACGCCTCCCAGGAAGCGTCCTTACGCCAAGCATGTGTACCACGTCTTCGCCCTCCGGATCGATGAAGAGAAGCTGGGGATGACGAGGGCCGAGCTTCAAGCAGCCTACTCGGCTGAGGGGCTCTATGCAGGGTTTGGCTATTCGCGACCTCTCTACTCCAACCCGCTGTTCCGGAACAGGGTCGGCTTCGGAGGAAGCCGCTGCCCCTACGAGTGCCGCTACTACGACGGCTCCGCTCGCTACGAGGAGGGCCTCTGCCCCGTCACAGAGAAGGTCGTCGGCGATGCCCTCTGGATCGGCGGTGGATGGACCATCCACAACCTCACCGACTCGGACATCGACGACATCGTGCATGCCTTCGCAAAGATCGACGAGTATGCCAGATCGAACCGGAGGTCCTGACAGAGCATGGATCGGCCGGGGCCGTCAGCAGGAATGGCCACAGTCCACGGGATTCTCATAGTACTCATCATATCGCCTTGCGGCTGGACGGCCGGGCCAAGGCCAATCCTGCTCATATACTGCCCCGCGGCCCCGAACTACGGCCTGGAGCTTGCAAACCTGATACAACAAGACGGACGGGTCGAGGCCGAGGTCCAGACCATCCAGTCGCTCGACCTCTTCAGGACCATGCTCTATTTCCCCACCGTCAAGGCGGCGGTAGTGACCCTCCCCATCGACACCAAGCAGTCCGGTCTTGACCTAGCCTTGGAGTGGTTCTTCTCACAGGGGGGAGGGCTCGTCGGGCTCGGCTTCGCCGGATCGAGGGCGGCGACGGGGAACGTCTCGGAGACGGTGTTTCCGATCTTCGGCACAGGCTACCGTGCCGGAACGTTGGACCCCAAGACCCGCAAGTTCAGCATGTCGCACACCAAGGAAGAGGATGACGAGATATCAGAGGGACTGCAGGATTTCACCGTCCCTGACCACAAGATAGTCCTCAGCCTCAACGCCACAACCAACCTCTATGCCCCCAAGCGGCCGGCCGTGGGGGAGTACAAGGTTCTCTTCCGGGAGAAAAATACCGGAGCGCCCTCGATCGTCAAGTACCGCAACCGGGGCGTCTCGGTGACCTTCGCATCCTTCGGTGCCGACGACTATGAGGCGGGATACAACTACTATGGACGCTTCACCAACACCACCGAGTTCAGAACGCTGTTCACAAACGCCGTGAGCTGGGTCTGGAACTCCGAGAGCAAGTTCGCTACCTCCCTGGCCAAGGCCTCAGAGCATTACGAGGAGAGCAGGCGGGACCTTGCAAGAATCAAGGAAGAAGCGGAGAAGCTACGCGAAAGGTCGAAGAACGCCAAGCTGATCAGAACGATCTTCATCTCAGCGGCCGCGGGAGCGGCCTGCATTGTGGTCTACTACTTCGCCTTCACGAAGGCGCAGCAGACTTAGCAGCCAACCCGTTCCGCGCCCAGGTCCCCCCCCCCCGACGGCCCGTCGCAACCCGGCCTGGCGGGTGTTTGCCACCAAGCGGGGTGGTGAAAAGACTTCTCGCAGGGCTCTGGCCCCGGTTCGGGCATTCCCGAGGGTGGAGCCGCGTCCGGCCGGTCTCCTCCATCCACTTCGAACCCACCAAGGCAACGGGGAGCCCGACCCCTGAGCACGGGCCGGACGTGAACGATGCCAAAGTTCGGGGGCAGAACAGGCATCCCGCTGAAGAAAAAACTGAAAAGCCGAGGCCTGCGCGGTGGGCACATGCCGAAGATGGAAATCCAGCCCTCGACGCTGCTTTATCCGGTCCCGGTAGTGCTTGTGACATGCGGGGACATCGACGCAAAGCCAAACATCATAACCATAGCCTGGACGGGAATCATCTGCTCGGATCCACCCATGGTGAGCATATCGGTCAGGCCGCACAGGTACTCGGCCGCGCTCATAAGGGAGAGCCGCGAGTTCGTCATAAACATCCCAACGGAGGACATGTTGGAGAAGGTTGACAGGTGCGGCGCAATCTCGGGCAAGGGCCATGACAAGTTCAAGGAGGTCGGCCTGACCCCCGTGAGGGGGAAGGCGGTTAAGTGCCCGCTCATCGCCGAATGCCCCGTGAACATCGAGTGCAAGGTCACCGAGATAAAGCCCCTCGGCGCGCATGAGGTTTACCTTGCAAGGGTTGTCGCTTGCCACGCCGACGAGAAGGTCCTGCAGGACGGGCAAGTCCAAGTTAGCAAGGCCAGGCCGCTTGTCTTCTGCCCCGTGAACTCCGAATACTGGACGCTGGGTTCCAAGGTCGGGGACTACCATTTCACCTCCAAGAAGTAGCAGGATCCCCCCTGCCCCCAAAGAACGGGGCGCCACCGCGCGCCGGAAAGCGACGAAACACATAACATAGGACCCGCACGCCCAGGACGGACTCTCAATGGGCGAGGACGCCGAAAGGCTGGTCGTGGGCATCTCCTATTCCGCCATATCGGTTATCGTCTCCTCGGTCTTTCTCTACATCGCAGGCGTGCTGGTCATGGGGCTGCTTGGGCCGGAGCAGTACGGCCTCTACCAGTTGGTGTTCATAGTCCCCTCTCTCCTCTCGCCGATCCTAAACCTGGGGATCGAAAGCACCATGGTGAGGTTCGTGCCAAAGTACCTCGTCTCTGATCCTCCGCGCGCCGCCGACACGACGAGGTACCTCCTCCTCATCAGGGCGGCAATCTCCATCCTCGCCACCGTCGCCATGTTCCTGCTCTCACCATGGATCGCCAAGCTTTTGGATGAGCCCGTGGAAACCGGAGTCAGGCTCGCAAGCGTCTTTTTGCTCTCCAACCTGCTTCTCATCTTCGTGCAGGCGCTGTTCCAGGCTTATTTCCAGATGCGCGAGAGGGCCGTGGTGATCACGATCTACGGGATCGCATATCTGGCACTCGTCGTCCCCATGATCTACTCAGGATTGGAATACCTGGCCCCCATCGCTGCATTTGCGCTCGCGGGCCTCCTGGCCGTGCTCGTGGGATTCATCCTCGCTTGGAGGAGGGGACTGCCCATCATCGGCCTGCCGTCGGGCGCCGGGATCAGCCTGCGCGAGCAGATGAGGTTCGCCGCCCCCGTTTACAGTGCGACCCTGTTGGGGATACTTTTTGCATGGATCGGGGTGATCCTGATCAAGGCATTTGGCCTCGGGGTGGTGTCAATCGGGTACTTCAGGGGCATCTACAACATCGTCTCCGCGGCGCTCGTGGTGGCAAGCATCCTGAGCGTGGTGGTCATGCCCTATGTCTCGGAGCTTGAGTCCAAGAGCAACAGTGCCACGTTGGCCTTCTTCTGCACCAAGATCACCAAGCTGCTCATCATGCTTGGCCTGCCCGCGGCGATCGGCCTTTGCCTGCTGTCGCGGCCGCTGTTGGAATCCCTCCTTCCGGCGTACCTAGATGCCGCCGCGTTGTTGCAGATCCTCTCCCTGCTTCTTCTCTTCATGCCCATATACAACGTCTCCAACACGATACTGACCGGCATAGGGAAACCTCACCTCGTGAACTATGCTAGCGCGATCGTATGCGCCGCGGCTTTCATCGCTGGGGCCGTGCTGGGCGCAGCGGCAGGCATCGAGGGGATCGCGCTTGCCTACGTCGTTTCGATGTTCGTGGGGCTGGCCTACTCCGTCGCCATGATGACGAGGCACACGGGTGCCCGCGTAGAGTCGGCCCCCACAGCCAAATCGATAATCGCAAGCGTGGCCATGGCTCCTGCAGTCTACTTTGCCCTAAGCCTTCCTTCCACGCCTCTTTTCCGCCTTGTGATCGCGTTTCCGGTCGGCTTGGCTGTCTATGCGGCCTTGACATATGCCCTAGGCGCCCTGACCAAGGAGGACTTGAGCATGTTCAGAACCGCGCTGGCTATAGCCAGGCGAAAGGCCGCCCAGCCGAAAGGGGCTGACGCGAAAGGCCAGGGCCAGAGGTAAGCGATGAACGGGCACAGGACGCTGGGAAACAGTCCTGGCGACGCCGTGCGAGCCACTCCTCATCTGCGAGGCGCGGATGTCCGGCCCCACCACGTAAGGAGGTCGCTGCAAGGCCGAGGCATGAGACCCTGGCCATGATGTGGGCAAAGCTGCTGCAACCATCTCACGCTAAATCGATCAAGAACCTTAAGACAAGTCTCAGCCCGTCCAACATGGTATGCCCCAGGGACGGGTGCCCAACGCACGGGGCAGGCGAGGGTTCATCATCCTGCCCTGGTCACACTGACCTCCCTGTAGAGCCTGCGCTTTATCATCAGGCTGTACAACACGAAACCAGCCAGCATGGCAACCCCCGTCACGCTGAACCACTCGATCACGTAGATCCACAGAAGGGCCCTGTCCTTCAGCTCCACGGCCTTGCCCGAGATCGTGGTCAGTATGGCGTACGCCTCATTCAGCTTGTCCATGCTTTCGGTGTACCTCTGCTCCATGTAGAGGCGATCGGCCTCTGCCTTGGTCTGGTCGGACTTGCCTATGTCCTCGCCAAGGACCGAGACCCTAGCGCCGAACTTCTCCACGAAGTCCAACACGCTCATCACGAGTGGTTTGTACTCGGCATAGCGGACCATCTCCCTTCTCACGGCGCTGACCAGCTCAACATCCTCCGGGACGGGGAAGTTGGCCGACCAGTACAGCTGGTTTATCCAGAAATCGACGTAGTACGGGTACTCCTTCAATGCAACCCCATCGACCTTGTCCAGGCCGGGCAGGACCGAGAGGGACATCCCCCTCCCGAACATCCGGCTTATCATGGCCGGGTTCCTGTCGGGGTCGTTCCGGAATATCGCGAGGATCTCCGCGCCCTCCCTGGGGGTCTCTATGCCGTAGCTACCCGAGGTCAAAAGGTCGTACTTCTCAATCCCTGGGAGGTCCGTCACAGGGTTTCCCTTGGTCGGGATTATGCCGCTGGAAAACTTCACCTGCTTCCCCTTGACGAACTCCGCCGGGAAGGCGTCGAAAAGCGGGCTGGCGATCCACAAGTCTATGAACTCAGAGGCCCGGATATAGTAGCCCCCGGTATCCCAGTTGATCTCATACTTGGCAAGCCCCAGTCCCTCCTCTTCGATGGCCCGCCTCATCCACACGAACTGCTGGTTCGGAACGAGCCACGCCTCGAAGTCGGACAAGATGGCCACATCGTATGAGGAGATGAGCTGATCGTAGGTCCGAGGAAGGTACAGCCTCATGAACTTCCTCGCCGCCTCCTCCCCGCCTCCGCCCGCAACCTGTGCAAAGGTTCCCTCAGCTATGTTGGCCGGTATGGGCACGTAGAATATGCGAGGATCGCCCTTTACCAAGAGTGGGTAGGAGGTTTCGGGATAGTACGACTCGCCGATGCAGAACGCCCTTATCCGCAGCGATTCAGGATCGTACTTTCCCAGTCCAGCTGGCAGAGCCAGAACGGCTCCCAGCAGCATAACGAAGGAAATCCAACGCCCCATCGCGACCCGTACTGTCCTGTCTTCCCCGTTATTAAACTATGTTGCTCGGCTCCGGCTTGCGCGGGATGACCATGCCCGTGCTGTTGGATCTCGCCTTGACTTAACCCAGACGGACCCAACCGCGGTTGATAGGCTGTACAAAGCCCTCCTTGACGATCCCGTGGAACAGGCCATCCGGACCCATCCCGACTAGGATCAGCAAACCCTGACGCAGATTTCGGATGCCGCGGCCTAGCCCCTGCCTGCCAGGAGGGATTGCGCCCGGCGCTCTGCCTTCATGGCCCATGCCCATGCTCGACGATACTTTTTCAAGCAACCTTTCACCGAATGGTTAAGCTCGGCAAACAGCCGCGCTGCCGTTTGACGAGCGGGTAACATCCTAGGGAGCGCTCAGCATGGAAAGCCTTGGGATCCTTGCTTGCGGATTGGGGGCGTCGGCCGCGCTGATTGCGCTGCTGTTTGCCATTCAGGCCGTCTTCTGCACGTTGGCGCAGCCCGGAGGGCTGGTCTTCTACGTGTCCACAGAGGGCAACGACTCCTGGTCGGGGAGGGCCGATTCGCCGAATCCTCAGCGCACCGACGGACCCTTCGCCACGGTAGCCCGGGCACAAGAGGCGGTGCGCGAGGCGCGCAGCAGGGAGGACGTCCCGGTAACCGTGCTGATTCGCGGAGGCGTGTACGAGTTGGACAAGCCGCTCGTGTTCACACACGAGGACGGCGGCTCGGAGCGATCGCCGGTGACCTACGCAGCGTACCCGGGCGAGCGACCGGTGTTCTCCGGCGGGAGCATCATCAGGGGCTGGACGAAGGGAGAGGGACAAATCTGGACCGTCAAGATCCCAGAGGTGGAAAGCGGGGAATGGTACTTTTCCCAACTCTTCGCGAACGGCAAGAGACAGACCCGGGCTCGCACGCCGAACGAGGGGTACTTCCGGGTCGCGAGCACGCTGCTACCGCTTCTTGACCGCAACAAGGCGCAGGGCGACGTCAACTACAAGATCGGTTTCCGCTACCAGGAGGGCGATATCAAGAGATGGGACAACCTAGAAGACGTGAACGTCTTCCTCTACCACTCATGGACCTGTTCGGTGCATTGGATCCAGTCCCTTAACGAGGAGAACCAAACCGTACGCTTCACCAACCCCTGCGACTGGCCGATCGGCTACTGGGAGCTTCAACAGCGCTACCACGTGGAGAACTACCTGGAG
>CAZJVP010000101.1:0-100167 GCA_964549615.1 uncultured Thermococci archaeon | reverse complement strand
GTGAGCCAGGGCCCGCCGCGGTTGGCCAGGGGCACTAGCCATGCTGGGGCACGACAACTTGAAAGCCAAGGTACCGCTCAAGGGCCTCCCGAAGGGGCTCCAACACCAACCCCGGAGTGACGGCAACGTGGTGCCTGTGGCCTTCTTCCCCGATGTGGATCAGCACGTCCTGCAGCCCCTGGATTTCTGCCACCCCTGCGCACCCAAAGAAATCCTCCGGTATGGGATCCCTGGTGAACCTGCCCTGGCCGAGGTAGAACTTCAGTCGCCCGGCCTCGGTCACCATGTTGCCGAACGTGAACTCACCCGGCGCGATGCGACCCACATTGCAGCCGTAGCTGCGCTCCCTTCCGACCGTGCCCCCCAGGATGGCATGGTCTGTGATCCGCCCCTTCTCAGCCATGAGCGAGGCTGGCACAGGGCCGCAGTGGAAGAGTATGCACTTGTCCTCCTCATCGCCATAGTTGTTATTCCAGTCAAGGCAGGCCGCCGGGCGCCCGGAGGCAAGGCTTAGGGCCCGCATGGCTATGGCGCTTCCCACGTCCACCTCGCAGGCCGCGGTCACGCCGCGCTCGTTCATCTCAGCAAGGAGCACGCAGGGCGAGATGCCCAGCTCCCTCTGCAGCTCGGTCCAGCACCTGACGGCCAGCGCATCCATGCCGAATTCCTCGACGGTCTGATCCAGCACCACGCCAAGCTTGACGAGGCCGTCGAATGCCCTGTGCGGAACACCTTCCCACGATGCGTAGCTTTTTAGCACCTTGGCCTTCGCCCTGTAGGGGGTTGATTTAGGCGAGACTGCCCTCGCCCGGGAAATCACGTCGGAAAGGTCCAATGTCTCGACGGTTATCCCGCTGCGCTGCAGCGCTAGTTCGTCCACACGCACCGTCTTGAAGGGCGTCGTACGAGCGCCGATCGCACCGACGATCATGCCCCGGACCCCGTTGACGACCCTGCAGACCCTGTCGAAGTGGTCAACGTTCTCCCTGAACCGATCGCTCGTGGGCCGCACCACATGGGGTTTGAGGGCGGTGAACTTGACCCCGTACTGGTGGAAAACGTCCATGATGGAGATCTTGCCGCAGAACGCGTCCCTTCTCAGCTCGGGCGCCATCCGGGAAAGATCGTCCGGGTAGGCCTGGACCAAGACGGGCACTCCGCAGTCCTTCAGGGCCGTTACCGCCCCAGACTCGTCCCCGAAGTTGGGAAGGCAAAGGATCACGCCGCCGTAACTGCCCCTGTTGCGCGCAAGGAACTCGGCGTATCTTTTTCCTTCCTCCGTGGTCTCAACTGCGCCGTAGCGGGTGGCGTCCTTCTCAAGCATCAGGACCTCGTGGCCAAGTCCCTTGAGCACCCTTGGAAGCTCATCCCTCGCCTCCGCGATGAGGGATGCTGGAAAGAAGCCCCGGTTTGCGAAGCAGAGTGCGAACTTCGTCTTCTCTGCGTGCATGCACCATGCTCGGCGTAAGGTCCTGATAAATCCGACGTGGCAGGCTGTAGTCGCCCATCTCCTAGTGATTGCCTCGTCCGAAAACCATTTCCACCGAGCATGCGGACGAGCTCCTGAACTCCGGAAGCTGAAGAAGGTCATCGCATGAGCGAGGAAAAACCCTGGTGGCGGCGGGTCCTGACGATAGCGGACATCGGCGTGTATGCGGTCGACGAGGTGTTGCGCCTGGACGCCGCGGAACTGGCTGAGATGAAGAGGAGGCTCGGCTTCAACGCCGAACACCTGAGCTGCAGCGACGTGTATGGCGGGGAGAAGGGAGTATTCTACTTCAAGACGAAGA
Source organism: uncultured Thermococci archaeon (assembly GCA_964549615.1). Lineage (GTDB taxonomy): Archaea > CAYQAE01 > CAYQAE01 > CAYVLA01 > CAYVLA01 > CAYVLA01. Next base: position 98,377 of record CAZJVP010000101.1, on the reverse strand, counting down.
TAGCGGAGAGCGTGCCCAGGGACTTCCTTGGCGAGTACCTGCCCGAGGCGAAGAGGAGGGGGATTAGAAGCCTCATCTACTACAACGTTCACTGGCTGCAGCTTGAGTTCGGCATGAAGCACCGGGACTGGCTGCAGGTTGACAGCCGGGGTCACATCATCGACGATCTCTACGGCTCCGGCTGTGCGCCGTGCGTCAACAGCCCGTGGCGGGATTGGTCGTTTCAGGGGATCAGGGATATGGCGGCCTACGACATAGACGGCATCTTCCTAGACGGCCCCATATTCGCCCCAGCCGGTTGCTACTGCGAATCCTGCCGCAGGCTATTTCGGGCCAGATTCGGCGCAGAGATCCCAGCAAAGGAAGATTGGCAAGACCCGGTTTGGAGGAAGTTCCTAGAGTTCCGCTACGCCTCGATAGCCGAGTACCTGCGCGACGCCGCAAACGTCCTCAAAAGCGCCAAGCCCGGCTGCATCATCTACATGAACTGCACGGGGCTGTGGCCGGCATGGCCCGCCGCCAGGAGCAATAGGAGGCTCGTCCCCCACCAAGATATGCTGGGTGCTGAGGGCGGCTTCCTTTACTACGACCTCAGAACAAGTCCGCTTTGGAAGCCCGGGATGACGGCCAAGCTGCTCGAAACCCAAGCCGCCGGCAAGCCCACGGTGATCTTCATAGCCGGGGCCAACAAGGGGTGGGATGAGTACCTGCTAACCCCGGCCGAGACCAAGCTGCTGTATGCGGACACCATCGCCAATGGCGCGAGTCCCTGGTATGGAATCCCCCTGCACTGCGTCGGTGCAGCCGGCGCCCGTGCCGCAGCAGAGATGAACCACTTCATCCTGCGCAACGCCGAGTACTTCGAGTCGACTGTGCCGCTGGCCAATGTAGCGCTGCTCTGGTCGGACAGGACCGCCGACTATTATCGAGCAACGGTGCCCGTCACCGACTTCACGCCGCAAGGCGAACGCCTGGAGAAGCGCGAGGCGGCCGGCAACTTCTATAGCGGGTTCCTGGGCTGCTACGAGGCTATGGCTCGTTCGCACATCCCCTTCCGCATCCTGGACGAGGATGCCGTCACCCCTAAGGCCCTTGACGCCTTCGACCTCCTGGTTGCGCCCAACTGTGCCTGCCTTTCGCAGAAAAAGGCCAAAGCGATAGACAGGTACGTCCGGGAGGGAGGTAACCTGATTGCCAGCTTCGAGACCTCGCGGTACGACGAAAACGGAATCCTCCTTGAGGATTTCTCGCTTTCCAGAGTCTTCGGGGTGGAAGCGGGCAAGGGCACCTTCGGTCCCCTAAAGCTCGATTACATGTCGATCACCGATCTAGGATCGCCCATAACCCAGGACCTGAGTTCCTCGCTCCTGCCTTGCCCTACATACGGCATGGAGGTCCTGGTAAGGAGCGCAATTCCCCTCGCGATGTACCGCGAGAAGATGCCCGCGCGGTATGCGAAGCTGCCGCCCGTGTCGGACAAGCCGGCCATCGTGTCGAACAAATACGGGAAGGGCCGTTGCCTCTACATCGCGGGCAACTTCTTCGAGCATTACCATGGCTATCACAACCCGGACTACCGGAGGATCGTCTCGAACTCCGCTCAGGCAATGGCGAAACCCCTCGTGTCGCTCCGCGACTGCCCGTCCAGCGTGGAAGTGGTCTTGCGGGCGCAGCCGGGGAACGCAAGGTTGCTTGTACACCTCATCAACTTCACCGGCGAGATGACCCGACCCATGGAAAGGGTGGTCAGCATCAGAAACCTAGAGCTCACCCTACACGACTTCGCAGGCCTTCGGAAGGCAAGGGCCCTGCACCTCGGCAGAGACCTCCGGCTTCGCAGGTTCGGAAGTGACGCTCTCCTCTCGATTCCTCGACTGGAGGAATATGAGGTCATATCGCTGGAGCCATTGAACGCCCGTCTGGTGTAGGTTGCCCTTGAGCAGGACCGCTGCCACAACCGGGCAGCAGGAGGATCGATCGCGACCGACCTGGCGCTTGAGATCCCAGCAGGAAAAGCATTAAGCACGGAAGCTTGCCGACCAGTCAGGCCTGCCCGCCCGTTCGAGAACCAACGTAAGCGGAGGTCCCTGCGAAAGGACGGTGAGACGAATTGACGGAGACCCCTGTGCAAGGAAAGAACGCTGTCCTGGAGATCCTCCGCCGCAAAGTGAGGGTCCGCGCCATCTATCTTGATTCCGCTGCATGCAGGGACGAAAAGATCGCGGAGATCGTCTCGACTGCAGGCTCCAAGCGCATTCCACTCAATAGGGTCGACGGGGCAACGCTTCAGAAGATCTGCCCCTTCGGGGCGCGGAACATCCCCGTCATCGCCCTCGTCGAGCCCCCCACTCTGCCGAGGACCCTGCCGCAGCTTCTGAGGCAGTGCAGGGAGACGGGCACGAACCCATTCCTGCTGATGCTTGGCCAGGTGGACTACAGACAGAACCTAGGCGCCATCGCGCGGACGGCCAATGCAGCGGGCGTGCAGGGAATCATCGTGCCCAGAACCCGCAGGGACCCCGTCACGCCGGACGTGATAAGAATATCGATGGGTGCCGCCCTCTTCACCCCGGTCATCAGGGAGAGCCCCTACTCGGCCCTCAAGCTGCTCAAGTCCGAGGGCCTGCGCATCGTCGGGGCAGACATGGAGGCACCCAAGCTCTACCATGAGGCCGACCTGAGGGGAGGCATCGCCTTCGTCCTGGGAGGGGAGGACCGACGCCTGCCCGAGCCCATCGTCCGAAGGTGCGACGAGATCGTCAGCATCCCGATGTCCGGCATGGTCTCCTCCCTGAACCTGAGCGTCGCGTGTTCCGTGTTGGTCTACGAGAAGCTCAGGCAGGAGAGGATTGGAAGGCCGTCTGGCTCGTCGCAGAAACCCACTGGCAAAGCAGGCCGTTGAGGTCATTCCTTCTCGGCAAGCACATCCCAGTGCCCGTGGCGGATCGTTCGGCCGCTGGGCAGTTTTTCGTACCACTCTTCCGGTGCGATCCTGAGGATCGAGAATCCGCGGAGCAGATCCTCGATGCCCCGCCGGTCAAAGAAGTGGTGAAGCAGGCCGGCCTCATCGCCAACGTCGGGCACGAATGTATCGGTCTCCACTTGCCTTCCGATCCTGTACTTCCAGTCCTGCTTGGATTGCACCAGGGCGAGAAGGATCCCGCCACGCACCAGAAGGCGCCGAACCTCTTGGAAGGCCCTGTCTATCATCGCCAACGTTCCGTGGTGGAGCACGTATGTCGAGATCACGCAGTCAAAGGTTCCACTCTTGAGCGGCACGGCCCTCATGTCCGATCGCAAGAGCAGCCTCGGCAATCCCTCCGACCTGAGCCAAACCGCGGCGTAGGCCAGCCCGCTCAACGCTGGGTCCATCCCCACCACAGTGAGGCCAAGTCGTGAAAGGTAGACGGTGTGGCGACCCGCGCCGCAGCCAAGATCTAGGACCCTGGCCCAGCGCCTATCCTTGAGTTCCTGAGCCAGCTCCGAAACGCTGGGATGAGGGTCCTTCCAGCGGTACTCCTCTCGCCTCAGAAGCTCATCCCAATCTGACAGGCGCGAACCTCCTTCGATCGCAGAGGGGCGTCACGCACATCCCCGGGTCGCCGTATGCTAGACCTCCAGGCACCGCCTCTGCAGGGCCGCACGTTAAAAAGCCTTCATCCCGCCCTGATCGGAACCGCTAGTCCCCCGGACGATCGAGGGCAAAGAGCCTGTTCTCGGCGCGCAGGCTGAATGGATTCGAGTAATGGTACACCCTGCACCCCTCCGTGCCCGTGACCGGCGTGGGCTGCTCAACGACGAAATCGGAGAATGTCGGGGCGTTGAAGGCGACATAGGCAAGGCTCAGACACTCGATCTGTCGTTGGTATCTCTTGGTCAGATCGGGCAGGGCAACGGGACCGGTGTCAACCTGATACATTCTGCGGCCGCGCGAGATGTTCATGGTCTTCACGGGGTATTCCATTATGGCCCGCAGCCTCGTCTGGGCATCCCATACCTCGGTTTGTGCCACGATCGGCAATCCGTCGGAGGTGGCATCCAGGACGGCTTGCCAAGCGTCCAGAATCCTTGCGCCCCTCGCTTCCCTGAGCTTCAGGATTGGCTGCCCCCATAGATCCTCGTATCTGCAAACCTGCCTGTACCGGTCGCTCAGCCCAGCGGGTCGGCGAAAGATCAGCACATACCCCTCGCCGAAGATCGGAAGGAAGTCATAGTTATCCTTGCGGAAAAGATCCCTTTCCGCGAACGTGTTCTCGCTCTTGCATGAGGCACACTGATGATAGTCGATCCACCTGCCCGAGCGTTCATCCATCAGCCGGGTCCTGCTCTCCACCAAGAACCTGACGGAGTTGAACTCCGCGGAGTGAATGTAGGAGAGGCCATAGTCCAAAGGCATCATGCGGCTCGTTACGCTGTTCATACGATCAACCTTCATGGCCACGTTCACGCTGTCCCGTTCTTTTTCGGACCGCCGTCTTTCATCCACGCACTCCCGCATAGCCCCGCCGCCCGTGCCCTGAAGACGAGAGCCAGGTCGCGCTGGAGCCCGTCCGAGTCGCTAGCTGCCGCTCGCCTTCGAGATGAAAAAAAAAGAAAAGCGGGAGGCGAGGCTATCTGCTCCGCCTGTTCAGAACGTGCGCCAGCGCAAAGGCCAGCATCACTGCTACGAATGCAGGCTCCGCTATCACCACAACTGGATTATTGTGCAGGTTCAGGAACCTGAGCGGCCAGGGCACGAGCTTGGGGTCGTACTTCCCGTCCATGGTCAGGACGGCCAACAGCCCTTTGCCTTCCCAAACGTACGCTGCTATCTCTAGCTTGCCATCGGCATCGAAGTCGCCCATCGCCTGGCAGCAACCCACGGACGTGGGATAGACTCCGACCGTTGCCCCGGTCTTTCCGTCCACAGCTGCCAATACGCCCGCCGGGTAGGTTGGTGCCGTATGCCCGAAGAACCGGTATATCTCGGGGTCCTCGTCCCCCTCGCCCGCCGAGACTACGTCTATCGTGCCGTCTCCATTGACATCGCCGACTGTGATGCCCGTCCACATCTCGGATGGGAAGTGGGTATACCACTCCTCTGTGCCGGTGATACCGTTGATGCAATGGAAGTTACCGATCCAGTCTCCAACGAGGACCTCAAGGACTCCGTCTTGGTCAACATCAGCAACCACTATGCCGCCTTCGCTGATCCCTGCATCGGTGGAAAGATCCCAGTGAGTGTGCGTGGCGTTGACGCGGATCTTGCCGACCTCGAACCGCCACACCTCGGTGCCGAAGAAGGTGAGGCAGTAAAGTATTCTGTTCCTAGAGTGCACCAGTATCTCGTACTCGCCGTCGTTGTTGACGTCCGCGACCACGGGCTTCAGCTGGTTGGGCCTGTTCCCCATTTCGAACCTCCATTTCTCGGAGCCGGTCGAGCTGACGCAATAGAAGTTGCCTGCGCCATCCACGGTCAGTATCTCGACTTCACCGTCGCGGTCGACGTCAAACGCCGTCGATCCGCAGTTCACGTAGCTGTTGATGGGGAAGTCCCAGATCTTCTTGCCCGTGTTGTCCAGCGCGGTGATCATGCTCGTCTTCAAAGGTCCGATGATTATCTCCAGCTTCCCATCCTTGTTGATATCATACAGGGCCGGCGCTATCTCGCTGCCTCCGCACTCATACATCCACTTCAGCTGGCCGGCCGGCGTGATGCAATGGAGATTCTTGTCCCTAGCGATGATCAGTATCTCCTTGTTTCCGTCATTGTCGATGTCCTCGATCGATGCTATCCCCCAGGGGTCACCCTGAAGGAAGGGATCCTTATCGAGGGACGGGTAGACCCACTGAAGGTCCTTGGTCTTTGAGTCCAAGCATATGACCCGGTCTTCGGCCTTCCTGTACGACCACAGGATCTCGACTGCGCCATCCTTGTCGATGTCGTCGGTTATGACCGCGCCAAGCGTCACGTCGGGCGATGCACCCAGCTTGGCGATCAGGCTCGGGTACTTTGAGACGTTCCAACTCCACTCGATCTTCATCTGCGGCGCTGGTCCCACGAACTGTCTTGCTCCCATTGCAGACCCAAGCATCGCGACAAGCGCGAAGCCCAGGGCTGCAAAGATAGTCTCTTTCTTCAACGTCTATCCCTCTTAGAAGGGCGATAACACCAGCGCCTCTCCTCATTTAAATCTTAGGGACGTGCACTTTCGGCAAGCGGTTAGGTTGGAATCGGGGGTTTTCAGAGGCTTCCTTCGTCCGAATAAGGAAGGATGTCCGAGGAACGATCCAACGCCGACTCTGCGCATCGGCGGGAAGCGAAACCCGAGCCAGGAGAGGAGAAACGGCGCGGGGAGTAGACGCACGATCAACATGGACAACAATCTTTATAGCAAGAAGTGGAGACCCGACACGCATGTGCCTAGAGTACAGCCAAGTTCGGGCGGTTGGGCCCTTGATATGGTTCGCTCTAGTCACGTTCCTCTCCTCGGCCGCTTTCGCCGGCTCCGTCGTGACCCGAAACGGCAAACCCTTCTTCCCGATAGGGATATACCACTATCCGGAGGGGTTGCCCTTGCAGCCCAGGCTCGAGGAGCTTGCGGCGGCCGGCTTCAACACCGTCCTGAGCCCTCTGGCAACGTCGCTTGAGTTCATGGACGCTGCAGACAAGTACGGCATCGGAGTCATCGTGACCCTAGGCGGGACAATGCTTCTGTCCTCAGCGGATGATCCCAAGACGGCGATCCTGAGGGAAAACGTGGAAAGGCTGAAAGGCCACCCGGCGCTCCTTGGGTACGAAGCCCCCGATGAGATCGCGTGGAACGACTACGAGTACGAGAAACAGCCCGGTAAGAGCAGGGAAGCCGTGATTCGAGGATACCTGTACATAAAGTCTCTGGATCCTCTCCACCCCATCTGGATGAACCATGCACCAAGGAACTCCGTGGACTACCTGAAGTCCTACTCCGAGGCGGGCGACATACTGGGAACCGACATCTACCCGGTTCCGGAGGGCTACGGCCATTCCGACATGGACAAGTCGCTGAACTGCGTGGCCCAGTACACAGAGAAGCTGGATCAGGTCGGCGGAGGAAAGCCGATCTACATGGTTCTCCAGGGATTCGAGTGGGACGCCCTCCCCGGGCACGAGAGGACATCTTGGGCAACTCCTCAGCCAAGCTGGCTTGAGACGAGGTTCATGGCCTACGATGCGGTGTGCCACGGCGCCAACGGGATCATCTATTGGGGGATGGCGTACGCCAAGGTCGAAGATGAGATCTGGCAGAACCTGAAAAGGATCGCCTCCGAACTGAGAGACCTAACCCCGGTTTTGCTCGACGGGTCATTCCAGAGGCTCGCATCTCCGGATCCGGCCCTAGAGATCCACCTGAAAAGGCACGATGGCCGGAACTATCTTTTCGTTCTCAACACCCAGAGGCAGCGGCTCGGTGCCAGAAAGATCCAACTTCCTGCTGGATGGGCTGAAAGCAAGGCGCGGGTCCTCTTCGAGGACAGATCGATCGAACCCGTCCAGGGTTGGGTATCGGATGATTTCGAGCCATACGAGGTGCACATATACACCGACGACGTGCGTCCGGACATAACGGTCCGCGTCCAGAACCCGGCCGTGCTGTGCAAGGAAGGGGCTTCTTTGCAGGTGAAGCTGGCCAACCGTGGCGCCTCCGCGGCCACCTCCTTCACCACGACCCTCCTGTGCCTCGGCGACGTCGTCGCGACCAAGACCGTGGCAAGCCTCGGCCCCATGGCGTCCCAGACGGTGGAGCTGGCGTGGGTGCCGAACGTGACCGGCAACGTGACCTTCGCCGTGGTAGCGGACCCAAGCATGGGGGTGGACGAACTGACACGCACCAACAACGTCCATGTATTCACAGCTCTGGTCGGCGGTGCGAAGCCGGACCTCTTGCCCGTCAACATCTCCCTGAACAGTCAGGATCAGCTCTGTGCATATGTCCTGAACCAAGGATTCTCCGACGCGCACGATTGCGTGGTATCCTGCTCGGTGGGCGGACGCCGACTGGCGGACGCAATCCTGCCCCACATCCCGGCCGGCGAATCGAGCATACTCCGCTGGTCGATCCCAGCGAACGCCACCGGATCGTTGATCTGTGAGATCGCCGTAGACCCGTCCGGCATGATCGACGAGCTGCTGGAAGGCAACAACGAGGCCGCCGCGACCGTGTTCATCGAGGATGTCGTCGTGGAGGGACCAGCTATCCACGTCCGCGGGCTCAACTCGTCCAACCTCTGGATCATAAAGTACGACCCCCAAAGCGGGTGCCTGCCACACGGGTCCGAGTCCTGTACCCTCGTCTGGGGCGTCAACGGCTGGTCGTTCCCGTCCTCTAGGCCGCGCAACAGCCGCGCGGTGGAGAAGGTGTGTGAAACCCCCATGCTCAGGGGGCTGGACGGGCTCTGGTACGTCATCATCCCCAACCAGAACGTGCGAACATTGGAGTTCAAGTTCAGAGACGAACCGGAATGGGGAAGCAACTGGGACGACAACGGCGGAAAGGGCTGGAGGATAGTCTCCACCGGGTACGCATCCGGCCTCCTGGCCGAACTTGACCGAGTTGTGCAGAAAGGGAAATCCTGTGGCGCGGATATGTCGTTCTACGAGGCCCTCCTCGCATCGGGATGGTCGAAGTACCTGGCCCGCGACTATCCTGCCTGCCTGGATCTTATCGAAGGCCAGACGGATCCAGCCGGGATGAAATACGTTGGTCAACTGCTAGGGATTTCATCAACTGAGGCCGAATCGGCGAAGGCCCTGGGAATCGACGTCTCGGCAGAGGAACGCCTCATCTACATTGCGGGCAAGATGCTCGAGGCCAGGAACTACCTCTCAGCAGAGGACTACTGCACCAGGGCCCTAGCGCAGATCTCCCAGAAGAGGGCAGCGGTGGGCGAGCCGCTTTGGATTTCGGCGATCTCGGTCCTAGTAATCAGCGCCAGCCGGGGCCAACTCCGGGGACCCCGACCGAGTAATTCTAGGGATCGGGGCCGATCCCTTCCGTAACGAGAGGAGGAAGGCGCATGTTTGGCCCAGCAAAGGCCAGCTAAGACCTTCGCACTTAAATAGACGAAATGTGACCTGAGCACCGGGATCATGCGGGCTCTGGCCTTTCTCGTCTGCGTCTTTTTTGTCGCCCCAGCCTGCCTTGCCAAGCCGCCCCACTTCGCCTCCACGGGGAAGATCGGCGTCCTCTGCATCGGGGACACAAGCTACGGGGAATCGCCCATACTTGGCTGGCTGTCCTTGGACTTTGCGGTTCAGTGGCAGGAACTCCCGACCGATGTCGGCGGCGTGATGAGCGACGAGGCGGCCAAGAAGATCACCCGAATTTACACCCCTCGAACACTTGACAGGCTCCTGCAGGCTTACGACGTCCTCCTGCTCCTTGAGCCCCGGATGGAGTGGTTCAGCGGCGCGGAGATGCGAAGGTTCAGGGATTCCGTCGAGCTGGGCGTCTCCTCCCTGCTCACGCTTTGGCCAGACAGCGAAGGATATCTGTCGCTGGTCGAGTCGGAGCTTGCAGAGGTCTACCCTCAGGAGTTTTCGCCCAGCTTCGAGTCGTCCGACAACCTAGCCTATCGCATCCGCGTGGAGAGGAGCAACCCGCCCGTCCTGACCCCATTCATACCGCTCGGGATCGAAAGGTTCGCGGGTTCCAAGACCAGGCCAATGCACCCCAAGCAGGGAAGCAAGGTCTGGGCATGGGCGGTAAAGAGTGGCGTTCTGGGTTCCATGGAGGACGAGTACATGATCTCCTGGACATTCGGCGAAAGGGGGGCCGAGACCTGGGTAGTGGGGGTGGATGTTGACGAACAATGGTTCAGCATGGGCGTGGGCAACCGATACGGAGGCGACATAATCCTCAACATCTTCTACTATTCCGTCGGCAAGACGCTTCCGACAAGCATCGAGCTCATCCACTCCGTAAGGGATGCTTTCTTCCGGTTTAACGTCGAGAAGAAGCTGGTCCTCGCGGTCCTTGAGTTCGTCGACCGGTTTGGGGCAAACACCGCCGGGCTTGAAAGGAAGATCGCACAGGCCGATGATGGAAAGGAGGAGGCCGAGCGGCTCTACATGGAGGGCGATTACGAGGCCTGTTACGAAGAGATAAGGGGAATGGCCGACGGCCTGGCCAAGCTCAACGAGGAGGCGATTGTCCTCAAGGAGAGGGCCCTCTTCTGGGTCTACCTCACGGAGTGGTCAGTGGTGAGCGGCACGTCGGTCCTAGCCGGTTTCGCCCTATACTCGCTCATGATCAGGAGAAGGCTATACAAGGAAGTCACGACAACGAGGGCCTACTGATTCCCAGCGCCCCGATGCGTGCTCGGGCTTGCTCGTCCCTCAGAGTTCCAGCCCACACCTGCGCAGAAGCGCGATCGTCGATGCTATTCCCTCGTACTCATCTCCGCGGCCCTCGTACTCGACCGATACATATCCGTTGTAGCGGGCGCGCTCCAGGATCTTGATGATCTTCGGTATGTCTAGGGTCGTCTCGTTTCCCTCGGCGTCGAACTCGTAGGTCTTCCCGTGGACGAACTTCGCGTACGGCGCGATCTTCTCCAAGGCCTCGTACCTAATGCCGGGCTCGAAGTTGCCGAAGTCCGGGCAGACGCCGAAGTTCGCAGTGCCAAGGACCGACACGTATTTCAGGATGCTGTCGGGATCCGAGCTGTACCCGCCATGGTTCTCCAAGAGGACCGTCATCCCCAGCCTCTTGGCCCGCCGCACGATCCTCCTGTAGCTGTCGATCGACCGCATCAGGCCGGCCTCCCCGTCCTCGGCATGCCCAGCATTGACCCTTATGGACCGACACCCTATCCTCCTGGCAACGTCCAGCCAGGCAGCGTTCTTGTTCACCCAGTCGATCCTCTTGGACTCGTCCGGGTCAGCGATGTTGCCGAGATCAACGGCAATGTTCTGAACCGCCACGCCGTGCTCGTCCAGAGCTTGCTTGAGCCGCGTGAGGTAGCCGGGCGTACTCTCGAAAAACGGGGAGTTCAGCTCGACGGCGTGCACCCCGTACCTTTCCGAGGCGATTCCGATGAAGTCCAACATCGATATGTTGCCTTGCCCTATCTCTCGGTGCAGGCTGTATGCCGATATGGAAATCTTCACATCGACACCCGTTGCCACGATGATGGCCGGGTGGATAAAGCCTTCGTTGTCGCTGGCCCATCGAGCCTAGGGCAGGCAAACCCAACAAAAGGCCCGACCCATCAGCCCGCATCGCGCAGGGCTTGCTCCAAGACCATCCGCGCCTCCTTGAGCTTTGCGGGTATGTCTATCCCGCCGGGGCACCTCCTGGCGCACCTCCTGCACTCGGTGCAGGCATCTGGCTTCACCTTCAGGGACCTGTAGGTTTCCAGGCCGATGGACCTTATCTCCTCCGGGTACCCTTGGTACTCATCCAAGGCCCTGAACACGTCCGGGATCATTATCCCGTTCGGACACGGCAGGCAGTACCCGCACCTTAGGCATCTCTGGCCGTAGCGGAACGAAACGCCCAAGGAGCCTATGAGCCGCAGCAGGCGTCTCTTCTCCCTCGGCGAGACGGGACGAACGCTGCGCCCCACGGCACAGTTCTCCTCCACCTCCCGGACCGACTGGATCCCCGGAATGGCTGTGGAAACCCATCTGTTCGATATCACGTATCGGAGGCTCCCACGCACGATCGGATCCGGCTTGCGCCCCGCCTCATCTTGCGTTCGAGGCGTGGCCAGCGCGCCGCCGCAAAGGGGTTTCATCACGATGACCCCAAGCTTCCTCCTTCCGCAGAGGGGCAGGATCTCCCGTTCCACGTGTTCCTGGTCGATGACGGAGTAGGCAAGCATGATGGTCTCAAACTCCCCCGATTCTATGGCGAGTTTCATCACGTTGCGGTCGCGGTGGATGGTGATCCCGACGTGGTCGACGAGGCCCTCCTCTTGGGCCCACCGCATGGCCTCAAGCGCGCCGCCGGGGCCCATGACCTGCGCGTAGGACGATGGATCGCTCACGGTGTGAAGCTGCCATAGATCGATCCTATCCATGCCCAGTTCCATCAGGCTCGTTCTCAGATCGTCCTTTGCACCTCTGGCTGTCCTTTGCGACGTCTTCGTCGCTATGAAAAACTCGTCCCTGCGGCCGCGGGTGGCAACACCGATCTTCCGTTCGCTGTCCCCGTAGTTCCTCGCCGTGTCGATGAAATTGACGCCCAGGTCAAGTGCCCGGCTGATCGTCGCAGTGGCCGCCGCTTCGGACAGAAGCGGAAGCTTGATGGCCCCGTACCCGATGACCGAGACCTTGATGCCGGTCCTTCCCAGCCGTCTGTATATCATTGCAACAACCTCCCTTCAAGCTGTCCATTCCATCTCAAGATCAGGTCGACTGTTTGGGATTTGTCGACCCTTATCCTGGAAAGGAAACGTAAGTACTTCCTCCATCGAACCCATCGCGCGCCCGCGTTGGCGATCATGTTAGGTACGACGGTGACCTTCCTTGCGTTGAGTACGTCCATCCCGCCCAGGCTGACCAGCATGTTTGCGTCCTCACGATGAGTTTCTGGCCATGCATGATCCTTTCCATGTTGCTGCCCCTGTCCGCCATGCTGTAGGTCTCCTCATCCCGGATTCTCCGCCCTCTTATAACCCTTATCGCGCCGAACCGACCGGTCACCCAGATCAATCAATGGGCCCGAGATCCCCCGCCAGGCGATCTGTGGATTGCTTCCCAGCAGCGTCGCTTTTACAATCCTATCGCGGGGCGATAGGATTGCCTTAAGTCTGATTGCTCGCGAGATCAAGGCATCTTGGGCTCCTACGCGGGGGAGGTGCCGCCCCTCAACACGGTATCCGCCGGCAGGATCTCGATGGACATATATGAGCCAGCCGAGATGAGAATGGCCCTCGTCAAGCTGGGCGCACGGGTGACCGTAGCGTATCTCGGCATCGGGGACTACATCCTCTCCGACTCGGTGTGCATCGAGAGGAAAACGATATCGGACTTCCTATCCTCGATGTATTCCGGAAGGCTTGGCTACCAGCTCCAACACCTCTCTGCGGCGTTCAAGATGCCGTTCTTGCTCATCGAGGGCAGGCCAGAAAATCGCCCCAGGACGGTGAACATGAGGTCCTTCTACGGCTACGTCTCCAGGCTCGTGCTTTCCAGCCCAATCGGCGTCCTCCAGACGCCCGACATGGCGACCTCCGCGCTCCTCATCTGGCTCATGTCACAGAAGATAGGCACCTCCCCATCCAACCCTCGCCTTAGACCGAGCAAGGCGCGTGACGACATGGAGACCGCCCTACTCCTGTTGGAGGCCCTTCCCGGCATCGGGCCCGTTCTCTCCAGAAGGCTACTGCACGAATTCAAGAGCCTTCGCTCGATCCTTCAGGCCCCTGAACATTCGATATCCAGGGTCAGGGGAGTAGGCTCCCGTAAGGCAAGGAAAATCGTTGATCTGCTCGACCGCACCTTCGAGGCCTAGTCCGGAGTCGTCTCGAGCTTGAAGGTCGTGCCGGTCCCCTTGAGCACCGTGTGGAGCACGTCTGCGATCTTCACGACCTCCTCCACGTTTTCCTGCTCCTCCCACTCGTAAACAAAATCATAGTAACCCTTCATCACCTTGAATCCGACCGACTTTATGCGCTCCACGACCTCGGAGGGCGGCGCGCCCTCGCTTGAATGGAAGACGAGAAGGTATGTCTTCATCGTTGTTCGCGGCGAAACGTACCGATAAAAAGCTTTACCCGTCGACCTGATCGGGCGCCCGACGCAAGGCTTCTCGGTGACCCGCCCGATGCAGGCACACGCATCGTTGCTCCGAATCCCCTCAGCGCGCCTCGGGCACTTCCTTCCCGCAAAAAGACAAATAAGGCACGCTCACCGATCGCGCAAGGTCGGTGGAAAAGGAGATGCCCAAGCTCAAGGCGGTCCTGGCTCTTGCGGACGGCTCCGTCTACGAGGGCAGGGGATTCGGGGCGCCCGGGCACGCGGCAGGTGAACTTGTCTTCGATACTTCGATGACTGGGTATGAGGAGACCCTGACCGATCCAAGCTTCATCGGCCACATCCTGCTCATGACCTACCCGCTCATCGGGAACTATGGCGTCTCGGACCCCGTTAAGCACCCGGAAAGGTTCGAGTCGGACCGCATCCAGCCCAGCGGGTTCGTCGTCAGGGAGGCATCCCCGGTCACCAGCCACCGGGATGCTGTGATGACCATACACGAGTACCTGCAGAAGAACGGCGTCCCCGGGATCGAGCAGGTCGACACCAGGGAGATCACGATCAAGATTAGAACCGAGGGTGCCATGAACGCCGCAATGGAGGTCGGCAAAGGCAGGATCGACAGGGATGAACTGGTTAGGGAAGCGAGGGAGACACCCGAGCTGTCCGAGCTCGACCTTATCCATCTGGCCTCGACCAAGGCGCCTCGCTTCCTGCGTGCGCCTGACGCGAGGGAGGTCGCGAGCGTGGCGGACCTCCGATCAGAAAAAAGGTGCGTCATAGTCGACTGCGGAATGAAGAGGAGCATCGCCCGCAACGTGGCCCAGAGAGGGTTCGACGTCGTCGTGCTCCCGTACAGCTGCAACGCGGACGAAGTTGCATCCTACGAACCAAGGTTCATCATCGTCAGCAACGGCCCCGGGGACCCGGCCAGGGCGACCCAACCACAGGAGACCGTTAGGCGCCTCGCACCAGACTTTCCCCTGATGTGCATCTGCCTGGGACACCAGATAGCGGCCCTCGCCCTCGGAGCGAGCACCTACAAGATGAAGTTCGGCCACAGGGGCGGAAACCACCCGGTCAAGGACCTCGATCGCAACAGGGTATACATCACGACCCAGAACCACGGGTACGCAGTCAATCCCGACTCGCTTGCTAACACCGGCCTGCGCATCACGATGAAGAACCTCAACGACGGCAGCGTCGAGGGTCTGGACCATCAGGACTACCGCATAATGACCACGCAGTTTCACCCCGAGGCAACGCCCGGGCCGCTTGATGCCACGTTCCTGTTCGACGAATTCATCAAATCCCTCGCATAGCCGGCCGGCACGCGGAAATGCGACGGTCCTAATCGCCTGCCAGACGCACAGGGATGCCGTGCTCCGCCAGGTAACGCTTGACCTCGCCCACGCTGTACTTGCCAAAGTGGAATATGCTGGCCGCTAGGGCAGCGTCCGCCCGGCCCTTCGTGAAGACCTCCAAGAAGTGTTCGGGTCGCCCGCACCCGCCGGATGCAATGACGGGGATGCTCACGCGCTCGGAGACCGCCTTCGTCAGGGCCCAGTCATAGCCCACCTGCATGCCATCTGCCTCAATGCTGTTGAGCAGGATCTCTCCCGCGCCCCTCCTTTCGGCCTCCACGGCCCACGCTATGACATCTCGGCCGGTCCCCTGGGCACCCCCGTAAGCCCAACACTCGTACCAGGACGGGCCCATCGGCGTATCCACCACGTTCCTTCCGGGGGAACCGTCGGCCGCGTGCCTTTGGGCATCTATGGAAACGACCACCGCTTGGGACCCCACCACCCTCGCCGCTCGGGAGATCAGGTCCGGGTCCAGCAGTGCGTGGGTGGTGACGGAGCACTTGTCCGCCCCGGCCCTGAGCATCCTCACGAAGTCCTCTACCTTCCTGATCCCGCCGCCAACCGTCACTGGAATGAAAACCTCGTCGGTCGTCCGCTCGACAACGTTGGTCATGGTTTCCCTTCTCTCCTGGGAAGCGGTGACGTCGAGGAAGACGATCTCATCCGCCCCCTGCTCCTCGTACTCCCTTGCCCTCTCGGCGGGATCGCCCGCATAGACATGGCGCTTGAACCTCACGCCCTTGATCACCCTGCCCTGGGGAATGGCGAGGTCGCAGTCAAGGCATGGAATGATACGTTTCGCCAGCGCCACTACCGACCGCCCCTTGACATCTCGACGAAGTTCCGAACGATCCTCAGCCCTGCCCGGCCGCTCTTTTCCGGGTGGAACTGGCAGGCGTAGATGTTATCCCTCTCCACGGCGGATACGATTGGTTCTCCCTCGTGCTCACAAGTAGCGATCACGACATCCTCCTCCGGCCTTGCCGCGTATGAATGAACGAAGTACAGGTGCTGGCCGCTCCCAACGCCTTCGAAAAGTCGGGATTCCCGACTCAGCTCCACGGAATTCCATCCAATGTGCGGGACCTTTGCCGCCCGTATTCGGACGATCCTGCCTTTCAGGATTCCCAGGCCCGGCTCCTCCGGGTTCTCCTCGCTCGACTCGAAAAGGATCTGCAGACCTAGGCAGATGCCAAGGAAGGGCTTGCCCGCTTCTAGGAAAGCAGCGAGGTCGTCCCTAACGGGGCGAACCGCCCTCATCGCATGGCCAAACGCCCCGACCCCTGGGAGGACCAAACCATCCCAGTCTGGGTCTATCCGGGTCGATACCCTGGGCGAACCCTCCTCGTGGGCGATTGCTTTGTGAACGCTGCGAAGGTTACCCGAGCCGCAGTCTAGGATTCCGATCGTTGGGGCTGCCACACACTCGCCCAACCGTCGCGGGAAATCGAAGCAGAATAGTGTTACCACGGGGTCGACGAGGCTTGCCCAAACCTGCATCTCGGACCGGGCCTATCCGCCGGCCGGACTTGACGCGTTGTAGGAACTCTTCACCAAAGCCATGACTTCCGCCCGCGTCAGAGGCCTGACCGCCCGAATACTCTCCAAGAGGCCGGTCATGTTGGGGTGACCCCTGGGGATTATGACGTCGTATTCCTGTCCAGTCCGTTCCAGCTGGATCGTGCCCTGGACGACCTTGTCGTCAACAGCCTGGAACTCAATAGAACCTATCTTCTCCGCACGCGGCCCAGTGCTCCAGAGGTCCGCCTTGGGGTTTCCGTTGTCGATCCTGAAGGACCTCACCACCAGTAGCCTGTCCCCAACGGCGATGGTCCCCTCGGACCGCGTCACAAGGCTGCCCCTTGCAGTTCTCCAAGTCCTGTATGGCCGATTTTCTAGGACTCTCCTTAGGACGCCCGTCTCCGGGACCTTCCTGGTGAAGATGGTAACCTTGACCTCCTCCGGCGGCTCGTTCACGTAAACCGACTCGCCCGCCCGTTCGAACAGGAGGGCAGGGGCGCCCAGGAAGCTTTGGCTCGCATCCTGCTGAGGAAAGTCGCGCAGGAAGGCTTCGGGGTCGTCACCCTGCCTCTGCAACCGCCGCTCCCTTATGGTCGATATGAGGCTGGCGGCCGCTACACTCCCGGCTATGACAACCGATACGAAGATGAGTGCGGCTCTAGCACGTTCTGAGATCATGTCGCCTTCCTATCCATCCGTGCGACTCAGCTAAGGGCATCCGACGCCTTTGGGCAGGGCGATCCCCTTCTCCTTCATGAATTCCGAGATCTGGTACATCAAATCCGCCAGCCTATCCGCGATGGCCTTGAAGTCTTCCTGCGTTCCCTTTCCCATGAGGCCCCGCAGGTCCTGGCCCGCTTCCCTCAGATCCTCCCAAAGCGACTTGAGCGTGTTGCGGTCCTCCTCAGATAGGTCCTGCCACCAACCTCCAAACGGGCCGAAGCCCATCGGGCCCATGCCTCCCCTCATGCCCCAGCGCGCCATCACCCGGCCTCTGACACATCTTCCAACCATCGGGCCGCAGCCAGACTCCCGAAGCTGGGTGCAGAGCTCCTTGAGCTGCTCCCTCTTGTCTTCGATCTGGGACTTCAGCTGCTCGGCCTCCTCGGCGTTGCCCTCCTCCTGGGCCTTCTTAAGCTCCGAGCAGAGAGTTCTGATCTCGGCCACGATCTCCTTGGCCTCGTCAAGGACCCCCTTACATTCCTCCCGGGTCTCTTGGATCTTCTCCTGTATCTTGGGGCCGACTATCGCCCGTATCTCCTCCATCTTCTCCCTGAGTTCCTCTTTCAGGGGCTCCGTCTCTGCAATCAGGGTCTTCAGCTTCTCCGTCTCTTCCTCGGTTAGACCCAGCTCCTGCGCAACCTTTTCCACATCCGCCTCCGTGATGCTCCCCGCCTTCACGCAAGGCCCAAATCCCAACCCGCGTAGGAGGGCCCTGTATTGAGCCCTCGGCCGTTCGATAAACCAAGACTGACCCATAACCGCAAGGGGTATGAAGACCGCTGCGGCTAGAGCGCACGCGAGCACAAGCTTCCTGGAGATCCTCAAGTGATCACCGCCTTAAGTTGCCCCGGAACGGTTCTTATGTGTTGTTTGGAACGGAGTGGAACCCTCCATGTGGCGGGCTCCAGTACGCAGGAAAGCTTTACCTTCGCCCACGTCATCGGGGCAGAAGCTAGGCCCTCACCAAACCCGAAGGTGGCGCGACGCCCCTGCATCCCTGTACAGCCTCCGCCGGACCATCAGATGCCACACCAAGCCGCCGGAGAAGAGGAGGGTTGCCGTCAGGGCGCACCATTCCGTGATGTAGACCCACGCAAGGGCGGCGTCCTTTGCCCTAACGGAATCTGTCATGATGGACTTCTGATCGGCCCTGATCCTCGCCATCAGTTCCATGCACTCCTCCAGATCGCCCCGAAGGTATGCGGCGTCCGCCATCGCCTTGATATCAGCCACCCCGTCGAGTCTGCGGAAGAGGCCGTCCACCCTTGCACCGAACCTCTCGGCAAACTCCAGGACCGAGCCCACCAGCGAATTCCTCTGTCCGTACTCGGCGAACTCCGTAAATATTTGCTTAAAAAGCAGGGCATCCTGGGGGATCTCCCGCTCGACTGACCTGTAGCTGAGGTAGATCATGGCCTGGGTGAAGAATGGCCAGTCCCTCGACCATGCTCGAACCCCGTTGGGGAACTTGCTTGCAAAGCATAGTACGGAACCCTGCCCCACCCGCCAGTAGGTCATCAACGGGTAGGCCTTTGGGTGGTCGGTGATTGCCCAGACCTTGGCACCCTCCCTAGGAACCTGCGAATTGATATTGGCAAGGGGTGGTGCCTGCTGCCAAGGGACCGCGGTCATGAGGGGTTCGTTTGGGTCGAGGATCTTGACCCTCAAGCTGCTGCTGACATCCAACTCCGGGGCCGGCTCGACCGGGGCGATGCCAGCAAGGGTTGTTCCCTCCCAGCTCGGGAAGCTCGAGCTCTGGATGCTCCCCAGCCACTCGAGCCCCAGACCCCCGTCCACGACGGATCTCGTCATCCAGTCGATCCATTCCGGCCTGAACACCGTGCTGTCCGCGTCGCTGGTCACCAACAGATCGTATTCCCGGACGAGAAGCGAATAGGTCCGCGGCACATACATCCTCATGTTCCGCCATGCATCCTCGTAGGAACCCAAGTAATCGGGCCTGGACGGGACGAGCGTCGTCTGGATCGCCGGGTCCGTCCTCATGACGACGAAGCTGTTGAACCCCCCATACTGGTCGATGACATCCCCGAAGCATATCGCCCGGATTCTGCCGTCGGGTCCGGTTCTCGCCTGCGTTGGACCGAGCGCGGCCAAGCATGCAAGAAGGCCGATAAGGACCAACTTCAGGGACTCCCTCAAACCAGCTTCGCCCGTGCCCCGCGGATTGGGACGAATGGTGAAAAAGGTTCCGCACGCCGAATGGAGACGCAGAGGCATATCAGTGAAAGGCGAGCCTGAATGCCGCCCGTGCCCGCCTTCGCCTCCCGGGGCAACGCAGAAACATCGTCCCGAGAGAAGAGGTCATCGGGTTGCTAGGCGTCGTTCCGATCGTGCACTCGAACGGTCCATCCCACCGGACATCGCAAAGAAGACTCAGATCTCTCCTAATCGTCCACCTCGCCGACGCCCTTCGAACCGTCCCCATCTCCACCCGGCTACGGAAGAACCGGAAGGGTCCCTCACAGGGGAGCGGAGGAAGCTCCAATGGCGTGCGGGCCCTATGGACTTCTACGTCAAGTTTGCCCTTGGCATGGAAGACCCAACAATAGCGGTGTCCCGCGGCCGAGGAGAACGCGTCATCGACCAAGATGCGGGGCGGATCAAGCATGACCCTCCTCTCCAGGCAAACCCCGGGGTAGGCGTCGCGGACCACGCCGCTGGCCGAAGACGCGGAGTCCATCGAAACGCCCGCATCGGCAACGGGGGATTGATCTAACTCATCGACCAGCAGAGCGTTGTGCGCAAGGGTGCTGGCGCAGTAGAGCTTGAAATCCTCCAACGAGTATCCCGCCGTCCCAAGGTCTGGAGCGATGACCTCCCCCATCGCGTGGAAGACCACCTGTAGCTTGTCGCGATGGTCATGGCCCCCGCCGTGCGTCCCGGCCTTGAGCAACGCGTAGTAGTGCCCCCGTCTAGTGGCCGCCCTTAGGACCGCGATTCCGCCCTGGCCCAAGAGCGAGGATGGCTCGTGCCGTAAAGGACTGGAGAGACGGTCGGGACCAAAGCTTAGAGCGGCCAAGCCGGCCCGGCCTTGACCAGCCTCGCACGCGCGAAGAACGGCAAGGAATGTCCTGTCAAGCATCCCTGCGGCGTACTCGTAAAGGTGGGCGAAGCTTGTCAAGCCGGGATGCTCCGGGAAGCCCAGATCTCCAAGCCAAGGTAGCCGCAGGCGCTCATCCGCAAGAAGGACCGGGACCCTCGCCATTGCTATCAGGGCGTCGTGTATCTCCGAGAGGGCGGCACCGTCCAAGCCCCATCGCTTCGCAAGCTCGTAGAGACAGAAAAGCGGGCACATGGCGTACAGGTGATAGAAGGTTGTACCCTCATACCAGGTGCCATCCGTGCGGCCCTGCCCGTCCCTGCGCAAACCCTTTCTGAGCAGGCCCTGCAAACCGGTCTCCTCCTCCGATAGCGCCATCCACAAGAGGTCAGGCTCATCGAGGATGGCGCCCAAGGTCCCGACCGCTGCGGCAACGTAGCAGGTTATGTTGTGTGCCCTCGCCCCGCGCAGGTATTTGAGCAAGCCGGATGAGCCTGACTGAAACAGCGCCTTCCTTATGTGTTCGTGGGCCCAAGCCTCCAGAGACCAGCTATCCCGGATCAGGTCGTACGCATTTGCCAGAAGGGTGATCACCTGGGCGTCGTACAGCGGTTGGAAATAGACCGTGCCGTAGCGACCCCTTCTTTCTGCGTGTTGGAAGAAGTCCGCAGCACCCAGAATTCCCTCGGCAACCCAGTCCGAGTACTGCTGCTTGCCGGTCAGTCGGTAGAGCACTGCAACGCTGCGCATGAGACGGTACAGCCTTTCGTGCTCAAGGAGAACCCAGGCCGCCCTGTGGGTCTCGCCCGTCACGAGCGACCCGTCTGCGGGATCCCTGAAGGCCTCGGGCTGTCTTGGATCAAAGACCAAGTGGGCCCCGGTGCGCGGTGAATAGAAATCATGCCTCCATCCGGGCCGGCCCGGATACAACAGGCAGGGAGATTCCAACAACTGCCTTGCCTCGCTTAGCATCCTGCCGTAAAGAGACCGGGCCCATCCCAGGAGGGCAATCTTTCGCCTGATCTCGGCCATCCTTTCCCTGCCGAAGAAGAGGCAAGGCCACGCGTCCTCGACGAGGGGCCCGAGGCGTGATGGATCGAGGGCGTAGGTAGGGTGTCCGCGGTCGGCCACTCCCGGGTGCATGCAGTGCCACGCTCATCTGGACCTCAATAATCTCATCGCGTCAGCCGTTTCTGGGCAACACGCGCCCGTGTGCCGGGAGGAGTGCCTTGCAGCTAAGGACTATGCTGCAAATTTTTTGCACCAATTCTGTAAGCTCCACGGTGCTCTTGCCGGAAGCCGACCAGCGCCGCCTAGGACCGGCTCATCGGGCATCGGCAGAACCGCGGCCACGCCTGCGACGAGTTCGTGCTCCGACGCGTATCCTTTCAGGCCGGCACTACATCGTGGCCGCCGTTACGTTGACGTCCGAGAATTTAATGTGAGGGATGAACGTGGGTGTCTCAACCTCCCACCAGTGGACCTGCGTGACGTCGCTTCCGACCTGCTCGATCCGAGAGAGAAGCCCGACGATGTTGTCGGAGATCCTGATCCTGCGCAGGGGCTTCTTGATCTGGCCCCCCTCGATGAGGAAGATGCCGTCCCTGGGAATCGTCGAGAAGGTGCCCTCTTCGTAGTTTGAGAACCGCGTATACCAGTTCGATGTCACGTAGATCGTCGGCCTCCTGCACTCCTCCACCATCTCCTCCGTCCGGGCCCCCCCGGCGGCGAAGACCAGGTTGCTCGCCCACGGGGCCGGGATCTTCGACCGTCCCAGGCTGAGCAGCCGGCTGCTCCCGGTCGTCCGGGTGCCGGCTTGCCTTGCACTCGTCGTGCTGTGCAGGAGTCCGACGAACCTGCCCCGGTCGAAAACCTTAACACGCCGACATGGGACGCCTTCGTCGTCAAACGGCCTTGACCCCAACCCCTCGGCAATGCTCGGATCGTCCACAACGGACAGGACCTCTGGACCAAGCTGCGCCCCGAGGCGTCCCTTCAGCGGGCTTGAACCCAGCATCATCAGAAGGGGGTTGGCCGACTCGGCCAGCTGTCCCAGCAGGTTGGCCGCAACGGTCGGGCCCATCAAGAGATCGTACTTGCCGGGGCGGCCCTGGGTTCCTCCCATCGACATCCTCGCGATCCTTCCTGACTCACGGGCGGCCCGGACGAATCTTTCCTCCGCCCTCGATATCTTCCGGCCGCTGGCCAGGCCCTGGCCCGAACTCTCGGAGTCCGCAAAGCTCCTGATGTTCAGGTCGTACGACGACTCCTCGTAGGTTGCCCGAACCCCATGGTTGGTCGCCAGATCGTGCCGGCGCCTGCCGAACATAAGGGACCCGGCGACCTTTCTTGCGCCCTGCTCCTCGGCAGCCTCTACCGCCAGACGAACCATAAAAGGCGCCTGTTCCGCGAAGCCGTCGATCTCGGGATCGATCAGATCTTTTAGGGTTCGGTGTCTGTAGGATTTGTCCGATATCCCACCGTAAAGTTGGCTCTCTGCCATGCTCGAAGTCCAGGCGACGAGCTCGGCCACCCTCGTCCTCACCTTTTTTGCGGTCGGCGCCTCGATCTCGGTCGAGCCCACCCTGCGTCCGACCGCTACGAACACGTCCATCTTTGTGGAGACCCACTGGTTCGAGATCTCTATCTGGCTGTTGCAGAACCTGATCTGCCAATCCCTTGAGGTCGTGCACTTGACGATGACATCCGTCGCTGAGCCGGCAGCACGGAGCGCGGCATCGATCAGCCCATCCAAGTCCTTCATAGCCCCACCCCCACCCTGACCCCTCTCAGCCTCACCGCTGAGGGCCCCGCGGTCCACACCGGGGCAGCCTGCATCGGCTCCGACTTCCCGCACGACGCCAAGTCGGCGGCAAATCCCTTGGCGCAGGCGTCGACGCTCCTGAAGAGGGCGGTCGTCGTCAGCTCCAGGACCGGCCTCCGGACGTAGGTGTCGGTGAGCCTGCCGTTCCGGATGAGAATGGCCTCCGAGCCGACGTACTTGGACTGGAAACGGCGATCATCGATGTTCCACTCGGTGAAGCTGTTCATCAGCAGCCCGCGCTTTACCCCCTCCACAAGCTCTTCCTCAGAGTGGTCGCCCTCGGCAATGTAGGTGTTCGCCATCCTGATGATCGGCTCGCGGTCGTAGCCGATGGCCCTGGCCGCGGCCGTGGAGTGGGTGCCGAACCTTCGTGCATACTGCCTATTCAGGAGAAGCTCGTTCAGAATCCCGTTCTTGATGAGGTACCTAGGCCTAGCCTTCACCCCTTCGTCGTCGTAAAGGTAGTAGCCCGCGCTGCCCGGAATCGTCGGATCGTCAATTATGGTCAGGGCCTCGCTGCCTATCCTCGACTCACCCACCACCAGGTCCTGGTACCAGGATTCCCCCGCCTGGGCAGCCTCGCGCCCCAAGATCCTGTCCCCCTCCGAGGGATGCCCGCAGTTCTCGTGAGCCACGATGCCAGCGACCTCTGGCCCGATGATCACGTCGGCCTTCCCGAGATTAACCCGCTTGGCTTCCGACACGACCCTGAGAGTTCTCGAAGCATCGGAGACCACCTTCTCACGGATGCCCCTCTCGGTTGCCCACTCCCATCCCCCCGTGCCGCCGATGCCCAGACGCCTCTGCTCGGAGCGCCCGTCAGCCTCGGCCTGGAACATGACGTAAAGGGAAAAAAGCGAGTAGAACCCGTCGACCACGGTCCCGTCGCTCGTCAGAACCTGTTTGTCCCATTGCACAAGATCAAGCGACAGGTTCCTGACAGGGATCTTGCCGGGCAGCGAGGAGAGATCCTTGTCCAGCCCCCTGAGCAGCTCGATCTTGGCGTCCCGGTCCACGTCGTCGAAATTCTGCTTCACCGGCGTCGCCCAGCGGTCTTCGTGGACCTCTTCCTCCGAGAGCACCACAGGATCCCTCCTCTTGCTGGCCCGCGCCGCCCTGACAGCAGCACCGAGGGAACGCCTGAGGGAGGCTTTGGTCAGTTCGTCCGTCGAACAGAATGCGAAACTGCCGTCTACAAGGACCCGGATCCCCAGTCCTGCACGTTCCTGCTTTCCGGCCGAAAGCAAGCTGCCGTTTCGCGTCGAAAAACCCTCGGTTACCTCCCTGACGAATCTGGCCTCCGTGTAACTGGCGCCCAGGCTTTGACCGAGTTCCACGGCGTACTCGGCAAGATCCCTTCCGTCCATCGGACTCCCGCCGAAGCGAGCGGGCGCACGCAGAAAACGTTTTCCGTGGAATTCGTGGGGCGTCCGCCGGTCCGGCCGTTGGCTTTGCTATTTATCAGGCGGCAGGATGGCCCGGATATATGGACCTCGTGCGGCCGAGCATCTTCCCAAGCATCGCCCATCTCGACCCTGGCTCAACGCAGAATTTCTGCCTGAAGCCTCCGGTCCCGGGAGGCATGCTGCAGTGGTCCGTGGAGGCAATCCCGGGCGGCAACGATGAGGTCGGGACCATCACCCCGGACGGCAGGTACAAGGCACCTCGAAAGACGCCTCGGCCCAATCAGATCCACATACAGGCCAAGCTGCTAGGGCAAGACGTCCGGTACGCCTGGGCAACCGTCGTCATCGGACCTGAGCGTCCGCGGTACGAGTACGTCGGTTTCTGGGACAGGAAGGGAGATGGCCAGGGAATGCTCCTGGAGGCCCACGGCATCGCGCTCGAGCCGGGAGGCACTCTCCTGATCGCAGATCCGATTCGGTCGGCGGTGCTGCGCTTCACCCCCGACGGTCGATTCTTGTGTAGCATCGGGCGGGGCCGTGGGCCTGGCCTAGGCGAGCTTGACGGTCCGCGGGACGTCAAGGCCGACGATCTTGGCACGATATTCGTAGCCGACGGAAACAACGACCGAATACACGTGTTCTCCCAGAAGGGAGAGCCGCTGCGGGCCTGGGGCAGGAAGGGCTCATCGGCTGGGGAACTCAAGCGCCCCCATTCACTTGCCATCGGAAGAAACGGGACGATATTCGTTGCGGACGTCGACAACTCCAGGGTCGTTGCGTTCGATTCGAATGGCGGATTCATGCGCGCATGGGGCAGGAGGGGAAACCGCCAAGGCGAGTTCCTAGCCCCACACGGAGTGGCGACCGACCCCAACGGAGACGTCTTCGTCGTCGAGTACGACGGCCGCTGCCAGAAGTTCACGGCCAGCGGAGAGTTCCTTCTCGCGTTTGCCAACGTGCCCGCTCAGGATGGCTCCAACCACGGCTATCTTCGCTACCACACGATAGCCTCGGACCGCTGGGGGGACGTCTACCTCATGGCCCGAGACACGAGGAAGGACTCCGCCGTCAGCATAGACAAGTATAACAATAACGGCGACTTCGTTGCGAGGCTTGCGCTGCCTCCAAACGAGAACCGTAGGATGGGGGGACAGGCAGCCGCCATAGCCCCCAGCGGGCGGGTCTACGTGGCCGACACCGAATCGAACCATGCGGGAGTTGCCATCTTCGATCCGGCGTGACGGGGCCCACTGAGGACGCTTTTGCGGGGTGCTCGAGTAAGCGCGTGCGAGGCGATTGGGGGTTCTGTGCCCAAAGAGCCTTCCGATCGCAAAGCCTTGAGGCGATCAACTTGGGGCCGGGCGCCCGGGCTCAAGCGAAGGCACGAAGAAGACCGGGTACTCATGCATGCACCGCCAGATGTCTTGGTTCGGTTCGGGCCTGGGCAAGATACCATGGAGTTCCTCCGCGCTTCGAGCGCCTATCCTTTCCATCGGCATGCCACATAGCGGACACACCACGACTCCGCCAGAGGTCCTGACCCTGGTCGCCCCCGCCTGGGGCCGGACCCCGATGTAGAGAGTCCCCCTCATCTCACCGAAGCCGCCCACGCTCTCGGAGAGGTACCGAAGATCCATCGCCATCCCGACGCTCTCCCTGACGCGCTGACCCATAGGCCTCCCTTGCGGACGGGCAGGAACGACTACCTCTCCCTCGCTGGTCCTCACGATTCCCCTCTGCCTTGCCTCGAAGTCGGAGAGCCACACCCTCCGTGCGGCGGTGACCACGACGATCGCTAGGAATGCCCCAAGGACCAGAAGAACTAGCGCATAGACGACCATCAATCTCGATCCCGCCCTGCAGCTAATAGATGCCGTTCGACCAGAAAAATGTTGGCCCATTTCCGCCCGGCTGCTCAAACGCCAAGCCCCGGCCACCACATCGGTGATCGCCATGACCCGAGCTCGTTGAAAGACTCGCGGAAGCTTCTCCAACTTTCTCCAACCTCACCCGGCGCAACACAAGTCCGCACCTCCGGAGCACGACCGGACTGCGCTGAAGAAACATTTGTGAATTCTGGCTGTCCCCCTTGGAACTGGTTGGCCATGGCGGGGTTTGAGGACGAGCACCTCGAGTGGTTGGAGAGGGAGCGGAGCAAGAGGACCTTCAACCTCGGGGATTTCAACGTCAGGGTCACCCCGGATCTGATAACGATCAAGGGCAAGGATCCGGCGTCCTGGGGCAAGGATCTCGTGCTTGACCCCGCAAAGACCCAAGCCTCGATCGCCACTGAGTCAAGAACGCCCCTGTACATCTTCTACCTTGTCTACGCGGTCTACGCCTACGGCTTCCTGATGTTCTTTGTCACGAGCGGCATAAGCGCGGTCACGCAGGTCTCCATCTTTGCACTTGCGCTCTTCGTGATGTTCATGCCACTCATCTTTGAACTCCTCCTGCCGACCAAACCCTTCCTTATCGCGACGGCGGCCTTCTTCGTCGTGCTGTTCTCGCTGTCCGAAACACAGCCTCTTGCGATAGCATTCGAGGCCGTGGAGAAGTCCGTTGGCAAAGGCAACGTTGAGGCCTTTGTCATCTTTGCGGCGATCCTCCCCATACTGCTCAGGCGCATGATCAGCCAGACGATGATCCGTTACCGGCTCAGGCTCGACGACGGGTCCTCAAGATTCGAGGCGCTCACGGAGAACCCCGCCGCCGTTGCCCTAGTCGACTATCTGAACCACGGCGCGCCGCGAAGGCGTTTCTTCAGGTTCCCTCTCTTCTTCCTCAATCTCAGCCGCAAGAGAATGAAGCCATGCTTCTACTGCCGCCGGCTCACGGTCGAAGAGTGCAACAGGTGCCACCGGCCGATCTGCGAAGACCACTTCGAGATGCTCCACGGCTACAAGGTCTGCGCGGACTGCTTCATCGAAAGACGAGGAAAGATCAGGTACAACCTGCGCTGACGAGGTCCTGCCCTGAGACCTAACCCAACCCAACCCGAGAAAATCTTAATATGGCGTAGCGTGTGCCCAAGGCCGGCTGAGGAGCCAGGTCTCATGGCCGAGGTTGCCATCATCCCCTGCTTGGACATCAAGGACGGCAGGGTCGTCAAGGGAGTTCACTTTGCACACTTGCGCGATGCGGCGG
Source organism: uncultured Thermococci archaeon (assembly GCA_964549615.1). GTDB lineage: Archaea > CAYQAE01 > CAYQAE01 > CAYVLA01 > CAYVLA01 > CAYVLA01. The sequence goes on along the minus strand of CAZJVP010000101.1, from coordinate 70,605 downwards.
ATCCCGTGGAGGCCGCCAAGGCATACTGCGACGGCGGCGCCGACGAGATCGCCTTCCTCGACATCACGGCCACCGTGGAGAAACGAAGGACTGCATTCGAGGTCGTCAGGAAGGTTGCAGCCGTAGTTGATGTGCCCCTCACGGTCGGAGGGGGGATCAGGTCGTGCAGCGACATCGCCTCTGCACTGAGATCGGGAGCTACGTCCGTCTCGATATCCAGTGCCGCATTTCGTAACCCAGCGATGGTCAGGGATGCAGTGAAGCGCTTCGGATCCGACAAGATCACCGTTGCCATCGACGCGGACGCGAACGCATCCTGCCCCTCCGGGCGCGAGGTCTACATCGACGGCGGACGCACGCCAACGGGCAGGGATGCCGTCGAGTTTGCAGTGGAGATGGCTGAGATGGGGGTAGGCCGGCTCCTTCCTACCAGCAGGGCGACCGACGGCACGAAGGGGGGTTACGACATCCCCCTCACACGAGCGATCGCCGAATCCACGGGCCTACCGGTCATCGCGAGCGGCGGCGCCGGGGCACTGGAGCATTTTTACCAAGCTGCGGTTGAGGGACATGCAAGCGGCCTGTTGGCGGCCTCGGTTTTCCACTTCGGGATTCTGACGATAAGGCAGGTCAAGGAATACCTGCACGGACGCGGCGTAGCCGTGCGGCTTCGGTCGTAGGAGTTGAGCGGGGCACGGACCGAGTGAACCGCTCCAAGGCGGCACGCGTCCAAACATTCTGTGGCACACCGCGGCTCGGCGGCTCGCGTGAAGGCGAAACCTCGCCCGGCCCAAGCAACATCTCACACTAATAAGCCGGCCACGTTCCCTCGGACGAGGCGAGATGGACATGTCCGCCCAGGGACAAAGCCAAACTGACGCATGCGTGCAGGTCGGCGCAGCGTGCGTTGACATCACGCCGAGGGAAAGCATACATTTAGCCGGCGCCGTCGGCCTTCACAGGCCTGCGAAGTTCGTCGCCGATCCGCTTTACGCAAGGGCCGTCGTCGTCCAGGGCGCAAAGCGCAAGCTCTGCCTCGTTGCTCTGGACCTCACCATAGTTACGAAGCAGCACTCAGACCGAATCCGCCGCGTCGCCGAGAAGGAGTTCGAATTCGACCGTGACGCTGTCATGGTCCACGCAACCCAGACCCACTCAGCGCCTTCTCTCGGCCACTTCATGTTGAGCGATGAATTCGAGGGAATCCCTGAGGAGTTCGATTGGCTCAGGGGCGGCGACAAACGCTACAACGAGTTTGCAGAGGAACGCATAGTGGAGGCGATCAGGCTCGCGAACGATTCATTGGAACCCGTTGAGGTGGGAGCAGCGAGCGGGATCGAGGGCAGGTTCGCCTTCAACCGCCGCGCCGTCATGCGAAACGGCAAGGTTGGCATGCCCCCGCCCGGCTGGAAGACGCCCCTGGGCCCGACGGACATACGTTACCTTGAAGGCCCCATCGACCCCGAGGTCGGCGTGGTCTGTTTCCGCGGCAGCTCGTTGCGGATATCAGCGATCCTAGTTAACTACACCTGCCATCCAGTCCACGTGTTTCCAAAGCCGATAGTCTCGGCCGACTGGCCCGGCGCGCTTGCGAGCGAACTTGGACTGATCTACGGCCCAACGTGCGTGCCGCTGGTGCTCAATGGTGCCTGCGGCAACATCAACCCCTGGCCCCCCTTCGACCCGGACTACGTCTTGGACCACCGCAGGATGGGCAGCGCGCTTGCTCGCACCGTCGAGAGGGTGGTTGAGTCGATTGAGTTCAAACGGGAGGCCGCCCTGGACTGGAGGGTCAGGCAACTGAAGATCCCCATCAGGCAGATAGATGCCCAGGAACTGGAGAACGCGCGGGCCTTTCTGAAGGATCACCCGGAGCCGTCCTGGACCGGGAAGCGGGGCCGAGCGGTCGACCAGGCGTGGTGCATGGCTGCCGGGCTGATTGACCTCAACAACCTCCGACAGCGGAGCCCGGAGCACGAGTACGAGATCCAAGTCTTCCGGATCGGCGACGTCGCCCTGGTCGGCCTGCCCGGAGAACCGTTCGTGGAAGGGGGGCTCCAGATAAAGCTCGGCTCTCCCACGTATCCCACTTACATCGTGCACTGCGTGAACCACTACGTCGGGTACCTTCCCACCAGCCAAGCATTCCTCCGCGGGGGACACGAGACGGTGACCGGCAACTGGTCGCGCCTCGTCCCAGAGGCCCTCGACTTGGTCGTCGAATCCGCCACGGAACTACTGCGTGAGATGTTTCCAACGCCCCCAACCTAGGGGTCCGGGCCGAAGCCGAACGCTTCGCGCAACAGGCCGCTCGCTGGGCTGCGATTCATTCCTCACCCAGGCTTGGTCTTCTCCAGGAGTTCCCTGACCCGCCGCAACTCCGAGAGCATCTCCGCACCGATATCGCTGCCAGCGGCGCCGAAAAGCGGCCTCCCCCTTACTATGCTAAGCACCTTCTCTCGCACCTCCAGAAAGTTGGGGATGTGGATCAGCGAAGCCTCCGCCCTCTTAGCCCTCGGCCCCCCGGTGCCGCCCGAAACGCCGGTGAACCCGGCAGTGTAAACGTCCACGGTGGCTATCCCCAGCATGCGCGATATCGGCCCCTGCAGCGTCTCAACCGACATGACCCTCGAGTACGGCACGGTGCTCCTCACCTTCCACCAAACGCCGCGCTCGACAATGACCTCGTCCTGCGTGAGCCGATAGGTTATCGATCTGTAGTACCTCGAGGACCAGTAAAGAACGAAGCCGGCCGCCACCGCGACTGGCAGGAAGAAGACAATGGCGGGGATGTAGGCCAGGGACGGATCAACGATCAACACTCCCCAGGTCACCAGGATGCCCGCGATCACCACCGGCATGACCGCTAGACAAAGGTAGATGCGGTAGAGCTTCACCATGTTGGGGTGCGGCTTGAACTCCTCGTCTCCCTTCCACGCCATAACTCCAAGCATTCCGTCGGCGAATAAAAAGGCTCCCGTCCGTGTCCGTGAATGCTGGCAGGACAACGGCATCTAGATGCTCCCCTCCGAAGCGGCGAGTCGGCCAGGGACATCTCCTCCTTCTCCTCCTTCGAGAAAAGCGTTAAGAAAACCCGTCACCTGGAGTGATGGGAACACGCCAAGCTGAGGGTTTGCCAATGCCCGCCTACGACTGGCGAAAGGTCGAGCCGAAATGGCAGGAATGGTGGCAGAAGGAGAAGATCTACCAGTTCGACGAGAGCCCCGAAGCCGCCTCACGCGCCTACCTCATCGACAACCCGCCTCGATATGCCTCAGGTCCCCTACATGTAGGGCACGCGATACACTACACGCACATCGACATGGCGGCCCGATATAAGCGGATGACGGGGTTCAACGTGATGTTCCCGCTGTGTTTCGACACGAACGGCATCCCCATCGAGGAGAAGGTCGAGCGGGAGCTCGGCGTGACGAGGGTGGAGGTGGACCGGCAGGACTTCATAGAGAAATGCCGCAAGTTCGCGAACCGGAACATCGAGGAAATGACGCGGCAGTTCGCGATCCTCGGCTGCTCGATGGATAGCTCCGTCTACTACCAGACGGATGCGCCGTACTATCGTCGCGTCACGCAGATCAGCTTCCTTGAGATGCTCAAGCGCAATCTGGCCTACAAGGGCACCTTCCCCGTCAACTGGTGTCCCAGGTGCATGACCGCCCTAGCGGACGCGGAGGTGGAATATAAGGACCGGGAAAGCCGGTACAACAACATCGTCTTCCGCGTGGAGGAGACTGGCGAGGAGATCGTCATCGCGACGACGAGGCCCGAGCTGCTTTGCACCTGCCAGCTGGTCGGCGTGCACCCGTCTGATCCCAGGGCAAGGGAGCTCGTAGGCAAGCACATGATCACGCCGCTGTACAACAGGAGGGTTCCCGTCGTGGCGGACGAGGCCGTGGACCCGGCAAAGGGAACCGGCGTGGTGATGATATGCTCCATAGGGGACAAGGACGACCTTCACTGGATACTCAAACATCACCTCGAGTTCCAGATGGCGATAGACGAGCAAGGACGAATGACCGACCTGGCCGGGAAGTACGCCGGGATGAAGGTGCAGGAAGCGCGCGAGGCGGTCATCGAAGACCTCAAGGCAGCCGGCCTGCTTCGCGGCCAGACGCCGACGACGCAATCGGTTGGTTGCTGCTGGAGGTGCAAGACCACAGTCGAGTTCCTTCGCAGGCCCCAGTGGTTCCTCAAGTCCGTGCCGTTCAAGGAGGCTGTCCTGAAGCACGCGGACGAGCTGAACTGGTACCCCCAACACATGCGGAAACGGCTGGATGACTGGGTGAACTCCCTGGAATGGGACTGGGTCATATCAAGACAACGATACTTCGGGACCGCGATACCCGTCTGGGAGTGCGAGAGCTGTGGCGAGGTGGTCCCGGCAAATGAGCAACAGTGCTACGTCGACCCCATCACGGATCCGGCTCCCTTGGACAGCTGCCCCAAGTGCGGCGGGCGCTTGAAAGGATGCGAGGATGTCTTCGATACATGGATGGATAGCTCGATCTCGGCGCCCTACATCGCCTTCTGGAAGCGGGACGACGAGAAGTTCCGAAGGCTCTTCCCCACGGGGCTCCGTCCGCAGTCAAGCGACATCATACGCACCTGGGCCTTCTACTCGCTTCTCCGCAGCCACCTACTCTTCAACAGCAAGCCCTGGAAGGACATCTTCATAGACGGCTTCATACTCTCTCCCGACGGCACTCCGATGCACGCCTCCCTTGGAAACGTGATCGATCCCCTCGAGACCCTTCGGGAGTACGGGGCTGATGTCATGAGGTACCAGGGCGCGCTCTGTGCCCTAGGGCAGGACAGTAACTTCAGGCCCCAGGACCTGGTGAGAGGCCGAAGGTTCGTCGAGAAGTTCTGGAACGTTCAGCAGTTCATCCGGATCGCAAATGAACGCCCAGCCCCGGCCGGCATGAAGCGCACGCCCAAGAACGTCCTAGACCGCTGGATCCTCCACCTTCTGGCCGAGCTCGTGGAGGATGCCCGGCGGCACTATCAGAGCTTCGACTTCGCGTCGGTGATCAGGGACGTCCAGTACTTCCTCTGGCACGAGCTGGCCGACCACTACATCGAACTCGTCAAGCCCCGGGTGTATGCCCGCGACGACCCTGAGGTTCGAGAGGTCCTCATGACCGTCGGACTCGCGCTCACCAAGCTCCTCGCCCCGATCATGCCACACGTCACGGAGGAGGTCTACCAGCAGCTGTACCGCTTACGCGAGGGCATCAAGAGCGTGCATCTGTCGCCCTTCCCCCAGCCCCCGAGGCGGGACGAGGAGGCCAAGATGCTCGGCGAGTTCGCCAAGCGGATCGCGGCTGCTGTCCGGAACTGGAAATCGGGCAAGGGGATGGCGCTCAACAAGGCCCTGCGGTCGGTTCAGATCATAACCAAGGTCAAGGGCGTCGAGGCGATCTCGGGTGATCTGAAGGCGGCAATGGTTGCGGAGCGGCTTTCCATCGTGGAGTCAGACCCGACGCTTCACGAGGAGCCGCGAGCCCTCAAGCCGATCCATTCAAGATTGGGCCCAAGGTTTAAGGGGGCGGCAAGGGAGGTCGCCGAACTCATTGCGTCCGCCGACCCGGCCGCAGCCGTCAAGGCACTCCGCGAGGGTGAGTGGCGGGTCCGCCTGAGCAACGGGCAGATCGCATCTCTCACAAAGGAGGACGTCGCCATCGAGTCGGGCTGGGTGTCACACGGCAGGGCGGTTGAAGCGCTGCCCTTAGAGGATGCGGTCGTGGTGATCGAAGCCGAGTAGACCTGCCGGCAACATCCACTGCAGCGGCTCGACCTAGGAACGCGGGATGGGACGATGGGGCGACGCATGGGGGCAGGCGAAGCTACCCGATAGCTGCTTCCAACTAGGCAGGCGCTCGAGGTCATGGGAATAGACCAATCCTCCCGGCGGTACCGGTTTGCAGGCAGAGGGCACTCAGACACCCCTTTTTGGAGAGCTTCTCAAGGATGTTAGGGAGGTCTGCGAGCTTCAGACCTAGAGGACGAGAAACTCACGTTCGCTAGGCCGCGAACCTGGTGGAACCCACTTCCTTGAAGAACCTTCTCCTAACCATCAGGCCCCACACGGCCATCCCCGAGATCATGGCCGTGGCGCTCACCACGAGCCACTCGACGAGGTAGATCCAGAAAAGGGCCGCGTCCTTCAGCCTCATGCCCTCCTTCTCCATTGCCGCGGCCCGCTCCATGGCACGCCCTATGACCTCCAGAGCCTGGGCGAAATCGTGCTTCATGTACAGGCTCTCGGCCTCCTTCCGAAAAGCGTCCAATTCGTCCATCATCTTCTCCAGCGAACGCGGATTGGCCCCGAGCTTTTCGATGAAGTCAAAGAGGGAGACAAGCAAGCCGCGAGATATGTCCAGGCTGAGCAGTTGTTTCCTGGCCTTGTGCAGTGTGTCTAGGTCCTGGGGAACCTCCTGCCGCGCAACGTATAGCATCAGGTTGCAGCAGAAATCGCCGTAGTATTCCCACTCGGCGAAGTTCGCGCCCCAGCCCCAGGTCCAGTCCGGAGCGAAGGCAAATCCCCTGCCTTTCCCGACGTCCCCGACAACCATCATCGGAGTCTCGGTCCCCGATATCGGTCTGAACTTTGCGAGCTCCACCCCTCCTGGCTTCACCTCAACGCGGTTGGCCCCTCCGAAGTAGATCTGCTCGAATCCCTCATTCCAAGGTATGCTCCTGATGAGCTCGTCGTCGTATTTCACGATCTTGCCGTAGCCGGGACCCGTCCCGTCCTCAGGGAAATCGACGGGCAGCGCTTCAGGGATAACCGTCGAGGACCAGCCGCCCTGGTGGAAACTTTCAACGCCGCCGGCCATCACCATGGCCAAGCCGTCCTCCTTCACCGCCCGGACGAACCATGCAAGGTGATCGGTGCTGAAAGCCGGAAGGGTTGCGTCGCTCAGGATCAGCACATCTTTCGTGTCCACCAAGCTGCGGTAGTTCCTCGGAATGTAGAGCCTGACGGACCTCTTGACCATCTCGATGCCCTCCATGCCGAACGAGTCCTGGGCGACGATGAGCGAGGAGATCACGGCCGTGACGTCGATGAGCGGCTCAATCCGCATGTAGGCGTACGGGGTGAGGTATCGGAGCGATATCGCATCCCCCATGTAAAGGACGCGCACCCTGCCGTCCGGGCCCTGTCTGGGTTCGGGCGCGATCGCCGGAGGAACGGCGAAGAGACCCAGCGCCATGATAGCAGCGGCAAGCTCCAACCGGGAAAGGCCGCACACCAGTGAAGTCATGCCGGCATTTTCCGGGCATCGTGCCGCATATCAATGATTCCCAGACAGTCCCGTCCTCGCGCTGCACGGACGCCTCCTTCCAGGATTCCCCTTGACCGAGGCCAAACGCGTAGGTGGCAGGAGAAAGGCTTAACCGCGGTGAGAGGGCCGGCGCTTGACCGCCGCAAAGCCTCCTTTGAAGCTATGGGGGGCGGAGCTGATGGGCCTAAGATCGCCCTGGCCGTCCAACCACCATCACGCGCCTTCGGCTTGAGCGTCCGTTGAGCTCACCAGTCGAGCACACCTAGGCGGCAGCTCCAGCCTTAGGCAAAGAGCCTTTCCGTCAAGGGACGGATTGGCCGATCCAAGCTGCGTGCGCTCCATCATGCGGAATGCCTTCGCCTTGGTCCAACCAAGCTCTGCGATGTCCAAACTAACCCGCAGATCGGTGCTGGCATCCCCCATGTTGCAGGCCACAACCCCGACGGAGCCGTCCGGGCCGCGCCACGCGGTCGCCTGCGCCGCGGGCAAGCGGACGTTCCACGTCCTTCCCCAAAGCTCCCAGCTTGCCTCGACCATGTCCACCTCCGGGTCCGGTCGTGGCGGCCTGAGCAGTTCGCCGCCGGAAAGGAGGCTTGTCGACGATCTGGCGTGTGCCAGACACCTGAGGTACTCGGCTTCCCGTTGAAACCTCGGCTCCAAGACGTCGAACCCCAGCCAACCGAGCTGGGTGCCCCACAGGAACATCTGTGAAACCTTCACCCTGAACGCCCAAGAGTCCTCTAGGTCCCGGCGGAATATGTACGCGCCGAAGATCAGGACCCGATCGGCATAGACGGCCGGGTAGATCGGTGCGAGCTCCCCTTCGGTGGAGTTGCACATGAGCAAGGCGTCAAGCAGATCGTTCCATGGCTCGGCATTCGACTCGGTCGTGATGAAGAACTCGGGGTTGATGCCTTGGACATCTCTGCGCACCTTCTCCAGGATATCCCTGTACCCCCTGACCCACCAATCGCCGCCTCCGACCGGGTGCCCGTGGCCGCGGTCGAAGCAGAGCTTCGGCGCAGCGGCGCCTATCTGGTCGAGATAGACCCCGTGGACCCGGTACTCCGACGCAAGTCTCTTCACTATGCTTCTGATCTTCCGGCCCCAAAGCTGGGTTGTGGGGCACATGGGCGATAGCGGCACCTTCGAGCCGTAGACCTCAGTATACTTCTTGAGGTCGGCATCCTTCGCTGCGGCGCTTTCGGCCCCTTCCCGGCTCCAGCTCTCGGTTGCAGGGTCCCAGAGCCGCGCGTTGATGTAGGGCATCACGAGGATCCCAGCTGCGCCAAGCTTTGCGATTGCCTCCTTGAACCCTTCCTTGGCGGGGAAGTATTCGGGGTAATGATCGTCAAAGGGTATCTCGTGCCAGACGTACCAGTGCAGGGCGGTGGCCACCCCGAAGTAGCGTGCAAACTGCAAGGCCTTTGGCACCACTTCGCCCGGGGCTCCGGATGCGCAGCACCACAGCGCAACGTCCTTCAAAGCCCTGGGCGTTGGCCTGGACGCAAGGGGACGAGCCCTGGACCATGACTGCCTCATCGCCCACCTCCTGTAGAAAAGCGCCACATCATACCAGTCCCCCGGAATGGCTCCCACCGCTACGGGATATGGAACTTCGTAACGCGCAAAATCGTCCCCCATGCCGGCAACCGGAAGCGTACAGCGCAACGTGGGAGGCTGGGGCGAAAACTCCAACGTCTTCGTCGAGGCACACGGGTCGTGGCAGCCAACGTAGAGGCTGGCCGGGCCGGTGTTCCAAGCCAGAAACTGCATGGCGCAGTGATGGCTTGGATAGGTGCCCCTGTACCGCGTGCCCCCTCCGTAAGGGATCGCCTTCCCGTAGCCGTAGGGGGCGTAAAGCGTTGCATTCTCGGGGTTCAGGCCCTCGAGTATGGGGAAGTCTACCTCCCAGAGAGCGATCGCCGGGTTGAAACGGAAGCCCAGCTTGGCACAGATCAATACCGATGAGACCAAGGACAGCCTGAGCCGGGCGTTGCACTCAGAGCCCATGAAATTGAAGGCGGGCCAGGCTATCTCCATGGACGACGCTCCGGCCGGTCGAACGCTTGAGGTTAGGCCTTGGCTGGTTGCCTCGACGAGCTTTCCCTCCGTGTTGGCCCTCAACGCCCAGAGGGACCCACTGTGCGAACCGCTCACCAGCAGCCTGCCAGACCCGTCCTCAAGGCAAGAGAGATACCAACTACCCTCATGGCTGCGGAGGGCAACCCGGATGCCTCTGCCCGACAGCTGCACCTTGTCCTCGGAGATCTCGATTCCCATTCCGACCCACCCACGTGACCAAGACGCGTGTGAGCCTGTCTTCCCATGCCGACAGCATCACGCGACGCTGACCCAAGGATATGTAAAGGTTCCATGGATGGCTTAGGCGGATGGGACGGGCCACATAACAACACCAATGGCCTCCTTCCACAGGATTCGAGCGGTTGTGCTTTTGTCGTTCTGCCGTCCGATGGGACGCCGCGATCCCCCATAGCCGGAGCCCGAACGGACCAAGATGAAGCGGTCAGCCAGTTGACGCATTCGGCGGGAGGCCGGTGCCTTCCCTCGGTGTCTGGACATCAGCCGCCGTCTTGCCGTATTTGGACCTAGACCGCTGTGCAGTCCAATCGATGCAGTTCCTGCTAATCGGCCCCTTGGAGTAAACTTATCTCTGGCCCATACATGGCAGCAATCGCCAGTGAATGGCATTTCTCTGCGTAAGGGTTGCACCGCGGTGGTTGGCGATGGGGTCGAGCAATGATGCGGCGCGAAGGGCGCAGGACGTCGAGGATCGGATCCTCAGAAGAGCAGCTAGGGCGATCGAGAGGAACCGCAAGAGGAACGCCTCGGTGATAGTATTGGATGAAACGGGGCAACCTGTCGCCGACGCCTCGATAGACATCGAGCAGCTCAGCCACGATTTCCTTTTCGGATGCAACATCTACATGTTCGATCGGTTCAACACAACCCGCGAGAACCGGCTCTACAAGAAGCTGTTCAAGGAGCTGTTCAACTACGCGACGGTGGGCTTCTACTGGAGGTGGTACGAGCCCGAACAGGGGAAACCGAACTATGCCTACACCGACAAGGTCGTCTCCTGGTGCAGGCGAAACGGCATCCACCTCAAGGGCCATCCGCTGCTGTGGGACCACGAGGCCGGCCGGCCGACCTGGGCTTCGGGCCAACCCCCCGAGGATGTCCAGAGAAGGCGCGTCACAGAGATCATCAAGCGGTTCGCCGGGAAGATAGGATTCTGGGAGGTCGTGAACGAGCCCTCCCACTGCAGAGGAATTCAGATCGACGAGCCGTATCGCTGGGCGCGGGAGGCCGACCCCAAGGCACATCTCATCGTCAACGACTTCGAGGTTATGGCGAACGGGTTTCCACCCTTCCTGCAGATGCTCAAGGAGGCCATGCAAAGGGGAGTCCCCTTCGACGGAATCGGCATACAGGCTCACGAGCCGCGGACGATGCGCTTTCCCCTAGATCAGGTGCAGAGCGTCCTGGACCAGTATGCAGCCTTGGGCAAGGATCTTCACATAACCGAGTTCACGCCGACCTCGGGAGGGGAGCTGATAACCGGATCACACCTTAGGGGAAGGTGGGACGAGGCCGCCCAGGCCGACTACGCGGTCAAGTTCTACACCGTCTGTTTTGCACACCCTGCCGTCGTGGCGATCACGTGGTGGGACCTGTGTGATCGCGGCTCGTGGCTCAAGGGCGGCGGGATGCTTCGCGAGGACCTCAGTCCCAAACCCGTCTACGACGCCCTTCGTCGGCTCATTCACGGCCGGTGGAAGACCTGTGCAAAGGGCAGAACCGATGCATCGGGCAATTTCCGGTTCAGGGGATTCCACGGCACCTACCGCATAGCGGTCAGAGCTAGGGGCAGCGAAACCCGGAGCAAATTCCACCTCGCCCCCGGACCGGGTGAACTTCGGGCGGAAATCCGATTGCGGTGATGATTCCGCCAGCTCAGGGACACGACTCGGGTGCGCGAAGGCCGGAACATATAAGGGGTTAGAAACGCTTTGCCATGGCATGCGTGGCTGGTGCGCCCTTTGCCTCTTCCTCGCATGGATCCAGGTCTTATCCGGCACCGCGCTGCCAATGGAGCCCACGGCGAGGACGGATCAGAGAGGGGTCATACGGCTCCTGCACATAGGCAAGGCATGGGTGCGTCCCAACCATCCCGCGACCGTTTGGGTCAACGACCCCCGCATAGACTGGTACCCGGTTCCTAGCCATGCATGGTCTATGGGCGAGGAGGCCTTCCGGATGCTCCGGCTCTACCTTCCAAGGACCGAGGACAGGCTGCGCCAAGATTTCGACGTCATCGTCGAGGACGGGATGGACGCCGCCCACCTGCCCGAGCATTTCCATCACTGGATGAAGACCACCGTGGAGGAGGAGGGCCTGGGCTTCCTGATGGCCGATGATTCCTCGAGCTTTGCCACGAGCGGCAGGCACACGTCCTGGTACCTCTTCCCCATCGGCGATGTTTTGCCGGTGACCTCTGTTGAGCAGATATTCTATCCGGAGCACGGATACTGGATAGTCGTGGAGGAGGAGAACCGAGATCATCCGCTCATGCGCAATATACCATGGGAAACAATGCCTAGGATCTGGGCGCATAACAGGCCTACCGAGAAGGAGGGAGCCATCGTGCTGGCGAGGATGTCTCCAGGGTTCGCGTGGAACAACAACAAGCCCGTCATCGTCTACTGGGATTTCGGCGCGGGCAGGTCCATGGCTTTCGTCTTCAAATGGCACGGGATCCCCGATTCGCCCGTCGGCGACATCCCGGGAGCCCCTGAATTCTACCGGTGGAAGTGGCACGTCGACGTGCTATCCCATCTGATCTACCTAGTCGCCCGCGTCGACATACCGGAGGATCTCGAGCTGGTTCATTCGATCCGCACCCTGTTTGGCGCATTCGACTACAGGCGCGGCTATCTCACATCGACCATGGAGTTCGCGGACAGGTTTGGGGCAAACCTCAGACAGGTGGAACTCCGCTTCTCCAAGGTTGTGGAAGGAAAGGAGATCGCCGATAGTGAGTATTTGGTCCAGGATCTGGACGGATGCCGCAATCGACTAGAACAGCTGATAAGCGAGCTGGACCTCCTAACCAAGCAAGCCATCGACGCAAAGGATAGGGCACTTCTTTGGATATTCGCGGTGGAATGGTTGGTGGTTTCCGGCACGAGCATGGCGGTGGGCTTCGTCCTCTGGACCCTGATGGTCAAGAGGAAGCTTTACAGGGAGGTCGCAACGACAAAGCTGGTGGAGCGCGACTAACGGCTGGCGCTCGAGGGCAGGAGAAGGCAACTGATCTTGCCCTTGGCAAGATGCTGCCGAAAGCTGCTTTCCACCTAGTCATGCCACCGAAGCCATTGCAGTGCTGACCCTGCCGCCCGGACCGGATCGGTCGGGGCCGCGATGTTGATTGCCCATGGGGTCCTGCCGATGACCGGACGGAGATCTTCCGCCTTCGCGGAACCTTTCCCCAGCGGGAGATGCGCATCAAGCTTGGGGAACCCGGGACGTAGATCCGCATCATGAACCTGAACATACTTCAGGATGCCGCCGAGGACCGCTGCTGACTCCGAAGGGTTCTCCCCCTGGATCAGCGCATGGCCGACGTCCAACGCGGCTCCCACATTGGACATGTCCACCTCCGAAACGATGCGAACGATATCCTTTGACGACGCAAAGAGGCGAAAAGGCGCCGACTCTACCAGGATGTTGGCGTTCCCGAAGGAGGCCAGCTCTCGGAGGCTTGACACGAGCAGCGCCCCTGCCTCATTCACTGACTGATAGTTCTCCGCAAGGCGGCTGGGTGCGACGACCATGTACCGTATCCCCCGTCGATCCATCCAGTCGACGACGCGGCCCAGCCTCTCCAGGGTATCCCGTCTGCGCCACTCGACCGCGTCGGAGAGGCTTCCCGTAAGATAGGGCGTCAGCTCGGGGATCGCGTTGACGCACACAACTTCCATTCCCGCCTCTTCGGCCTCTCGTTCCCAACTCGGCTCAGTGCGGATACAAGCAGGGGTGACCTCCAGCCCACGGTACCCCATTGCCGAAAGCTCGGCAAGATGCCAGCAGTCGAGCGAGCCGGTCAGGTATGCCGGGTTGATTGCCGGGGGGTAGTCCATCATCCCTTCACCTCGAAGACGGGACCCGAAAGCAGAAGCTCCAAGACCACGACATCGAGCGGCGGAACCTCAGTGCGGACCGCTTCCCCTGCCGCAATCTCCCGGTCGGTCATCCAGTTCACGGCCTTCACGATCCGCTCCCGCCGGGGTCGAATCGCCCCTTCCCACGCTTCAGGCGCGTTGTTGCAGAGCGTGACGACCAGCCGGTCCGTGCGGGATGTGACGTTGACGAGATACTGGATGGGCTTTCCCTCTATCGTCACGAGGCCAAACGAGCGCAGGAAGGGAAGCAGCACCGCCTTCGCATGCTCAAGGATCGCGTAGGGGGACGGGAGTGGTTGGTCCAGGTCGTTCCGGATTCTGCCTCGATCGATCAAGGGGTTGGTCAAGAAGAACTCCGAGGCAAAGAGGAGGGTCGAGCCGCCATCCGGGTGGTCTTTTTCTGCGGCAAGGGGGAGGCCCTGCCTGGTCCTTGCGAGGACGGCAACATCCGAGTCAAGGCTTAGGCGATGCATTCTGAACATGGCCTCGTTGATCGGCTGTGCCTGCCCCGGGATGATCGCATGGTACGCCTCCTCCGTCGGGCCGACCCTGACCCCGAAGAGCTCCTCGGCATCCTCCGAAATCTGGTTCGCGCAAGCGACCAGATGTCCGCCCATCGCCACGAAGCGGGAAAGCTTTGCCAGAAGATCACCCTCGATCCGCGTCTCACCGAGGACCAAGACGCACTCGTAACGATTCAGGACATCGATCGAGGCATTGGACAATATGACGTCGAAGATATCGCCGCAAGGGGTGGGCGTCAGAAAGCCGCGCTCGCTGTGGTAGAAGCTTGCATCCTCGTAGCCGGGGTACAGCTCCCGAAAGACGAGGTCGATCTGGTGGTCGCCCTTCTCATAGGGCATGTTTCCCCAGACTAGGTAGGTGTCACTGGTGTACAGGTGGCGAGGCGGGGCCCAACCCGAGTAGTAGTCCCAGGTCAGCGCCACCGGCGTGTGGAGCTCGCCCCTATCAGGGTGGTCCTCACACCACTTCTTGCCCTTGAGCTGTTCGCGTCCAATCTCGGTCAGTTCGGGGACCTCAAGCCTTGCGCCGTTCACGATGCGCTCCATCTTCCTCGTGCCCAGGTGGCCGGTCTCAAAGCTCATCATGACGCTTCCGTACATGACCAAGACGTACCACAGCCGCCGGAGCAGGCTCATGCTGGTTCCGGCCGTGGGGCCGCACAGATACCCGCCGACGCGCCTGTCCTCGGCGCTGGGGTCGTCCAACGACTTCCAACCCCACCTGTTGAAAACGCTGGAGTTGCCGTACCAGAGCAGGCCGTACTGCTTGCCCGCGCCGCGGATGAACGCATACCACATCGGGACGCTGGGCAAGCCTTGCGCGGTCTCGGCGCCCAGTAGCCGGTGGTTGCCCATCGCGGCGAAGTAGTGCGGAAAGGTTAGGCTGTTCAGGGCCACGAGATAGTTCTGTAGATCCCGGCCTAGCTGGCGGAAGTACTGGAAGAACGCGTCATGGGCCTGCCTGCGGGTCGCGGGCGCGGGGCAGACGAGTCTTGCGTAGCCGCCGATGTAACGGCCGTCCTGCTCGCCGTTGTCGTACCCGAGGAAGCGTGGGCCGAGCTTGTCCAGGATGTAGCGGTGCATCTCGTCCGTCACACGGTACTCCGACCATTCAAACCGCTCGAACGGTCCGGATGGACAGTATGCCCAGATGTCGAAGAGGTAGAGCTTGCGGGCCGCGAGTTCGTCTATCGCCTCCTTCCAGTTCTGCGCGAAGAGAAAAGGCCACATGGGCCAGACCACTCGCCCAAAATCGTAGATCTTCGTATAAAGATCCAAGGTCTCGCGGACGCCGACCAACCTGTAGCTGTGGGGCGGTTGGGATGGCGGGCGGTCGTACGAGAAGTACCGAAGGGCGGTTGTGTGGAACTGGTGGTCCAGGTCCTTCCGGGTCACGGGCTTGGTCTTCCTTTCGCCGAATCCTGGATAGTCCTCAGGGTTCACAGGCGAAACCCAAACCCGAGGCAGCACGCGAGGCGCGGTGATGGCAACACCACCCGAACTGCTCAATCCTCAAGGCGGCAGACGAACACGTACGGGTTAACCCCAACCTCGCCGGCCTCACCCGTCATCATCCCGGTCTCTCCCAGGTAGATCCTACCATCCCTGCCGATCGCCATGGTGTGCATCCGTTGCCCACGTATCCCGCTTTCCTGCGCAACGATATCGCCGATCTCGGCGAGTTCTTCAGATGAGGGGTCGTAGCTGAAGAGGAAGGCCGACCTCGTCTTGTACTGGAAGCCGCCGCCCGCCGAGCCAAAGAGGATCCCTTCCCTTGAGAACTTCAGGGCGGGCAGCCTCGGGCCGGGATGGGGAGTCCCGATCGTCTCGATCGTCATCGCATCTGGATCAAGCCGGAAGAGGTGTCCTCCCTCCCAGGTTCCTCCGTATATCATGCCGCTGGACCTTTCCAAGGCAAGGGAGTCGATGCGCAGGTCGCCGCCTGGGAGGCTGAGGTCTGTCTCGATGAGCCTGTCCTCTCCAACGTCGTAGCGGAATATCTGGCCACGCCAACAGGAACCGTAGAGATTGCCATCCATATCGCAGATGCATTCATGGCTGCACGCGCTGTCCGCGGTCGTCTGGCCATGCACCTCACCCAGTATCCTTGCCTGCCCGGACTTCAGGTCGACCTGGAAGATGTGATTCAGAGGATAGGTCATCCCATAGGCGTACCTCAGATCGGGGGAGACCGTGCAGTTGATGATCCATTCGTGCGGCACGGGGACGGCAAGATCGGAACACGACCCTGAATCGGGATCGTAGACGAAAACGTGGCCGCCTTCATCGTCCTCCATCCTGTAGTCGGGATCCATGACGACGATGTTCTGGCCGGTGGCTCCGACGATGCGTCCGTCGGGAAGGGCAGAAAGAGACTTGTGAATCTTCTGCTCCACCTTCCTGCCATCCCGCCTCACGATCTGGGTTCCCGACCGGACCAAGTGGCCAAGGTCCCTGGCACGGCCCGTGTCGGGATCGTACTCGAAGAAGAGGTGCCCCTTTGCCCCAGTCACTCCACCGTATATCACGCCGGTCTCAGCAGCGGCGAGCGACACCACCTCCAGCGCCCCGGGGACCGGCATCTTGATGACGTCTACGGATAGACGGGGTCTCATATAACGGCGCGAGACAAACCGACTATTAATGGTAACCTCATTCTTGTGCACCCTCACGGCCGCCAAGCTTGGCCATCTCTTGGGCAGGCACAGCAGGCGCAAGCACTGTGAGGGAAACCTATTTCCGCCGGCGGCCGACGACCGATCCGTGCCAAGCGTAATGGTGCTCCGCCCCGGACCGGGCGACGTGAAGAGGTGCCTCGACTTCATGAACACCTCCCGCCGGGCAAAGGGCAGGAGAGTCCTCATCAAGCCAAACCTCACCGTCAACATGCCGGCTGAGACGGGCGTCACAACCCATCCCCGACTGGTATTCGACGCCGCAAGGTATCTGATCAACTCGGGAGCTAGGGAGGTCGTGATCGGGGAGAGCTCGGCAACCAGGGTTGCGGCGGCCTTCGAGGATCTGGGGTTCCGAAGGATGGCCGATGGGCTGGGGATCAGGATCGTGGATTTCTGGGACGACGAATGCGTGCGCGTCGAGGTCCCCGAGCCTTTGGCGGTTGAGGCGTTCCAGATAGCGAGGACGGTCCTTGACTCGGACCTCATCCTCAACATGCCTGTGCTGAAGATCCACCAGGGGGAGAGCAAGGTCACGCTCTGCGCCAAGAACATGATGGGGTGCATCGCGGGCGAGAAAAGCTTCATGCATGCAGACTTCAACACCAAGATAATCGATCTTCTGAAGATCGTGAAGCCGGACTTGAACATAGTCGACGGGATCGTGGCTATGGAGGGCCATGAGATCTACGGCAAAGCCGTGGGTGCCAACGTACTTGTGGCAGGGGATGATTTTGTCGCCGTCGACTCGGTCTGCAGCAGGCTCATGGGCTTCCGATACGGCGAGGTCGAACACATCGCCCTTGCGGAGAAGAATGGATTCGGTTGGGCAGACCCCTCAAAGATAACGGTTCAGGGACTCGCCATCGCGGATGTGGCACGAAGATTTGCCAGGGCCGGAGGATAACCGGGCCTCGCAGCATATGGCGGGCATCGTTCCTGCGCACTAGGTTTGGCTCTGCAGGCGTGAGCCCGGCAGAGATGCCCCGTCGATGCTTGGAGGGATCCGCCACCGATGCGCAGGCCCTCGCCTGGAAAGCATTATAGGCGATGGTCATCTATGTCGCTTGATCCATGAACAGACGAGTTGCGGGATTCCTGCTCGGATTCGTCGGCATAGTCCTTGCGTACTGGCTAGTGATGAGGTTCATCCAGAACCCGGAGATCGATTCCCTTCCCTACTACACGTTCAGGACGCTCTTAAGGATAACCTTGACCTTGGCTATCTCGCTCGTCTGGGGGATAACTTTCGGGATCCTGGCCTCCACAAACAGGATCGCCTCCCTCGTCCTCATACCCTTCATAGACCTCCTCCAATCAATCCCCATCCTTGGATACTTCCCCGCGGTCATCATGTTACTCATATCGATGTTCAAGGCCAGCGAGCTGGCGATTGAGCTGGCGGCGATCGTGCTGCTCTTCACTTCCATGGCGTGGGCCATCTTCTTCGGCGTGGTCGGGGCCGTGAAGGCAATACCGGCAAACGTGGTCGAATCGTCCAAGACCTTCGGGCTGAAAGGCTACAGCTACGTAAGGCACGTGATCCTGCCTGCGATCGCGCCAGCCGTGGTCGCGGGTGCATGCCTAGCCTGGTGCGACGGCTGGTTCTTCATGATAGCAGCTGAGTACATACAATATGCGGGCACAGCCTACTCCGTGCCGGGCCTCGGGATGTATCTTGCAAAGGCCTCCTACGTCTACAACGATCTGACGCTTGCGGTTGTGCTCCTGGCCCTGATCACCGCGCTCGTCCTCTACATCAACTCCTTCACTTGGCACACATTGATGGATCGGGCAACTAGGGGCACGTACAAGCCACTGGTTAGGCTGGATCTCTCAGGCGTCGGGCAGCTCGGGATCGTGAAGAACCTCGGGGTTAGGAGATGGTTGCACGTCGGGGATAGGATCCACTGGCCTCGCTCGCTGTCTGCTGCGTCCCAAAGGCTAAGGAGATACTCGAGGCTGGAGAAGGCCATCGCGGTCGTCCTCGTCATGTCGATCGTGGCTTCTGGAATTGTCGCGGCGTCCAGGAGGCTGCCGAGCCTTGACACGATTCGAAAGGGCTTGTCCGATCCGCCCGCCGACGAGCTAGGCAGGCTTCCCATGTACGTTGCGCTGACCATGGGCCGGCTGGGAATTGCCTACGTGGTCTCCCTGGTTCTGGCGCTCGCGATGGGAGTACTGGCCGCCGAGAACAAGAAGTTCGCCGCGATATTCTACCCGATGTACGATGTTGGACAGGCAGTCCCCATACTTGCCCTTTTCCCTGTTATGTTCAAGATCCTGAGCGGCATCTTCGGCCGGACCGTGGGGCTTGAGCTCACGGCGATAACAGTCCTCGTTTTGGACATGATATGGTATATGTTCCTCAACGTCGTCAGCGCGGTGAAGAACATCCCGAGCGAGCTGAACGAGGTCGGGCTCATCTTCGGCCTCAGGGGTCTCAGGAAGGTTACCCACCTCGTCATCCCCGCGATCCTGCCGGCAATCGTCACGGGCAGCCTGCTCTCCTGGGGGACTGGCTGGAACACCATAATCTACTCCGAGTACATGCCGTATGAATCGGCCGAGAACGGCAAGCCGCTCGCTGTGGCCGGCTTGGGCTCCTACCTGTCCAGGGCCGGGTACGAGTACGGAAACACCGTGCTCCTCGTCCTGCTCCTTGGCATCATGGCGGCCATAGTCCTGTCGATGGAGGGATTGGTCTGGAGGAGGCTTCTAAGGAAGTTCGAAAGATACCGGATGGAGGCCTGAAGATGGCTTTACTTGAGGTAAGGAATGTGAGCAAGTCTTACCCGTTTGAGAAGGGCACGATCCAGGTCCTTGAGGACGTGAGCCTCTCGCTCAATGTGGATGAATTCGTGTGCGTCGTCGGCCCGTCTGGATGTGGAAAGTCGACGCTGCTCAGGATCATAGCCGGCCTTGAACAACCCGACTCCGGACAGGTACTTTTCCACGACAGGCCCTACACGGCGCCGAGCCCCGCGATAACGATAATCTTCCAGCTGTTCGGGCTCCTTCCATGGAAGACCGCGATCGAGAACGTTGAGCTGCCCCTAGAGGTCCTTGGGCTGGGAAAGGAAGCTAGGAGGGAACGCGCAAAGGCGCACATCAAGATGGTCGGTTTGGAGGGTTTTGAGAACACCTATCCGCATGACCTCTCCGGCGGGATGAAACAGAGGGTCGGAATCGCTAGGGCGCTTTCGCTTCACCCCGAGGTGCTCCTCATGGACGAGCCCTTCTCCTCCCTGGACGAGCTGACGGCCAAGAGCCTCCGCGCGTTGGTTCTGGAGATCTGGAGGGACCCAAACCTGCCGACCAACAGCTTCCTGATGGTCAGCCATAACGTTGAGGAGGCCGTGTACATGGCAGACCGAGTTGTGGTCATGTCGCCAAGGCCGGGCAGGATCGTGGGCGAGGTCAAGATCGACATTCCGCGGCCGCGCGTAAATTATCTTAGGGAAGAGGTGTACTTCAGGCACGTCGATGAGGTGATGGACATTCTGGAAAAGACCAACAACCAGCACCTCGTCGCGCCGACGACGGC
Source organism: uncultured Thermococci archaeon (assembly GCA_964549615.1). Taxonomy (GTDB): domain Archaea; phylum CAYQAE01; class CAYQAE01; order CAYVLA01; family CAYVLA01; genus CAYVLA01. The sequence continues at coordinate 50,346 of CAZJVP010000101.1, read as the reverse complement.
CGCCCGTCTCTAGACGGCTATGGATGCCCCTCACCCATTTCCCTGGCTTTGAATCCGTGTCGCAGCGTCCTTCATGGCAAGGCCCCGCTTCCGGCAAAGCATTATGCAATCGGGAGGCGACCTGAAATGATGGATCGGAAAGGAGGTAGCAAGACGGTAATGATCCTTCCCGCACGGCTGTGTGGGGAATGACCCAGGGTGTGGATGCGAAGAGGAGGATCGTCATCCCAAGATATGGTGGCAATGCTCTCCGGAAAGGTATTGATGACGGCGTCTCGTTTGCGAGAAAAGGGGGCGCACTCGTTCTTGTGAAGATGGGGGCGGGGCCAGCACCACGCACAGACGTGCTCGAGGGAGCCTGCCGTGGAAGCGCCTGGGAAAGCGACGGGCGACGCAAGATATTTCAGCCGAGCTAAGCCTTACCGCCGGGCTTGCTCTCTCGCTGCTACCAGCGTGAGGGCGGCTAAGGGTGTGTAAAATGAGGAAACTGGCAATCGCAGCGCTGGGAACAGTTCTGTTCGCATGTCTGGCGATGGCAGCAGCTCTGGATGTTACGGTGAAATGGTCGGTTGACCTGACAGCCCAGAACTTGGTACAGTCCCATCACTCCTCGCCGAACGTATACGACATAGACAACGATGGCAGGAACGAGATATTGTTCTGCTACAGGAAGAACGAGGGCAGGCTTGCCTGCTTCAAGGACGACGGATCGATCAAGTGGCTGTATCCGCCCCTTGGCACAGACCCGATCGGACAGTCCCTGGCCAAGCCAACCATAGCCGACATCAACAAGGACGGCAAGGTCGAGATACTGATCGGGGCGAGGGACAGGATGGTCTACTGCATCAGCAACACGGGGCAGCTCATCTGGAAGTACGGCCCCACCGGGGACTCCATAGAGGATACGCCAGAGGCCTACGACGTAAACGGCGACGGATATATGGAGGTCTTCTTCCCGGAGGACGATAGACACATCTATGCGCTGACCCACACTGGCAGCCTTTTCTGGAAGTCTCCCGAGGCGGGGGGATCGTTCGAATGCCACCCGACCGTGGTCGATGTCGATCGGGACGGGCAGGTCGAGCTGATCGCCCTGTGCCAAGACACCAATATCTACTGTTACAACGCCGCAACGGGGCAGGAGAAGTGGAGGTTCCCCACCGGCGGGAAGTTCCAGAGCAACACCGCAGTCGTGGCCGATGTGAACAATGACGGTGAGTACGAGATCCTGGCCCCCAACGACGAGGGGAGGCTCTACTGCGTTTCCTACTTCGGAACCGAGCTGTGGCACTGGACAGCGGACACAATGCCCGGAGACGAGAAGTTCAGATTCGACATCCCGCTGGGAGACATCGACAACGACGGACACATGGAAACCGTACTCATGAGCAACTACATGGCCTACTGCGTGGACTGCTTCACGGGGAAGACCAAGTGGAAGTTCAAACCCGCCTATCCCGCGCACTGGGGCAACTACCAGGTGTTTGGGGATGTGACGGGCGACGGACAGGTGGACGTCGTCATGGTCGCTCCTTGCCTGTATGTCCTAGACAACAGAGGCAACGTCCAAGCGATATTCAACACGACCAAGCTACGCCAGAACGACAGGGCCGAGAGCGGGGTCTGTCTTGCGGATGTCGATAAGGACGGCAAGACCGAGATCCTGTTCAAGTTCGACGGCGACGACTTCTACTGCGTAACTCTTGGCGGCAAGTACGACGCCACCAAGATGCCTTGGCCACAGATGCAGCACAACTCGCAGAACTGGTGCGTCATTCCCATCCCCGAGCTGCTCTGGATCGCTCCCTTGCTGCTGGTATGCGCAAGATTGGTGTGCAGAAGAAACTGAGAAGATGATCAAAGGCACGCCGCGCGACGGCGTGCCCCCATTTTTCCCGTCAGATCTCCCAAGTACGCAACGAAAAGCTTCGCGCCCTTGCTCGCCGTCTCCACAAAGAGGGCGACCCGATCCATCAGGCGGTCGGGGTAGAGACTTTCATCCGACGGCGCGCCGAGCGGGAAGAAAGCCCGAGCGCCTCGTACATCTTCTCCCTATCCAGGATGCGAACCTCCTTCACGATCCATTCCCGCATCTCCCTGCCCAAGTCCGTCTCCTGCGGATGGGAGATGAAGTCGAGCTTGATGCCCAGGCGCCTCGTCACCTCGTGCGCGATCACCGGCCAGATCCGCCCGATGTCGCCCACGATCGGAACGCTATTCGGGAGGCGGGCGAATCCCGACATCTCCATCCTAAAAGGTATGCCGAGAATCTTCGTCTTCGGCAGGCCCTTGGCCACGGCCTCCTTGACGCCCCCCGACTCCTTCTCCTTTCTCCACGCCAGTTCAAGGTTCGGGTCGAGGTCGATCCTCACGAGATACTTGTCCTTGAGTCTGTAGGTCCAATCCCCGACCCAGCGAGACCATATCCCGTGGCCCGTATAGGTCTCGAACGGGCCGTCGTGGACCTCCTGTGCCAGGGCAAGGGCCGACTCCAGGATTACGTCGCATGAGCTCAGGACCTTCGCAACCCTCTGGCTTCTGTCCCTCATCGAGGTGGAGTCGGCTATGTCCATCCCCACCGACCCCCCGCCGACTAGCTGAGGCACCGTCACCACGAGCGGGATGCCCGTCTCGGCTGCGGCCCCGATCATCGTCCTTGGATCAGCTCCGAGCCCCGCGACCCCCTCAAAGCTCAGCCCCCGGGATCTGGCGAGATCGCGGATCTCGTGCGATATGAGCTCCGTTCTCAGCCCGAGGGGGTACGACATGTTCCCTGCAGCCTTGATGATCGTGTCCCCAGGGATCGCGAGGGCCCTGGAGATTAGGTCGCGGTCGACCTTCATCTCGCCCTCCAACCTTCGCAAGACCTCGTCGCCGCACAGGGATATCTCGAACCTTCCGTCCGCCGGCAGCAGGTCGACATCCACGCCAAGCTCCTTTCCATCCACCCTGTACACCTTCTCCAAAGTGCCGGCCATTTCGTGCGCGACGACGGCCGAGCTGGTGAGAACGCCATCCACCACGCCCTTGCGTATCAACTCCGCGATGAGCGTGGTAACGCCCTCGTGAAGGTTCGGGCCGCTCCCCGTCACGACGCAGAGCTTGCCGCCGTCCTCCTTCACCCGGCAGATCCTCTCCGTGACGGCGTCCAGACGTTCCCTGGTCTCCACTGCTAGGCCTTCGTACAGCGCCCTAATCTCGCTTTCGCTCGCCATGGACCATCCTCTCGTACAGCGCCCTTGCCTTCTCGAGGTCCTGGGGCGTATCCACGCTCAAGGTCTCGCCCTCGTAACTCGTGAGCACGACCTTGATCCGGTAGCCGTTCTCAAGCACCCTGAGCATCTCGAGGAGCTCGGTTTGTTCCAAGGGCGTCGGCTTCATCCTGACGAACTTGGATAAGAAGTCCTTTCGGAAGCTGTAGATACCGATGTGCTCGAATGCCTGAAGGTTCTCCCTCCGCCTCGGGTACGGTATGAGGGATCTGGAGAAGTACAATGCCATGCCGTTGAGATCGGTGACCACCTTCACCACGCCCGGGTCCTGCAGATCTTCCTCAGACGTTATCTTCCTCATGACCGTGGCCATGGGAAGGCTCGGATCCTGGATGAGAGGCTGAACGGCCTCGTCTATGGTCACCGGCTGGATGAACGGCTCATCGCCCTGTATGTTAACGGCGATCTCACAGTCGAGCTTCCTGACGGCCTCCTCCACCCTCTCCGTCCCGCAGGTATGGGAGGTAGAGGTCATCACGACATGCGCCCCAAACCTCTTAGCCGCTTCGTACACCCGGGCGTGGTCCACCGCGATGATGAGCTCATCGATCAGCTTGGCCCTCCCTGCCCTCTCCCATACATGTTGGATCATCGGCTTTCCGCCGATCTCGGCAAGGACCTTGCCCTCCAGCCGGGTCGATCCGTATCTGGCAGGTATAACTCCAACTACGGCTGGCATGTTAAGCCAGTCGTCAGCGGCATCTTAAATCTTCCTCGACCCAGGAATTGCCCGTCCCCAAGGAGTGAGAGGTAGGAATCCGTGTTGCGCGATGAACTGCTTTTGCAAGGTGAGCTCAAGCCTAGGCGCTAGGACCGGCCCGATAAGGCGAGCCCCTCCGCAATCAGTTTTAAGAGACGGAAACGATAGGTTGCGTGCCGCAACGACGACCGTGTGACGGCGAGATCTACACCCGACGAGGAGGCCATAACGCACGAGCTTCGGAGGCGTGAAGGGATGGAGCTGCAGGATGCTATAAGGAACAGGAGATCCGTGAGGAAATACAGGGATGCCCCGGTCGAGGACGAGAAGATCAAGCGAATCATCGACGCAGGGCTTTGGGCCCCTTGCGCAAATGAGAGGTGGAGATTCGTGGTGGTAAGGAATGGGGACACCAAGAGGGCGATCTCCAGTCAGCGCCACATCGCGCAGGCGCCGGTCAACATCGTGGTCTTCGCCGACCTGAAGGGGGCGAGCAGGCGCGACGCGGAGCTATACTCGATCCAAGAGACGGCCGCCGCCATACAGAACATGCTCCTGACCGCGCACGAGGAGGGCCTAGCGACCTGCTGGAACGGATCCTTCGACGACGAGGCAATCTGCCGGCTTTTGAAGGCCCCGGATGGCTGGAAGCCGGTCGCGGTCATATCGGTCGGGTATGCCGCGGAGAAGCCGGATGCCCCGGAGCGCAGGCCTTTTGATCAGGTCGTAAGCTTCGAGACGGTCAAATGATCCCCGCCAGATCGATTTCTCAGGGTCGGCGGTTGGCTTGAGAATCATCGTCGAGGTCCGCGAAATGGGCCCGCATGTCAGGAGCGCCCTGCAAGGCTACGGAAGGATAGCGGGCGAGTCCCCCAGACACAGAACCTACGTGCTCGATGTTGCCGCCAACGGCAACCCGGAGAGGAAGCGCATATGGGCCGACAGGATCTGTCAGCACATCGGCGAGCTTGGATTCGTCGCAAGCATCCTTCTCCCGGGCTATAGGACTCTGTATCCGGAAAGATGGGATTGACCAGCGCCATCTGGCCAAGATCGAACGCCGACGCGTCGAAAGGCTGGGCTGCTCTCCGCATACCTTTGGGGATGGACGGCTGACCGGGCGAGCAGCAAGTCCGTGGCGCTCACCACGATCTACCTCATGATTCCGCCGACCCTCATCTACATGGTGATGCCCCGCCACAGCCCGCCAGCTTCGTGCTTGCAGCGGTTGGGACGACCCTGATCGGCGTGGCATCAGCAGGCAGGGCTGTGGGGGACATCCGCCTTCTGCACGTGGACGTCGTTCCTCCGGCAAGCGAACGGGGTACATGGTGCTCTACCGCCGGTCGTGGCCGGAGCGCCGATGGACTCCCTAGAAGATTTGAAGGGATCATGGTCCGTGATATCCCTTGACCCATGCGCCCGCGTGCCTGCGGCCTGCCTGCCTTTGCTTGTCGCTGGGCCCGTGGCGATATCCAACCTGAAGACCAAGAGGTAGATGCACGGGAGTGCGTGACCTGAGCGCTCGGCCCGCTGGCCGCAGGGCAGGCCCAATGCACCCTGACGTCCCCACGCGAAAGGCAGGGTCGATGGCTTTCCCACCCGACTCCAACCGAGGCCTCCGCCGGGTTCAGGACACTTATCCGGCGCATGAACCGGAGGCAAAAGCGCCGTCTGGACCGCGCTCAACTGGCCCGGCCGAGCATACGGGTAGTCCCCACGGCTTTGTAGAGCCTACGCCTGACCATGAGAAGCCATATCGCGATGCCGCAGACCAAGGAAGTGCCGGTCACGGCCATCGCCTCCGAGATGTAGATCCAGAGCAGGGCTCTGTCCTTGGTCATAAGCGCAAGGTCGAGAACGCCGTCAAGCTCGGCTCTGGCGGCCCTCATCGTTTCCAGAACCTGTCCGTACTCCTGTTTCACGTAGAGGCGCGTCGCTTCCTGTTTCGCGGCGTCGATCTCCAAGAGCTTGTCCTCGAGGGGGCCGACGTTTGCCCCAAACTTCTCGACGAACTCCAGCATCCCTGTAATTATCCCGCGCTGTATGTCGAAGCGGTAGAACTCCTCCCTGATGTCCCGCATCATCAAAGGATCCGCCGGGATCTCTGCGCCGGAAGCGAGATACATGAGGTTTGCCACGAAATCGCCGTAGAACTCCCACTGCCAGATCTGCCCACCCCAAGCAGGGGTCCAGTCCGGGGTGTGGGCCACGCCGGCACCGCTTCCATACTCCCAGAAAGCCAAGACCGGGTAGTCCTGCACGTCGGATCGCAAAAGGAGGCTTGCCCCGGACTTAAGCTTGGCAAGGTTCATGCCAAGGTAGGGCGGCAGGCTGTCCCACGGCAGCGACTTGAGGAACGCGCTATCAAGGTCCGTTGGGTAGGCCCTGAAGAGCTTCTCGTAGGTCTGTCCCGGAACCCAGTCCACCGGCAGGGCTTCCTCGACAGGGTTGGCCCACCATTCACCCGTCTGCACCTCCCTTCCGCCCACCATCAGCAGACCCCGGCCGCGATCCTTCACCGCGTCCCTGAACCAGTTCAGCTGCGTCGGGGTGTAGTAGGCCTTGACGGTGTCGCTCAGGATGATGACGTCGAACCTAGATGTCAGAAGCTCGAACGTCCTAGGCATGTGTAGCCTTATGTACCGGGAGGCATTAGGCACGCCTCCGAGGTGGGTTGAGGACGCCGGCACCGGCGTCACCGCAAGCATCGGGTCGCGGACGAGGTACTGGTAGGGGCTTAACACCCCCCATGAGTCGCCGAAGTAGATCACCCGGATGCGCCCGCTGTCCGGATCGGTGGCGGCTTGCCTGCCTAAGCCGGGTCGAAGTGTCAGCATCGCCAACAAAATCAAAAGGAGGGACGCCTCGAACCTTCGGCTCATCGACCTAACCGGCCTCGGCGGTCGTTATAATTCTTTTTGACCAACTCCAACTGCGGAGGCCGGGGAGGCGGCAGGGCCTCTAAGAGACCGGACGGCCCAGCGCCTGCGAAATCCCATGATCGTCAAAGCTCCGGCCATGACCGACGCCGGCACGGGAAGCTCGGGGACATCCGTGTGGCCCTCCGCTGGGTTGATCAGATCTCCCCTTAACGCCAGCACATCCTTGATGCCCTCCACCTTCCTGAGCTCGTCCGGTGAAACCCCGGAAACCCTTACCCAGTAGGAGTAATTCTCATCGACGCTGACGCTTGCCTTGGCGATCAAGGTTGCATTGAACATCTGTCTCAGCCTCTCCCAATCGTCTCCTGTCGGCTCGTGATCGAAGACCACGATGTATCCGTACAGCCACGGCATCTCCGCCTCGCTAGGGCTCCCAGGCTCTTCGCCAGGCTCATCGACCGGGGTGCCGTAGATGAACTCCTCCGCAATCGCCCTCGCATCCAACACCACCTGCAAGGCCTCGTCGTATTCCCCGCCGTCGAGCAGGGCTTGGGCCCGGTCCAGCAGAGCCAGGACATCCGACAGGTTTTCTTCCATCCCTTGCTTGGCGATCATCTCCCTCGTCTCGTTGATCGTGTAGGATATCTTATAGCGGTAGGATTCCTCCTCGCCCGGGGAGATGAGGACCGGCTCGTCGCCGCTGACGTTCCCCGGCTCAGTCGACCCGGAGCCCGGCTCATCGCCCCGGCCGGTGATGTCCTCGGTAGTTGCCTCTACCACCTGCAGCGTGGTCGAGTCTATGGTTATGTAACTGGCGAACCGCCCAATGACCTGGAGCATCCCGACGTGCCTGGTCTGGTACTCCACAACGACCACGCAGACCTTCTCCCCGAGCCTCGTCGCGGTCACGATCTCGCCAAAGCCCCCGTTATCCAGGTAGTTTTGGGAGGAACGGACGTACTCAAGGGCTATCTTGTTCACGTCCTCGGCCGGCGGCAGGCAGAGTGCGGCGGGGACGACCAGTCCTAATATCAGGCAGATCCATGTTCCCACAAGGTGCTTCATCTCGCTGCCTCGCCGTTACATGCCACGAAACGATACTAATAGATAACATGGAACGGTTCAACTTGTGGCCGGCGCAGCCGTTCAACCTCGTGGAACGCTGCCGACCGGAAGATCTTGCTCCCACCTAGGGATTGGCAAGAAGACATTCACCAGGGAGCTCCTATCATGACCTAGTCTGCCTTCTTCGGTCCTGTGAAGTAGTATTCCGGCCGATGAAGCCAACGAGAGATGGCGGGCCCGGCGCGGCGCGGCCCCCGCAGGGAGCGAATTCGTATCTGGCGTGGCCATGATTCGATTTTGGTTTGTTTGACCTGCGCCGCGACATGTCATTCATCGGGACCATCCGGGATCTGACCTTCTGCACTGGATACGGAGGTTAGGATAAGGAGATTGCATGCGTATTGGAGAGACGATCTCCCGACTGTTGAGAGGAAACCTACGGGCCCACGCCGAGGCATCGTTAAGCCCATCAGGCAAAAGGCACATCGAAACAGCACACACCGCACAAAAAGAAATTCCGCTCCTGGATTCTCAGGAATGGGGAACCACAAGGAGTTAGGGTTAGACCCTTAGGCGCCAAGACCAAGAGACTCTTCCTATCCACAGCATTCTGCGGTCGCTCCCGGGGGTTGGCCAGCCATGTCCAGAATGCGTCGCTCTGGCGGGCCGAGCAGGGACGGATGGGTCTCTGGCGGACTTTCCGCTTAGGAGATGGGGACATGGAATCGTCGAAGGGTGAAAGGTGCAAAAGCGTTTTCTACCACAACCAGCATGGAAGATTGATCGAAATGGAGGGGCAAGTAGAGGAGATAAGACAGAAGATTCTCCCAATCCTTCGCCGCAATCGGGTCAAGAGGGCGGGGATATTCGGCTCCGTGGTCAGGGGGGAGGCAAGGGAAGACAGCGACATCGACATCCTGGTGGATATCGAGAGCGACATGAGCCTGCTCGACTTCATCGGGCTCAAGCTGGAGATAGAGCAAGCTTTGGGGCGGGAGGTCGACCTGGTTGAGTATAGCACGATCAAGCCCCTTCTCAGGGAGAGAATACTGGCCGAGCAGGTGGAAATCCTGTGAAGAGGGACGTGAAAGTATACATCGAGGACATCCAGGAGAGTATCTCCAAGATCGAGGAATACACCAAGGGAGTTTCAAGGGATGATTTCTTCAGCAATACCCAGGTTCAAGACGCCGTCCTCAGGCGATTGGAGATAATGGGCGAGGCTGCGAAGAACATTCCGGACGAGTTCAAGAACAGGTATCCCGAGATCCCATGGAAAAAGATCGCCGGGATGAGAGATGTCCTCATCCACGCCTATTTCGGCGTGAACCTGGAGAGAATCTGGAAGATCGTTGAGGAGGACATCCCACGCCTGAAAAGTGAAATAGCGAAGGTCCGTGGCTCCTAGTTTCTCCAGGGCCACACTGCAACTCGCGTCCTCGTCACAGCCCAAGGTCAAGCGGGTCGTGATCTCAGATACCAGCTCCCTGCTGCTGGCTCAGACTCCTTGTTTCCGCAAGGGGGTTGGTTCTTACGGCGGCTGCACTGATAAGGGCCGGCAGCGTGGGACAACTCCTCGGGAGCCTGCTCAAGGTTCCGGGTTTCCGAAGGTAAGAGGTCTTCTTGGCGAACCTGCTCCACACTGTGCCGAAGCTTGATATGCTCCAAGTCAACCTCCATGCCCCTAAAGGTTTGCAGAATCTCGGTTTCCGCCTGCCCACATCGGGGTCTTCCAAGAGGTGAAGGTACCTCTTACCACGGCCTCGGTTCTCCTCTGTCTTTGGCGGCAGAAGGCACAGAACAATGTGGTTCGCGCCACTGCAAAGATCAGCGGTTTCGGATAGCAAATAATGTGGGCACGGTGGAACCTACTGCCTGTAGCGAGCGAATACATACCCAGTTGGGTCCTCGATGCTCTTTTCGTTTTTTCGATTTCTTCTGATCCAAGGCCATCCTGCGTTCCATCGCTTGAGGACCCGGACGACAATACGCGGCCTCTTTGCAAAGCTACTTCTTCAGTAGCGGGGCAAGGGATGTACTCCCGAGCGTTCGCTCACGCAAGGGATGCGCCTCTGGGAACACTTGCTCCGAAAGCGTGGAAGAGACATCGCAAGGCGAGTTCCAGACCTGGAGGGAGCGTCAGCATAAGCCGAGAGACCTTAGCCCTCCAGCATCTGCTATCCAGTCAAACCCTCCTTGGTCGAGCCAATGCTCCTGTCTGCATTCGTAAGGATGGGTGTGTGAGATCCAGAGCGTCCGAAAGAGGCCCTACATGAGATGATTGGCATCGTACCTAGTTTTTATTAGTGACCAGAACGTATAGGTCTCCATGCCTGTCGAATATGACCAGTTGGAGTTAGCCATCCTTCGTATCCTGCGCGAAGGGACCAAGATGGGTTTCAACGAGATTCTGGAAGCCCTAAAGATGAATGGGTTGAAGGTGACCAGACCGAAGCTGTCAAGGCGCCTCAAAAGGCTGGTCCAGGCCGGAGCCATTACAAAGAGCGTGATACCCGGTTGGCCTCCATCAACATCGTACTCACTCATGGGGAAAGAGGGTCGAGAACCGCCAAGGCCTCCGTCTAGGAGGTACCGAGCGGGGTGGAGGTTGCCTTGGACCCTGTCGGGTGTCCTAGGTGTTGGTTTCTTCATCGCGTTGACCGCGGCCTACTTGGGGGCACAGACATGTAGGTCTCTTAGAACAGATATCCTGGGAAAGGACGCCGAACTGTTGGACCTCCGCGGGCGACTGGCGACCGCAACGGAGAGCCTTCTCCAAGCAGAGCAGAGACTTTCCACAACCTCTGAGGCTTTGATGAGTGTTCAGGATTTGCTTGGCCAAGCCAACATGACCTTGCTAGAGAAAGATTCAGAGCTTGCAACGCTGAAAAGCCAGCTGCTTACGCTGAGTAGCAGATTGCGGACCGCACAGCTCGAGTTGACGAAAATGGGCACCAGCCGGGTAGGTATTACGGTTGAAACGAGCCCGGGAAGTATCGGCGAGAGCTTCTGGCTCGCAGATCCCTGAAACAAACGACGGGCCGTGACGGCCAGCCGCACTTCTGTGGCACAGTCTCGCTATACGGAATGGAGTGCCACGTATTCTCAGGTCTCGCCATTGCTTGTGGATTTCCCCTAGGTCTCTTCGTTTCCATTGCCCAAGTGCCTGTCGTAGGGATCGCCTGTACGGCCTTCGTTGGCTAGGTGTATGTGGAAGAGGTCGATAGTGTGCTCCCGAGGGTCTTGGCATGGATGTTCAGCCATCCCCCCAGATACGCGTAGTCCTATGGATTTCCGAAGCTTTGGATTTGAGAGGCTTCTTGTCCGATTAGGGTCGCGATCGCACGCAGACAGACGGCGTTCACCGTACCTAGTCATTTTATCCAGCGGTAGCGTACAAATACTCATCCTGGGAACGTCCACAAGATCGAGTCCTCCGCCACACTGGGGGAGGGAGAGTATGAATATCCACCAAACAGGAGGTGAGAACATGAAAGAATTTCTCCCGATTGTGTCAGGGTGCATTGCCCTCGTATTACTGGCAGCGACAGTCCCAGCAGAAAGAACAGAGACGCGGTTGACGATCACATGGAGCGATAAGCCATTCGAAATGCCTATCTTCCCGTCAGGTCGAACGACATGGTACTACCCGACAGATATGAGCGTTGACGACGGAGGCACCTACAGCCAGGACCCGGGTGAGATCTGGCACGACTCCAAGGAAACCAGTTCCAAGAAGGCTGAGATTTACGCCGGGGCGAAGAGTAAGGACGCGGTCTGGGATTCAGCGTGGGCGGATGTTGCTATGTGGAGGGATTTCACGATGTATCACAGCACATCGGTTGACTTCGAGATCACATTCGACCTTGACAACAGCACCTCGTACGAGGAGTCAGGGTCTGTGCAGTGTTTCATCGTATATCTCATAGTGACCGATCTGACCACCGGAGGGCAGGTTGGCTCAGGTTACTATCGATGGGACAATCCTGGCGGCATCTGGAACGTGGGTCAAGTCACTGGATACGGAACCTTTGATTCGATAGCTGAGCACTCTTACAGAATCTGGATGAAGTTCAAGTGGGTGTCACAGAGTAACTCCAACGCCATCGCGCAAGGGAGTTCGTGGGGCAATCCCCCATATGTCGAGTGGGCTTACTGCTGGATTGAGTATTGAACAAACCTACTGCTCCTCTACGTGGTAACCAAACGACAAAGGGTTGAGATCGCATGCACCGGATGGGTCTGGTCCTTCTTGCGGCGATTTTCCTATTCATCATCTCCAGCGGCCGCGAGATGCAGGTCACTCTCGCATATGCCGCCCCTGAGATCGTCGCCCCGGAGATCGTCATAGGTCTGGGCTGGCTGCAGAAAGCAGAGCTGGACCCTCAGGGCCCTTTCTTGGCCACCTGCAGTGATTCAGCGCTGCACCTATGGCATCTGGACGGCAGCCTTGCCTCGTTTCTCCCCGGCTCCGAGGGCCTACCTTTCTCCGGCTTTGCCTGGTCGCCAAACGGATCCATGATCGTGGTTGTCAATGCTCTGGGCAAGGTCAGACTCGTCCGCGTACCAGACCTCTTGACAGTTGCTGAACTTGACTACGACTATGGCGCCTATCCATACTCTCGAACGTACTGGGGCATAGATCCTTGGCCGGTAAGGTGGTCGCCGGACGGCTCCATGATAGCGTTGGGCTGGTGCGCTGGCCGCGTACACCTCTTCGATATCGCAAACCGGACTCATATCGCATGCTTCTCGAAGACCGGCGGCCAGTTCTGCGTCGCCGATGGCGGGACCGTTGATTGGTCGGCCGACGGCAAGAGGATTCTTGCAAGCGGCAGTGGGGACACGCAGGTCTTCGACGCCTCCACAGGAAAAGTGGTATACAAGCTTCCCGGAGAGCTGGCAGCCTTCTCGCCTGATGGAACCGCCATCGCCACGGCCGCGAATGGCTTGCTGAGGATTTGCAGCGCCAGCAACGGTAGCCTGATTGCCTTAAGTGCTGTGGATGTTGTTGGGACGAGCCTGGCCTGGTCGCCCGGTGGAGATTTCCTGGCCCTGGGCAGTTCTGATGGCAGAATCCTGATATGGGGAATCGAAAGTCGAGAGGTCGTCACGGATATCTCGGCCCATTCTCTTCCCGTCTCATCCTTGTCGTGGCGCGGATCCCGCCTGGTTTCCGGTTCCAAGGATCAAACCGTGAAACTGTGGCAGGTTGACTTAGGGTCGGGATCGCTGAGTCTCATTCGAAGATTTCAGGGCTGGTGTTCGGCTGTGAAAACGGTCTACTGGTATCCCGACGGGGACCTGATCATTGCAACGCATGAGGGGTGGGGCGAGCCGGTCCGGGTTTTTACGCGGGGTGGTTCTGAGAAGTTCCGGATTGATCTGGATGGGTTGAACCGTTTTAAGCATGCTGTCGTATCCCCGGACGCCAGGATGATCGCAACGTGCACGGAGGGGGGAGAGGTGTCGATATGGGACGCAGGGTTCGGCAGCTTGGTGAACAGGATATATCCCAGGATTGAGCGTGCAAGCCTGCTGCAGTGGAGCCCGGAACCGAGCATCCTCGCAGTTGCAGGTCTAGGCGGGGTTGAGATATGGGATGTCCTCAACGTTGGGGGAGGGCCGCTGTCAAGTCATGCAGTAGGAGAGGATGTTGCTTGCCTGGCCTGGTCTCCTGAAGGATCTTATTTGGCGGTGGGGCTTCCTTCATGTGTCCAGATCTGGGATCCGTGGAGGCCCCTTCTCCTTGTTTCTTTGCCGGCTTGGAGGAATGTGCTGTCTGTGGCCTGGTCGCATGATGGCTCGAAGTTGGCCTGTCTGAGTGAATTTGACCGGGAAACTGATAAAGAGATTCCTGCTGGTTTGTGCAATGTTTGGGATATGATTGCGAAGATCGGCGGGTTGGCCAGGGTTGTGGTTTGGGAGGTTGATATGGGGGGCGGACTTCCTAGCGCATCTGAGTTGGGTGGGGGGCTTGTGCTTCGCCAATCTGAGCTGTGGGAGAGGTCTGTGCTTCGCCAATCTGAGTTGGGTGAGGGGCTTGCGGTGCTTGTGCTTCGCCACTCCCATCTTTCATTGCCTGGATGCCTGTCATGGGCACCTAACTCGACGATGTTGGCGGTGGCTGCGGGGACGCTGGACTATGGGGTGGCTGGGAATCTAGAGGAACAGAGGTTCTTGGCGGAGTGCGGCGTGTTGAGCTTTCCCGGCGCTGTGGTGTGGCGCTTGGATCCCGTCGCAGGGTTGGACTGCGCAGTTGTGTTGGCAGGGCCTTCCAGGGCGGCGAATTGTGTTAGCTGGTCCTCCGATGGGTCGGTGATCGCTGTTGGATCGGATGACGGCTCTGTCAGTCTTTACAGCGTTGGCCCGGTCCGCATCAGCGAGCTGACCCTTGGGAGCGGTGACTTGGCTATCCTTGTCCTTGCAGTGATGGCCTCCCGATGGTTCACCGAGACCTGTAGGTCCTGGGTGACGTGGTTCCTGCGGGGGTGGGAGGCGGGGTCTTCATGACCGAGAAGAAGTTCCCGTACAGGTCATTATCCTCGGTAGCCAGGGTTCTTCTTCCAATGGCGAAGGAGTTGCACGGTCGGGGCATGTCTTGGAGGAGTGTGGCACGACATCTTGGGGTCTCGAACGCAGCCCTGTTTATCTGGCGCAGGCTGGATGAGGATAGTAAAGGCGCTGGGAAGAACGCCCCTCCTCGTGGGGGTGTTCGGTGAGAGTCGCAGTCCACCTATGGATATGGGAGGGGAATCACACTCTGCGATATAGACCGGTCGCGGCCCTCTGTCCTGGGGTTCTTTTTCGTGGCCGTCATGCTCTGGTTGGATAGTCGTTGGCATGGTCTGCGTTTCCCCGAAAGATATTGTCAAGGAGCTGGAGAGGTTACGCAGCCTTCTCGGCAAGCAGGTGAGAGATCCTGCTGACCGAGCCGGGACACGCACATCATGATTTTCAAAAACCAAGAATGAATGCGGAAGTATTCGCTCGCTGTAGTGAATGGGCCCGGCGGGATTTGAACCCGCGATATCCAGGTCCGAAGCCTGGCGCCTTATCCTAGCTAGGCCACGAGCCCGAGACTGCCAGGGCCGGAGCTGAGTTAAATCTTCCTTCCTGCATGGACCGCATGCCGCGACGTCCCGATTGCTTTCTCGGCGACTCGTCCCCTAGCCCGCTGCGCGACCATAATCAGTCTCCTCAACGGGGGATACCCGCGGAGATCACAACGAGCTGGAGGGATGGACCATCGAGTGTGGGCAGCGTAACGCCTTCCCTCGATGTACCCCACCGCGACCTTTCAGGGTTCGATCGCAAGCTCACGAGGCTGGACATATGCTCCCCACGCAACCCGAAGCCGCACCCCGTCGTGATCTACGCCACGCCGCGCATGGCGGGAAGGAAACAAATTGAGGGCGGCGTCAAGCCGAGGCCCTTCGCGGACGCTTGGCACCTCTTTGACTTGACCGACTACCCGCCCAGGTGCCAGGTCCTCGGCCCAGCCCCGGGACCTCGCCAAGGCAATCGCCTGCCTTTGCGGCCGCGTCGGTGCTTATCTGGGCGATCCAACGCCTACTCGGGTGCTTTTCCGGAGCCCACCTAGTTTCACTCCTTGCGTGCGACTGTTCGGTTCTGGAGGTGGAGTGGCTCAGCCCTCGGTCTTGACCAGCGTGGCAAGCCTTAACGCAAATACGACATCCCTGCCCTGACGGGAAGCATGCCACGCGCGAGCCTCAGCCCTCTACAGGGACGTCTTCGGTGATAACCCAGGCTCGTTAACCGCCCCGCCTGCAACATCCCTGCAATCTCGGACACACTTATCTGATAGGCCCCGCTGCGCATGGGCCGATTGAGATCCCACAACCGGCCGCTGTTCCGCTTCGCCCAGATCGCAGACACCCATATCCTCGATCCGGCGAGCGCCGAGATCTTGGTGCGCGCATTGGACGGTATCAGGTCGATGGGGAAGGACCCCTCGTTCGTGGTACTCTCTGGGGACATGGTGGAGAGCGGGCAGCCCGAGCAGTACAGGCTGCTCATGCACGCCCTTTCGAGGCTCACTGTGCCTTACCATGCGGTTGTGGGAAACCACGACCTTGGAAATATGGGCAACCCAAGCAGCCGCAGAAGGTTCTCCCGATTCTTGGGGCCCGTGAACCGCTGCTTCCAGGTCAGGGGCGTGGCGTGCATCATCCTCGACACAAACAACTCCCAAGGAAACCCCGAGAACTGGCATGGCAAGGTTGAGCCTCCCGCCATGAGGTGGCTCAAGCGGGCTCTGGCCGGGCTTGACGCTAGGAAACCCATCCTGCTGTTCACCCACCATGGCCTCTTCGGCAGCAGGGAGGAACTTGAATGCGATGTGGAGAACGCCGATGAGGTCTTGGGCCTTCTTCGCGGCCGCAAGCTATTCGGCGTGTTCGCAGGCCACGCCCACAGGCTGCGGGCGCTACGGTGCCGGGAGACCCAGTTCTTCATCTGCCCGGCGCTTAGCACCAGAAGGAAGAACAAGGGAGGCGAGCCGCCGGGCATGCTACTGGTGGACGTTCACAGGAACGGAGTTCAGGCCTCCTTCCAGATCATACCGGTAGAGCCCGCGCAATGATCTATGGCGTCCGGAGCCTGCACGTGCGCCGCCCTTCGGACGCATCTCGTTGGTCTGATCCGATCGCCGTCGCCCAACAGCCGCAATCGCGCAAACGTGCCTTCGGCCGGCTCCTTCGAAACGCTTTTCAGGAGCCACGGCATTGCCACGCGTGGCCCTCGTTAGGCCATGCCTTGGCTTCGGACGGGGGTGGAGACTGGATACGATATGAGTTCTGAGGACGAAGCCAAATTCCCAAAGCTTAGGCGGTTCAACGCGATAATGGGCGTGTTCCACTTCATCCAGTTCGTGCTCATGCTCGTGCTAAGCAACGACTTCAAGCTGCCCGTGACGGCATCATACCTCGTCTACAATACGACGGCCCAACGCCTGCAGCTGACCACCGACACGATCGCGAACGTGCCTTTGGGGCCCCTCGTAGCGCTCTTTCTTCTGGCCTCGGCCGTCGCGCACTTCTCGCTTGCCTCGCCTTGGGGCTACCCCTGGTACGTCAAGAACCTGAAGAAACACATCAACTACGCCCGGTGGTATGAGTACGCCGTTAGCTCCTCGATCATGATCGTCGTCATCGCGATGCTCACAGGGATCTACGATATAGGGACGCTGATCCCACTGTTTGCCCTGAACGCCTGCATGAACCTCTTCGGGCTGATGATGGAGCTTCACAACCAGACGACGACGAAGACCAACTGGACATCCTACTACTTCGGAGTGTTTGCCGGTGCCATACCATGGGTGGTCATCGGAATCTATCTGGTGGGAGCGGCCCTAGCAGCAAAAGGAGGCGTCCCGGACTTCGTCTACTACATCTACATCTCGATCGCCTTCTTCTTCAACATATTTGCGGTGAACATGATCCTGCAGTACAAGAAGGTTGGCCGTTGGAAGGACTACCTCTACGGCGAGAGGTTCTACATAATCTTAAGCCTCGTTGCCAAGACGCTGCTGGCATGGCAGGTCTTCGTGGGAACCCTCCGGCCCGTATGAGACGTGCACGACAGCCAAATCCTAAGACCAACCGCATATGGCTCGATGCAGCGGTACACCGGGTAAACCCGTTGGTTAGACGGAGCTCCACCCAAACAGCCGACTGCCGCTTCGCACGCGTACGAGGGCTACCAGGAGAGAAATATCAGATCGCCCGATGACCTTCGTGCGGGATGAAGATGGCAACCCATTTGGCCTTTCGCAAGCCCGGCATGTGCGGCGAAGAGCTTGTCAGGCGGGCAGCGCACTTCGACTCGCCCGAAAGGGTCCCAAGGGACCTTCCCGAGCCATGGGGAACCGACTTCTTCCATGTGGGGATCGGCGGAAACCCGAAGTGGAAGCCCAGCATCGAGGGAGAGGATGAGTGGGGGTGCGTGTGGAGGAAGGTTTCCCCCGACGATAAGACCATGGGGCAGGTCAAGATCCATCCGCTGGATGACTACTCCAAGCTTGACCATTTCCAATTCCCCGACTACGACATCCCCGAGCGCTACAGCCACCTGCCCGAGCAGCTGGCGAAGAACAGAGACGACAAGTTCGTCCTCACCGGAATTCCGCTGTCGCTGATCCATCGGTTGGACTACCTGAGGGGCAACAGGAACGCGGTGACCGACCCCTACCGCCGCCCCAGGGAGCTTAGGGCACTTCTGCAGAAGATGACGGACATTGCCCTGATATCGCTCGAGCACATCGCCCCGTTGGGGGTGGATGGCATCATATCCTGCGACGACTGGGGGCTGCAGGACAGGTCTCTCGTCAGCCCGGAGATATTCCGCAGGTTCTTCAAGCCCTTCTACAAACAGGTCTACAGCCGGGCCCACAAGCAGGGCATGGTCACGATGCTGCACAGCTGCGGGCACATAACCGAGCTTCTGGACGACCTGATCGAGGCGGAGCTTGACGTCATCCAGATGGACCAGCAGCAGAACATGGGCGTCGAGAACCTGGCCGAGCGGTTCGGGGGCAGGGTTTGCTTCTGGTGCCCAGTCGACATCCAGAACATGATGGTGAAGGGAAGCCCCGAGCAAATCCAGGAGTATGCCAGGAAGCTGATAGAGTGCTTCGGCAGCTACGACGGCGGCTTCATGTGCAAGTGGTACGGGTCTCCCGCCGCGGTGGGGCACTCGCAGGAAAAGATCAACGCGATGTCACAGGCCTTCGTCAGGTACGGTCGCTACGCCTAGCTCGCTGCTTGGTTCAACATGGCCATCACGGGCTTTCTCGGCCAATACCTGCTCCTTTGCAGAGCAGCACCTGGGTCATCCAGGCTTCGCCATCTGCCTCTTCGAGCGGCGCAGGCGATTCCGGGCCTTCAACGCAGATGGCAGCAGAAACACGGGAAGCGCGGAGGCCCACGGTTCCGGCACCGATAGGGACCAGTCCCTCAGACCCCAGTAGAGATACATCTCCCCGGAGGCCTCCTTGCCTTCGGAGATCAGCCTCCCTGCGAGGGAGAACCGGCTGAGCAGAGACAGGGGTATCACGCTGGTCCTTGGCGATGCAGTACCAGCCTCCACGAGCGGCCACACTTCGGCCAGGATCGCCTGGTAGGTCTGGTTCCTTGTCTGGCTCAGCTCGGACATCGCCTCCCCGTGCCGTCCTGCCTCCAAATAGCCGGTCGCGACCACGAGCGACTCTCGGGCGACCATGATGTCCCCCAGGCCTACGCACTGGTGGGCCGACAGAAGCCCCTCCATCTCACGGAGCAGGGCCCTTGCCCGAATCAACCCCAGATCCGCCTGATCCAGGCCGAAGACGATGCAGGGGAAGTCCTGGGGGCGAAGGACCAGCTCACCGCCGTCGCGGATGACGGGGGTGAGGTTCTGTCCAAAATACCCCAACGGGCCGTGGCTGCTGGTGATCGTGAAGGATGCGGGGGGATCTATGCCGTACTCAAGCTCGTTCAGGAGAATGGATGCGCCTCCGCCGGGCCCAAGGTAGGGCCTTGCCTCAACGCCGGGCTGGAGATCGAAGATGGGAAGCGGGTTGGCCTCCGAGCCCCCGAAGAAGATGTACTGGTCCACAGCCCGGTACACAGCCCTTAGCGCATCGTCGTACTCGGGAGGCGGCTGGCCGTCCCTCTGGTAGAACCAGAAGCATCCCGTCTCCCTGACCGAGGCCTCCATGGATGTCAGCGCTGCCCAGGGCGAGATCATTCCTATGCCGGGGATGAACTGGCCGTTCAGCTTGTTGGTTCGCCATAGGTCCAGGTAGCGGGCGACCCCCTCGGGGCCGGAGGAGATGTAGCCCCTATAGGTGCCCTCGTACCAGGCGGAGACCGGGGCAAGGGATAAGTTGAAGCCCCTGAGGATGTTCCAGTAGAACCAGCAGTCCACGAAGCCCAGGATGCCTAGCTGTAGATCCGGGTTGATGGCGTGGATCTTTTCGGCCACCCCCTTTGCCAGAAGGTAGGCCTTCATCTCACACCAAGCCTTGTACTGCTCGAGCAGCCCGTTGGCATGGAGCCAAGCATACCTCTGCGCAGCTTGAAGCGGAGGTAGCGTCCTGTTTGTGGCGTTGGCAAACTCCTGCAGGCTCGCCTCGTCGTAGCTGTAGTGGGCGGGTTGGAAGCCCTGGCCGTAGTACGGCTCCATGTCCCAGACCAATGCACCGATGGGATAGTGGAGCGAGAGGTTGGCGATGAAAACACCGGGCTCCTCCATCATGTGCACCCACCACGCCCCATCAAGCGGGGCCGGGGTGTACGGCTCCATTCGCCCAGATTGGTCCACCGCCCTGGAGTAGTTGAAGTCGATGTACTGCCACATCGGCTACAGGTAGTACAGCCCGGCGATGTAGGTGACGTTGTTCGCGGCCGCGAGGATGCTCTCCGACCCGAGCTGCCTCTCGATCCAGCCGGGGTAGGCCTTCTCCCAAGTCCAGTCGGCGGGGCAGTAGAAGGCATCCAAGCCAAGCGACGCCATTTCGGAGAAATTCCACGGGCCCTCGGCACCGAAGTTCCAAGGCTTGTACACGGCCCTGCGGAAGGGGAAACCGTCGGCTGCACGGATACCTCCCGTCAACAGGACCATGAGAAGTGATATCGCCAAGGACCTGGGAGAACTCACGAAGGGAGGCTCGCGATGCCCGGTCCTGAAAAGGGTTTGCCTGAAAGTCGATCCCTGAAACGCGCCCAGCTGGCCTGACAGGTCAGGGCATCGGTGAGAACGTGAGTCCCCGCAGAGGGTGGCCCTTGCGGTCAACGAACCTCATGAAGAAGCCCCACATCCCTGTGCGATTGCAGACCTTCACCAGGATCCTGCTCGTGCCCGCTGGAAGGACCATCTTGACCCGATCATCGTCGCGCTTCAGTCCCCTCACCCCCTCGTGTCGCCAAACCTCCTTTCCGTTGAGCCAGACGAGGATATCGTCATCGCTCCCGACCATCGCCCGGACCTCCTGGCGCTTCGGACTGTCCACCTCGCATGTGGCGTAGGCCACGCAGTAGGATGTGTAGGCTTGGTCGCCGTAGATCTCGCCCAGCCCCACGAAGCCGGCGCAGGACTCCCTCTTGATCCAGTGCACCGTGCCTGGCTTGCCCGGATACCCAGCCTGCAGGTCGACCTCCTTCTCAGGCGGGTATGCAGCAAGAAGCCCGGCGCGCTCTGTGTCCTCGAAGGGAGCTATGATGTACCAAGCTGGGACGAGGCCGGGTATGGTCCTTGGCCTCTCCCAGTATCCCACTTTCTGGATTCGCGCCTTGGCCATTCTCTCCGGCTGGCGCGGAACGGACAATCCGCCAGTCTGGATGATCTCACGGTGAGCCTGCTGCATCGCCCTCTGGATCCCCTCGCTCGCCGCCCAGCCAGTGTACGGCCCGCCGATGCGGCATGCGAACGCGATGAGCCCGCTTGCACCCTCCCTGACGAAGTCCTCCATCTGTTGTCGAACCTGCTGGGGGGTTGGTTGGCCTGCGCCGTTCCCCCAGAACGCCTGATAGACGCCCAGGAAAGGCATGCCCGGGACCCGGGCGCGAGCCGCAGTCAGCATCCACTGCACGTTATCGCTTATCATGAAACGATCGTAGTCCCGCGAGACGGGATACCAGTAGATCATCATCAGATCGCACACGCCGGGAGCGAAGTTGCAAAGCGACCCGTGGCTCCCGTAGCCGGCGCACACGACGCGGTGCTGTGGGCCGCCGTCGGACTTCCATATCGTCGCGTACATCGCTTTTAAGGCGGAAAGGGCATCGCCCGGGCTGTCATCCAGAACGTAGTAGCCCCCCAGGTTTGGGGAGTCTACTATCGCCTCGATCTCCCTGGCGCATGCGTCCGGCATGAAAAGGAAGGTCCCCTCGCGATGCGGGGTTGCCTCGGTGCCATCCATCCCCCTGTGGCATCCGACCAGCGCTGCCGGCGTGTAGCGGTCGTAGTAGATGAGCTCGTCGTCGAGCTGCACAATCCCCCTCTCCGGCAGCGGCCTCGCCGGCCTGTTGGATAACGGTACGACGGTTTGCTCGGCATCGACGTAGTCCCCCAGCGTGGGCATGCCGTAGATGTGATGGGTCAGATGGTACAGCACCTTGATGCCGTTCTCCTGGAGGAAGCCCCCGACCGGCGTCTTGGGGTCGAGCATCTCGCGCCCTCCCAGCACGACGTTCATCCCGACCTTCTTGACCAACTGAAGGTCGTCGAGGCTTGACGCCGCGTAGGTCCCGAGCATGGGGCGTCCATCCACCGTGTACGCAGGATATAGCTTCATTCAACCTTCCCCTGAACGGTGTCGCCTCGCCGCAACGGCGAAGATCTGGCCATGAAAAATATTCCGTGCTATCCGGGGAATACTTCTCTCCCTCCTGAGTAGGCGGGTGCTCGTTTCTTGGGCCATGCTTTCACCTCGCGAAGCGCCGATGGGGTTGCGGATCCACTCCCAGGCAGAGCATGTAGTTGGTTGTTCCAAACGATGCCTCAGAGCTTATTTTGTTCCAGGAGGCCTGCTCAGGGGTAACCATGCTCACACCCATACGGGGGCGATCTGTAGCGCGCCCAAGGTTGTCGGAGTCCTCCGGTACTGACCTGCGGGATCCCGGCGATCATTACGTTGGTCATCCTTTCCTTCTCCTTGCGCCAAATCATCCACCAGATGCTTGAACCCGTTAGCTTGACCACCGACACGCCCAGAAAGGCGGGTGAAATGATTTTCGGAAAACGCGCTACATGCCATGAAAATGATTCGGCAAGTGGATTTGCCGTGCACGCCCAAAGCCAATCGACACCTTGTGTGAACAGAACCGGCATCTGAACGATCCGAGCCAAGCTGCACGGTCGCCCTAGGGCAGTGCCGCGGCCTTCCGCTGACGGCTGCGGCCTGAGACCCATAGATTTAAGAGGCGGAAGGCTCCAGCGGGCGCAGGCAGCAGCCGCATCCCAGGCCCAAGAAAGGTCAAACGACAATGCTTGGCCAGCGCGGCGGCGACGAAGAAGCACACGGTGATCGTGTGAAAAGGTCCGCTTCTCTTGCTCGTGCGATATTTCTCATTTCTTCTGTCATGGTGCTAACATTCGGGTCACAGTCCAGAAACGCCCTGAGCACGACCCCCGCCATCCACCAGGGCAATCTGGTCATCTCGGGCAACACGGTCACTGTGCTGGAGGGAAGATTCGACATCAACGGGAGCATAATCATCGAGCAAAACGCGACGCTGCTTCTCAGAAATGCCGTACTCAACTTCACACAGAAGGGAATGAATCACAACATCACGCTGCGCAACCCCGCCGCGGGCAGCCCGCGCCTGATCGCGTACAATAGCACCGTGACGGCAAATGGCTACGACCTGAGGCTGCATCTGCTGGGAAATAGCTCCGGGCGGCTCGAGAAGTGCCGGATGGAGAAAGAGGTCAGAATCGAACCGAAGGGATCTTCTTCGCTCCTTGTCGCGGACTCCACCTTCCACTTTATGTCCCTGAGCAATTTCGCATCCTGTCAGCTGACGGGCTGCTCTGCGACGAAGGGAATGATGGCCGATGACCATTCGTCCCTAGAAATCCGGGGATGCCTGATTCCGTACATCCTTTGCAATACGAATTCGACGGTGGACGTCCGAGAATCAAACATCAACAGCTTTCTGCTTGCGAGAATCTACAGGGGGAACTGCTCGGTTGTGCGTTTGCGGCCCGGCTTTGTCAGGTTCTGGAATTTCCTGGCCAACTGCTCCGTCTCGCTCCGTCCCTGGGGAACCGCACCGAAGATCACGGTCGCAAACACCGAGGTGCGTGGATGGGCATTGACCATATTTAGCGACTCGCATGTGGCCGTCTTGGAGTCCGAGCTTTACAGCGTGCGCACGGAGGGTGAGGTTCTGGAAATGGCCGGCTCAACGATCAGCGGCCCGTTCTCAGCATACGGTGGTTCGCAGACCCGGTTTTCCTCGTGCAGGCTGACCAGCGTTGACTGCAACGTTAACGCCCGAGTGTGGATCTGGAACTCCACCGCCGACCTGTACTCAGCTAATCAAGAATCGAACATCTACATCTGCCAGCGCTTGGATGTCAACGTCGTGGACTCCACCGGACCGGTATCGGGGGCGAATGTGACGGCCAACTTCCAAGACGGAACGAAGGCCGACTCCGCCCTGACGGACTCCTCCGGCATCGCGACGCTGCTCCTGGCGCAGGAGATAATCAATGCCACTGGGCGCTGGGCCGCGGGGGCGTACCAGGTCGGGGCCTATCATGCGGGGCGTTCCAGCTCTGCCGCGGTGGACCTGAACACGACGAAGCAGATCACCCTCACGTTGGCAGGCGCTCCCATCGGTGAAGTCCCCCTGCCCCGCACTGCGCTTCTGGAGGTGAGTCTG
This sequence comes from uncultured Thermococci archaeon, assembly GCA_964549615.1. Taxonomy (GTDB): domain Archaea; phylum CAYQAE01; class CAYQAE01; order CAYVLA01; family CAYVLA01; genus CAYVLA01. The sequence continues at coordinate 26,033 of CAZJVP010000101.1, read as the reverse complement.
GCCGCCGGAGCCGCCCTCAGGATGAAAGCCAGAAGACGGGCCAAACTGAACCGAAAACGTGCGCCATTTGGGAGGGCAACCGCGGGGTGCCGGGCAGGAAGGACCTTCGGTGAGGCAGAAGGGAAGCGCCCACGGTAAGCCGCCCGCCATCTAGGATCTCGACGGCCTCGGCTACAACGACACCTCCACGCCATACAGCGCTTCCACGCTGAACTTGTGGATTCGCCACGCCGAGTCCTCGCTGAGCCTGCCTTCCTCCAACATCGTGCGTGTAACCCTCGGCACCGTCCTGGGTCCTAGCACTGCGCCGGGCCGGGCACGCTCATCCACGTAGTCCGTCTCCACAAGGAACCTGTCCCCCTGCTTTAGAGCCTGGGTGACGTTCTCCTTGGTGGCGATCACGGAGGGAAACACGCCCGTTTCCTGGCCAGCTGCCACGAGGGGAGGCGAGAAGTGTTTCACGACCCTCCTCGGGTCAAGCCCCGCACGCCTTGCCCTCGATGCCAGCTCCTCAAACTGCGCCGGGGTGCTGGTCTCCATATGAACCTGCACCGCGCATCCTACGTCTGCCGCAAGCTCAAAGGCTAGATCCAGTTGGTCGTTTGAGGCTTCAAGCAACTCCTCCGAAACAGGGAAATGTGGCCTGCCCACCTCGCCTATCGCGACGGCCCTTCCCGCCCTCACGAGCTCGGCGCAGCACCGCAGGCATTCCCCGTAGACCGACTTCGCTTTCTCCGGCCCGGCCGTCTCCCAGAGCTTGACAAGCTCGGCCGGGTGCGGGCCTACCACCGCGAACGCTCGAACGCGGGTTTGGGAGTTCAACCTGTCCACCATCTGGAGGAAGGATTCTGTTGCCCGTTTGAAGTCATCAACGGAGCGGAGGGCAAGATCCCAGTCCTGCACCATCTTGTTCACGACGATAAGGTGGGTCCCCCCAGACTTCGAGAACAGCCTTGCGACCTCAGCCGGTCCCAGCCCGTGCAGGGGATCGATGTGAATGTGGTTGTCCGTGATGGGAAGTGGCGAACCCACGGTATGGCGGGCCCCAGCGACCCTTTTAGATTTGAGCCGGTTGGACCGAATTGGCAACCGCCGAAACCCCGGCAAGATCGAAAGGCATGCGACAGAAGCCGTCACTGCAGTTCCCGTGAAAGCCTAGTTTGAGCCGCCGCTCGGTAAAGCCTCCTCCTGACCATCAGCGTCCACAGGCTGAAGCCCGAGATGCAGAGGACGGCCGAGACCGCGAGCCACTCCGCCATGTACACCCAGAGGAGAGCCTGATCCTTCATCCTCATCGCCATCCTCTCAACCTCGCCGAACCTAGCCAGCACGCCGCTCATCTGCTCCCGGCACTTCGAGAACTCGAGGTCGCTATACAACTGAACGCCATCATCGTAGAGTGCCTCCAGCTGTGACATCTCGTCGTCGATCGGCCGCGTATCCGCTCCGAACGCATCTATGAAGTCCTTAAGCGAAAGCAGCACTCCCCTTCGCATGTCGAACTGAATGATGCTGGACCTAGCCAAGTGGAACTCCTCGACATCCTGGATCAACTTCCTCTTGGCGGAGTAGAAGATCATGTTGATCAGGATCTCGGCGCAATAGGGATTATCGGGGTATATGAACCAACCGCCGGGGATCAGGCTGCCACATGTGAAGGTCCTTCCCTTCTCGTAGTCCCAGACGGCTAGGTATGGCTGCTTGGTGGCGAAGTTGCCGTGCTGCCACGCGAGCGTCGCCGATCCTTGCCGGGGCACGACCACGCTGGAGACCCCCCAGCATGGGGTCCTCTCCACGCCGTAAGGTGCGAAAAGGGTCAGAACGGGATCAGGGAAGTTCTTGTCGATCGTCACGCTGAAAGCGAGGGACATACCCCGCCATCCCCCCCTCTCTGCCACCGCGGCCGCGTCGTTGGGGAAGGCTTTGGAGGTCAGGGAATTGGCCCACGCGCTCATGATCGTGCCCACCACGCTGAAGACGCTGTTGTCGTTGATCCCGCCAGTCCCCTCGCGGATCGAATCATACATCCACTGGTCCTGTCTAGGAGACAATAGGTCGTACTCAGTAGCGGTGAGGATGATGAACTGGTAGCCCCGCATCGCCTCGTACGTGCGGGGGAAGTAGAGCCTAATGAACTTCTCCGCTTCCTGCTGGCTCAGCGATGTCCCAACCGCGCGGCACGGCACCGCGACGATGCTGACGAACGGCTCGCCCGCCAGCAGTCCGCGGAGCGCATTGATCTGTCCGATCTCCCCGACAACCAGAATGCGCGTCCTTCGAGTGTCGCACCCAGCCGGACGGGCTGTGATTGGGAGAGCGAGAGCGATCAGCACGAACGTCTGGAGCCGCCCAGGCCCGAGGAAGCTTCCCAACGTCCCTCCGCGAAACGTTCTCATTCCCGTCAGCGTCTCCGCAACTCACTTAAAATCCTTACTGCCCGCAGCGCGCAAACCCATTACTTTCCTTTCCACCAGAAATGCGGGATGACTACGTTGGCGTCGTGCGTTGACGTCGGGAAAAGCTTTTTCAGCCAAACCGCGCGCCTTCGTCCAACCGAACCTGCCTAGTGAATCGAAGATTGCGTGAGACGATGACCAGCCACGAGGGCGAGCCTGAGGAGACAGATCCCGAAGAACTCGAGCTCGAGGACCTCGAGGACTTGGAAGAAATCCAGCTCGTTGGAGAGGTCAAGCCCGAGAGAGACGAGCCCGTGGGGGCGCGAGACCAGATGCGGCGGGCGTTGCCGACGCCACAGGCCGGGCCAGTCCAGGTGAGCGAGCACGCGGCAAAGGTTTACTCGATGGAACTCGTGAGCGGTGAGTTCGTGCGCGGATCGGGCTCGGCGAGGAGCTTCCTTAGGATGTGGAACGGAGAGAACATCGACAAGGCGCGCGTGATGGGAACGGTCGCCCACAAGTTCTCCTCGCAGGACGGCACATACTGCGCACTGACCTTGGATGATGGAACCGAGACGATAAGGGTTAAGGGTTGGAGAGAGGAGGCGAAGGTCTTGCAACCGTTCGAGGTCGGACAGATCGTGGACGTCATAGGCCAGATAAGGGAGTACGAGGGAGAGATTTACCTGTCGCCCCTCTCTGTATCTGCGATTGCGGACCCCAACTGGGAGCCGTTGAGGGAGCTTGAGATCTACAGGCTCAGGAAGGTGAAGAAGAATGATCTCCAGCTATGATGATCTCCTAGAGAGGGCAAGATCCCAACTTCCGAAGGAGATCTTCGAGAAGAAGAGATTCGACATCCCGCAGCTGGACATAATCACAGTGGGCAAGCGAACGATTGTGCGGAACTTCGGCGACCTTGCCGACGCATTCAGCCGAAAGGCCGACCACATCATCAAGTTCCTCAGCAAGGAGCTTGCAACAGCGGGCGAGATAGAGACCCGGAGGGCCGTGTTCCAAGGCCGCTTCACTGACCAGAAGATAATGGAGCTCGTGAACGCGTATGCCAAGGAGTATGTGTTCTGCCATGAATGCGGCAAGCCCGACACGAACATCATCAAGCAGGGAAGGGTTCACATGCTGAAGTGCGAGGCCTGCGGGGCCAGAAGTAGCATAAGGTCCTTCTAGGTCGATCCGTTGCCCGAGGGGAAGTGTCCCAAAGTCTTCATGAAGATCCATAGGGCCCAGGGCGAGATGCTGGTCGCCATGTGCGACAGGGATGTCCTGGGTAAGACTTTCAGGGAGGGTGAGTTCAATTTGAAGGTGAACGAGGGTTTCTACAAGGGAACGCTGATCGGAATCGACGATTGCGAGCCCTTCCTGAAGGAAGCAACGATTGCAAACTTGGTGGGAAAGGACTGCGTGTCAAAGGCCATCAGCCTAGGATTGGTCGAGAGAGACAAGGTGATAGTTGTCGCGGGCGTCCCCCATGCCCAGATGGTCAAGTTCTTCATCTAGGAGTCGTCAGCAATGTGCGGGACAAATGTCCAGTCGCGAGCGGCGCGCTGCCCGGGATGCGGCAGCCTCGTCCGAAACCTCATCGACGGGATCTGTCCTGCATGCTTCTTGGGCACAAGGCAGATCCTCAGGCTATCCCCTTTCCAGATCACGGTCTGCCCCCAATGCCTCAGATACAAGCATGAGAACTCCTGGAGAGAGGGCGGGGCAGACCTGCGATCGACGATCGTGAAGGCCGTCGAGGCCGAACTCCCGAGGAGAACCAAGCTCACCGACCAATTCGCCGCTGGATCGCGCCAGGGGGCTGCGAAGCAGACCGGACCAGCGCTATTGCGCCTTTGGGTCGAGCGACCGTCCATGATGAGGAGGAAGATCTCACTTGACATCTGTGCGGAGGTGGGACCGCTCGGCGAAGGGGGCGAGACCGCCAAGGTCTGCGTGCGGTCGACCGTGCCCTTCCAGAGGAAGACCTGCAGAGAGTGCGGGCTGAAGGGCTCAGAATTCTACTCCTGCACGTTACAGGTGAGGGCAGAAGGGCGAGATCTGGACCCGGAGGAGCTGGATTGGATCACGTCCCTAGTAAAGGAGGCCTCCGGCGCTGGATCGAAGGACCGCATGGGGTTCCTCTCCAAGATGGAGGACGCCCGCCAGGGGAGGGACTTCTACTTGGGGTCCGTCAAGAGGGCGAGGGACATCGCAAGGAAGGCTGTCCGCCAAAGGGGCGGAACGATCGAGGAGTCCAGGAAAATCGTGGGCGTGGAGAAGGGCAGCAACAGGAAGCTGTACAAGTTCACGATCCTGCTGCGGCTCCCCGGCCTCCGGCCGGGCGACATCACCGAGCACAACGGACGCACGTACGTGGTGCAGCACGTGCGGGGCGGAAGGGTTGCACTGCTGGGACTGGACGGCCGCACCGTGTGCGTCGAGGGGGCCGCTGCCAAGGATCTGCCGGTGTTAGCCAGGCAGCGGGACGTTGGCGATGCCATCGTCACGGAGGTTCGACCTGACGGGATCCAGATACTGGATCCGCGCAGCAACCTGACATTCGATCTTGACCAGACACCCGCAGAAGCCAAAGTGGGCTCGACGATCAGGGTCATGTGGACCAACGGCGTGCCTAGGCCCGTCCCGTCTCTGAGCGCGGAGGCCGAAAAGTGACCGAAGGGATGACGATCGCGGTCACGGCAGACTCGCACCTGGGGCGGAGATACCCCACGATGGAGTTCAGGGAGAGGGACATCTGCTCGGGCTTCGAGGCCGCGCTGGACGGGATCATCTCGGCGAAGCCCGATCTGATAATCCACGCTGGCGACCTCTTCGATGCGGTGTTCCCGCCAGGCTGGATCTTCGAGATGGGCCTTTCATCATTTCAGTCGCTTCCGCTTCCCTCGGATGGATGTTCCGTAACCGAGCAGGTGACGGGACAGCAAGGCTCGCCGAACGTGTTCATCATCCACGGCAACCACGATGGCACCGCGGATGCAAGGTGCGAAAGCGGCTGCTTCAGCATCCTGAGGTACTTCGACTCCATGTCTCTGTGTAACTACCTTGACCTAAGGAGGGCGGATGAGACAATCTACCTTCCCCGTTACGTATGCGAGGCCGGAGGCGTCACGGTCGGCATACAGGGGCTTGGCCATCGTCCCACGTCGCACTTTGAGAAGATCCTGGGCGAGGTCAAGCCCATCCCGAACGTCGAGCACAACATTCTGATCGTTCACCAAGGCATAGCCGACCTTACCGCCCCATACACGAGGGGCGACATACTCCCCAAGGAACTCTTCCTCGACAAGGGGTTCGACCTGGTGATCGCGGGCCATACCCACAGGTCCTTCTATGAGGAAGTCAGGGGCACGAGGTTCCTAGTTCCAGGGAGCACTGAGAGGATCGATTCGGGTGAGTTCGGCGAAAGGAAGGGGCACTATCTGCTCTCGGTGTCGGGCCAGGACATACAGTGTGAGTTCAGACCGATCGACCTCGACCGGGTAAGGAAGGTGAGGAGGTACGACGTGGAGGTCGACGGACTTGCGGGCAACGAGATTACAGAACAGTGCATAAACGCCATCACCGACTCAGACCTCGCTGGGGCTCTGATCTACTTCGTCCTCAGGGGCCAGACACCGCATGGCCACGCGGATGTGGACCGAGCTGGGATAGAGGCCAGGCTTTCAGACCGAGGGCCGATCGCCGTCAAGATAAACACCGAAAAGGTCATACGAAAAGACATAGGGGAGATAGTTAGCAACGAGAACTGGAGCGAGGTGCGGATCGGGCCCGACACCTTCAGAGTCCTTTTCTCCGAGAGGAACCTTCGCGACCTAGCCGGGAACCCCATCAGGGACGAGACGGTGATCTCGATCCTTGCCCAGATCGCGTACAACATCTACCGCGCTTTCGAGCGGGACCAGAAGGAGGACGTCGAGTCCATACTGGCAAAGGACCTCTATTCCGTCGCGGAGTCCTTCTACCCGGAGGAGGAAGAGCGGTGAGAATCGAGGAAGTGCGGCTCAGGAACTTTCGCTCCTACGGGGACCGCACCACCATCATAGCCTTCAGGCCAGGCCTCAACGTATTGCTGGGAAGGATCGGGAGCGGGAAGTCCTCGATCCTTGAATCCATCCTCATCTCGCTTTTCGGGTTCGGCGGGTCCGGTCCGAAGAAGAACGATGTTCTAAGGAGGGATGCCACCCCTGAGAGGTTCCAGATAGAGCTGACCTTTTTCTATGATGGATCGCACTTCAAGCTCGCTCGCGGCGTGGAGACACGACTCGAGACCTCCCCGGACGGCCTGACATGGACAGTCGTCTCGGAGAACACCAACGAGATCAATGAGTACATCGAGGGTACGCTGGGGATCTCGGCGCGGAAGTTCAGGGATCTCTTCTACTCGGCCCAGGGCGAGCTGACGAACGTGATCACCGGAAGCCCGGAGGTGCGCCAGAAAAACATAGACAAGCTCCTCGGCGCGGAGGGACTCAGGGAGACCTTCGAAAGGCTGACCGAGTTCGTGAGGTTCTTCGACGAAGATATCGGGAAGGCCAAAGGCGCGCTAGTCGACACGAACGCCTACCTTTCCCGCTACAGCCTAGATGAGATGAGGCAAGATAGGGAGAAGGGCCAGCGAGAGTTGATCCAGATAGGCGAGCAGATCGAAGCCCTTGACAAGCAGATTTCGTGCGACGCCTCACAACTCGAACGCCTCGCAGCACAGGCCAAGCCCATACAGGACGCCTGCGAGAAGGTGCAGACCTTGTCAAGCATCATAGCACGAAAGGAGGCTGATCTCAACAATCGCAAGTTCCAGATCGCGGAGCTGGAGAGGAGGATATCCGAATCGACCCAGATCCTGGAGGAACGGAGGGCGAGGCTTGAAGCCCTTTGCCAGGAGCGCCAAAGGGCGGAGGCATCCAGCCGCGAGCTGGAGACGCTGTACGAGAAGCTGTGGAGCCTGAGGTCCAAGGCGTCCGCGATGCTTGAGCGCCAGCGCACGCTGATCGAGCGGATCGAGTCCCTCGGCCGGGAAGTTGAGGCCGAGATCAAGTCCGAGTCCGCCATTCAGGCCAAACTCCAGAAGGCTGGGGAGGAGCTGTCCGGATGCATGCTGAAGAAGGCATCCCTGGAGCGTGACATCTCGGCATCCCGCGAGTCCCTTGAAAGGCTCAAGGCCAGCATCGCGGCCCAGGACGAGGACCTGAGGAAGGTGGAATTGAGGGCGAACGCGGTACACGAGAAGGTCGTGGAGGAGGCCAGCAGGATAAGCAAGCTGAACTCCCTGCCCGAGGGTGCCGAGTGCCCCTTCTGTGAACAGCCGGTGGCCAGGAGCCACAGGGCCAGGGTCATCGCCAGGGTTGAGGCGATCACGAAGCGCCTGCTGCGCGAGGAGGAGGAGGCGGTCTCCTCGGTCGCTCGATCCCGCCAAGCCCTGGAGGAGATGAAAGCGAGAAGCGAGTCCGAGGAGAGGAGGCTCGAGCAGATCCTAAGAGACATGTCGAACCTCGAAGCGGAGATTGCAGGCCACCGCCAGAACAGGTCTAACCTTGCCGCTAACCTGGAAGAGTGTCGATCGAGAAAGAGGAGGCACGAAGATGATCTTGCGGCACACCGGGCCTCACTTGAGGACCTGAAAGGCCAGATCGAGAAGGTCAAGGAGGCGCATGGGCTCCAAGGCGACGACTGGTTTCCGGCCCTGGAGCGGCGCCTCGAGGAGACCCACAAGCGAAGACAACGGTCCTTGGACGGCCTGGCGCAGATCGACGCCGAGATCAAGACGACAGAGGAGCTGACCGCCCGCCTGAAGAAGGATCTCGAGAGGGACTCTTCGGCGCTCCGGGAGATCAAGATGTCGATCGAGTCCCTCGAGTCGGATCTGGCCCGAGACGAAAGCGAGATGTCCTCGACGTACGAGCCTCTGGTTGGCAAGTGTGAAGATCCGCAAGTGAGACTCTCCAGGGTGCTGGAAGAAATCACGCGGCGCATCGAGGCCCTCAAGGATGATCTCAACTCTAGAAGGGTCTCAAAGGAACGCCTCTGCGCTGAATACAGGCAGAAGACCGACTCAATCGCCCAGATCGACCAGCGGATCGAGGAGTATGTCCTGGAGCAGAAGAAGGCGGCCCAACTCAACAGGACGGTGACGATCTACAGCGAGGCGAAGAACCTGCTCGAGCAGATCCGGGAGAAGTACAAGGACGCCAGGGAGATGATCAGAACCAACCTGATCAACGTGCTCAGGGAGATCCTGAGGGCGGAATTTCAAAGGCTCTACGCCTACGAGGATTTCCACGACGTGCAGGTTTCCGACAGCTACGAGGTCTCCCTCATCGGGCCGATGGGCAGCATCGAGGCACACAACCTGTCGGCTGGGCAGAAGGCCATAGTCAGCATTGCCTTCCGCCTCGCCGTGGCCAAGGCCATGAAGATGAACATCGGGTGCTGGATCATAGACGAGCCCACCCAGAACATCGGGAAGGCCGAGGTCGAGGCCCTGGCCGAGGTGCTGGCCGACACGAGCGAGATCCCGCAGATAATCGTCGCGACCCACCACGAAGCCCTAGGTCGCCACGGAAACGTGGTCACCCTGGACATCAGAAACGGCGAGACCGTCCTGGGCACTGAGATCGCCCAGCTGGGCCTCGCGCCCGGCCGGGATGCCAAGTGACGTAGGCTAGACGATCCTCACCGGCGCGTTCTTCTCCGACGACCTGTATACGGCCTCGAGCATCTTGACGACGTTCCAGCCCTCGACCCCGTTGGGTATGGGGGTCTTGTCGTTGATCACGCAGTCGATGAAGTGGTCGATCTCGGCCTGGAAGCTGTCGATCTCCCTGATCTCCGGCGTCATGCTCGTCGGCGTGCCCTCGATATCCTTGTATATCTCGAGCGGGTATCTTGAGGCCCCGCCCTTGTCCCCGACCAGTATGCTAGCGGTCTCTCCCTTCCATCCAGCGACCCAGCTCGCACCCACATGTACGATCTGCCCCGTCTCGAACGTGATGGCACCGATGGCGATGTCCTCGACCGCGTTCTCGTCCTTCGAACCAAAGCACCTGCCCAGGCAGTATGCCGGTTTGGGCGAGCCCATGAACCACCACGTCAGGTCAAGCAGGTGCACGCCGATGTCCAGCATCGGGCCCCCGCCGGACAGGTTCTTCTGGGCAAACCACCTGCCCGGGTTCCCGTTGTGTCTAAGCCAATGGCATCTGGCGTAGTTGATGGTCCCAAGATAGCCGGACTCAACGATCCTCTTGAGGTAGACGCTCCCGGCCTCGAATCTCCTGCACACTGCGACCATGAGCTTGGTCCCGGCCCTCTCCGCCGCCCGCACCATCCTCCTTCCTTCCTCGGAGGTCGTGCACATGGGCTTCTCGGTCAGGGCGCTCACTCCCCTCTTGGCGGCGGCAATCGCCAGCGGGGCGTGGAACACGTTCGGGGTGCAGATGCTCACGGCATTGAGGCCATCGACCTCGAGAAGTTCAAGGGGGTCGTAGAAGGCCTTCACCCCGTAGATCCCCGCCACGCTGTCGGCCGTCTCGCGGACCGTGTCGGCAACCCCGACGATCTCCGCACGGGGGTTTGCAGCGTATCTCTTAAGGTGCTCTCTACCGGCCCACCCGAGGCCGATGACACCCACCTTTATCCTCTGTGCCTTGTCGGTCAAGATCCAGACCTCCTCTAGGGCTGTGGCTTGTCGGAGGCCGAGAGCTGCTTCAGCCTCCCAACGCCGTCCAATTCCTCAATATACCTCGCCACGCTCGGCGGAACCAACTCCTTCCAATCCTTGCCGTTCAGCATTCGTTCCCTGATCGTCGTCCCGCAGTACCTGTCTCGATCGAATGTTTCGTGCTCCCTCACATCGTAGCCTGCCTTCTGGAAAAGCGTCTTCACAAGCGGATTATGGGTAAATACCACGTCGAAGCGGGGGCAGTAGGTTTCCACCTGGGAGACGTAAATGGAGTGGTAGTTCGGGGGAAGGGTGTCCGGAACGGCGAGGATGATGACCCTGGAGAGCGGGATGCCCGCCTCGACGAATGCGTCCCGAAGCATCTTGATCCTCTCGCCGGCTGTGAAAGGGTTCTCCAGCGAATAGGAGTTCAGGGCGCTGCCCACAACAACCGCCAGATCGTCGACCTGCTCCAAGATGCTCTTTATGCTAAGGATGTGTCCCTTGTGGACGGGCTGGAACCTCCCTATGTACAGGCCCGTGGTCAAACGTCAGCCCTCCCGGACTATCAGGACTTCCTGACCCTCCGTTCCGCCGATGACCGAGGACGCGTTCCCCTGGTTGATCGCGATCTCGTAGGTCTGCTGGCTCCCGACGATCACGATCAGCTGCCCGGGCTCACCGTCGGCGTAGCAAGACGCCGCAAGCGACGGAAAAGTCTTTCCTCCCATGATGAGCCTCAGCCTGGTCCCTGGGGGCGCCCGTAGGAGCTCCTCCGAGATGTTCGTGACCACGTTTCCGAAGCCGTCGACGAAGATCACCTCACCCCTAGCGCCGTTCGTGGTCTCGGCGGGCGGGGCTACCTTGATGGTCTGGATGCCATCGACCCGCCTGCCCAGTTCGTCGGGGGCCTGCCCCATATCGAGAAGTGCGGCGACGGGGGCGAATATGTCCCGGCCGTGGAAGGTGTTCGAGATCGAACGCTGGGTCCTCTCCTCGACGAGCCTCGGGTCGATCGCGTAGCTCGTATATCCACCGCCTCTCAGGGCCAAGGTGAAAACCCCGTTGTCGGGTCCCACGAAACGCCCCCGCTGGGCAATCACGATTAGGCCTCTCCTCGAGGTTCCAACGCCAGGGTCCACGACGCAGACGTGCACCGCGTTTCCCGGGAAGGCCCGGGCCGCGCACATCAATACGAAGCTGGCCTTCCTAATATTGAACCGCCCAACGTCGTGTGAGATGTCGACGATCGTGGCGTTCGGGTTGAGCTCCAGAATCGCGCCCTTCATCTGGGCCACGTACACGGGATCAAAGTCGGTGGTCAGGGTGATCAATCGATGCGCCTCCCCTCAAGCTCCTGCATGAACGCGTCCTCCTCGTACAGAACGTCGCTTATCTTCCCCTCCCTCTCGTACTTTAGCCCCCTGACGATGACGACGGGCAGGCCCTCAGCGGCCTCGCCCATGATGAGCGCCGCCGCGCTGCACACCATATCCGCCGTGCACACGAGGGTGGTCTCAAGCTTTCGGCCGAAAAGATCCGGGATGCCGATGAACGAGCGTATGGGGGATATCCCCCACACCCCGACGGCGACCCCGATTGCCCCCTTCCTGAATGGCCTTCCCTCCGAATCCGATATTATCACCGCGACATCCACCCCGCAACGGGCCTTGATGGAGGCGGCTATGGAGCGCGCGGACCGATCCGGATCCTCGGGAAGGGTTGAGACATACCCAGCCTCGTTGTTTGAGGCGTCGACCCCTGCGTTTGCGCACACGAAACCCTTCAGCGTCTCACACACCATGAAACCCCGCCGAGCCAACACCACCCTGCGGGACTGCCTTAGCACGACCTCGACAACCCGGGGGTCCTTGCCCGTGATGGTGGCGTACTTGAGTGCGGCGGCTGAAGGAACGACATCGTCCAGCCTGACCACGCTTCCCTCGGCGCGAGAGACGACGGTCTCCGACACGACGAGGATGTCGCCGTCCAGCAGCTGAGTCCTGGATCTTACCGCCGCCTCATGAATCAGGCATCCAAGGTCGTCACCCTTCCTAACCAATGGCAGTCCGGGCAAGCCGATGACCGTCAGAACCGGTTGGGACATGGGCGCACATCCCTTTTCTCAGGCCTTCAGCATCACGGAACACGGGCAGCTCAAGAGGACCCTGTAGGCCCACCCCCCTTCGCGGAGAAAGCGTCCCAGGATCCCCGGGGTCGGCTTCTGGAGGATGGCAAGCTGGGTTAGATCGGCCGAGAGCATCCTGTTCAGCTGCTTGACGTCCCTCCTTGGCATCGCCTCGCCCTGCGGGGCAAGGCCCAACTCCCTTGCCTTCCTCAGCTGCACCTCGAGGGCGGAATCCGCCGCGGCCTTTCCGTCTCTCGGGGCCGAGATCACCTTTAACTGGGAGCCGAAACTCCTCGCAAGATCTGCCGCCAGCTCGAGAACCCCGGTTTCCCCTTCGCTGCCAATCACGACCGATATCCTCGAAAGCCCGCAGGTCTTCTTGACGACCAGAACGGATCCCTTCCAGGTCTTCGTGACCTTCTCCGCAACCCGCCCAACGCTGTCCAGCTCCCATCGGTCGTCCTCGCCGTTGCCCATGATCACCAGGTCGTACGCCCCATCCTCGGCGAATTCCAGGATCGCGTTGGAAGGGTCCCGGTACCTGAGGACGTCGGACTTGACCTCAAGCCCTTCCTCCGCAAAGAGCGACCGTGCGCTGGATATGATCGACTCGGCATTTTGCTCCAAGTGCGAAACGACTTCCTTCCCGATCGCCCGCGGCTCGCCTTCCGCAGGGGCAACGGCGGACTCGGGAATGACGTGGATGACCGTCGCTTCTGACGCCATACGTTTGGACAGGGTCGCGGCCATCTCCAAGGACTGAAAAGAGGACTTGGAACCATCGACCGGGACCAGGACCCTTCCAAAGCGCACCAGACACACCGTCCGCCGCTTTGGGAAATCGCCTTATTTCTCTTTTGAACGTGACCGCGGTGCGCCCGTCCCGCCAACCGACGCAGGTCGAGCTTTCACCCAAGATTCCATATCAAGATCGAAACACATATTTCCGTGCGCTCGAAGTTAGTCATCGCATGATCGTTGAGAAGAGGCTCAAGAAGCTCGGCATAGATCTTCCGCAACCTCCGAAGCCCCTCGGCGCCTACGTGCCGGCCGTCGTGGCCTCTCCCTTCGTCTTCGTCTCGGGGGAGAAGGCGACCGTCGGCGGAATCCTGAGATACAGGGGGAAGGTCGGCAGAGAGCTCACGGTTCAACAGGGCTACGAGGCCGCTCGCATCTGCGCGGTCAACTGCCTCGCCTGTCTTAAGGCCGCGATCAAGGATCTGGACCGGATCGAGAGAATCGTCAAAATTGAGGGTTACGTGAACAGCGCGGACGGCTTCAACGAACAGCCCAAAGTCCTCAACGGGGCATCCGATCTGATCCTCCAGGCCTTTGGGGAGGCAGGACAGCATTCAAGGGTGGCCGTGGGGGTCAGCGAGCTCCCCGACGACAGCCCCGTCGAGGTGTCGATGATCGCCAAGCTCGGCAGATAACGGGCATCGCGAGGGGTCCGTCGCGCTAACATATTTCATATGCCAGCCGCCCCCGGAGCATTCGGGTAGGCAGGATGGCGAGGATCGCGGTCAAGAAGTCGGTGCTGGGCATAAAGCCCTACGCACCGGGCATCTCAAGCCACGACGTAGGCAGACCCATCACCAAGATGTCCTCCAACGAGAATCCGTACGGGCCCTCGCCCAAGGCTGTCGAGGCCATAAGGGCCGTCGCGGAGAGGGTGAATCTCTACCCGGACAAGGAGGCCAGAACCCTTAGGTCTAAGCTGGCGGAGATCCTCGAGGTGGGGCCCGAGTGCATATTCGTGGGCAACGGCTCGGATGATGTCCTAGACAACCTCGGCAAACTCTACCTTTCTGAGGGGGACAACCTCGTCACACACTCCAGCTTCTCTACCTACGACGCGATCGCGCGGGCCCTGGGCGCAGAGCGCCGCCTGGTGAGCGATCTTCCTGATCTGAAGATAAACGTCCGAGGACTGAAGGAGGCGTGCGACTCTAGAACGCGCATGATGCTGGTCTGCACGCCCAACAATCCGACCGGGTCGATCCTCACGGAGGACCAGCTCGCGGAACTCATCGCCTATGCAACCGACAGGGGCATCTTTCTCGTGGTTGACGAGGCCTACGCCGAATTCTCCGAGAACTATGCCTCGCCGTACAAGCACGTGATCCGCGAAGGGTTGGACGCGGCCGTGGTGCGAACCTTCTCAAAGGCCTACGGCTTGGCTGGCTTGCGGATCGGGTACGCTGTGGCACCCGCCCACGTAGTGCGCTACCTTGACCTTGTCAGGATGCCCTTCAACGCCAGCTCGGTTGCACAGGCCGCAGCTGTGGCCGCTCTGTCCGACCAAACCTACATGCAAAGGTCGGTCCAGAGGATAAGGAATGGAAGACGCTTCCTAGCGGAGGGGCTCGCTAGGCTGGGGCTCGAGTGTGTGCCATCCGAGGCGAACTTTCTGCTCGTCCCTGTGGGGCAAGCCGGCTTCACGGCCACGGAGTTCACAGAGGCCCTCCTGCGGAAGGGCTTCGCGGTGAGAGACTGCTCAAGCTTCGGGCTTCCTCAACACGTGAGGGTGACGGTTGGAACCGAGGAGCAGAACGCGTCCTTCCTTTCCGCTGTGGCGGAGATCGTTTCCTAGTTGGAAATGAACCTGGTCAGGTCCGCCCGGCCGCGCCCCCGCTCCAGCCTCAACGGGTCCACCTTCTTGATCTCAAGGCCATACTCGAGGATAAGCCTACGGGCCTTGCTTGAGGAAGAGGGGCAGACGAGTATCCCCCTGACGGGTTGGTTGGTCTTCTTTTTCACCGAATCGACGTAACGCTTCAGTTGAACCACGTCATGCGGAGTGGCCTTGGACCGTTTAACCTCCACGACGACGGGTTTGCCCTCGGAGTCAACGCCGCTGATGTCTATGCTCCCCGCGACCGTGACACGCTCGTTCTTGGACAGCTTGAAGCCCTTCTCGATGATCGAAGGATTCTTGATGAGCTCTCTCACATAATCCCTCTCGGTGCCGTAGACGTCCAACCGGGAGAAGTCCTCCAAGTGAAAGGACTGAAAGCTTTTCACCGAGAAGATGTCGATCTCCATCCTCTCGCGTTCGCGCTGCTTGCGGCACACCAGCCGCAGCGTTCCGTTCGTCTCGACGAGCTCCGTCTTGGTTCTGGGGGGCATCCAGTTCACGGGCTCCCGCCCGCGCTTCTGGTGCACTATGAGGGTGCCGTCCTCTTTGAGGATTATCATCCTCTCTCCGCGCCCGAGGTGGGATCTTGCTCTCCCTTGGTAGCGAATCTCGCACTCGCACACCAAGAAGATGGTTTGGCCGTGAGCCATCGCGAAGGCGATGGACTTGGCGAGTTCCGCCCGCGCATCGGCCGACACTGAGGATCGGTATGCAAGAGACGCCGGCACTTAAAATATCAACCCGGCGACCGGGGCGGCGGCCGTTCGGACCTAGACGTCCGGCCTGCTCCTGCCCTCCCATCTCCCCGCGTTGCAGGAGGCCGAACCGAATCTGTGGTAACCCGTCCTCTCGCAGATCCCAAGGTCGGGAAATGTCTTGGACAGCGGGTGGCTCGAGTCCAACTTGAAGTACGAGCACCTAGCGCAGACGTACCCCCTGTCCCTCAGAGACTTCTCCGCGGCCCATTGGCTCCTCCATCCGGCCCTCATAGCTTCCTTCATTGCGGGATTTACTCCCGCCCCTGGCCTCGCGGACCTTTCCTTTGCATCCGTCTCGAAGGAGGCGTCCGCCGACATCGTTCTCCCCTGTGAGCAATCTTGCCAGGTACAGGTTCGCGGCCCATTATAAAGATATCACGCAAAAGACGTCGTGGACGTGCAAGTTTCGCATAGCGCCTAGGATGGCCGGTCCTGAGGGAAGCAGCGCTATGTGGATATTCCCAGGGGCATCTTCTGCGCCTCAAGCGGAGGAATGCCAAGCAGACCTCAGACCTGCGAGGTGTACACACGCGTAACGCTGACCTCGCGATACAGCCTTCTCCTGAGCATGAGGGCGTAGAGAACGTAGCCCGTGATCATGCAGGTCCCAGTGACCGCGGCCCACTCGATCATGTAGACCCACATCAAGGCTTCGTCCTTGAGCCTCATGGCTTTCAGCTCAAGCTCCTCCAGGGCGGCGTGGGCCTCTTCCGATTTGTCCAGGGCATCCTGGTAGAGGCCATCCAGGTACAGCCGCTTACCCTCATCCATCATAGCGTCGATGCGGCTCTTCGTCTCCACGATCCTTCTGGGATCAGCGCCGAACCTTTCCGCGAAGTCCAGGAAGGCCGATATCGTGGAGGTCCTAGCACCGTACCGCTCGAAGTCGTTCCTCACGGCGCTCACGAGGGCGATGTCCTCCGGAAGCGGTTTGCCCAGGGAGTGGAGGATGATGTTCATCATTATGTCCAAGCCGTACTCCTGATCGGAAGGATAGTAGGTGTTTCCCCACCAGGGACAGTCCAGGTCGTCGGCCACCGACCAAGTCATTGCCTTCCCGTACCTCCAAGAAAGCAGCCATGCTACTGGCGGGTTCCTGGAGAACTGGGTGTAAGCCCCCCTTGCCCTGCCCCACACCGTGGCGCCCTCCTGGGGAACTATCAGGACGATCGTCCAGTAGCCCCGCACCTCCTCGATGCCAAGCGGGATGAACATCTTCAGCACCGGCGCAAGGGCCGGGTCGCGGTTTACCTCAACCTTATAGGGCTGGTTGCCCGTAGACTTATGCTTCTCCCAGACATCGTAGGCGTTCGGATCGTTGGGGAAGATGGGCGCGAGGGACGACTGGACCCACGGCCAGTTCACCGCGGCCCAGTCGATCGTTATGCCCCCCAGCGTCTGGAATCCTCCTGATCCCATTTCGACCATGGCGTAGCGCATGTTGTCTATCTGTGCCACGGTCATGGGCTCAAAGTAGGGATTGATGAACATGAAGAACCTCTCCTTGGCCATGTCCTCACGGGAGCGGGGAAGGTAAAGCCTGACGAACCGCTGGGCCTCGGCAAGGGTCATCACGTTGTAGTACTTGGTCGGCACAAGGGAGTACTCGACCATGGGCTCCGAATCGAACCAGATGGGTGCGGGACAGTGCTCGGGGGTCACCTGCCCTATGAGGAGGACCCGGATCCTTTCAGCTCCGGTTGCCGTTTGCAGAAGCGCGATGGCCAGGAAGGCCGCTATGAGGGTCTTACCGCCCGGCAAAGCTACAGCCCGGGGTCTTCCAGACGGACGGGCAAGAAATAGATATCGTGTCGCGACCCATCTTCTGGGCCGAATCTGTGCCCAGAAAGCATTCAAGAGCGTCGCGCCAACCCGGTGCTCCGGACGGCCCGCCGTGCGAGTTATGCGACGAGACCAACACGGAGCCCATGCTGGAAGGGACAGAGGGAGTGGTATCTTGAGTCGCCAAAGAGAATGGGAATCTAGAACCGCTCATTCCTCAAAGCCCTGCGAAGGGTCCACCCGGGCGCCAGAGTCATACTTTTCGGATCCAGACTGAGAGGGAATGATTTGAAGACCAGCGATCACGACCTCCTCATCCTCAGCGACGACTGCGAAGGCGTGCACTCTAGGGAGCGTGTCCTGGAGCCCTCGATCGCGGCCGACATAATATGCCTGACCCACGGAGAATTCCGCAGGAGATGCCTGGAACTGAGCATGATCGGGGTCGCTTCAAAATAGGGCACGAAGCTATACGCCCGAAGCATCAGGGAGGATCTAAGCCAAACGATTCGCGGATTGGAGGCATGAGGGACTTGGACCCGCGGACCTTCCGGATCCCGCCCTCCAAGGTGATTAGCTTTTTCTGGTGAACCAGGCCTCGCACCCCGGCGATCCGATGACATACTCGGTCAAGATCGAGGAGGTGCCGAAGAAGCCCGGCCTCAAGATAGCGGGCGGACTGATGGACCAGCACATACTGGGCCCGAAGGACCGCCACCACCTCGGGGGGCCGAAAGGACCTACGTGCTCGTGCAGACCTACTCCCCCGGCGGCCGCCATCAACCGCACTCCCATGCCGACGCCGAGCGGGTGTTCATCGTGCTCAGCGGCAAGGGGCAGATGAAGATCGGCGGAGAGGTCCAGCATCTGGAGAACGGCACGATCGCCTACGCCCCGCGGAGCGTGGAGCACAGCACCGAGAATACGGGGGATGAGGATCTGGTCATGCTTCTGATAGGGGTGAGCCTCAAGTAGGTGGTCCTGCGCCCGAAAGGCGGCTTGGGCAGTGCGCACCTTTGTGCGCAGGCCGGTGGGGACAGACACCCTTCAGACCAGCTTCGCCATGTCGATGGAGCGCGTCAAAGACGGAATATCTTTAACGCCGGATTTCAGCCGGGATCCGGAGTTGCTGACGTGGACGCTGAAGAGGCACGAAGAAAACTGAGGGGCCCATTTGTGCCCATGATGACGCCCTTCAAGCCCAACCTGGAGTTGGACCTCGAGGGATTCAGGAAGAACGTGCGCTTCCTCCTGAAGAGCGGATTCCGAACGGGGCGAGGGGTGCTAATGGCTGCCGTGGCCGCCGGGGAGTTCCCCACGATGACCCTCGATGAGCGGAAGTCCGTGGCAAAGGCCCTCGCGGAGGAGGCGTATGGAAAGGTGCCGCTTGTGGTCTCGGCCCAGCATACCGATCCAAGACAGATGATAGAACTGTGCCGGTGCGTAGAGGATCTAGGCATCGACGCGGTCCAGATGGCGCCCACCTTCTATGACCGGGGACAAACCGACGATGACGTGCTGCGCCTCTACAGGCTCGTCGCCAAACACACCAGCGTGGGCTTCATGCTCTACAACACCTACTGGCAGGGCTACAACCACCAGCCATCCCTGATGCCCGAGCTCCTCAAGATCAAGAACGTGGTCTGCTTCAAGTGGTGCGCTCCCACGGAGTGGCAGTACCGGGAGATGCTCAGGCTCCACGCCGACAAGCTCGCCTTCATGGACAACAACAACCTGCATGTCTGGAGCCATATGCACGGGGCCATCGGCTTCCTGTCCCACGTCGGCAACTTCTGGCCCGAGCACGAGCTTCTCGTCTGGCAGCTTCTGGAGGAGAAGCGGTACGAGCAGGCCAACGCCGAACTCCTGAAGCTGAACTACCCGTTCTACGACCTTCTCCATGAGATCGCCAAGTCAACCGGCATCGTCGATGCAAACGTAACGAAGGCGGCCGTCGAGCTCGTGGGGCTCCCCGCGGGCCCCGTCAGGCCCCCTGCTCGGAACCTCACGGCAGCCGAGAAGGGGAAGCTCCGGGCCCTCCTGGAGAAAGCCGGCGTGCCCATGCCCAGACAGGCCTGATCGGCTTCTGAGCCACCGGAGCGATCTGGGCAATCCCGAAGGGCCATCCCCGAAGATATTATAACGCCGGTTGACAGGCACGACCATGCTGACGAGGGAGAACTCGGTTCTGCTGGTCGTTGACATCCAAGGAAAGCTCGCCCAGATCATGCACGAGAGGGACGCTCTGTTCACCAATGTCGGGAAGATGATCAGGGGCGCGCAGGTCCTCGGCATCCCGATAATCTGGGTCGAGCAGAATCCTCAAGGCCTAGGCCCCACGGTGCCGGAGATCGCAGAGCTCCTCGCCGGCCTCAAGCCGGTGGAGAAGTTCAGCTTCAGCTGCTGGGGCGAAAAGCGCTTCGTGGACGAACTCAAGTCGCTGGGGCGCAGGCAGGTGATCCTGACCGGCATCGAGGCCCACGTCTGCATATACCAGACCGCCATGGACCTCCTTGGCGCGGGATACGAGGTCGAGGTCGTCGCCGACGCGGTGTCCTCGAGGACCAGGGAGAACAAGCAGATCGCCCTGATCAAGATGAGGGACCTTGGCGCAGCGCTCACAAGCACCGAGACCGCGCTCTTCGAACTCCTCAGGGTTGCACAGGGTCCAAAGTTCAAGGAGATACTCCAGATAGTCAAGTAGTGCCGGCTCGCCTATCCGTTTGAGAGAAGCCGCTCGTCCACCCTCAGCTCGTTGGTCTGTCCGACAGGGATCTTGCGGACCAATCCCTTCCGTTGGAGCTCATCGGTGACCCTGCTCAGTGTGGACTTGGGCAGATCACAGATGTGCTTCAGCTTCCTCTGAGAGACCCTACCCCCCTCCTTGACGATGGCTTCCAGCACCAGCCTCTCCCGCTCATTCAGGGTCGGAAGGATCGCGTCCATCTTAGCCTGATCGATCGCCACCGGCGGAACAGGGGGGCTAGGGCGAAACCTCGGCCACAGGAGCTTGAATCCGACAACTGCCACCGCGCAGATCCCCGCGGCACCGATGGCCGTGATGGCGTAGCCCCCCACCTTGGGCGAAGAGCCGCCGCCAAGCTGGTACCTGATGCAGAGCTCATCCCCCGACCTGAAGCTTCCCTGGAAGTTCACCACCAAGCTCTTCTTGTCGGGTAGGATGGTCCAGTTGCCCGGGCTAACCGACATCACGCTGGCACCGACCGGCAGATAGACGTTGATGAAAACGTTGGAGTAGTCATGGACCATCGCCAGCCTCAGGGTCCAGTTGAGCCCGTCCTTGGTCGTCAAGAGGTCGGTCGTGTTTGCAAAGCGGCCGTCCTTCGGCGCTAGGCTGCCAAGCCTGGGGTCAAGGCTCACCGGTAGCCTGTTCGTCTCGCCGTAGAAAGCAACCGTCCCGCGGGATGACACGGTCAGGTCCATGACCAGGTAGTACCCGTTCGCTCCACTGTTCGTCTGGGACAAGCAGCGGGGCAAGGCGGCTAGTGCAAGCAGGAGGATGATGAGGGCACGCCGCTTTCCCCGGGGCACGGCTTGGCTCGGCCTGTGTGCGGAAAAATATCTTTCCCCCGAGGACTCGAGCCCCGTGGGCAAGAGGAAGGTTCTCCCTTACTTACCTCTTGCCGCTGGCCTCGGACCTCGCATAGTCGCACAGGTCGGCTATCAAGCAGGCGTCGCATCTGGGCCTTGCCGGCCGGCACACCTTCCTGCCGTGTTCTATGAGGTCCAGGTGAAGATGGTACCTCATCTTCGGCGGGACGACCCTTTCAAGCTCCAGCTCTGCCCTGTGGACGGGCACATTTTGGTCGAGAAGCCCGATCCTCCTGGAGAGCCTGTAGACATGCGTGTCGACTGGCATGACATCCCTCCCTAGGCCGAAGAGCAGTACGCAGGAGGCCGTCTTGGGGCCTACCCCCTCCAGGGACCTAAGGTATCTCCTAGCCCGCTGGTCATCCAGCCCTTCAAGCGCCAATCCGCGCTTTGCAAGCTGCCTGGACAGGTTTCGTATCACCCTTGCCTTCCTCTTCTGCAGTCCCCCGACCTTTATCGCCCGCCGGATCTCCGCCAAGCTAGCCGAGGCAAGGTCCTCCAGGGTCGGGAACCGAGACTTCAGGTTGGCGAAGGCCCGGTCGGAGTTGGCGTCGGATGTGTTCTGGGATAGAACGGTCCGGAGCAGAACGTCGATCGGATCATCCCTCTTCCTCTGGCGCGGCCCGTATGCCGAACGCAGCCGACTCGCAATCTTCTCTAGCCGGCTTGGCCAATCCATCGACCATCGACCTAGGGGACAAGGATGAACACGATGTCGCACACGTTCGTGCCCGTGTGCCCCGTGAATAGGTGACATCCAAGGGCCTTGAGGAGCTCGTACTCCGCATTGTCGGCAATGGCCTTTTCGGGGCTCAGGCCGATCCGCTCGGCAAGGCGACACGTCTCCCGGTCCACCAGTGCCCCGGCCGAGTCGGTTGGGCCGTCCCTCCCATCGGTGGCGAGGCTGAGAAGCAGCCCGGGCCCCGCGATCTTCCTTGAGGCCGAGAGGGCGAGCTCCTGGTTTCTTCCGCCGTCGCCGGGGCCCGCCAGCGTCACAGTGGTCTCCCCGCCCATCATGACCAGACAGGGGGGCGACAGAGGCAGGCCGACGGACCCGATGGAGTTCAGCACGGACGCCGCGAAGATGCCTATCTCCCTCGCCTCCCCCTCCATCCTGTCCGTCAGGACGAGGGTGGCGTAGCCCCTCTCCTGGCCAGCCGACCTTGCGGCGTCAAGGGCAACCCTGTTGCTGCCGATTATGAGGTTCCTGACGCGGGAGAGGACCGGGTCGCCCGGCTTCGGCGTCTCGTCAACCTCCCCTCTCAGACCCCTCTCGATCCTTGATCTGACTCTGTCCGGCACGCGGTCGTAGATTCCATATCGCCTTAGAACCGCCGCTGCATCCTGGAACGTGGAGGGATCGGGAGAGGTCGGCCCCGAGGCTATGGATTCAACGGGATCCCCCACGACGTCCGAGACGATCAGGCTGATCACCCTTGCGGGGTAGGCCGCCTGGGCAAGCCTGCCGCCCTTGACCTCGGAGATGTGCTTCCGCACGCAGTTGATCTCGTCGATCCTTGCCCCACAGGCAAGCAGGAGGGAGGTCAACTGCCTCTTGTCCTCGAGCGTTATGCCGCCGGCGGGGTAAGGTAGCAGCGCCGACCCCCCGCCCGATATGAGCATTATGAAGAGGTCATCGGGCCCGGCCTCCCTGGCCATGGCAACGATCTCCTTGGCTCCCTTTAGTCCGGCCTCGTCGGGCTTTGGGTGGCCCGCAACGTGGAACGTGAATCCATCCCCAAGGCCGCTGGGCGGCTTCTCAGGCACGTTGAAAACTCCGCGCTCAACCCTTCCTGCAAGGATCTCATGGGCCGCGCGTGCCATCTTGAAGCAGGCCTTTCCCGCGCCGGCAAGGAAGATCTTGCCCGTCCTGGAAAGATCGATCCTTTCCTGGCCGGCCCAAAGCGTGTCGCCCTCTAAGCGAAGGGCTTGCTTGACCAGGCCATAGGGATCAACAGCCCGCAGGGAGGCCTCCACGATGTCCAGAAGATCCGCCCTCGCCTTCCTGTCGGCAGGGGTCAAGCCCCTTCCAATCAGATCATCCCGATTCTTGACGAGAAAACTCATCCCAACCTGCTCCAATCACCCTGACTAACTCCGCCCGGACGTGCTCGCCGCACCGCCGGCCCTTCTTCGGGCAAGTATCCTCTTCAGGCTCCTGCCCGTGCGCCCTGAGACCTCCTTGTGAAGGCTTCGCCCCCGGGCATCCATCGTTACGATGAGCGGCCCGAACTTCTCAACCTCAAGCTCGTGCAGGGCCTCCGGACCCATCTCCTCCCACACCACCCGGCCTACCGCCTTCACCGCGCGACTGTATAGTGCCGCGCAGCCTCCTATGCCCGAGGCATACACGCACCCTGTCTGCGCCATCGCCCTGAGGACATCGTCCCCCATCCCGCCCTTCCCGATAACGCATCTGATCTTCAAAAGCCGGATGAGGTCGGGCATGACCGAGTTCATCCTGGCCGAGGTCGTCGGGCCTATGGAGACAACTCTGAGGCGGCCCTCGTGCCTGTCCAGCGCGGGCCCCGCGTGGAGGACGACGCTTCCCGCGAGGTCCGCCGGGAGGGGTTTGCCTTCCTTTAGGAGGTTCAGGATCCTTGCGCTCGCCTGGTCCCGCATCGAGTACAACGCGCCCGAGATGCAGATCTCGTCCCCTACTTCGAGCGATCTCACCCGCCGGGCGCTGAGAGGAGTGCGAAGCTCGATCAAACCCATCAGCTCCGAAGCCTGAACCCTTCCTCCGTCACGTCCGCCGTCGCCCTCCGGTGGACCCAGCACCCGAGGTTGACCGACACTGGGTTGCACGTGATGTGGGTGTCGGCCGCCTCCACCGACACCCAGAGTGCCGTCGACCTTCCTCCGAGGCCCATTGGTCCGATCCCGAGCGAGTTCACGTCATCCAAGAGCTCTTGCTCCAGGATGGCCAACTCGCGGACCCCGCTGTGCTCTCCCAATGGCCGGGCAAGAGCCCTCTTTGAGAGCAGAGCAACAAGGTCAAAGGAACCCCCAAGCCCCACGCCCACAACCACAGGCGGGCAGGAGAAGGGTGCGCCCTCGGCAACCGCCCTCAGGATGAACTCCCTTGCACCCTCCAGACCCTGGATTGGGTTCAGCATCCCGAGCCTGCTTCGATGCTCCGAACCCGACCCCTTTGCCAGCAGCGTCACCTCTGCTCCACGACCCTCACCGCCGACAAAGAGATGCACGATCGGGTACTCTCTGCCTCGATTCGTCCCGGAGTTCGTCCTTTTCAGGACGTCGACGCAATTGGCCCTGATGGAGTGTTGCCTCGTCGCCTTCTCCACCCCAGCCGAGAGAGCCTCCGCGGGATCGCACGAAAAGGTGCACTCCCTTCCCACGCGGACGAGGAAAACCGGTATGCCGCTGTCCTGGCACAGCATCTGGGATGCGTCCCGCGCCAGCCTCGCGTTCTCAAGCATGCATCCCAGTATCGATGATGCCCGCGGGTCATCCTCCGAACGCTGGGCCTTCTCCAGGCATGCCAGAACGTCGCGAGGAAGGAGCCTCAGCGCCGTCCAGTACAGCTCTGCCGCGCATTCCTTGAGAACCTCGAATTCGATCGGCAACTCGGCCCAACGCCAGCCCACGGGCTGAAAAATCTCTCGAGCCTTCGACCCCGATGGGGTTTCATGGACCGCAACAAACTGTCTACCGATGGGAATGTGTACGGTTGGGCAGGAGCTCAGAGGCGGGAAATGGGAAGAACCGGAAAGCAGGCCCAAGTCGCCTTCGTCTCGCCTTCCGGCAAGATCCTCGACCCGCGTTCGACCCCAGGCATGGGGTCAGGAACACGGTAGGTCCGCGCAGGCACCTCGATGGTTCAACACAGCGTGGGCGCAACGAAGAAAAGGTCATGCGGGCCCGATTTGCGGGGAGGCGGACACAGAGCAGGTCACCATCCTCTCTTGAGGATCGGGTCTGGAAACCTGCTCCTTTGCTTACCCCCCGAGGCGTCCTTTATGGGAGGTTCCGGACGCTCCGTTCCTCAGCGGGGCAAGTCCCTTTACGGGATGCCAGCCGTTCTTCGCCTTTCCCGACGGAACCTCGGGAAAAGCGAGTCGCTCCCAGCGGCCTCACGCGTCGTGCTTTCGCACGGACGCGTCGAGCGCCGACATCAGGCCGAAGCCTGACGTCCATTCCGGGCGACATCCGCCTCCTTTCCGCTTCCGGCCCGCAGGTTTGCAGGGAAGCGGAAAGACCAGGCCACCAGCCCTCTCTTGAGGCTTGGGTCTGGAGGCCTGCTCCTTTGCTCACCCCTGTAACCCATCCTTCGCGGGATTTCCGGGATAGGTCACGCCTCAACGGGGCGAGATCCTTGCGGGAAGACCATCTTCTCCGTCGCATCCGGGGAAAAAACCGAATGCATCGGATCAATCCCATGGCCCATGCACCCGCACATCCTCGAACACGAGGCCCGAGAACATACGGGCGTTCATCACCGATCCCGGGACCCCCGGAGGGGCCTGGAACCGTTTTCCCGTGATGTCCGCTTCCTGTCTGCCCTGCAGACCAAAGCGTCCGATAATTACCACGATTACTTAAAAAGATATCGGAATGCGTTGAATTGTAGGGCGGGGCCGGCCATTTTCGGCCCGAGTTGTAGAATTTTGCCCATTCTTGATAAACAGGGGTGATGAAAAAGCGCAGGGCCGTGTAGAAGATCGTTTAGACGGCCCCATTCGCGCCCGTGAGACATTTAAGGAGCGGCCTGCCTCGCCCCGCCGTTGAGCAAGGAAGATCAGGCGTACACATTGATCGCAGTTCTCCTCCTCGCCGCGGGAATCGCGCTGACGATCTCGGTGACCAGGCCGCTCTGGGCGAAGGAGAGGGTCCTCCACGAGGGAATCCTGACCTCACACTATGCCTTCGGCAAGGTTCACGAGTTCCACTTCAGCGACAACACAACGATCACCGAGACGGGTTGGCTGTGGAAGACCTACCTTCGCACCAACAGGCAGGTGTCCCTGCTCAAGAAGGGAGGAGCCATAGTGGTCAGGGAGATCTCCGAGCCCACGAT
>CAZJVP010000100.1:0-26930 GCA_964549615.1 uncultured Thermococci archaeon | reverse complement strand
TCCCGGGCCCTACCTTCGGCGGGGATAGGAATCCGCACCTGTAGTCAATTTCTGCACCTGCGAGAATCACGAGGTCGGCATCCTCCAAGAGCCTCGGCTCCCCGCTCGCTGCGCCGATCACGCCCATGAAGTTGGGGTGGGGCGCTTCGACGATCCCTCTGTCCCATATGGGAACGACGAATGGCACCCCGAATGCTTCGCTGAACCGAATCAGCGCCGCCTGCGCGCCTGACCGGAATGCGCCCGTCCCGACTATCAGGATCGGCCTCTTGGCCTCCTCGATCTTCTCAGCGGCGCAGGCCACCTGCGAAGGCGACGCACCGGACGGCCTGCTGCCCAGCACCCTGGAGATCCGAGGCAGGCTGCCAACCTCCGCCTTCAGGATATCTTCTGGAATCGTCAGATGAACGGGACCCGGACGGCCCCCAAGCGCGCATGAGATGGCTTCACGCAAGAGCGTGAGGAGCTCATCGACCTTTCCGACCGCTGCAGAGAACCTGCATATGGGCGCGGCCAGCGCCACCTGGTCGAACTCTTGGAAAACACCGCGGTTCGAGCCGTACCCCGGGCTTGCGCCAGTTATCAGAAGAACGGGGGCACAGTCAAAATATGCGTTTGCCAGGCCGGTGAGGGCGTTGCTGTGGGCGATCCCGCTGCTCACGGCGCACACCGCAAGCCTGCCCGTCAGCCTCGCGTACGCATCGGCGACGTAAGCTGCTGCCTGCTCGTTGTGGGTGTCAACCAACCGTATGCCAGCCCTCCGGCAGGCATCGTAGAAGGGGTTCAGCCCGTTGCCGCACAGGGTTGAAACCCACGTGACGTCCTGGGAAAGAAGCTGCTTAGCTACGACATCGGCCCCGGTGGGCATGGTATGGAACAAGATCGAATGGAGATAAAGCTAATGGCCCCGAACGTCTGCGCCACGCCTAGGCAGGCGATCCCGCGTTTCTGACCCGCTCCACAAGCCGCACCATCGTGTTGTCGATCCCCACCAACGACAACGGATAAGGTTCCTGGATCGCCCAAAGATCCACCCACCTTAACTTCTTCTCGTCGTCATCCAAGACGGCTTCGATGTCGTAGACGAAGAAGTCGGCAGTGCCTGCCCTTGCCCTGAACTCCTCGGGCACGATCTGGGCCAGCCCGTATTCCTGGAGGGACTCGTAGACCGCCCAGTGCTCGGAGGGAGTCAGACACATGGAAAGCTTCCTACCGCTCTTGAGGTCTTCAAGGATGGCATTTCCCGCAAGCGTGAGCCTGAACCTTTCGCGGAGTCCCGCTACCCCGCCCGTTCGCAAGAAGGTAAGGTTCAGCTGCGGGCGCCCGCAATCGATCTTCATGTTAAGCTTGGTCGTCTCGACGCCGGCTGGAAGCCATACCCCAAGGACCTGGTAGGCTCCCGTTGGAGGGTAGCTGGAAAGGCCCGTCTTTTCATCGTAGATAGAGAGGTCCCAGGAAAGCGTCTCCCTCCTAGACTCCCCAACATTCAGCTTGATGTTCTCCACATACTGCGCAAACGCCCTACCTAGGCTCCAGGACCCCAACGCCCTGCCCGCGCTGTCGCAAAGCTTTACGTCAAACAACGGGAGGCCGGTCTGCACCTCGTATGGATCCTTCCCCTCGTTTTCCAACGCCAGCATGAAGCGCACCTCATCGCCTGCCCTGATCTGCCCGGAGCTCATGAGGAGTAGGACGCGAAGCCCCCCTGAGACCCCTGATGCCAGATGCGGCGGCACCACGATCACTTTCTCGATCTTGCCGCCCTGGTTCAGCTCAAAGGCGGTGACAAGCAGATGGACCGGGTCGACATACCATTCAAGGGGACCCTCGTATCGCGCGGCTTGGTCGAAGACCACCAGGGGCTTGCCGTCGGAGAAGGTGGCCCAGATCCGGGTCTTGAGAACGTTGTATCTTGCCGGATCAAGAACATGCATCGCGAGGCTCACCTGCGAGCGGTGCTCGGCCTCCCGCTCACTGAAATCCTGGACCAGTTCCTGCACGACCTGACTCAGGTTCAGATCCCATATGTGTTGAATAGAATCTATGATCACATTGCCTCCGGATGGAACGGACAGCCACTCCGAACTCCAGGGGCGCACCACAAGGTCAGCTAGGACGAAGGGACGGTCCTCTGAGATTGGAACGCCCATCTGGTTCAGGTCGTCCAACTCCAGGTACTCCTCGCCGCTTCTGATGTTGTAGAACCGTCTTCCAATGAAAAGCTTCGGGGACAAACCCCAGACCTTCAGCTCGCCCCCGTCAAGATGCGCTTCAAGCGCGATAACCCCCGTAACCGATCCATTCGGGCTGAAATCCTGCCCGAAGCTGAAGACAAAGGGGGCAGGGTCGTGAGCGATTGTCTCCTTGGTTTTGCCCATCCCTTGCTGGGCGTAGAAACCCAGGACCAAGACCGCCGCCAGCAGTGCAAGGAGCAGACCCATTGCTAAGCCACGTCTTGCCATGTAGTGGAGTGGGCTGAAACGACAGATAAGGCTTTGCTGAAACGCTGAACGCTAACGCTGACACGCCTGCCTCACAGGGGGGCTACCGAGCTAGATTACGCCCACAAGGTAGAGCCCGAGCAAGACCGTGACCAGCATGAGCACGATCGATCCCCTGCCCCACCACACGTGTACCCTGCGAATCTTGGGCTTGGCCGCCTTGGACCTGAGGAACAGCATGCCCAGGACGGGGCTCACCAGCACGAGAACTATCGTCAACAACCCCAGATAGGCATGGGGCACCCGGATGTGGCCGCGCCCCGCCTGCGAAACCATGTAGACTCCTGTCGCCAACCCGGCGGCCCCTAGTAGGGCCCCGAAGGTGCCAAGGGCCTTGTGAGCCTTGAACCACCATGAATGTCCCTTCATGTAGATGCTGTAGGTTCCGATGGACGATACCACCAGCGCCGTGACCATGAGTGCGGCGTGGAGCGGCCACAGCCCAGGGCTTCTGCCTTCTTCCGTGCTTGGTTCCTCGCTCCCCTGGACGCTGAGCTGCACGGTTATTGACCCCCCAAGGTTGCATTCGGCCGTTGCCTCCAGTATATCGCCTTCCTTGGCCGCGACATCATACCTGTAGCTGAACGTGTCGGGGGTCGGCTGGCTGGTGTACTCCTCCGTTACCACGGCAACCCCGTTCCTATTGACCGTCACCATGCGGACGTAGTGCGTGTTGGAATCCGAGACTGCATGCGTTATGGTCACGATCAAGGTGCTTGCGTTGGGATCGTGGGCGAGCTTCATTCCAGATGGTGCATGAGCCTGGGCGACGGGAGCATACCCGAGAAGACCCACCAAGGCCAGACAACCAAGGAGCAAGCGCCCATTCCTCGCCGACGACGATTGGTGTACCGCTTCACCCTTGCGGCTGGTCTGGCACCAAACGTCCGAAACCAACATTCAACCCTCTGCCCAGCCCCTCCAGCCCGACAAGGAATGCCTTCCATGCATCCCTCACGTCGTTCAGGGCTCCTCCTTGCAGAAGGGGCGGTTGAATAAAAGGCTTCCGCCGAACAGAATTCAGGCTCAGGCTACGGCAAAAGCATTGAGAGTGGATAGCCAAGCTGATGAGGGCCGGAACCACAGGGATGGAGGAAGTAGACCTGGGTCTGAAAGGTCGCGTCGCGATCGTGACTGGCTCGAGCAAGGGGATAGGGAAGGCCATGGGCCTGGAGCTGGCCGGGGAGGGGGCCAAGGTGGCGATCTGTGCCAAGGATGAATTGCAGCTCATCAGGACGGCCAGGGAGATGGAGTCCGTGACTCGTTCCAAGGTCCTGCCGGTGCACGCCGACCTGACCAGGCAAGAGGATATCGAAAGGCTGATCGGCTCGAGCTGTCGAATTTCCTCAGGGCCGGGATGCTTGGCCTCACCAAGACCCTCTCCAACGAGCTGGCGCCCGACGGGATTCTGGTGAAGGTGGTCTGCCCGGGCTTCACCCACACCAGCAGGCTTGAGGAACAGGCAAAGTGGAAGGCCATGCAGACCCGGGAGCCCTACGAGGAGGTTACCATCGACTGGCAGAGGGATATCTACATTGGCAGGATGGCCCGACCCAGGGAGATCGACGACTTGGTCGTGTTCCTAGCATCGGAGAGGGCCAGCTACCTTACAGGCGCCGTGATGCAGGTCGACGAAGGATTGGTCAGGATCCTTTTCTAGCTAGGCCTGAGCTCCGACCGCAGACCCAGCCTAGGGACGACGGCAGATGCCCCGGCAGTGGTCCTGTCATGAAATGGCCAACCCGCCACCCACCACAACGCTGGCTCACCGAATCGATCCTCAGCCCCAAGTGCCAATCGGGCCGGAATACCTAGAAACGAATCATGATGCGACCAGGAGACCCCACCCAGGCCTCCATCTTCCGGACGGAAGCGGGCGTTAGATGATGGGAATGGGTCACCGACGTCGCGGTGTTCGATCACAGCGAGCCACGGTAGTGCATCGTTGCGGGGCAGGCTACGCACCTTCCGGTATGGAAGCTCTCGCACGGGCGGCAGTCCACACTGCAGGGAGTTTCTTGCCTGCCCTTGTGCGCCAAGTATTGCCTCACCTGAAGAAATGGCGCATAATGGACCTTGCCCACGGGATAGAACTCTGACCTGCGAATCCCTTCGCTGCTCCTCAAAGAGCACTTCTCCATCGATACGCTTTCGAGCGTTCCACGGTCCTCCGCAACTATGAACGCGATGAGATTGTAGCCTCCAATTGTTGAGAAGATCTGCACCACGCGAGGGCAGTTCTTGAACCGCTCTATGATTCGTCTCATCGCTTCGGCATTCTCCATTTCGAGAAGAACCACGGCTGCCTGAAGCTCAAGCTTCTCGGCGTTCAGAAGAGCGGAGATCCTTATCAACTCGTGGTTGAGCATCTTTCTGACCCTCTTCTTCACGCCCACGCCAGTTAACCCTACCTGTTTGCCAAGCTCCTCGTAGGTCATCCTGCCATCGATCTGCAGAAGTGATACTACTTTTCGGTCCACATCGTCCATTCCGACCTTCCTCCCAGTTCGTTTTTCGAAGCGTAAACCCATGCGATGTCGTGGCCAACCATGATATCTCTCCTAGGGCCTGTACTTCAGCACCACGTCTCCCGGACTGACCCCCAGATCCGAGGCCACCAACGGACATTTGGCGATGAGCATGAAGAAGATGTTGTGCAGTTCGCTCAGATCCTCGTAGTTGCCTTGACCCTTCGATATGGCTAGGTCGTGCCTGTCAATCCACTCCACGACCTCTTGAGAGGTCCTTTCCGGGCCCGTTCCGGGATCTCCGTTGCTCACATTCAGGAACTTCACTCCTGGGACTTTTTCCAGCCCCACATAGACTGCATCCGCAACCGTCGCATCATTGATGAGCGGGCCGCCCTTGAGCACTAGGCTGACCTCGTTGACGCGTGCACGATTCATCATGGTCTCGATCAAAAGCCTGTCGAGAACTATCTCGCCCGCGTTATCCGCAAAGTAGAGAACCTTCCTAGCATTCCCGAGCATCGCCCTGAATCTCGGGTAGTCGTCCACACCGAACCTCATCTTCAGGCTTGAGTCTAGAGCCTTCTCTAGGTCAAACTCCTGGAACGCCCCGAAGTCCATGACGTTGCCTGCAATCGCGAACCTGACAGCCGTCATGAGCGGATCCCTGCTCTCCTCGACCATCCGTTTGAGCTTGGGATACAGCCTCAAAGCATGATCGTTGCTTTCCCTCTTGACACGTGCGTAGGGATCCCTGTTTCCACCAAGCTGCCTGATCAGCCGGTGAACCTGCCGAGCCATTGTGGGCGGACTGGACTCCCACCTGAGGTCTTGAAGCCGTTTCATGACCTCCCGCAAGACAAGCTCGTGAACGGCGTCGTCATCGGTCACGAACCGTATGGCCTGAAGCGCCTGCCTCTGAAAGCAAGGAATGCAATCTAGGTTCAACCTCATGAGCCCCACCTCACCGATGAACGGAAGCTGGCCATTGGATTGTCAGGGAGCGGCTTGGTTCGATTTTCGAACAATAGATGTATAACTGATTCGCTTCTTGAACCCACAAGGCGACAACAATGAGAGTCATCGTTCCCATCGAGAGGGATGAGGGACTAAAGTCGATCGTTGCCCAGCACTTCGGAAGGGCACCCTTCTTCGCCATCGTTGAGGTCGGGAAAGACGGCAAGATACAGGATGTCCGGGTAGAAGAGAACACCGGCGAACACCTGGGCGGGCGCGTGTCGGTCGAGGAGCTCATCGCAGGCCTCAGGCCCGATGCCTTGGTAGTCAAGGGCATGGGGCCAAGGGGGCTGAATGCTTTCCAGATGAGGGGAATAGCCGTCTTCACTGGCGACGTCACCACCTTGCAAGACGCAGTGCAAGGGTACGTGGGAGGCGGGCTGAGGGGGTTGACCGAAGCCTGCAGGCAAGCACGTCACCGCCTCTGACGAGCGCAGGCTCAGTCGCAAGCCTGACCCACGGATATCACGAGGCAGAGGAGATGGCCCATACGGAAAAGACCGACATACTCATCATAGGCGGAAGCGCGGCCGGCATAGCCACGGGGGTGACCGCAAGGGCACATCATGAGGACGCCCAGATCACGCTCGTCCGAAGGGAGAGGCAGGTGCTGGTACCGTGCGGAATCCCCTACATCTTGGGAACGATCGGCTCACCAGACAAGAACCTGATTCCTGACGCCCTCCTATCGAAAAACAACATCGAACTCCTTGTCGAAGAGGTGACATCGATAGACAGAAACAAGCGATCGGTCCTCACTTCAAGCGGTTCAACGATCGAATACGAAAGGCTGGTCTTGGCAACGGGTTCATCGCCGATCGTCCCCAAGATTCCCGGTATCGATCTGGAGAACGTATTCTTCGCAAGAAAGGACTTCGAATACCTGAAGAAGTTGTCCGACGCGCTGAAAGACGCCGCACATGTCTTGGTCATCGGTGGAGGATTCGTCGGCATGGAGTTTGCGGACGAGTTCAGGAAAAGGGGCCTAGATGTGACGATCGTCGAGATGCTGCCCCACTGCCTCGAACTTGCATATGATGAGGAGTTCTGCGTTCTTGCCGAGAAGAGACTGTCGGAAAGGGGCGTGAAAACCAGGGTGAACGGTCGCGTGGAAGCCATCCTGGGCGATGAGAAAGTCCAGAAGGTCCGACTGAGCACGGGCGAGGAACTGACAGCCGACCTAGTTCTTGTGGCCATTGGTGTTGCGCCCAACACCGAACTCGCCGAACAGGCCGGTTTGAGGCTGGGACACCAGCGCGCGGTGTGGGTCGATCAATACATGAGGACCAGCGACAAGACGATCTTCGCCGTCGGGGACTGTGCGGAGAAGACGTCGTTCTTCACGAGGCAGCCGGTAGCCTTCAGACTGGCCTCTGTTGCAGCTAGGGAAGGAAGCATCGCGGGTGCAAACCTCTTCCAGCTGCGAAGGAGGAATGAGGGCACGATAGGCACGTTCTCGACCACGATCGGCGATCATGCGATGTGTGCAGCGGGACTCACGGAGAAAGCGGCGAGAGACGCAATGTATGAACCCATCGTTGGCATCGCGATGGGGCCTGATAAGCACCCGGCCTCCATGCCAAAGACCACCGAAATGAAAGTCAAGCTCGTGTTTGACAAAGCGACGGGCGAGCTGCTAGGCGGGCAGGTCTGCTGTGGCCCGACGAGCGGCGAGGTCGCCAACATCCTGGCGGCGATGATCCAGAAGAGGATGACGATGGAGGAGATCGCGACGTTCCAGATGGGAACCCATCCAGCGCTTACGGGCTCACCCATAACCTACCAGATCGCCAACGCGGCCGAAGACGCCGCAGTCAGACGCAGCTCGAAAGCCACATGAAGTGACAATATGAGCGAGCATTGCGACCGCCAAGCTGCCCATCACAACATGGCAGAGGGATCGACCGACGACAAGGGGCAGGTCTCTGGGCAGGACGAATTGCTCAAAGCCAGAATGAGCCAGATCAAACACAAGATTGCGATCATAAGCGGCAAGGGAGGTGTAGGAAAGAGCACCGTAACTGCGAACCTGGCGATTGCCCTAGCCCAAAGAAACTATCAGGTGGGAGTTCTCGATGCCGACATCCACGGGCCTTGCATCCCGAAGATGCTCGGCATGAGGGGAGAGCATATCACCGTGGGGCCGCCTGGAGCCTTTCCTGCAGTTGGCCGCTTCGGCATCAGGGTCGTCTCAATGGACTTCCTCCTCCCAGAGGACGGGGCACCGGTCATCTGGCGGGGCCCGCTCAAGATGGCTGCCATCCGACAGTTCTTGTCCGAATTCGTATGGGGCAAACTCGACTTCCTCCTCGTGGATCTTCCCCCGGGCACGGGCGACGAGCCACTCAGCATCGTGCAACTCATCCCCGAAATGGACGGGACCATCATCGTTACGATACCCTCGGAGGCCTCTCAGATCGTCGTGAAGAAGGCGGCTACCTTCGCACGCGAGCTGAGGGTGCCCATCATAGGCATGATTGAGAACATGAGCGGGTTCGTCTGCCCCAACTGCGGTGCCCAGGTCGAAATCTTCAAGAAAGGCGGAGGAGCCAAGATAGCTACCGAACTGGGTGTTCCGTTTCTCGGCTCGATCCCCCTCGACCCGCGCATTTGCCAGGCCTCTGACGAGGGTGCTTCCTTCATGCTAAAGGATCCAGATTCGCCGGCCGCAAAGGCTTTCAGATCGATCGTCGACACGATCGAGCATTCCGTCAGATGATCCAAGTCCACGGCCCACCAGAAATCGGGTGACAAGACGACTGGCGAGTTATCGCTGCCGGCGAAGAAGAAAGTGCGGTGATGTGAGCAAACAAGGAGTTGGTAGGGAAATATTGTGATGATCTCCGTAGCGAGCGGCAAAGGGGGAACAGGGAAGACCACAGTGGCCGTCAACATGGCGCTCTCCATGCAGGAACCGGTTCAGCTGATCGACTGCGACGTCGAGGAGCCGAACGCCCACATATTCCTGAAGCCGCGCATCGATGCCGTCAGGCCGGTCTACGTGCCCGTGCCCAAGGTCGACCATGCGCTTTGCGACCGATGCGGCAAGTGCGCGGAGTTCTGCCAGTTCCATGCCATAGCTGTCGTGCCGGAGAGGACGATGGTGTTTTCCCACCTTTGCCACGGCTGCGGGGGATGCCGCCTTGTCTGCCCCAAGAAGGCGATAACTGAGGTCGACCGCGAGGTCGGAGTCATAAAGACAGGCACGGCCGGGCGCATCGACTTCTCGTACGGCGAGCTGAGCTTGGGAGAACCGATGCCCGGTCCAGTCATACGTGAGCTCAAGAGAAATGTCAACCCGACTCGCATCACCATCATCGATTCCCCACCTGGGACGTCCTGCCCGGTCATTCAATCCGTATGGGGAACTGACTACTGCATCCTCGTCACGGAGCCAACGCCCTTCGGACTCCACGATCTCGAGCTCATGGTCGGTCTGCTTCGGCAGATGGGAATCCCCTTTGGCGTCGTCGTCAACCGCGCGGGGATCGGTGACACGAAAGTGTACGACTATTGCCGGAAAGAGGGCGTGCCAATTCTCCTTGAGATTCCGTTCGACAAGGCGATCGCAGAACTTTACTCGGAAGGAACGCCCTTCGTCACCCGGATGCACGAGTGGAAGGACAAGTTGGCCTCGCTCGCGACCAGGGCGAAGGAGGCTGCCGTCAAATGAGGCAGATGGTGGTAGCCAGCGGCAAGGGAGGGACAGGAAAGACCACAATAGCTGCATCCTTTGCCGCTCTGGCCGGCAGGATCGTTCTGGCTGACTGCGATGTGGACGCAGCCACCCTGCATCTGCTCCTCAGACCAAGAGTGGTCTCCAAACAGGAATTCCAAGGCTCAAAGCTTGCGACGATCGACAAGGAGAAGTGCACTGAGTGTGGACTGTGCAAGGATGCCTGCAGATACGACGCAATCAGGGATTTTGAGGTCGACCCGATAATGTGCGAGGGGTGCGGCGTCTGCGCATACGTCTGTCCGGCAGGCGCGATCAGCCTCCGAGAGAGGGTCTCCGGCCACGCATACATCTCCGATACCAAGTACGGGCCGATGTCCCATGCGAAGCTCGGCACCGCCGAGGCAAACTCGGGCAAATTGGTGGCCCTGGTAAGACAGAACGCAAGGTTCCTAGCCGAGAAGGAAGGCCTAGACACCATACTCATCGATGGGCCGCCCGGGATAGGGTGTCCCTTGATCTCCTCTCTCACGGGCGTTGACCTAGCGGTCATGGTCGCGGAGCCAACCCTCTCGGGGCGGCACGACCTAGAGAGGGTGATGGCCGTGGCAAACCACTTCAAGGTCAGACAAGTGGTCATCATCAACATGCACGACATCAACGAGGCGAACGCGGAGAGCATTGTGGAGTCTTGCCGGCGAAACGGCGTCAGTGTCGTAGGCATGATACCCTTTGATCCAACCGTGATTCGGGCCATGGTGGCAGGCGAACCGGTGGTCGAATACTCGCCCCGTTGCCCTGCGTCCCGTGAGATACGAAAGGCTTGGCATGACGTCCTGTTCACCTTAGGGAGGAACTCACAACCATGATACCCGGAAGGCATCGGTGACATTGCATGGTCCGCGAAGGCCGTTTCCATCATGGAGAGGATTGAAGGGTGAGGCGAGTCTCGAAGCACTTCGGAATGGTCGCGCATCTCGGGGAAATGCGGTTCAAGAAATGGTTGGACCAGAATCCGAACGAGCTTCTGGCCCAGCTCGGCTTCAAGCCCGGGCAGGTTGTTCTGGATTTCGGTTGCGGGTCTGGCAAGTACACGATTCCGGCGGCAAGACTGGTGACACAGAAAGGGAGGGTCTACGCCTTGGATGTGAGCGACGCTGCGCTTGAGCGGGTTAGGGCGAAAGCCGCAAAGGAGGGCCTGACGAATATCGTGATCATCAGGTCTACCGGGGAGGGAAAGATCCCCCTGGAGAAGGAAACGGTTGATCACGTGCTCCTCATCGATGTACTCCAAGAGGTAGAAGATCGTAAGGGCCTCCTAGATGAGATCCACAGGGTGGCAAAGCCCGCTGCCGTCCTGACGATATTCCCGATGCATTTGAGGCCGGCCGAAGTTGAGGACCTCGTGACCGAGACAGGTTTCATCTTGAAAGGCAGGGAGTTTCAGGACCGCATACTGGTCTTCATGAGGTGTGCGTCCCATTCGACATCGAAAAGGAGTGATGAGAAGTGAACGCGAAGCTACGCCATCACGGGGATGCCTACAACACCCCGTTCGATCACTCATGTGCTGTCTCTTGCCCGAGCCGTCGAGGGTCCCCTCCAAGTGTCCTTGTCGGGCAAAACCGCCAGCCCCTTCATCGGCTGGTTGGCGTTCATCGCGTTCACGGCGCTCTTCATGCTCTGTGCGGTGGATCTCGTCCCAAAGGGGTTTGCCTAACTCATCGTTGGGCTGCCCAACGAGAGGCCGACGGAAGGACAAGATGAACCATGGGAAGCAAACGAAGAATTTCAGCGGTGTACGGCCCTGTTCCCTCGTGGCGCCTAGGCCCTTCCCTGGGCATAGATGTCGTGCCGCCGCCGAAGACCTGCACCTTCGATTGCGTGTACTGTCAGTTAGGAAGAACTCTTCG
This sequence comes from uncultured Thermococci archaeon, assembly GCA_964549615.1. Taxonomy (GTDB): domain Archaea; phylum CAYQAE01; class CAYQAE01; order CAYVLA01; family CAYVLA01; genus CAYVLA01. Next base: position 15,355 of record CAZJVP010000100.1, on the reverse strand, counting down.
GAAGGCATCGGGGTTCGTCCAGGCCCAGGTAACCAAACAACAGGTCCTGCGCGATGTAAAGACGGCGCTTGACCTTTTGGATCCCGCCTCAGTCGACTACGTCACCTTCTCAGGAAGCGGAGAGCCCACGCTGAACCCCGAGCTGGGCGCGATCATCGAAAGCTTGAGAAACCTCACGGACAAACCGATCGCTGTCTTAACGAACTCATCCCTCGTTGGGAAGGAAAAGGTAAGGAGGAGTCTCGCCATGGCTGACCTCGTGGTTGCCAAGCTCGACGCCCCGGACCAACGGCTTTTCGAGGCCGTCAACCGACCTGCTCGGGGCATCCTGCAAGGCAGGATCGTTGAAGGCCTGGTGAAGCTCAGAGGTGAGATGACTGGCGAACTGGCTTTGCAGATGATGTTCTTTGAATCCGAAAATGGCGGGCTCACTAACGTCGGGGACGAGGCCGTTGAGGCCATGATGCGCCAAGCGGAGAGGATCGAACCGGATGAGATCCAGATCAACACTCCGACCAGGCCACCCTCGGAGAAGTTCGTTCTCGCCCTTGAACCAGACAAGCTCGAGGCAATCGCCAAGAAATTCAAGCTGTCTGTCACGAACGCCAAGATCGTCTCCAGGTACGAAGAAAGGGCAAACCGGTCCCCTAAAAGGCTCGGTCACCGCGAAACGGAGGCTGAGATACTGAGCCTGATAAAGAGGAGGCCCTGCAGAGTGGAGGACATCGCTTCAAGCCTGAACCTGCCAATGAACGTCATAGTGAGCTCCTTAAGGGAACTCGAGCACCGCGGCGCGGCGGTGAAGGTCCGACATCGGCATGAAGACTACTTCAGATCACGGTGAAGGCACACTGGGGCCCCGGGCCGGCACGGTCGCTGAAAACCTGCGTTGCGCCTATCAGGCCCTGACTCCCGCCTCTGTGCTTGCAGATTTAAGGGAAGCCCTTCTGTAACAGCATGTCGACCCTGGCGTGATTGAGGGCATCATGGAGTTCGTCAGAGCCAAGAGCCGGGAGGTGAGCATAGACCCCGACGCGGCTGAGAAGGTTGGAGACGAACTATGAGATGAAGACACAGGTTAGGGGTTGGAGCATGCTACACTCCTTCGTCTACGCCGTAGCCGAGCCGAACCGAGGGCAATTTCTAACGGGCGACGTCCATTCCCGGGGGGCCTTCCCAACGTGATATTCATCGGAGAGGAAAGGCAGGGGCTTAACGCATCATCTGAATTCCCATTCAAAGTGGGGGTCGCCCGGCCTCCACACCTTTTTTTTCTTTGGCGTGTTGGTGCTTCACAGCGCCTTCCGCGCCCGGGATGTTCCTTTCGCTGTGAACGAAGATCGACCGTGATGAAGACCCGGCCTCGGGCTCTCATGAGAACCAAGAAACCCGGGCCTTGGCCGGTCCGATGCGAGCCGACATCAGAGGATCCTGTACAAAGGATGGTTTCTCGTCAACGGCTTAATTCCCGTGGCTATCGCATTGTACGCTATCATCGCGTCGATCAGGGCGCAGACTGGAAACATGTCAGCAGCCCTCTCCATTGAGCCGTAGATGATGAAGTTGGCACCCATGGACTGAGCCAAGGCCGCGGCCGCCGCTCTAACGAGCCTCTTTGAGGACACCTCGAAGTCCCCAGCCTTCCGCCAACGCGCCACTGCGCCGATCGGAGCGGTACCCGTTGGGAGGCCCAGCTCATCCTTCAATGCACGGATGGCCCGCGCCGCGACACCAATGCTCGGAATGTCGAGCACGGGCGTTAGAATCAGTTGCTTCTCAACACCCGCTCTGGAGGCTGCCTCCAGTAGCCCTTCAGCGCCCGAGCTTCCCACGAGCTGCTGCCGCATACCTTCAAGCCACGGGTTCCGCGGGTTGAAGGCTTGGACCACCGCCGCCTTTATCCCGGTCTCAGCCAATGCCGCCGTCTCTTCCACGGTGACCTTGCAGTTTATGGAATCGTACACGGCCCTCTCCTCAAGCCCAATGCTAGCGGCATGACGACTCGCCTCCAGCCTCACGTCCGCCGATGGACCATTGATGAGAAAGGGAGCTTCCGTGACCTCCGATGCGAAGTCTATGTATCTCTTCAATGCCTCTGGGGTCTCGCCCACAACGTCCAGCATGTGAGGGTTCCCAGTCTTCTCCGACAGCGCTTCCTGCGTCCGGACTAGCATCTCGGCCCGTTTTCGGTCGAAAATGCCCTTCCCGGGGTCCCGGACGATCCTATGCCCCGGATGGAAGATGCTTCCTATCAGGACGGTGGGTAGCTGGCCGGGCTGTCCCCCGACCTTGACACGGCCGATCTCGAAGATCCTCTGCTCCTTCTCAAATCCGAGCAGGAGACCAACCTCCTTGTAAGCTCCAAAGCAGGGCGCCTCTCCCTGTCATCTAAGCAGCAATGGTAGGCGAGCAGAAGCCTGCAGGCCTTTTATCTCTACCGATTCCCGGATCCGGATCCCGGGCGCACCCTTCTGACCTTGACCGTGCGTGCGGCCTCCCAGGGCAGCATGTGGACCTTTCCATCTCCAGTCACAACCACGACCTGACCTTGAGGTCTTACCTCCCGAACCCAGATGGTCGCGCCCGGCTTGACATCCATCTTGGCGAGCCGTTCGAGTACCTCGGGTGTCTCGTTTGTGAGCTTCACTACCACCCCGCTTTCTCCGGCCCCAATACTGGTCAACGATTCCGATTCCTCCTCGACTATCCCCTCGCATTTTGTTGGTATCGGGTTCCCGTGCGGGCACCTTCGCGGGTAGCCAAGGGCCTTCTCCAACGGCCCGACGACCTCGTCCGAAATGCCACATTGAAGTCTCAATGCTTCTTCGTGCACCCTAGTCCAGTCGATACGTAGAACGCCGAAGAGCAGTTGCTCTGCGAGGCGGTGCTTGCCTATCTGGCCCAGGGCCAGCCTGCGCCCCTCATCCGTCAATCTCACACCCCTGTATGGCTGATAGATCACCAGGCCTTCCTTCCTCAGCCTGCGAACGACCTCCGTGACGCTTGGAGCCGATACACCCATTCGAAGGGCCAGCTCACATGTCCTCGCGGTTCCTGATTCCTCCTGCAATCTGTAGATCGCTTCCAGGTAGGCCGCACGCCGCCGTGTTGTCCTCATATCGGTGCCGCCGACGCTTCTTGACATGCGACCCCTGGCAGCCATCCCTTCACCCAGCTAGAGCCTGATCACATCTCCCGTGTGAAGCGGCCTGCAGCGCCCGCCGAGGCCCTGCATGAGCCGAGCTGTGGCCGTCGAGCCCGTACAGTGGCACGGCGCGACTAGCTGGACGTTAAGCCTAAGCAACTCGTCCACCGTTCTGGCAATTCGCTCCTCGCTGGCCCCGCAGAGATGGAAGCCGCCCACGACCGCATGTATCCTGCGCTCCGAAGCCACGTCTTGGGCGGCTCTAAGGGTATTCACGATTCCCGAATGGGCACATCCGACCAAGACGACCAAACCCCGCTCCTCGAGGTTCAATATCAGCGCCTGATCATCGGGCATCCAATCTTCGACGAACCTCTCGTTCTCGATGGTCCAGAAGCCCTCGGCCTGTTCGAACTGTGTTTCGCGCTTTACCTCTCCGCTGGTCATAATGCCTTCAGCCAGGCGGATGGAGTTTCTGCCAAGAAGCGGGATTCCCCCCCGTTTGGCTATGTCTGATACGCTGAACGGTGACCCAGCAAACCTGAGACTTGGGGAGAGAACGATCTTGGGGCTGAAGGTGCTGGGATGGGCTATGACAGGCATGGGTCGACGAACCGACTTGAGAACCTGCAACACCCCACCCACGTGATCATAGTGACCGTGGGTAAGGACGATGGCAACCACGGTGCCTAGATCGACTCCCATGGCCTCCACGTTGCGGGCCACGGCCTCTGCAGAGGGACCGGTATCTAGGATGACCGAAGCCCTGCCATGATTCGTCTCTGCGTCCACGACCAGTGAGAGACCGTGCTGGGACAGATACCTGCCTCCAGCCTCTCGTGCCGTGTCCTCGACAAGGACCCTGATCGAGATCCCCCTCACCATTTCCTTCCCTCACGACCGGCGAGTTCACGGCGAGCCTTGTAGCTACGGCTACGCAGCCTCAAACCTATGCGGTCCGCCAGTGCGGTCGGGAACACCTTGCCTGATGCTGTCGCCCCTAGACAAGACCTGTAGGAACTACTCCAAGAACGGCTTCCCTGACATGGCATGTCATGCGGCGGCCTCAGATCGCGTGATCCCTTGCCAGCCTGACGACCTCCGCAACCCGCGTCCCTGGTTTAACCGTCAACATAGGCACGCCGTGCTGCTCGAGCAGACTCAGTACACCAGGGCCAACATCACCTGCTGCCACGATGTTGGCTCCGTGGTCCATGAGCATCTTTACTGCGATGGGACCCGCGCCCTGCCTGTAAGACGCGGCCGGGTTGACAAGCACCCTCACCGCTTCAACCCTACCGCTATCTACATCCACCATAGTGAAGGTCTTCGCCCTGCCGAAGACCTCCGCCACCGTGTCTTCTAGGCCGCGGTCTCCGCACGTCGGCACTGCTATCCTGAGTCTGCCTCCCGCCAACCTGCCACCTCAGCCTTCGTTACGGGGTGATTCGCGAAGTTCGCCGAGCCTCTTCCTTACTCGCTCCAGTTCCCGTTGCAGGCTCTCCACTTGGCTCTCCAAGAGCGAGATCTCCTGCTGTCTCGACATCGGCGGAGACTCCATGGGAACGCCGCCGAATGGCGCTTGTGCCAATGGCTCCGCCGGGAACCCCCCTGCCCCCATGCCACGGCCCATTCCACCGCCACGACCCATCCCGAGCCCTGCTGGGCCTGCGTTGGCGGCTTCGCTCAGTTCGCCCCTCTTGAACTTACCGATAGCCTCCCGAACCGTGCCTGAGGCTCCCGTGAAGATCCTTATCCCCGCAGCCGTTAGCACCTGGTAGGCGTTTGGCCCAACCTGTCCGGTGATGACCGCCTGGACCCCTCTGCTAACAACCGTCTGCGCGGCCTCGATGCCAGCGCCACTCATGGCGCCGGCGCTTGCATTGGGGACAGCTTCGAACGCCGTGCTGTCCGCATCAGCAATGATGAAACATTGGCACCTCCCGAACCTAGGATCGACCTGGTCATCTAGGCTCGGACCTGTTGCAGATACCGCCACTTTCATCTAGTCCACCTGCTTCTTGGGTTCTGTCTTGCGGACCTCTCCCTTCTCAGGTTCTCCTTCCTTGAGCTCCTCCAATCGCCTGCGAATCTGGGTGAGTCCCTCCTCCAAGAGCCTTGCCTCTTCCTCAAGCATTGCTAGCTCCTGCTCTTTCGACAGTGCAGGCGGCCAGTACGGTGCTATGGGGCCATAGATCCCTGTCCACCACCGTCGGGGCAGCCACGGAAACCATCGACACCTACCCCAGCCCCAGTAGCTGTAGGGACCGAAAAACCAACTCCAGGGACCCATTCCGTAGGGCATTCACTTACACCTCCTATGTCTTCTCCTTGCCTTCCGTGAGCCTCTTGAGCTCCTCGATCCTTGCCTCCACACCCTTGACTTCCTCGTCGAGTTCTCTCCTGTAGTCCTCCAACGCAGCCAGCTCTTCCTCGGGCGAGAGAGAACCATATGGCGAGGAATACGGCACGGGCGCGTATCCATATGGTGGATAGTATGGTTGAGCTGGTCCGGGCTCCTTGCTCTCTGGCTCTTTCCGCTTCGCCTCCAACCTCCTCCTCATAGCCTCGAGCTGCGCCTCGATGACCCTTGCCTGCTGCTCCAGTATCTGGACCTCTTGTTCACGGGTCAGAGGTGCGCCGATGGGAGCGACCGGCGGAGCCATCGGAGCCGTCGTGCCGCTCGCCAGGTATTGGCGGAACTGAGGAAGCAGGCCGCTTGAAATCAGCCACTCAGCGGTGGGCGGTAGACCCGTTGCCGACCTGCCTACCCAACCAGGGGAGTACCCGAACCTCATCCAACCCGGCAATCCCGTCAGGTAGTACATGTTCCTCCATCTGTAACCCATATTGCATCACCAGAAGTAGCCGTAAGGCCGGCCGAACCCGTACGCCGCGCCAGCATACCAGCTAGGATACGCGGGCGGCGCGACTGCGCCAAACCCCATCCAAGGGCCATATCCGGGAGCCCCGGCGTAACCCATCCATCGAGGAAATCCTGGGTATCCGTATGCGGCCCACGGGTATCGGTATGCCGCCAACGGGTATCCTCCCCCGAAGTAGGGGCTGAACAGCCACCAGCAAGCCCCTCTGCCAAAGACCCATCCCGGCCTCTGCCAGGGCGGCAGGTAGCTGAAAGGTCCTCTTCCCGGCCATTGACCGAGCCAGCCTCTGCCAGCCCAGCCAAGCCCTCTCCAAGCCATCGTTCATCACCAAACTATACGTGCATTCGCACAATATAAATTTTGCTATTGCACGTAATTGACGTGCCCTTGAGCAGACGATGGGTCCTCCGTCCCAGCGATTCCTGTGGCGTATGCAGCCAGGCTTCATGCATGGAGGCGGCGGCCCATGAGTGCAAACGACATCGCAGCACGTTCGCGAAGGATTTCCCCAAACGGGGAGCGCCTGCAAGTCCGGAGAAGTCGAAACTGGCAGCGGTGCCATAAGCGCTGAACAGCAGATGGGTCGCATCACCCTGCCTCTACGGAGAGATCCTTATCTCCCTTTTCAGATACTTCTCCACCGCCTCCTTTACCGTCGCAGCTTTGACGCCGGAAAGGGTTTCCACCCCGGATTCCCGCAATGCAACGGCAGAGCCCTCCCCAAGCTCATCCGCTATGACCACATCCGCGCCAGCTTCCAGAACCAGGCGCGCGGCAAGCTTCCCTGCGCCGTACTCAGCAGACCGATGGGGGTTCCTCAGGATCCTCGCATTCACCAGCCTGGCCCCATCGGTTTCGATGATTGCAAACGCGGAGCTCCTGCCGAAATGCCTTTCCATCGGGTCCTCCACATTTCGCCCAGCGACAGGAACGGCGATGGTCTTGTTCGGCGAGGTATTCCTTTCAGACGCTGCCGGCCGCCACCTTTGGTCTCGATGGCCCAGGGCTCGCCCCTTTGACCAAGGACCGCGCGCCCACATCCGCCTAGCCTCGATGCCGAGCGGTTTGAGCGAGACGACCGTGGACTCAACCTCCGGGACAGCTGCCTTCACTCTGCCCTCAACCTCTCGGGCGATCCTGTTCCCCGATTCAATCGAGAGCCCTGCGTCGAGGTCCACCTCTAGCTCCAGGAAAATATGGTTTCCGACGGCGCGCGAGCGCTTCACACGGCAATCCTTGACCATATGGGAAGACCTCGCCGCTTGAGTGATCCTCAACAGGACGCCCTCGCCCGCACTCCTGTCCATCAGGACATCTGCCGCCTCACGGCCGAGCCTTACGCCGGTCAGCGCGATGATGGCCGCCACGACCATCCCTGCAGCGGCGTCCCCCAATGAACGCCGAGATTCGCGAGGGCGAGACCTACGAAAACTGAGCCTGAACTCAGAACGTCCGCCCTAGAGTGATAGGCGTCGGCCAACAGGGCGAAGCTGTTCGACTCGCTTCCGACGCGGAGCTTGTACCTTGCCATGGCTTCGCTCAAAAGGGCGGATGCCAACGCGACCCCCATGAGGATGGGGATGGCCTCGGGGACGCTTTCGGCCTTGAGGCTGCGCGTGGCTTCCCACGCTATGCCCGGGCCGGCAAGCAGCAGTACTCCCGTCACGAGTAGACCCGCGAGCGTCTCGGCCTTGAAGTAGCCGTAGGGGTGCCTCTCATCGGGGGGCCTCTCGCTCAACCTGATACCTGCGTACACCGCAACCGAGGAGAACGAGTCGAAGATTGAGTGAAGCCCGTCCCCAAGGAGGCTGATGCTGCCCGACAAGAGGCCCCCTGCAATCTTCAGGACTGCCATGAATGTGTTCAACAGAAGGGAGAGCCGCGCAGCGCGTCTGAGCTTCGCGGCTTGCACACTCACGTCGTCACCCCGGAACTGGCCCGGTGCTTCAGCCGTCGATGGCCGGTCCATCTTCAGGGGGCCCGGATGCTAGGATAAGCTCCCGTCCCTCCACAAGCATGGCGCCTACCTTCCTGCGCGCACTGTCAAGGCAGCGCCAGACCGTCCCCCTGGAGACCCCCATCCGCTTGGCGGCCTCCTCCTGAAGGAGACCCTCGTAGTCGACGAGGCGCAGGGCTTCCATCTCGTCGAGCGTAAGGACTACGGGCTGCCTTGCCCCGGGCTGCGATGGACCCGTCAACACTGGCACGAAACGACTTGCGGGTAGCTGGGTCCTGACGATCCTTGGCTTCATTGGTCGGCCAGGACCCCCGCGCCCGCGCCATCGCCATCGATACCCAGCCATGGGTGACCATTTTGTTCAATGGCACGAATAAATGCTTTCCTCCGGCCGTTCGCTCTCTCTTGGCCATCTCTGGACTCGAGCCCGAGAGGCGTTACCTATTCCCTGGCCACGAGATCACTGCATCCCGGCGCGTCCTTCTCCTTGTCCGCCAGCTGAAGCAGCCATTCGGGGAAGCCGCCCTTAGCATCCTTGACGGCCATGGAGAACAAGCGCCTAGCTACATCGGGGTGTCTGTCGGCGAGGTTGGCCTCAAAGGGCTTTGCCCTGCCGAGATCGTAGAGAAACACGCCCCTCCCGTTCACCTTGCAGTTGCACCACCACCTCTGTGTGACCACCGTCACGGCCGATCCCCAGGCTATGGTGACGTGGTCCCGGAAGCGGCGTTTTCCCTCAAGGGCGGCTCGCAGGAATGGACGTCCGTCGATCTCCGGGGGCGGTTTGACTCCCGCCGACTCAAGCACCTGGGCGGCTATATCGGTGTGCTGCACGAGCAAGTCGCTTGACCCGGCCCCCTTGGCCCCCGCCTGCCTTACCATGAGAGGCACGTCGAAGACCTCGGGCGCAGACGGATATCCTCTCTTTCCCATATAGTTTCCATCTCCGATGGAATGGCCGTGGTCCGAGGTGAGGATGACAAAAGTATTGTCAAGCAGGCCCAGAACCCTCATCGACTCCATGAAGTATCCGAACCAGCGATCGCAGAACGTCACCAACCCGCTGTAGTTGGCCTGCGTGCGAGCCAGCAGGGCGGGGTCCATCGTGGACGTGTCCTTGTAGCCTGACTTGACCTGTTCCCTTCCCTCGTCCTTCAGGTACATCCTTCGGTAGTGGGCGGGCACCAGCCAGGGCTCATGCGGGTCGAAGGACTCAACCGTGAGGAAGAACTTCTGCGCGTCCTGATTTTGCTCAAGCCACAGGGCCGCTTCCCTGAAGACCCTCGCGGCGAAGAAATCCTCCTCCTTGCTTCGATCCCTGATGTTGGTGATGCAGCGCTGTATGAACGAGATCGTGCGGGGGTTCTGCATCTCCTTCGGGAGCCAGTAGTCGATTTCCTCCTGGGTCAGCCTTGGCCCGGATCGGCCGGGATCCGACTCCTGGCCCCTGAGGAAGGTCCACTGGTCGAAGCCTCTCCAGAAGTTCTTTGAGGGCTTGAACATATGGTAAACATCCGAGATCAGGGCTGTCCGATATCCTTCTTGGCCAAGCAACTCGGCCAGCGTTGGCTGGTCCTCAGGTATGGGACCCCACCCGGGAGCGCCCACAAAGTCGCCTTTGAGATGAAAATCTGCGTTGTGGAAGGGGTAGACCTGGCGCCCCGTATACAGGGCCCGGCGGGCGGGAAGGGTCGGGAGGGACTCGGGATAGGCCCTCGTCATCACCATCGACTCTTTAGAAAACTCGTCGAAGTGAGGGGTATGTACACTGCCCCACGGAGGGGACCCGTAGACGCCCACGCAGTCCTTCCGAAGGGAGTCAAACACAACCAGGATTATGTTCAAGTTCGTCACCTACGTTGTTTCTGACGCGAGCCGGCATTCCCATTCGCGGGGCAGCTTTTCGCCCGGCATTGCATGGACCCAGGGACCATACAACCTTGCCCACACCGCAGAAATCGCGGCCTTCTTGAATGTGAGCGCCCCCGAGTCATCCCGCTCGCGCGAGTCACTGCTTGGCCAAGATCGAGCTGCCAAGACGTTCGGAGTCCGATAACGGAGGAGGAGTGTACTTCGAGCGCAGACATAGAATCATCGTCTGGGCGCTTTCCCTTTCGGTGGCCGGCGCCATCTGCCTGCTCGTCCTCCTGCAGGGCGCATACATCACAAGATCGACTTACACGATACCCCTCAGCCGGACGACCAATAACGCCCTAGCGCTCGCGCTCCTCGTCGCGCTTGCCATACCTGCGGCAGCTGAGTACAACAACATCAGATGGCTGAGGAGGTGGACCCCAATGTACCCCGCCTGTTGAAAGACGTGGCTGAGGCGGTTAGGGCAGGGATGCGCTTCTGAGGGCGCTGGAGGAAGCTGCCAGCAGGAACTACGGCCGCGTGTCCAAGCCGTTGGACTGCGCTGCCCTCGGAGCTGCGTACCCCCAGAAGGTCAACGGCAACAGGGAGAAGAATCATCGTTACAAGCCTTCGTGCCCAGACACCTCCGCCTTGAGCGGAAACGAGCTCACGGTGAGGCCTTTAGGGATCTGGCGCCACTACCGTCTAACCAAGACCGTGTCCTTTTCCCTAAGTATACAGTATACAATATACTATACACTTTTATCTTCCGTCGCCTAGCGAAAAGTTATGGAGAAACCTGCAACCATCAGGGTGTCCCAGGCCACTCTGGCGATGTTGGAGAACCTCCGCGACAAAACGAACGCAAGGAGCCTGGACGAAGCCATACAGATGCTGATAAGGGCTCAAAGGCATGCGGTCGTTGCGGAGGCATACGGCCTAGACAGGGGGCGAGTAGGGCCATTCGTTGAGGAGGATCGCGGTGAGGATCGTAGTTGACGCCCACGCTTGGGTGGAGATCTTCAGGGGCAGCGAGGAGGGGCACCGTGCGATGGACGCCTTGAGCAAGGCAACCGAAGTCCACACCCCAGGCACAGTCCTGGCGGAGATAGCCCGCAAGTACGTGCGCGAGGGAATCACGGCAAAGGAGACGACAGATCGCTTGAACAGAATCACACGAGCATCAAACGTCTCCGGCATCGATGAGCGCTGTGCCTTGCTTTCCGCGGACTGTTACCTCCAGCTCAAGGAAAAGGCGCGGTCGTCGGGACTGCCAAATCCAAGCCTCTTTGACGCAATTGTCCTTGCCACGGCGAAATCCTTGGATGCGAAGGTTCTGACTAGGGATGAGCACTTTGCCGGGCTCCCGAATACGCTCTGGTTGAAATGAGCGACACATTACCTTGGGCGAGACCGCCTATCTGCGGACGCAATCAGCCAAGAATGATGATCCGCGTGACCTTCTTGACCCACCTTGATCCCGCGGACGGGTACTCCCGACAACCCTGACCTGGGCACGAGGTCAGAAGGCAATCCTCGTTGCTGTACCCCCCGTCCTGCGGCAGGAAGACAACCCTCGGCCCATCCTCCCAGATCGGCACCGACGCCTGATCGTGCGAAAAGGCAAGCACCATCTCGCCTTGGGCCGAATACCAGCTGGCGTTGGGATAGACGTTGCCGTAACAGAAATCCTGGTAATACCCGTCAGCGCTTTCGATCCTCAGCACACAGTCCTCATCCATCCCTCCGACCAAGTCAAGGAGATCTGCGATGCGCACCCCCGTGTAGCGCCCGGGATCCCTCCAGTTGCCAAGCACGTTCTGGTAGGACCCGTTCCTCTCCACCAGATCCATCGCAGCCAGGTCGGAGGAGTCAAAGGTTATGTTTGCTAGCGGGCCCGAAACCGTAACCGTTTCGGCTTCCAGCTCCCGCTCCACCTGGATGACGGCGAAGTCGAGGCTCTTGCCCCTGGCCTGGAAGAGCAAGAAGTGGTGGAATCCTCCCGCCTCCCGAGGGGCGTAGAGGCCGCCCCCCGCACCGCCCGATATGAAATACTCGACGCCGTTCCTGCAGGTATGGTAGAACATATGCAGGTGACCAGCCAGGACCGCACGAACCCCAAACTCCTCCATCGCGTCCATCAAGATCCCTCCCCGACCGTCCAGGAGGCTATGATTGCCCCCTGGAATGGGGTCAAACGGTGGAACGTGCGTGAAAACGACCACCTGCCTCTCGCGGGAGCTCTCCAGGATCTGCCTTAACCAGGCAAGCTGGGCGTCGCCGATGCGTTGGTCGGATGTGTCCACCGAGATGAACCGATATCCTTTCCAGTCGAAGTAGTAGTCCCCTTTCCCAAAGTGGGAGTAGAAGAGCGTGGGATCCCCCTTGATGTCGTGATTGCCCGGCGTGACGTGGAAGGGCATGCTCAGCCCCCCGACGTCTCCGAGGAACCTCTCATATACGGATCGCCTGGCCATCGGAACGCAATCGCCCAGATGGATCACGAAGTCGGGAGACAAGGATTCGATCTTCTCGACGATCAGCCTCAGCATTCTTGAGTTGCCCTGGCTGTCCCCCATCACGGCAAACGTGAAGGAGCGTGGGGTTCTTGCCAAGCGCCAGATAAGGCACGAAACAATGATCGCTACTGTCGCAAGGAGGAGCACGCCCCAGACCGCCCGCCTGTCGAAGCCTTTCACGTTCATTGCGAATCTGTGCCCGGTGATAACTGATATCTGGCATCTTTCCCAGAATAGGCGTATCATTGGTTGGTTCCGTTCTTACTTCGTCTCCCAGACCCAGGACGGTCGTCCCGGAAAAACACGCGTGTGCACCCGCCGGGTGCGCTGCGGCCAGCCCCGAGGCAAGATCTTTGCAGGCATCGCGAGGGCCTGACGTTCAGTTTTCTTGAACGCCCGTACTAAAACGTAGTGTTTTATCGTCCGGCCGAGAGTCTACTAATGGGCTGGTTGTCCCTGACGTGCAAGGGACACCGCCATGGTCGGAGGATCGGGTCATGTATCCGAAGGGAGGAAGGATCTTAACCAACCTTGCGATCGGGCTTATCATAGGGGCCATTATGGGATTCGGGCTTTGGAGGATCGGCGGTTTCCATCCTCCCGAGGCGACGTTCATCTACGGCTCGCCGGGTCCCCTGGCAAGGTTCGCATCGTACAAGGAGCTTAAGGGCTTCTTGGCCGCGGCCCAGTCCTACTCGCAGCGTGGGGGCAGGGTTCAGAGCATCGCTGAGAGACTGCTCGGCGGAACTCGAAAGGTCGTTTGGGGACCGATGTACGATCTGGCACTTTCCGCGCGCGGCGAGAGCTCGTCCCAGGATTACTCCGGCACCAACATCCAGGTTGCGGGCGTCGACGAGGCGGACGTGGTCAAGACCGACGGACGGTACATCTACCTCGTCTCCGGAACCGCGGTTCTCATAGTCAGGGCATATCCGCCGGACCAGGCTGGGATAGTGTCCAGGCTGGAACTGAATAGGACGGTGGGCGAGCTTTTCGTTAGCCGCGACAAGCTCGTCGTCTTCCTGGGAGCGCCCCAGACCTACTGGGTTTTGGAGTCGGCCGCCGCCGTCCGTAAGGCCGCGGAAGATGTTCCGCGGGAATACGCTGGCCACACCATCGCGCTGGTCTACGATGTAGCGGACAGGGCCTCGCCCATCCTTGACAGGAACATCACGCTGGATGGTTTCTACACCAACTCTCGGATGATAGGGGACTACGTATACCTGGTCGTTGAGAAACCCGCCGTCTTGGAGGACGGCAAGGTCGACCTGCCCACCATCCAGACTGAGGGAGGTACTGTCGACGTTGAGGCCGACTCCATCTACTACTCCAACCACACCGATTACGGCTACGTCTTCGCCACCATCGTTGGCTTCAACGCCCAAGACAAGGCCGAGCCCTTCGTACAGCAGAGTTTCCTCCTGGGCGCCACATGCGGCATGTACGTCTCCATGGATCACATGTACATAACCTCTCCCTACAGGGAGCAGCGGGAATCCAGCGCGATCTACGGAACCAGCATCCACAAGATACGCATCCACGGGGGCGAGATATCTTATATGGCCGACGGGCACGTACCGGGATGGGTGCTCAACCAGTTCTCCATGGACGAGAGCGGTGGATATTTCAGGATAGTCACCACTGGCGAAACGTCGAGCGGAGGCCCGTCTGGCACCAACGTATACGTCCTCAACTCCACCATGGGCATCGTCGGGAAGCTGGAGGGGCTTGCGCCGGGGGAGACCATGCACTCGGCAAGGTTCATGGGTTCCAAGGCGTACCTGGTCACCTTCAAGAAGATCGATCCCCTCTTCGTGGTGGACCTTGCAGATCCCGAGAAGCCGACGGTTCTGGGCAAGCTCAAGATCCCCGGCTACTCCGACTACCTCCACCCATACGACGACACACACCTGATAGGGGTTGGCAAGGAGACCGAGGAGGCCAAGGAGGGCGACTTCGCCTGGTACCAGGGCGTCAAGATCTCGCTATTTGACGTGGGCGATGTGGCAAGCCCGAAGGAGGTGGCCAAGTACGAGATCGGCGACCGCGGAACCGATTCGCCCGTTCTCACGGACCACAAGGCCTTCCTCTTCAGCCTGGAAAAGAACCTGCTGGTGATCCCGGTCCTGGTGGCCGAGATCGACCCGTCTGCCTACCCCGATGGGGTCGTGCCGGCCCAGGCCTACGGCGAGTACGTATACCAGGGGGCGTACGTCTTCAGGATCGACCCGGAGAACGGCATCGTCCTAATGGGGAGGATCACCCACCTGGAGGGCAAGGATGACCTGCTGAAGAGCGGATTCTACTTCGAGTCCAAGTACACCGTCGAGAGGGCCCTGTACATAGACGACGTGCTCTACACGATCTCGATGGGCATGATCAGGATGAACGCCCTGCCGGGCCTTGAGCCGCTCAACAGCCTTGAGCTTTCGTAAACCTTATTCAGGCCGTGGCGAGCGAAAGAAAAGCTTGGAGGCCATGGATGGGCGGAAGGAGGATCCACGGAAAGACCTGGGACGTCTACCTCTGCATCCTGACCTCCAGGGAACCCGTAGGCGTCAGGGAGATCTGGAGGAAGCTTGGCCTATCGAGTCCGAGCCTGGCGCAGTACCACATCAACAAGCTCCTGGAACTGAAACTGATACAGCCGGCCTCCGGGGGGTATGCGCCAGCCCCCGACCAACAGTTGGAGGCGCTCAAGAGCTTCCTCGTCCTGAGGGGCCGCTTGGTGCCGAGGTTCGTCATCTACGGCGCCTTCGTCCTGGGCATCTTGGCCTCGTACATCATCTTCTGGCCCTTCAGCTGGGACTTCCGGGATCTGGCGACGTTGGCCTTCGGGGCTTTCAGCTCCGCAGCGTTCTTCTTCGAGGCCTACAGGCAGCAAAGAGGCCTACGCATGGACGAGGATCGCTTCTGATCTCCGCTTTTCGCACCCCGCCCGTTCGCTCTGAGGTCGAGAGAACCATGGCGCATTCCCTCGCCTCAGGTCACCGCC
>CAZJVP010000099.1:0-152003 GCA_964549615.1 uncultured Thermococci archaeon | reverse complement strand
CCATCAGGGGCACGGCAAGCGACCTTGGTGGATCCGGCCTCAAGGAGGTCCAGATCTGGGTGCGGGGCGTCTACGAGGGCCTGGCAACGATGGTCGGAGGCAACAACTGGGAGTTCACCATCGACACCCGCACCCTGCCCGAGGACCAGACGGTCACAATCGAGGCGGTGGCCTACGACGGCTCCGGCAACACAAAGACCGCGAGCATCCAGGTGAAGATCGACAACATCGGGAACTGAGGTTGAGCGCCGTGGCCGCGATGGGAGGTTTCATTGGGTCCAAACGAAGCATCGAGGTCCTGACCGGGAACCTCCTCATGCTCATGGTCATGGCCCTTGTCTTCTCGTCGGTAGCCTTCATGGTGAAGAAGACCTCCGACAACTACTCCCTGGCCAAGGAGAGGGAATTGGTTGACGGAATATCGGCATACTTAAGGTCCAAGGTCTCCGAGGCCTGGGGAGTTGGGGCCGACGAGGTTCCATTGACCCTGCCCGAGCTGGCGGGATCGGCAAAGTATACCATCGAATCTGATCCAAGCGGGAACTACCTCATAGTCAAGACGCCTCGGTCAAGATACAAGATCAGGAGCGGGGGGATCGTGATAAGCAAGGGCTCGATCGACAACATCCAGCCACACAGCATCGGGATAAGGGACGGCAGGGTGGTCATCGATCCGCCGCCGCTGACGGAGATCGTACAGCCCCTTGACGGATCCGTCTTCAACGGGCCCTTCAACGTAAGCTACCGCACAAGCAGCAGCACGACCGAGCATAGGATCTACCTTGACGGCACCATGGTGGCCAACTCCTCGACCACGCTTGACGGCTTCCGGATAGACCCATCCGCCGGCCCAACGTACCTTGCGGACGGCCAGCACATCTTGAGGGTGGTCGGAAGGAGCCTCTACGGCGAGGGTGAGGACTTCGTCAGGTTCGTAATCGACAGGTCGCCGCCCCAGGTCGAGCTCAAGATCTCCCAGATCATGACCGGCGAACTCATCGTGTCCGTCACTCAGATCAGGACTACCGGGGAAAAGGTTGAGATCTATATCCACGTGTCCGATAACAAGGGGATGCCGGTGAGGGAGCTGGATGTCTCCAACTTCTACATCTACAACTCCGGGGATGAGTTCCTGCAGGGCGGCAGGTTCGCGCTCTCGGTGTCGGCCGTCGACTCGGAGAGCCGGGTGGATCCGAGGAGCTACGTGATCGCGCAGGAGGCTAAGGGAGTTGTCGATCTTACGCGGTCCAGGGAGACCATATGGGACAGCAAGAACTACAACGGCACCGTCACGTTCTGGGCCGTCGCCTCGGACATCGCCGGCAATGCGCAGGCCAGCCCCAACGCGACGAGGACGCCCGTGAGCAGGCCCATCGATGTGGGCCCGCCCGACAGAAAGTCCGACCTGAGCGTGATCTTCTGTAACGATGTCTCCGGCTCCATGGAGTGGGTCATGTGGAAGGACGAACTTCCCAAGCCCGGCGAGGAGTCCCGGCTGGATTTCATGAAGCCCGCTGTGAAAAGCTTCATCGACCGCATGTACCCAGAGGATGAGGCCGCGATCTGCAGCTTCACCACCAACTACGACACCGGCCTTGTGGAGATCGTCCTCCGGGCCGATTTCACGGCGACCGATCCAGCTGGCAAGGCGGCCCTGGCAGCCACTGTGGACAGCCTGGTCACTAGGGACGGAACTCCCCTCTACGACGCCCTCTACCAGTCGGTGCTGTGGGTTAGGGAGAGGTCCAAGTACCGGGTCGTGGTCGCCCTAACCGACGGAAAGGACCTCAACTACGCAACAGGCCAGCCCTACAGCACCAGGACGTGGGAAGAGGTGGTGGATTTGGCGGTCTTGGAGGGGATACCCATCTACTGCGTCGGACTGGGGGAGGAGGACAGGGTTGACGTTGCGGTCCTCAACGCCATAAGCCAGCAGACCCATGGAAGGTTCTACCTTGCCCCAACCCCGGAGAAGCTCCAGGAGGCCTACGACCAGATCGCGGGCGAGTTGCTCTGCGGCTACAAACTCGAATATCGGACGGGCTACCTTGTGGCCGGAGGGGAGAGGGTGACCCTCGTCGTCTACGACAAGCAGAACAGGAGCGGGATGTTGGAGTTGGTGCTGCCGGCGCCCGAACCTGAGGAGGGGGGCTGAGAACTTGAGGATGCGCGACGATCGAAGGGCCATATACGTTGCAACGGGTGCCCTGCTTCTGGCCTTCGTGGTGACCAGCGGGAGCATCCTGACCTACGCCCTGATCTCGCCCGAGATAGAGAAAGAGAAGGACAGGAATAATCTGGCCCTTGTCAGGAACGCGCTGAGGGCTCTGGATACGAATATCCGGGAGCTTTTGAACTGGAGGCCGAACGCGACGCGCATATTCACGATCACAATACCCAAGGGAACCCTCACCGTTGACCCGGTGGCCGACCAGTTCGTCTACGTTGGGGACTCCAGGGTGAGCTACGATCCCGGGAGCACCTCAAGCCTGGAGGTCGCCAAGGACCGCAAGACCGTCACCATAACCTCCAACCTGCCCGTGGACCTCGTGACGAAGAACACCAAGATCAAGGCGGGGAGCTTCGTGGTGAAGCTCAGCTTCGAGAAGGAGTCCATCTTCAGGGTGGAGAACTGGACCCTGATCAAGACCGGTCCGATCCCCGGCACGGTGGGGACGAGCTCGTCGCACTACTACTACTCAAAGATGGAGGAATCGGCCTACGGAACCGACATAAACCGCGACGGCGACACCGCGGACAGCTGGATACTGTACCTTTCGGACCCGGGGGAGCAGTACGTTTTCGACACCGTTGCAATCCATGAGGCGGACACCACCCTGATCAAGGTTCTGAAGGAAGGCGACAGCTTCGAGCTGAACGGGATACCCTTCATGGTCTACAGGGTGAGGGAGAAGCACGTGGCCTTCCGCTACGCAAGGATAGGGATGGAGGTTAGATGAGGGCGATGATCTTCCTCGATCGCAGGGGTCTTGATCAGGTCGTTGCCCAGCTACTGCTCTTGATGGTCAGCCTTGCGGTCCTTTCGCTGGCCCTCTCAATAGTTGTCCCCGTGATGGACCAGTACAGCTCCCAGAATCGGATCAAGGAGGCCGAGGCCCTAATCATGACCCTCTACAACGAGATCTTAAAGGTGCAGGAGGAGCCTCCCGGGTCCAGGAGGTCGATTGAGCTCGGCATCAACCGCGGGGGATTGGAGCTCGTCAACAACCCGCCGAGCATAGTCTCCTATGTGGATGTGCGGAAGAAGGTGGAGATGGAGGTGCAGGGCATGGATTTCTCCTACACGGCCAAGGGGGCGATGCTGAGGAAGCGATTGGCCCTTCCCCTCCTCAGGCGGGTGTTCATCGGTCCCGGGTCCAATCGCGTGACGATCACCAAGACGCAGGATCGGAAGTTGAACGTGACCGTCGAGTTGTATGCGTGAGGTGAAAAGATGAAACTTTTCTCATCGGGCATGCTCCGAAATACTAGGTGGAGCTTCCAAGCCAGGGGGAGGATTCACACCTTCCCCGCCGTTGCCGATGTCAACGGCGACGGGCTGCTTGAGGTGGTATTCGGGTCAGACGATCAGCACATCTATGCCCTCAGGGGCAGCGACGGCGTTGTGGCATGGAGCTTTGAGACCGATGGCCCTGTAAGGTCCTCCCCCGTTGCCTGCGACATCAACGGCGACGGCGTCATGGAAGTTGTGGCTGGCTCGGATGATTCCAACGTCTACGCCCTGAACGGCGTTGACGGCAGGGTCGTATGGGAGACGAGGTGCGAGGGGCCGGTAAGGTCGGCCCCGGCCATCGCGGACATCGATTGCGACGGTCTCCTGGAGATCGTGGTGACCGGCCAGGACTCCAGCGTGTACGCCATGGACGGAAGGACGGGCGAGCTCATCTGGCAGTCAAGCCACAGGGGAAGCCGCAGCCGGGCCTTGGTCCAGTCGGCTCCCTGCTTGGTTGACCTTGACGGGGATGGGAAGATGGAGATAGTAACGGGGTCGGCGTCCGGCCACATCCTGATCTTCAACCCCGATGGGTCGCTGAGGCTGAAGAGGGATTTCGAGGCTCCAAGCTTCAACGCCTCCGTTGCGGCGGGGGATGCAAATGGGGATGGGCGAATCGAGATAGTGGCGTGTTCGGACAACGGCTGCGTCTACATGGTTGGCTCCGACGGAGGTGGGCTGTGGAGTAGGGTAGTCGGGACGGCGATCCGGTCCCCGCCTGCGCTGGCCGATGTGGACGGCGACGGCAGGATGGAGATCTTGGTGTACGTGAGCCAGGAGATCGGTACCGACGGGAAGCTGGCCTGCTTGGACGCTGAAGGAAACATCATGTGGGAGAAGGTCGTGAAGGGACAAGGCTTCTGGTCGCCAATACCGACCGATGTGGACCACGACGGCGGGCTTGAGGTAGTGGCGTTCAGCAAGGGAGATGAAGTCTCGATCTTCGGGCCCGGCGGCGAGGTGGAGAAGAGCGTGGGCACGCAGGGCAACGTCGGGGTCGGATCCGCCATCGCGGATGTGGACGTCAACGGCGAGGCCGAGTTCATCTACGCATCGAATGATGACCGCATCGTGTGCGTGGGGTCCCACTATGGCTCTAGGCAAGGGCAGATCATGAACTCCGGCATGAGGTCGGATCTACGGAACACGGGCGTCTACCGGACGATGATCCAGGCCATCGACGCGCTCAGGAGGGAGGCCCAGGAACTCAGGGAGGCAGGGGGAGATCCCACCGAGGCCCTCCAGAAGCTGCTTAAGGCCGAGAGGGAGCAGGGCATGAGGGACATAGCGCAGGACCTTGAGGAAGTCAGAAGCGCGTTGCTGATGGGCAGGTTCAGGGCGAATCTTGAGAGGCGAAGGGGGGAGAGGCTGGCCAGCCTGAAGTCGAAGCTGAAGTCGTTTTCGTCACTCGACGTAGATGGCGCGTCCCAGCTCGCACTGTCCGTCTCCAAGATCGAGAGGCTTCTTGCCAAGAACCAGGACGTGGAGGAGGAGCTGTCGCGGGCCGAGGAGATGGCCCAGGGGCTGGAGGAGAAGGCAAGGGAGAAGGTCCAGGCGCTCAACGCCAAGAGGCTGAACTTCCTCGTCGGGCAGTTCCTGGAGCGGTTCCCGAACCCGACCGAGAGCGACGTCGAGGAGTTCATCCAGTACTTGAACTCACAGAAGCTTCCGTTCCTGCCCTACGAGATAAGGAAAGCCATCGAGAGGCGAAAGCAGGAGGCCAAGTTCCGAAGCCTGTGCGACTCCGGAAGGTTTGACTTCATGTCCGAGGAGGAGAAGGCCATCGCGATCGGGGTAGGGCTCGCGGAGTCCATAGTGCATGAGATCAAGGACTCCATGGGAGTGCCCGTGGAGAAGATACAGCAGCGCATGGACGAGGTCGCGGCCGACTATGCCAGCGTGCCGAGGCTCGTTGTGGCGGATGAGGGCAAGATACTGACCGACGAGCTCCGCAAGAGGCTGAGGGACATACCGCCCCAGAAGGTCATCCCGGCGGCGGTCTCGCTCTTCTGCCTCTACATCACGAAGCTCTTCGACTTCTATCAGGAGCTCACGGACTTCGAGACGGCCTACTCGAAGTTCAAGACGAACATGGACCTTCTGACCCAGTCCTTTGGGGCCGAGGACATAGTCACGCAGTTCCAAGAGAAGGCGTGTCACGGCATCTTCGCGGAGGAGGTCAGGGTCAAGCGCATACTGGACCTGTGAGGGCCGCGTCGCGGTTCGAGGGCGGAGGACCCTGCAGGCCGCGGGAGGACGGCCATCTTCGAGCCGCCGTGGGAGTTTCGCGAAAGCTTCAGGGGAGATGCTCTTGGTTCAGCGGACCGTGCGCGACATTCCAACCGATTCCTAGCGCGCTAGTAAACGAACCGCCAGGACGAGAAGTAGGTCCCGGCCGTATCTCAGACTCTGCCCGGTCCGATCCAAGAAAGTTAAATGCGGCCCAAGGAGCGCTCGAACCGCAGACGATCAAGCTCGGAGATCCCCTGATATGATCGCGTCCATCTTCCTGTGCAGGACACTGTTCACGTCGCTGCTTTTGGGCTACGCGGCATGGAGCGACCTTTCAAGGAGGGAGGTAGAGAACTGGGTCCCCCTGGCGCTCTTGATGGGTGGGCTGCTCTTCTCGGTCTGGGATTCGGCGGCGTCGCTCAGCGTCCTTCCGATCATCATGGCCTCGGCGTCCGCAGGCGTCGCGTTCGTCATAGCCCTCGCCATATTCTACGCCGGCTCGATGGGCGGGGCAGACTGCAAGGTGTTCATTGGGGTCTCGGCCGTCTACCCCATAATGCTTGACCCAGGGTCCCTGCTCCCGCCGCTGAACGATCTGAACCCCTTCGTCAGGGGGCCGCTCATCCTGCCGATGTTCTCCCTGTCCTGGCTGGTCAACTCCCTGCTTGTCTCGATGGCCGTTCCCGCAGGCCTTCTCCTGAAGAACATCCACGACTACCTGAGGGGCCGTATACCGAAGGTGGATAGAAGGACGATACCCGCCTTCTTCGTCGGTTACAGGGCGAAGGTCGCCGATCTCAAGCCGAGCTTCCTCATCCCGCTGGAGAGGTTCGAAGAAGTTGGCGGCAAGACGGTGAAGGTCCTGCGGTACTCACGTAGGATACTGGACGAGAAGGAGGAGGAGATGATCATCGAGAAGGTTAGGCTGAACCTGCCGCCAAGCGACAGGGTCTGGGCATTCCCCTACGTGCCTTTCATAGTGCCGATGCTTGCAGGGTTCTTCATAACCCTGATTCTGGGGGATCTGCTCATCGGTCTTGTGTGGGCCCTTTGATGCGGATGTTGGCCGTCGTGCGGAAGGTCGACGGCCCGTCGCGCCCGGACCTGGGAGCCCTTTGGAGCCTAGCTTCGGCGGGCACCGTCCATCCCGATACCATCGATTTTTCAAGCATGGTGTGCCCTGAGCCTGCATGGTTCTGAACGTCGGCGTCGTCGGGATGGGCGGGATCGGCATGGCGCATGCCAGGGTCTACAAGGCCGATCCGCTTTCGAATCTGAGGTGCGTCTGCGACATCGTTAAGGAGAAGGCCGACTCCTCGGCATCCGAACTCGGGGTCAAGTCCTACTACAGCGTTGAGGACATGCTGGAGTCGGAGGAGCTGGACCTGGTCGGCGTGTGCACCGGCGGCCATGAGAACGGCTCGCTCCACTACGAGCCCGTGATGCAGTGTCTGAGGGCGGGAAAACACGTCCTTTGCGAGAAGCCGATCTCCAACGACATCCGCGAGGGAAGGAGGATGGTTGCCGAGGCCAAGAGGCGGGGGCTCTACTTCGGCATAAACCTGAACCACCGGTTCGTCCCACTCATCGAGCGCGCCAAAACCTTCCACAGGGAGGAAATGGGCGAGGACGTGTTCTGCAGGCTCAGCATGTGGATAGGCTACTCCCCGAGCTTCAAGCCCTCCGATTCTCCGAGGGTCAAGGGATATCCCTATTTCCATGTGAGGGCGTTCCTTCCCCACCCCCTTGACATAGGGAGGCACTTCTTCGGGGACGTCGTGAAGGTCCAAGCCTTTCTCGGGCAGCCAAGCTTCCGGAGGCAGGCCGGCGACGTGATGCTCTCAACAAACTCGATCAACATGCTCTTCGCATCCGGCGCCGTCGGGCATCTCGTCAGCAGCAGGGATCTGCCCGCCGGGCTGGGGACGGGTTGGCAGCGGTGGGAGTTCGCAGGCACTCAGGGTAGGTTCGTGCTGGACGATCAGAACGACAAGCTGACGCTCTACCGCTACCAGCGCTCGCCCGAGGTGAGCGTCATCCGAAGCGAGCTCGTTGACACCTTCAAGACGCGGATACACCGCTTTCTGGAGCAGGTGTCCTCGGGCGTCCCGAGGTCGGAGATAGAGGGCTCGGGCGAGGACGGGCTTGCCGTTCAGGAGATCATAGAGGCGGCCATAAGATCGCATGAGACAGGACGGATCGTGAGCCCCCATCCGGTCCCGGCGCCCTAGTTGGCCGGGCGCGTTCTAGGTCCTGGGCCCTGGGCACGGCCGTGGAAGGGAAGGCAATTTCGCGCTACGGATCCCTCTCGCTTCGATCGAACCTTTCGACGCCCTGCCGGGGGCTTCCGGCTGAAGATCATGCGGGGAATCCTAGGGCCTATATAGCGTTGGCCTCCTTCAGGAGCCTCAGCATGTAGCCCTGGGACCTTGCGGCGATCGCCACAAGCTGGGCCTCCGACATGCTCCGCAAGGGTCCGCTCGCACCGATCACCTCGAGGCTGAGGTAGCCGTCATAGCCGACCTTCTTGAAAGCCGCCACGGTGGCAGCAAGATCGATCTTCCCGGTGCCGGGTATCTGCTCAAACGGCGCGCCCGGGGGGCCTATCTCGGCCTTGGGGGCGTCCCTGAAGTGCGAATGGATGATGCCCTTCCCGATCTTCAGCACGGCCTCCTCCGGCCTCTCGCCGGCCCTGAAAATGTGGGAGGGATCAAGGTTGATCCCGAGGGACTTGGAGTCGACCTCGCGCAGGAGGCGGAGGCAAGTCTGGGAGTTGTAGACCGCTGCATTGACGTGCGCCTTGACCGCGATCTTCACGCCGTGCTTCTCGGCTCTTGCAACCGCGTCCGAGACCACCTTCACGACTTCCCTGAAGGATGATTCGTCGTTCATTTTTCCGCCCGAACCTATGGCCACGATGGGTATGCCCAGGCCCGCTGCCGTCTCGAGAACGGTGTCGAAATTCTCGCCGACGCCTCCCGCCTCTATCGAGCTGAGCGCTAGGCGGTTCTCCGAGGCGAGGGCCCTCACCTGGTCGAGGAATCCCTTCGAGGCGTTCGTCCCCACATGGGAGGCCATCCCGGGCAGCGCGGCGAGCTCCGCGCCGTCAAAGCCACAGTAGGCGATGTCTCTCAGTGCGGTCTCGAGGCAGAAGCCGCCGAAGAGGACCGTGTTGCAGGACGTCTTCATCGAACTCACGCCGGTCGCCGGGGGGCCGCGGGCTTAAAGCATTATCCTTCTGTGTTTGCATGCTAGGTGCCAGGCTTGGTCCTTCGGCATCCGGGCCCAGTTCTGCCTGGTCGTCGCACGGGTGCGTTGAAGGCCGTTATGGTTTTCGCGGAATAGCCAATACTTGTTGCGAATCATCCATTTCTGACCGACTTCGTCAAAAAGTATTTAATGGCGCTATCGTAGCCTTGCGTTTCCGCGGAAAAGGAGGGGCAAGTTTGCGCACAGACCGCACGGTCGGTCGAGGCCGTGGAGGGGAGGACTTCGGATCGATTCGGCGTGCATGTGTCTCAGGCCTGGTCATCCTGATCATCCTCTTCCTCATCCCAAGCGTGCCCGCGGACCTGGACGTCAACGCGGTTGCCGGCGTCGCCACGATCGATGGCGCCCCCGCGCCGGCCGGTACGCAGATCATGGTGTACGATTCGACCACCGGGTTCTCCGTCACGACGGCCGTGGACGGACCGAACATCCCGCCCTTCCAGAAGGGGGCAGGTAGGTTCGACACGGGCGACGTGCCGCAGTTCAACACCGGGGACCGAGTCGTCGTTTCAATCGTCGGGGCGTCCGGCCAGGCAACGGCAACCCTAGTGGCAGGCACGACCATCGTGAACGTAAACGGCCAAACGCCCCGACCTCCCTCCCTTGCTGCCATACCGCCCCAACGCGGGCTGGAGGATGTGGCGTGGCAGCTCGACCTTGATCCCTACCTATCGGACCCTGACACGCCGGTTCACAGCCTGCATATCGAGGTGACGAATCCGTACGTCTCTGTGCAGGGCCACGTCCTGACATTCCTCTATCCGGAAGGGGTGCTCGAGGACGTCGTGACGGTGTACGTCCAGGACTCAAGCTTCACCGTGTCCGGCCAGATCCGGGTCTTCATTACCCCCGTGAACGATCCTCCCAGCATAGCGCCGATCCCGACCATCTCCCTAATGCAGGGCGAGGTCGCGACGGTCGAGCTGTCCAGATACGTTCACGACCCGGACGACGCCCTGGGTGCGCTTTCCATGTCGGCCACTGGGGGAACGCTTGTGCAGGGAACGATCCAGAACGCGACCCTGACGATCGCTGCCCAGCCATCCGCGAGCGGGAAGGACAGGATCATCCTGACCGTCTCCGACCCCGGCGGGCTGTCGGCAAGCCGGGACATATGTGTCGAGGTGTCGGTGAACGTCACTGCCTTGGTAGAGTTCTATCAGGCTCGGATCGATGCCTTGGAGGCCGAGATCTCCGGGCTCTCAACCGTGAACGTCGGCCTCCAGGAACAGGTGAGGTCGCTCCTTGCGCAAGTATCGGAGATCATGGGTCAGAAGGAGCTCCTGGAAAGCAAGCTTAGGGACGCAGAACAAAGGGCCGTCTTTTTGCTCGGAGAGCTTGAGACCTTAAGGACGCGGAGAGCCCTAGACGCGGAGACGATCGCCCGGCTTGAGGCAGAGAAGCTCAACCTGTCCGGGAATGTTGCGTCGCTGCAGAAGACCCTCGAGGAGGTAATGGCGGCCTATGGGTCAGTGATCCTTGAGCTGAATGCGACGAGGACGGCCTCCGAGGCGCAGATCTCGGTCTACCGGGCAAGGATCGCCGAGATAGAAGCTGTGCTCTCGGGGCTTGAGTCCAACTCGTCAATGCTGCAAGATCTGGTCGCCAACCTAACCGTCGAGAAGGACCGCCTCGAGGCGACCATTGCGGCAAGAGAGCAGGAGCTTCGAATGCTTGAGGATCTGGCAGAAGGATTGCAGGCTGAGGTCCAGAGGCTCCACGAGGAGAAAACCCTGACCGAGGCCTCCCTGGCCGATGTCAACAGGGCCGTTGAGGACCTTCGGATCGCTAACGCTCAGCTCCTCTCCCAGATCGATGAGCT
Source organism: uncultured Thermococci archaeon (assembly GCA_964549615.1). GTDB lineage: Archaea > CAYQAE01 > CAYQAE01 > CAYVLA01 > CAYVLA01 > CAYVLA01. Next base: position 141,165 of record CAZJVP010000099.1, on the reverse strand, counting down.
GTCGAGGAGGGCGCCGGCCTATCTGGTTGAAGGAAACGCAACGCTGAACCAGACCATCACGAGCCAGCCCGACGGAATCTTGGCGACCGTGGCTCGCATGGCCGGTGGCGGGCTGAGGTTGTTCTCCCGGGGGGTACGGAGCAAGCTGGGCATCATGGTTCTAGCGATGATAGTCGGGGCATCCGTCGTCTCGATCGTTGCCAAGACGTCGTGGATTAGGGCTGGCAGAAAGAGGAAGGCCTCGGGAACGGCAAAGGACATATTGAGGGGCATCCAGGGAAAGACCGCACCCTTACTGCGCAGCGCTGCGCAGAAGTCCCTGACCCCACCGCAGGCCCCGGCTCAACCGACCATGCTCGTCAGACGCAAGCCGTCGAGAGTCATGAGGGGTAGGGTTGTCGTTTCCACCAGGCCGGTCTCGGCCGAGCTGGTCACCCGATCCGTTGCCCCGCGGGCCGTCGCGGGTCATTCTCCAACCGAACGGCCGGGAGCTTCATCGGCGGGCTATGCCCCGCCCGCCCGGACGGCCGAAAATACGCGCCCATTTTCCTCCTCCACACTTGGGCCTTCCCAGATCCGGTCAGCGCGTCCCGATGTTGGGGCTGAGACGTCAGGGGCATATGCAGGCGACTCAGCGAGGCTGTCAAAGGCGGACATGGAGTACATCGAGAATCTCAGGAGGCTGGGATTCACTAAGGAGGCGGACGATGCACTCAGGAAGCTTACTGAGAAGTAGCGGCGTGACGGTTCCGTCGGCTGTCCTGCGTGCACTGGTTGTGCTGGGGCTCATCACGGCTCTTGTCCCGGGGCAAACTCTCGCGCACGATGCAGCGGAACAGCATTCCAATACGTCCCAGACGGCCGAGGCGGGCGTCCAAGAAGGTCCAACTTCCACCTTTCCCACTTTTTTGGGCCCAGTAGGTGAAGCATTGGGCTCAGCATTCGGAAGGATGGTTTCGCTTCTCAGCACCCTGAAGAACGATGCCTTGGCGGCGGCGAGCGCGGCCAGCGGCGCCCTCAGGGCTGGCCTTGGAGCCGTCACGAGCCTTGGTGCATCCCGGAGGACCGTCGATCGGGTCTCCTTCGACGCTGGCAGGCTCGTTCTGCTAGCAATGGCCGTGATCGGGGTCGCCGGGTGCGTCGCGCTTGCTGCCCGTCGCTACTGGTACAACAAGTTCTGGGACCCGGAGTGCAAGGAGGTTCTCCTCCGTGTCCTGCAGCTGGAAAATGGATCCTGGCAGTCGGGCACTGGAGGGGACGGCGGGAAGAGGGCGTTCTGGGACCCGGTTCCCCCAGCCGCGCCTCCAAGGGTCGTGCGGTCGGACCTTGAGTATGTGAAGATGCTGATAAGGCTGGGCTACCACAGCGACGCAAAGAGGGTCCTGAACTCGATCGAGGCGGCATCCTCATTGCCGTCCTAGCGACCGGCATGGGCATTCGCCTGCGTCGGACGGCCCGGCGGCGGCTGCTTTCTAGCATACGGGCCTTCATCAGCGCGGAATCCTGTGGCGGCTGAAGAACTCGTAGCCCCCGAGGAAACATCGCAAGAATTCGCCGTTCCCGACGTCGGGCAGCGTCCTCCACCTCTCGTCCGGGACGATCCTGGTCATCTGGGATCTGTGGCAGTCCAGCGCTGCTTTCTTGAGGTCGAGGACGGACCGGGCATCGACGCAGTACCGGAAGTCCTGGAACAGCGCGACGCAGCACCTGGCGCTTGCGAGGAGGAACCGAATCCGCCGCCTAAGCCTCACTTGTGGGACGGGCACCCATGGCCAACGGTTCCACAGCCAGATGGGGTATTCGTAGACGTACCTGACCCGCTTGCAGCTCTCAAGAACGGAGGTGACGATCTGATTGGTCAAACGGTGTTCGTCCGATGCCAGGCGCGGCTCGCCGTGGTAGGGGATGAGGACCTCTTCCGGCTCCTCCTCCAGTATCTGGCCGACCTTCTGCCGCGCGGCTTGGAAGACTTGCGCCAGCATGCCGTTCTGGAAGTCTAGGAAGGTAAGCCTGTCCGGATCGACTCCCAGGGTCTTCGCTGCAGCCAGGGCCTCGTCTCTTCGAATTGCCCTGATCTCTTCCTCGGGCATCAGCCTCCGGTTGCTTCTTCTTCCGTCGGTCATGAAGACGACTCTCACGTCGGCTCCGACGCGTCTCTTGAGGGCTATCATCCCGCCGCAGCCGAGCGTCTCGTCATCCGGGTGTGGGGCGAATACGGCGGCCGATCGGCCGAGGTCAGCCTCGCTGAGGCATGCTGCGCGTCGCACGAGGCATGTTTCGAGGATCTGGCGAATGACGGCTCTGGACTCGGCGTTTGACAAAGTCATGGGATCGCCTTGAGCATGTTCACGAGGCCCGGGGAAACCGGACGCTGATCGCTTGGACAATCTTGGACGAGAACCCGGCTGCGGCCTCAGCGGCAAGCCGGATTCCGGTGGACCTCATATAGGATGCCGTCTTGCGGCTGGGAACATAAAGGGTATCTCAGGCTGAAAGGCCCGCGCCGTGGAGTCGATTCACTGGGTTTGGATTCGTTTCCCTCTGATAGGCCTGCGCGTTTTGGGCATCCCTTCATGGCCGGGCGGCCGGCCGGAAAGGATTTTTATCCGCCCGTCTCAGCGTCATGCAAGTGTTCCTCGGCCCCAAGTCGATGGTCTCCCTGTTCCTGGTCGTCTGGGTGGGGCAGGCAGTCGCGAGCGAAACGGCCAGCGTCGGGATCTCGGGTCCGCCGCAGGCATTCACGCTCCTGACGGGCGAGAACGTCACCTCGTACATCAGGATCTACAACGACGGGAATGCGACCGGGGCATACAGGATAGAGCTGCACGGAAACGTCACCTCGATCACCTTCCTGGAGACCACCTCCCTTACCATAGATCCCTTGCAGAATAGGCGGGTGGAGATAGTCTATGCGGCGCCGAGCTACCCGGCCTACTTCGAGGGAGAGATCGTCGTTTTACTTGAAGGCGAACAGATAGTGCCGGGCGTGACGAGGCAGATATCGATAACCGTGGCAAAGCCGGCCGGAAACCGTCCCCCATGGGTCAGGATAGTCTTCCCAAAGGAGGGGGAGAAGCTATCGGGCGACGTGTCCGTTGCGGTCGAGGGCGGAGACCCGGACGGCGACGAGGTTTACTTCGAGATCTACATTGACGGAAAGCTCGTCTCCAGCAAGGCGACCTACGTATGGAGGACGCGCAGGTGGTCGAAAGGGGAACATGAGCTCAAGGCGGTCGCTTCCGACTCAAACCTCACGGCCGAGGCGGTGACGGTCTTTGTGGTCGAGAATCCTCAGAAGCCGTCCCTGCTCTACGTTGGGGTGGCGGCCGCTTTCGCCGCGGCGGTCTTGGTGTTTTTCCTCATCCGAAGGCGCGGCACCCTGCAGTAATCTCAACCAACGTTGCGACAATCCCTGAGTGGGCACCCTGACGTTTGGAATAGTTAATACAGCTTGTCCGATCCGCTGGAGTAAGGCTGCGCAGGGCGGTGCGGATGGGTCGGCGGGCGATGGGTCGTGGACCGTCAGGGCTTGCCTTGTTCTTGATCCTAATCATGGGGCTCGTTCCGCTCTCTTCGGGCATCGAGATACCCATCATCGCCTACATACTGAACGCGAAGCCGGAGCTGATATCGATCTCGATCCTTGACGATCGGTCCGCGACAACCTCCGTCATAGACCCGGGGGTGGCATTCACCCTCGATGTGAGGTGTAGGGACAACAACACGGCGGCGGACATACTCGAGATCACGATCGTGGCGTACTCGGCCCAATCATCGCAATCCGCCCAGGACTCGCTGACCGATCACTATACCTTCCGCTGGTCAAGTTCGGATGGCTTCACGGGCTCCCAGCTTGACAAGGCGGGCTGCAAAGCGCCCAGCGACAGGACGGGTGCGGAAGCGACATGGCGCTTCAAGGCACGGTTGGACAGGTCGGCCCGAGCCAGCGCATGGACCATAGTGGCGATCGTCGAGGACGAGGCCGAGTCCTCAAGCCGCATCACAAGCGTGACGGTCACGACCTTCGTCTCGTTTGGCCTGAGCTCACAGTCGATAACCGTCTCCGGACAGCCCGGAAAGGTCGCCTCAACCGGCCTTCGGGCTTCCTACGCCTGCAACACGCAGATCCAGATCGGGGTGCGCTGCACCACCTTCGTCGGGAAGCAGGACCCCGCATACAAGCTTGCACCGAACGACTTCATGGTCGATGACGACCCGTCGCCGGGAGTTCCGGAGAGCGGCCGTCCCATCCTCACGCTCTCCTCTACCCGCCAGGTCTTCATAGACCGGCTGGAGGGTGCTGGCCAGATGGACCTCTACATCTTCATCAAGATACCGGAGACCTTCAAGGACCAGGATTACGAGGGCAATCTCATCTTCGATGCTAGGTAGGGGTGGCTTGATGGCTCGGGCCGTTTCGGTGATCATGGCGGCGGGCGTTCTTTTCTGCCTATGCGGCTTGGCGGCCTCACTGAGCGGGTTAGCCCTTACCGGGCCCGATCAGTCCTTCACGATCCCCAAAGGCGGAAGCAAGACTTCCTACCTTAGGATTTGGAACGAGGGCGACCAGACGGCCAGCGTGAGGATCCTTGTCAACGGTTCAGCAGCCCCCATGATAACCCCGTCCAGCACCACGATCCAGCTTGCCCCAGGCGAGAGCAGGGTGATAGATCTAACCTACCGGGTGCCGGCCGACCAGCCCTCGGGGCTGTTCCAGGGGACCATCGAGATCCTCACGGGCGGCACGCTCGCGACATCGCTGGTGCGCCCCGTGATGGTCATGGTCACCGGGTCGGGGGAAACGACCAACCTTCTCTTGGATCGCGGCCTGAATCTCGTCTCATGGCCCGGTCCCGACAGAACATTTGCCGAGGCCTTCGCGTCCGCACCGGGCGTAAGACGCGTCTGGAGGAGGACCTCGTCGGGCTCCTACGTCTCCGCATCCTACTATGAGGGCGCGGGCTGGTGGAGCGCTGATGCGAGTTTCACCTATCTCAGGCACGGCGAGGCCTACTTCATCGAGTGTTCGGCGCCGTGCGAGGTGGCGGTGGCGAGAAGCTCCGAAAGCCGGGTGATCCAACTGAAGAAGGGATTAAACCTCGTGGGATGGGTGGGCGCGGCGACGCCGATATCCCAGGCATTCCCACAGACCGGCTCCTACCACCCCATATCGAAGATCTGGCGCAGGAGCTCTGCGGGCGAGTACAAGGCGGTCCAGTACTTCCCCGAACAGGGATTGTGGTGGAGCTCGGACTCGTCCTTCACAAGCCTCCAGCCCAACGCGGCCTACTTCATAGAGTGCGACCAGGACGCGAGCTTCACCGTCATGGGGTGAGAGCCTGAAGCCCGGAGTCTTCGTCGTCCTGCTCATCCCCGCGGTTGTCCTCATGGGGGGTGTGTGGGCCGACTTAGACGTCAACGCCGTGGCCGGGACCGTGACACTTTACGACAGGCCGGTTGGCTCGGGGACCATCATAAACATAACCGACCTGGACAAAGCGCTCTGGGTGGCCGTGCCGGTGGACGGGCCCGAGGTGCCCCCCTTCATGTGGGGGCGGGGGATGTTTGATACAGGGGACGTTCCATTCCTTGAGACCGGCGACACCGTGGTGGTCGAGGCCAGGGTGGGTGGGCTTTCGGCGCGCAAACAGGTTGAGCTTCAGGCCGGAACCACCAGGATAGAGCTAGCGATCGGGCGGGCGGAGGCGGTCGAGGAAGGGTTTGGGGAGCCCGGCGAGGAGGGAAGCGGGATAGGGGTTGGGCCGTCGTCTCCCGGCCTGCTGGACTGGGCGGGCCAGATTAGGGCGGGCCTCGGTAGGTCCCTCCGCATCATCGGATCGATCGCGTCCGAGACGTTGCGGCTTTTGGGCCTTGTGGCTGGCATGCTCCTGGCTGCAGCCTGCGTGGCGCTGGGGGCGGCCCTCCTCGTCAAGAGGGGCCTTGGTGCACGCAAAAGGTCGGTCCAGCCGGAAGGGGCGGGGCTCAAGCGCTAGGACCGGAGGGGGCTTCCGTTTGAACGCTATCAAAACCTTGTCTTGCCCGCCGTTCGTTCCAGGAAGGTTTTCCATGCCCTCAGGGCGCCATAGCCGCATCCTTTATCCGCAAGACAGGACAGCTTTATCAGGGGCGATCCCCCGCGAGGGCGAGCCGATCGCATGACGAGACAGGGGCTCTCCAGACGGGACTTCATCCTGGCGGGGGGAGCGGCGGCGGGCGCGCTCGTCACAGGCCTCATCGCCGGCGGAAGCCGGGCCTCGGCGCGACTGGGCTCGGCCCAGGGATTGGAGCAAACCCGTACGCCGGTCGTGGCTAGGACGAACGGCTCGGTGGCCCAGATGGTCGGGGAATGCGTTGCGGAGCTCGGCGGCATTGAGAGGTTCGTGGCGGGAAGGAAGGTGGCGATCAAGGTGAACGGCAGCTGGAGCGTGGCCTCCGCCGACACGAGCCCCGAGGTTGTGGCCCAGGTCGTCATGCTCGCAAGGCTGGGCGGGGCAACCAGCGTGACCGTCTACGACCACACCATAGAGGGCGCGACCCCGAGCTGGAACGCGATCGCCTCGGCCGCCCAGTCGCAGGGCGCCCAGGCCGTAATGCTCACGGATTCAAGCTCGGGCTACGTCCCAAAGAGCGTGCCCGGCGTGGGCCTTAAGTCGGCCATGATTGCGAGAGTGCTTGACCAGGCGGACGTGCTCATCAACGTGCCCAAGCTCAAGACCCACAGCGGGGCCAACGTCACCATAGGCCTGAAGAACCACCTCGGGACGGTACAGGACCGGGGCGCCGTCCACGACGGCGGAGGTTACGGGCTTCATCAGGGCATCGCGGATGTGAACACCTGTCCAACGATCTCCAACAAGCATTGCCTGACGATCTGCGACGCGATACAGCCGATGGTAACAGGGGGGCCTGAGGTCGGCACCTACGCCGACTACGTGGGCATCCTTGCCGGGCTTGACCCGGTGGCAACCGACTACATCGGAACGCAGATCATCCGCAGGTATAACAGCAACGTGCCGCAGAACCCGCCCCACATCTCCAAGGCCGCGGCCCTCGGCCTGGGCACGAACGATCCCTCAAAGATTGAGTTTGAGGAGAGACCCGCCGGCACCCCGATACCCGAGATGCCGTCTGCCTTGGGGCTGGCCGGGCTCGCAGGCCTAGCGGGCCTTGCCATGCTTAAAAGGCGAGGCTGAACTTTCCTGCGAGGCCCGACCTAGGAGGCGGGCTGCATTCCGGAGGTGTCGCCTCTGGCGCTAGCGGCGAAAGCCTCTCCTCCCTGGGTGGGCATCGTCCCGCCTGAATGGGAGGCTAGCTTATTGGCCTCCTGCTCCGGTTGATCGTTCCATCGTTCAGGCACTCCGCTGGGCGATGTGCCGCCCGGTCTGGGGGATGCGGCCTGCCAGCCTCAGATCCAGCCCCGAGAGATCGTAGAGCTGGTAGCTTCGGATCGACACGATGTGTCTTGAGTTGGAGAAGATTATCTGGATCTTGCCCCGGGCAAGGGCAGGGTCAGAGGTGTCGATGAGGAGGAGGTCGGCCGCCTCGTAACGAAGTGCACGGGACATCGTGTCCCAGCCCGTTGAGTTGGAGAAGAAGAGTGACTGGTTTCTGAGGCCTGCCACCATCTGGTCCCAGGTCTTGGCAGTATAGGTGCTGACGTAGCCCATCGGGACGATGTGGTGGGTGAGGGCCCCTATGAGCACCGACCTTGATCTTTCCGCGTAGATGGTCACCGACGGGATCGTCTTAAGCCAGCGCAGCATGCTGGAGGTCGAGGGATCGACGACATCTTTCTTGGGTATCCATCTGAGGGTATACGCCGCGAATCCTATGGCTTTGGGGACGACCAGAAGGACTATGATGGCTAGGGCCGCCAGACTTGCGACTGTGCGCAACCCGCGCCGTGGTCTGCCACGCAGCCAGCGCAATGATTCGGTCAGGAAGAGCGCGGCGGGAATCGGTGCGGCGATGGAGAGGATTGCTTCCTGTCTGGCCAGAACCTGGTTTCTGACCCCGAGGGAAACGAGGAGCGGTCCGAGTACGAATCCGAGCCCAAGCAATCCGATGGGCAGCCAGAAGGTTCCAAGGGTTCTGCGCCTCCACAGCAGAACAAGCCCTAGGACGGCGAATATGAAGCTCAGCCCTCTGACTTCGAATAGGTCCAGAGGACCCGGGAACCTAACGCTTCCCTTCGAGTCATACATCCCCCATGGGAGGTCGCCGGAGACCGCCGACATAACCCCGCGGGCCGACCCGCCAGCGACGAGGGAGTAGGCGACGGGGACGGTGTAGAAGGAGGAGATGGCAAGGGCGATGAGCCCAATGGCCAGCAGGCCCTTTGCCTGTCTTAACCTCCTGGTGAGCACGGCGCCGGCGATGCCTGAGGCGCACAGGAGATCCCAGCCCAACAGGGCGTAGGGATGGGTGAGGTTCAGAAGACCCAGCATTGCGCCCGCGGCAAGGAGCTTCGCCCTGCCGCCGGAACGAATCCATGAGAGAAAGAGCACGAGGGCCATAAGCCCGAGGGAATGAGCCAGCCATTCGTAGCCCATTCCCATGGCATCGTAGAGGGCCCCGTGGCCGGAGTAGAGCACCCGTGCGATCTGGTCCTTCACGGCTTGCGGCATTGCAAGCTTGGCGGAGCCCGAGAATATGCCGGAGGCCACCGAGGACATTACATCCGGGTTGAGGAGTTGTGGAAGGATCCTGACCCAGACGAGCGATCCCGGCAGCAGAAGGAAGAGCAGGGCGTACCGGCTTGCCTGCCTTGGTAGAAACGTTCTGGCGAAGCGGTAGAAAGCCAGGGCAAGGAGCAGGTCTATGGTGAGACCCATGGCCTGTATCGCGAAGGGGACGGATAGGCCAGATGTCCTGGAGATGGCTGCAACAGCTACGAAGTAGCCAGGCGGGTAGACAAGGAGGGCGCTGGTCTTGTTGGTCGGATCGCCCATGGGGAAGACCCTGCCCGCGTCGATCTGTTGGATCACCGCCGCGGCTCCCCATGTATCGCCCAGGAGGGGAACGAACTGGCCCGGGGGAGCTATCATCAAGCCGTAGGCGATGGCGAAGATCCTGAAGGCCGGGAGAATCATGGCAATGAGGATCAGGCCAAGGTTGGATCGGATCATTCGGGGCAGATGTAGATGCACAAGGCCCATCGAGCGCAACCGACACACCTTAAGCCGAATGCAGCCGCGCTCCTAAAAGTCTAGCTGCTCACCGATCGCATCGGCTGTTCCCACAGGACCAGCAATCGAAGGGTCCAACCTGTTGTGCCACTTCAAAGCCCACCCAATCGCCGGGCTCGCGCTACTCGATGACTCGGTGAGCAAGGATTATAAGGATTGGCCGATACTTGTGAGGCGTGCCGGGGGACGCGCAGGCCGTCTTGACGGCGGTGCTCTTCCTGTTCTTCCTAGTGATGGTGCCCGTTTCGTACGTCTTTGTACGGAGGGCGGTCTGGCTATTCGCAGCTGGGGCCATCATCTTGCTGTTTGTGGGGGCCCTGATCGCTGGCAGGGAGGAGCAGCCGCCAATCGGGCCGCCCAGGAGCTTCTAGGCATGGCTCCGGCCGAGTGTGATCCGGCAAAGGTGAAGCACCTTCTCATGGCGATCCTTGATTTCGGGCGACATAAGCCGGTTGGACGACGCCGTGAAGGTTAAGGGGGTGCTGTTCGGTCCGCCAGTCCTCGAGCGCTGCATCAAGACCTTTCCCGGGCTGTCCGGAGACTTCATCATCCAGGTCCGACGCAAGTCGCGCCCGTTGCTGATCTGCGAGATTCGTCCCTCCGTCCAGACAGCCTACGCCGACGAACTCAGGGCAGCGGTGGGTACCGAGCTGAAGAACAGGATAGGTCTAACCTTTGAGGTGAGGATGGCCGGGTTCGGTGAGCTGCCCGCAGAGCGGGGCGATAAGCGCATCCAGGTGATCCCCGATCTCGGGGCGTAGGCGGCGGAGGGATCTCTGACGTTGCCCACGGCCGAAGACCAGATCCGACGCTATGGAAGCGTTGGGATGCGAGGCCTCGCGCCATGGCACGCGGGATGGCAGCCGTGTGATCTTCGTGTCATTCGACGGGATGTGCAGGACCCTGAGGGCAAGCTGCCCAGCCTCGCCATTGCGTAGGGGCACAGGGTTCGGACCCATCGAGGGCATGCATCGGTGTTGGGCTTCGCAGTTTCCATCCTAGTCAGCAGTGCGCATGTCGATGAACTGCTTGGTCTTCCTCTCGTCTAGAAGCGTTCCCTCTGGGACAAACTCGACCCGCGGCGTGACGTTGATTGCGGCCTTGACTGCATGGGCGATTCTCCCTGCTAGCTCCCGGCATGTCCCTCTAGCCTCCGCTTTGATGGTGAGCACGTCAAGCCCTCCCTCCCTTGCGACGATGGCCTGAAAGTTGAGCACCTGCGGGATGGAGGTGAGGGCTTCGCGTATCGCGGAGGGATATACCGACGTCCCCTTCACCTTGACCATCTCGCCGAGCCGTCCCTCGACGTAAACTCGGGGATGCGTCCGGCCGCACCCGCGTCGGTCATACTCCACCCTCGCCATGTCTCCGGTGCGGTATCGCAGCAGCGGGGTTCCCTCGCGCATCAGCGTGGTGAATACGAGTTCTCCGGTTCCGTCCGTTCGTTCTCCTTGGGGGTCGATGGTCTCGATCAGGAAGTGGTCCCAGAAGATGTGGTGGCCGTCGTGCTGGGCGCACTCGAGGAACCCGGCCCCGAACTCGACCGAGCCGTAGTCGTCGTACACCTTCGCGCCCCAGAGATCCTCGATCTTGGGGCGCATCGCACCGTTCAAGGGTTCTCCCAAGGTCACCACCCTCTTTACCGAGGCGGCGCTGCGCGGGTCAAACTGTCCAAGGTAGAGGAGGTAGGACGGCACCCCGGCCACGACGGTCATCCCTAGGTCCTTGATGAGGGCGATCTGCCCGAGGTGGTTTCCCGGCCCGGTGAGGGCCGTCATGGCCCCGATTCTGTGCAGGGCGTTTTCGAAGAGGAGCCCCATGGCGGGGTGGACGATGAGCTGGGCTCTATCCCCCCCGCCTTATCCCGGCCGCGTAGAAGCCTCTTGCCTGGGCGGGCGCGATCCTTTCAAGGTCACGGGCGGTGAAGTGCACGGCGGTCGGCTTTCCCGTGGTGCCGGATGTGGCGCAGAAGTAGGCGATCCTGTCCAACCGGGTTGCAACCGCGCCGAAGGGGTAGGAGGCCCCCAGCTCCTCCTTGGTCGTTAGGGGAAACTTCACGAGGTCGTCCAGGGACCTCAGCCGGATTTGGCGCGGCAGCTTGCGCCTGTAGAGGGGCGATCGGCGTGCAAGCCTAAGCGTCCATCTTGCTCTCTTGAGTTGGATCTGCTCGATCCTGCGCGGCGGTGCCTTCTCCACGGCTGGGTCGAAGAAATTCCGAGGCATCGTGGCCCCCGTTTCGCTCTGTGGATGAAAAAGCTTGCAATGCCAACCCTTTCACACTCTCCGCAACCCTGGCATAAGATGGGAGCCGTCGTGCTTTGCGGTCTCGGCGGCTTCATGGGGCGGGCTTGAACCGATCAGCAGGACTGTAGCGTGGGTGCGACGGGGTGCCGAGCGATGCCGCGGCTTCGAAGGGTGTGAGAAAATGGCGGGACTACGGCGACGGCCAGGGCCGGCCCGGACGGCGTGTGGAGCCGGTGGGCCCGGGTGGAGGCCAAGGGGTCGATTGTTTAAAGCACCTGCTCCAATGTGACAATTGCCTTTAAGGGAATTGGTGGTCGACGGTTAGGATGGTACCTGGCTGGTGGGGCTTCAAGTCCTGTTCGCTCATCAAGCTCGGTCCGGCAAGGATCGTGTGGCTGGTCGTCATCTTGGGCCTCTGCGCCAACCTTGCCCTGTATCTCGCCGGGGCCTACAGGTGCATAGCCTACCCCTACCAGATCGACTACGGCGAAGGCGCCCACCTTGATCGGGCACGGGAGTTGGCCGAGGGAAGGACCATATACCCGGCCATAGACCATTACCCGTACAAGGTCGACAACTACCCCCCGGTCTACGACCTGCTCTGCAGCTTCTTGGTCCGGGCATCGGGGGTCTCCTTCTGGGGCGGTAGGACGATATCGGTCGTTTCTGCAATGCTGGTTTCACTCCTCGTCGGCGTCATGGCGGCGGCCCAGACCGGGAGGAAATGCTACGGGGCGATCGCCGCCCTTCTCTTCCCCGCGGCGGCCGGGGTGGCCTACTGGAGCGTCCTATACAGGGTTGACATGCTCGGTCTGCTTCTCAGCCTCGCGGGGCTTGCCCTGGTAATAAGGTACGAGGGAACCGACAGGGTCCTCCTCGCCACGCCCATGTTCCTCCTCTCCCTCTACGCGCGGCAGTCGCTCATCGCCGCCCCCCTCTCCACCTTCGCGTACCTTCTTGGAAGGGATAGGAGGAGGGCCACGATCATGATCGCCTCGCTGCTTGCAAGCAGTGCGCTGACCTTCCTTGCCCTGAACGCGGCCACATCGGGCCAGTTCTACCTCCACATCGTCAAGTACACGGCGACCACATTCATCCCCATCCGGGCCCTCCAACAGTACCTCAAGTTCGCTCGGTCCCACCCCGCATTCCTGGTCTTGGCAACCACCTACACCATCTACGCCCTGTCTAGACGGCGCAACTCCCTCATCGTGAACTACTTCATCCTCTCGGGTCTGATCGCCCTCACGGCGGGAAAGGTGGGGTCAAGCGTCAACTACTTCCTTGAAGTGATCGCCGCCTCCTGCATCCTGACAGGGCTCCTTGTGAACGGACTTGAGACCGAGATGCAGGCCGGAAAGGATGGGATGGAGGCCCGCAGCGCGGCCTCAATGCTAGTCGCAACGCTTCTGCTCTTCCAGCTTGTCGCCTACGCCAACCCGCCCCTTCCCCCGCCCGAGGCCGAGCGGGATGCCTGTCTTGAGGTCTCGGGGTACATACGCAACGCCAGCGGGATGATCATATCCGAGGACACCGGCCTTCTGGTGGTGAACGGCAAGAGCATCGTCCTCGATCCATGGATAATGACCCAGCTGGCAAAGCAGGGCCTTTGGGATCAGTCAACGCTGATCCGCGACATCGAGGCCAAGGCCTTCTCCCTCATAGTGCTCAGATTCGACCTTGAAGGCCAGCCCAGCGGCAGGTTCACCGCCCAGGCGGCAGAAGCTATGCGGGAGAACTACACCTTGCTAAACAAGTCAGGGGATTTTTGGATCTACGGCCCAGGCAGTTGATCCCGCCTGCCGACTGGGCTACGGATCCAAGGCCAATCGAAGGGTCACGAAGCAAGAATCAACGAAGGCGCCCGGCGAGATGATCGCTTATGGTTGGAACTGCCCGGCCAAACTCTCAACGATCTCGGTTTTCTTGCCGGCTCGCCTCCGCTTTGAGGTGGGAGGCGACAGGGTTGCTCTTGTAGCGCTAGTTGGTACGGTTACGGTCAAGGTAGACGACGAACTTAGGAGGAAAATGCGATCCGTGAGCATCAACTGGTCACACGACCGATGATGGCCTCTGTGAGAAAGCTTGAGGCGAAGTCCCGGCCACCCGTCCCAAGGACTGATGGCGGCCGGTTGGCGAATACGACCTTTGTGGCCCCTGCTGCGCAGGCAAGCCCCGCAGGCCGGCTGGAGTGCGGCTCGCTGTGGGTCATGAGGCATCGACGCGAGGGAAGACGTAAGATTGTATCGACGGGAATGCGAGTTAGTAGGATTCGACCGACAAGCCCGGTATTCTTCTGTAGTGCTCAACGTTCCTGGTGATGACTGTCTCGCCGTGGGCGAGGGCCAGGCAGCCCGCGATCACGTCGATTGCCCCTATGGATTCACCGGCGGATAGAAGGCCGGCTATCACGCGTCCGCAGACAGCACATTCCTCCCTGCCAAACTCCAGAAGATCTAGGCTCCCGACCAGTTCCTCCAGTTGCGTCAACGCGGCTTCAGGGTCGGGAGAGCGGTATGCCCCGACGTAGAGTTCGACCAGGTTCACCTGTGTTGTCGCAAGCCGTTCTCCCGCATCCTCGAGATCCCTAAGCTTGGCAAGGGCGCTGGGGCTGCGTCTCAACAGGTCCACAAGGAAGGTGGTCTCCAGACATGCCATTTGCGTCACTCCAAGCGGATCCTGTTCAGGATGCGGTGAGCTTCCTCGACGCGCGATGCCAGCTCGTCGTCCGGCCGCCCGGCTGCCAGGCGGTCCGACAGCTTGGCGGAACCTTTTTTCGAGGCGATGCGGAGCACGACTTGGGAGAAGCTCTCGCCGGGGCGTTTGAGCCTGAGAAGGGCATCGTACGCCTCCACCGTGATTGTGACGGTCTTGGTGGCCACGGGATAAATGCATTGAATACACATAAAACTTTTTCCGTTCTTGCTCCGTCTTTCACTTCTCAATCGATGCGGACTCTTCATTCGTGCCTTCCCACGCGTTCTCTACAATCTGCCGCACGTCGAGCGCGGCCCTGACTTGAACAGGTTAGGTTCTTGTTGCAAGGCGAGGCCCCTGGGCGGCATGCGGTGCGGCGGGTGGCTGGCGTGTGTTGTTCGGGAAATAACTCGTTGCCCTTGACTGGGCGGTCCCCTCGTCTCTTGGGTCATGCTTTCACCTCGCCTTGCGCCGGTCGAGTTGCGGGTCCAGTCCGTGGCAGAGCATGTGGCTGGTTGTTCCAAACGATCCCTCAGAGCTTATCCTATTCCAGAAGGCCTGGTCAGGGTAACCGTGCTCATGCTCATACGGGGCGATCCGTAGCGGGTCTATGGTTGTTGGAGTCCTCCGGTGCTGACCTGCTAGGCCCCGGCGATCCTTGCTTTGGTCATCCTGCCCTTCTCCTTGCGTCGCATCATCCACCAGATCCTTGAGTCAGTTAGCTTGACCACCGACACGGTCAGAACAGGCGGGGCGAAATGATTTTCGGATAATACAGGCAGGTGGCCGGTGGACAAGCTTTTTGTGCCGGTAGTACCTCTGGTAGTACGGTGAGGTAGTGGAGAAGGTCAAGGTCACTAGAAAGTACCAGGTCACAATCCCAAAGGAAGTGAGAGAAAGGGCCGGCGTGCGGGTGGGGGACGAGCTCCTGGTCAGCGGGACCGAACGAAGAATCGTCATGGAGAAATCCGTGGACTTGGACGATCTGGCCGGGTGCTGGACCCATATCGAGAGAACGGAGGAGTTCATGAAGGCGGCCAGAGAGTTGTGGAGGACATGGAAATCCGGGCGATACTCGACACGGACGTGATAGTCGACTACCTCAAGAAAAGGCCCGATCCCGATGCCGTACAGCTGTTCGGGGCGGTCAGGTCAGGAAGGTTGACCGCCAACATGACAACGGTGACCGTCTTCGAGCTCTGCCGCGGGGCCATGCTTTCCGCCGAGCCGGAAAGAAGCATGGATGCGGTCGAGGCGTTGCGGTCGCACGTCAGCGCCCTGCCATTTGATGAGGGGAGCGCGAGGATAGCGTCTGAGATCTGCGTTTCCCTGGAAAGGAAAGGCGAGGCCGTGGATGTGCGTGACCTGTTAATCGGTGCTACGGCAAGGGCCCATGCAATGCCCTTGGTGACCCGGAAGCTTGCACATTTCGAGAGGGTGGGAGGCGTCGAGGTGACCAGCCCGCGCAAGCTGCTGGAGCGACTGTAGCGGTCGGCCGCTCTTGAATTTTCTGTCGCCTGCACTTCTCAAACGGTTTGCAGGCGGTCGCCGCGGCGTCGCTGCCGAAAACCCTTCGTTGGGGCCCTGGGGTCGAGCGGGGTCCCAACTTGTACAGGTTAGGTTCTTGCTGGAAGGCGAAATTCAACGCGCGCCTTCGTAGGTAGGCCCGACGTACTTGTAGACCGAGTCGCCGTCTGCCCTGCCGTAAAAGTAAAGCGGCGTTCCCGGTTGCGCTGCACTCAGCCGTAAACATGGTCGTGCCTTGGGCGGCGAGATCGGCCGAGATGACTCTCACCTCACAACCCGGCGCGACAGGCTCGGTGGTCGCCGGAAACACCCAATCTCTCGATGCTCGAGGCCCGGAGGAAAAGCAGGACGATTAGCAGCCCCGAAGCCATGGCTTGCCACACTCCGTGTTCCGGAATGGTCAGACCTTCCATCTTGAGAGCGAGCTGCTGGGACGTGGATATGTTCAGATCGGCTTGGGCTTGGTGGGTTCCGTATGATGCCTTGATGGTGTAGAGTTGGGAGGGTGTGCAGCCTGCTTGGTCGGCCGTCCACTCGTTCAGTAGTAGCGTGGCGATTCCCGCTTGACAGCGAGACCGGGGCGTGAGGCGTGGGGCGCGGACAGACTTTTCGTGTCGGCAGTACCTCCGGGCGACTTAGTTTCCCAGGCTACGTCCGTTGGGTGGCGGTCTTACCCAACCCGGGTCTAGATGTTCAAGATGAGCCCTGCCTCCCCGCAGCG
This sequence comes from uncultured Thermococci archaeon, assembly GCA_964549615.1. Classification (GTDB taxonomy): domain Archaea; phylum CAYQAE01; class CAYQAE01; order CAYVLA01; family CAYVLA01; genus CAYVLA01. The sequence continues at coordinate 124,788 of CAZJVP010000099.1, read as the reverse complement.
AGGTCATGGCGGGCGTCAGCGATGTCCTCGACGAGTTTGGCCGAGCAACTTAAATGCACGCATGAATGCGGAGAGGCGTGGCGCGCAGGACGCTGACCATCTCGGAGGAAGCTTATGAGGCCCTTGCTCGGTTCAAGAGGCCGGGGGAGAGCTTCACGGACGTGGTGAAGCGGATTGCGGCGTACGAGGAGAAGAGGGCGTTGGCGGAGTTCGCGGGCAGGCTAAGGGACGACGAGCAATTCGAAGCGGCCACTAGGGAGATCCGCCGATCGGTCTTGCAAACACGTCTGGAGATCGTCCAACTGTGACCGTTCTTGACACGGATTTTCTGGTTGCTCTCCTCCGGGGGTAGTCCCGAGGCAGCGGATCTTGCTCGTTTCGTATCGTCTCCTAGGACGACGACGATCAACGCCTTTGAGCTCTACTAGGGGGCGCAGCGATCCAAAAGACCGGATTCCTCGCTGCGGGAGGTCAGCTCCCTGCTGGCATCTGTTGGGATCCTCGATCTGGATATGACAGCGGCCTCAAAGGCCGGAGAGGTGCAGGCGGTGCTTGAACAGGACGGCAAGCCCGTCAACGTCCTGGATGTTCTGATAGCTGCGATTGTCATGGCACATGGCGAGGAGCTTTGGAGCCGGAATGCGGATCACTTCAGCCGCATAGCGGGGCTCAAATGGAGAAAATGGTGATCCCGCTTGGAATCATTCCCCTGGGGTTGATCAATCATCCAGGGTCCCAGCACGGCTTGCAGCATGCATCAAGAAGTGGTTTACGCAGCGGTTCTCCGCGAGGTCATGGCGGCGTAGAGGTTCACTGAGCATACGCGGGACGGCGAGGCGTAGCGTGGACCTTGGGGACTCTCTTCGAACCGGGTTTGATGGCCGAGGTCACGAGCGCCCGCGAGCTGGAAATAAGCTTTGCGGCGGTGGTGTCGTGCGGTGCGGAGTGCAGAGTTCTCATCGCTGGCTGCCGATCGAGGAACCGGCTGGGCGACAAGCCAGCGGTGTCGGGCTGGGCTCCGATCAGAGCTTTTCGGTCAGCTTGGTGACCACTACCTCCTTGTACAGCCTCCGTTTCACCATCAGGGTCCACAAGAGGAAGCCGGCGACCATCGAGGTGCCCGATACGACGAGCCATTCTGCCACGAAGATCCAGAACAGTGCCCTGTCCTTGGCCTCCAGGACCTCATCCGTCATGGCCTCCAGCTCGGCTAGAAGGCTTGACAGCCATGAAAGGCACTCCTCAAATTCCTGGGCCACATACTGCCTGTCCAGCGCCGTCTTGGCGCCGGCAAGATCGGCAAGCTTCACCTCCACATGCCTCAGGTTGGCCCCGAACCTGTCAGCAAAATCGATCGTCGAGGCCAGGTAGGTCCTTCTGTAGTGGAACTGGTTAAGAAGCGCCCTTATCTCATGTACAAGCTCCAGCTCCTGCGGGATGGGCACGCGGGCCGGGAAGTATATCAGATGCGACAGCACATCGATGTGCCACTTCCAGCGGTAGAAATCGGGCGTGCCGTGCCACTTGTGCACGTAGGCTACGGACCTCCCCTCGCCGTAGTCCCAGTAGACGATCACGGGCTTGCCGCGGTTGCACCACAGCTCAGGCGACATCCTGGCCAGGACTATGGCTCCCTCCCTCTCCCAGGGGCGGTTGTGCGCCCATATCCTTATCTCGTGCCATGGAAGGTTGCGCATTAGGGGATGGTCGCGGTACTCCTCCTCAACGACTATGTGGAAGCCGTGCACCTCGTAGAAGATTCCCGGCTTGTCGTCGACCGGGAGGATGTCCCCGATCGGGTGCAGGTACCAAGAGGTGTGGCTGCCGCTGGTCGCAAAGCTTGAAGAGTCATCGGCCATAAGGAAGCCCATGCCCTCCTTGCAGACCCCCTCCTTTAGCCAGTTCTGGAACTCGTCCCTCAGGTGGCTTGCATCCATGCCGTCCTCTATGACCACGTCGAAGTTGTCGTAGAGCGCGCGCTGGCTTCTTGGAAGGTATATGCGGAGACACCGGAAGGCCTCCTGCCCCATCGACCATGCGTGGGCCGGGACGGGGTAGTAGTTGATGCGCGGGTCCTGGCTCAGCACGGGGGCTGGGTGGCCCGGGTAGAACCATGCCTTGCCGATGTGAAGCAGGCGGATCACGCCGTTGCCATCGGTCCTGGGACCGGACACGCCGCACCCGTGGGGGAGTGCGAGGACGAGGCTTAGAAGGACAAGAAGCCCTCTCCGCACGCCCACTAGTGTGCGCCCGGGCCGTAAAAAAGCATACGGTGCGTTGAGGTCGGGGTAGAAGGGTTCGACCCTCTCCGCAAAGCGATGGGCTTCGCGGCACGATCAGGCAGGTTCCGTCAAGGATGGTGTCGATTGCAGCGTCGCTGGAAAGCGGTGGCCGGTCGGCGACTATCAGCCGGCTGGTTGGAGGCCTGCGCCGTACGCGACTGGCCAGCACCTCTCGTATTTCGCCAAGCGTTGAAAGCCCCCGATGGCACGCGCTTTCGAGAGATTGATGGTTAGGTGTGGTCGAGCTCGGTTATCAGCCTAGCCACTGAGGAGTAGACCCGTCTTGCCCATTCCAGGGCTTTCTCGGCATCCGGCTTTGTAAACATCTCGCCCGGTGTTTTCCCGTCAGCCTCTATGCCGTAGAGGCTAACCGATCTGAGCGACGCAAGCTCGGCGGATATCCTGGGGTACTCGTCTGCCTCCGATCTGAACCATTCCGGCAGGCGATCCCGGGCATAGGGGAGGAACGCCCCGACGTCGTGCGACTTTGGGTGTTCAATCCCCACCGCCCTCAGGCAGGACTTAAGGCTCATCTCGACGCACTCCTGGGTGAACCTGACGACGTCCGGGTAGGAATCGTGCTGGAATGAGGACTCGGCTGCCCTAAGCCTCTCCCGGGCCCTGTCCAGGTAGGACCTCGCGAGGCGGTCTGTCTTCATGTCTTGGTCGCCTCCCCGGCCTTTGAGCCGGGCTCAAGCATCCAGTAGGTTAGGCCCCCTGGGGTCTGTACCTTGCGTGCTCCGCTTTGGGCCAGCTCGCCCGCGAATGCCCGCAGCGTGTCCTTGAGGAATCCTTTCCTGTCCAGCACGAATATGCAGGACTCAAGCATCTCTAGGTATATGGGCTGGCCGACGGAGGCCTCTTCCGGGGTCAGCGCGATGACGTCGAGATCCGGGTAAAGCCCCTTTCTCCGCCACAGCTCCATCCGGGCCCTCTCGGTCTGCCGGATCAGTTCGGCCACGATAGGGGCCCGACGTGAGTAGGGGGAGGGCAAGGCATTTGCAACTAGGAGGATGTCCAGGTCGCTGGTCCGCGATGGCCGGCCCGCGGCCACGGATCCGTAGAGCGCCAATGAGACGAGGTCTCTCCCCATCCTTCTAAGGGCCGAGGACGCGAAGCTGGCGACGACCGGCAGGTAGTCCGTGTTCGGGATCCTCTCCTGCAGCGGCTTCTCCTGAAGGGTGGAGACGGCAAGCATGGGGTCAAGGAGCATGTATCGCCCGTGATCGGTCCTCAGGGCCCAGCCAGCCTTCACCAGGCTGGGCAGGATCGCCCTCGCGTTGGAGGCAGGGCCCAGGCTTTCCCTAGCGTCGGCGAGCCTAAAGGTCTCCTCGCCGAACTTTTCGTAAAGCCTGGCGTAGGCCGTACCGAGCCATCTGGGAGGCCACTCCATATTGTTAGCTCGCAGCTGATAGTTTGCCATTCGATTACTTATCTCTTTCGCTGGCGTCTGTGAATGCGGGCCCCTTGGTTCACAGCAACGTCTTCCGGGCCGTCGAAAGCCATCTACCTGAGGCCGGGTGCATTCGGAACGAAGGTCTAGCGCGAGGGGAAGACGCCCTCTCAGCTCTTCCTCCTCGAAAGCACGCACAGGCCGAGCATCGCCACCGCGATTGCCGCGGCCGGGAAGACGGGTACCGAAGGCGGATCCACACCGCTCTGGACTAGAACGCTGTGGTCGTCGTGGCCGAAGACCATTTCACCGTCCTTGTCGATGCCAGAGCAGGTGGCCGTATTCCGCAATGGGTTCGGAGCATCGGCGGGAATCGCATACTCTACCGCGAATACCCAAACCTCGCCGGGCTCAAGGATCCCGTCGCCGTCGTCGCCGCTCAGGTAAAGAGCCGGCCCAGCGATGTCATCCGTCACCGAAACGTTGGTTACGTCGGAACCATCGGATGAGGGGTCGTGTTGGACCGTGATGGTGTAGGTGACCGTGTCTCCGATCCTGGCGGTGCTCGGGCCAGTCTTCGTAACGAGGATGGCTGGGGCGAACTCAAGATCCGCGCCGTTGTGGGTGTCGGTGTCGGATACGATATCGCCGTCAAGGTCTAATCCTTCCGCCGTGGCGATGTTGAGCAGTGGGTCGGGGTCGGTTGGAAGAACTGTGTAGGTCGCTATGTACGTCCAGATCTCCGGGTAATCGAGCACTCCGTCTCCGTCGTCCCCGCTGACGAATGTGACCGATTCGGTCAAGCTGTCGGTGATCTTCAAATCATGCACCGGGGAGTTGTCGGATGAGGGGTCGTGTTGGACCGTGATGGTGTAGGTGACCGTGTCTCCGATCCTGGCGGTGCTCGGGCCAGTCTTCGTAACGAGGATGGCTGGGTTGTGGGCGGCAACGACCTGGACGAAAGCGTCGTCGTCTGCCGCCAGCGTCACTCCCAGGGACCGCCCCGTTACGGTGGCAACGTTCCTGTTCGGCTTGGTTGTGTCCGCGGATGGGGTGGCGACGGCTTTGAACGTGACCGTCAGGGACTGGCCCGGGCAAAGGTCCCGTTGAAGGTCCCAAGCTAGGACGCATCCGTCGGCGGGATCCCCGGTGACAGTTGGATCAGTGGGAGATCCGCTGCCTGCAAGGTAAAGCCAGCCGGAAGGAAGGGCGTCGACGAGGCCTATGCCCGTCACGGGAGAGCCCGCGTAGCTCGGGACCCTTATCATGATCCTGAAGTTGGCCGCTTCGCCAGGGCGGATTACGCCCGGCTCCGCTGACTTGTCGATTTCCAGCGCGAGGTCTACCCATTCGATCGGGAGCGGAAGACACGCATACCCCATGTCGAGGTACGGGTCCCCCGCGCCTGCCGATATGGGGCTTTCGCCCCAGACGACCGCCACCGGTGCCGTGCTGACGATGTGCATGCCCGTATTGTCCATGTCCGGGTCGTAGACCTCGATCGTGTGCAGCCTGTCGAGGTCGCTTATCACCCTGTCGAAGATGCCATCGTTTGGCGAGTAGTCAATGAAGATGGTCGTATGATCGCTCGTCGCCATTATGTACACGGGGGAGCCGTTGTCGCTGAGCGTGCGGGTTCCCGGCGCCCAACCGACGTAGTTGTCCGTCCCCAGCAGCGCTTCCGGTATGAGCGAGTATCCCCAGTCCCAGATGAATGATTCGGTGTCGCATGAGGCGATGCCCCAGAACTTGTGTGAGGAGCTCAGGTAGACGCCGGAGTTTGTCGGAACGTGGTGCCAGGTCGAGGCTTGGAAGGATCTGGTTTCACCCGGTTCCAGGTAGATGGTGCCGCAGCCCGACAGGTCCTGCCAGGTTATGGTGATCAAGAAGGGGTTCGGGTTGTAGAGGAAGATATCGGTGTAGGGGGCGTGGGCGGTGAGGGGATTACCGTCAGAGCTTGGGGGCCAGCTCGGGACGGCGGCGTAGTAGCTTGAACCCCAGTACTCATAGGGAGTGATGGTATATCCCCGCATCTCGTAGGCGCTGCCCGGCTGCCCGGTCACGAGCTGGACCTGGACTGGGTGGGTGGAGGTCACCCAGGTGCCTGCCTTCGGGACGCTGTAAGCTACGCTCTGCCCCCGGCTCAAGGTTGTCGTGGCGCCGTCGATGGTGACTTGGTTTCCGTCGGTCGCAGACATGACCAGGATGTATACAGCATCGAAATCATCGTAGTTATGCGGCCACTGCCCAAGATCCTGACCCACCGGTACGGCGTAGCTGGTGCCCCACGCCTGGACGGGGTAGATCTCCCACGCATCCGTGAAGACGGTGCCCAGAGCCTCGGCCCATGTTGACACAACAACCTGCAGTAGGCCCCCGGCAACGTAGATCCTGTCGCCCCCATCGTAGTACGTGGCTGCGCCGCGGAAGTCGGAGGGTATGTTGGCGCTCTCAAAGACGTGGGTTTCTCCCTTGTTAAGATGGACGACCTCATCGTACCCAGCGGCCCCCGGGCCCTCCAAGCCGTCGACTTCCCAGTGGTCGTAATAGACGACGGTATTGTCGCCGCTCGCCGTGACGGCGACGAGGTAGTGCATGAGTTCCCTGGGCTGGTTCCAGCCGTGGATTGATTGGAAGACGTCCTGGGTCAGATCGGCAGGCAGCGGCAGGTAGAACTCCTGGAAACCTGCAGGCAGTGCTGATGCCTGGTTCAGGGATATGGCCGACAGCAAACACAAGAGGATGGATGACGTAAGTGGAACGGCTGCCTCCCTAATCAGCAGTCCGCTTGCAAGACCTCTTGACATTCGATTCTTCCCCGGTGGTCGGTTCTCCTTGCGGCCCCGATGATGAGGGGCCGTCTGGCCTTTATAAAGAAGGTTGGGGAATCCAGGGCCGGGAAGACCGGAACCTTTCCGAATGATCCCGTGGTATTCATTGCAATCTCATGTGTCCGATGCGGTCCCGCTGGGCATTCGCATCTCTAGGAACCGGGAGTTCGACCGGGTTCACGTGCGTGGTGCAGAGCGCGTCGATGACGAAGGTGCGATGTTCCATCCCCTCAGCGATTGCAGCTGCCTGGGCCGAGAATATGCGAGGCATCAGCGTCGAGCCGGTCTGACCACCCGGTTCTAGGTGTTCGACCGTGCCGAAGCCCCCTGCATATTGCCGGTGTACCCGAAATCCCCGGGGATATGGCAGGTTCAGGAAGGTAACGTTCAGGTCGTGCGACACGTCGCATCTCCCACGTTACGACAGCTGACCCCGGAAAGAAGGCCCTGATGATTCCATGGGATGGCTTCTATGAGAACTCTTCTTGGTGTCCTCGCGGTCGCTCCTTGACGATCGCATCTCGCGACCGGGAAAATGACTTCGCCGTGGCTATCGTGGGCGCTTGCTTCCATTCGAGCCTGTTGCCACACGGTCATCTTTGGCTACCCTGGCTTTAGACGTTAGGTCGGGTTGGGACGTGGATTTACCGGGCAGACGTCGATCGAGTTGCCCGCGGGAAACCTCGACCAATCGAGCCGGGACCGGGATTGCCAAAGCTTTATCCGTGCCGGGTCCTCGACTAGTCCAATGAGCACCCTGGTGGGCGGCTACTCGAGGGGCGAAGGCAGCCCGACATCCCTGATCGATGCGGTCGCAGGAAACATCGATCTAGGCGAGCCGGATCATGTCTACTGCTCGGGCCCTTTCGAGATCCGAGGTTATGAAAGCCTAGCGGAGAGGCTCGAATGGTTATCGACTTCAGACGTGTTCGTTGCCCTGTCGGGTAGGCTGTTTCCCCCTCTGGAGGGAGGAAGTGCCGCAGGGATTGGCAGGCTCTACGGCCAGATCGGTCCTAGCGTCCTCCAGGGTCTCAACGGCGAATTCCTGGCCGTCATATACCATCCTGGACAGACACGCGCTATCTTGGCTAGAGATCACTTCGGCGGTCGGCCGCTGTACTACAGGATGGTCAACAGCGCTCTGGTGTTCTCCTCTTCCTTCCGGTCTTTGGCGCAGCTTGACACCGAGCCGGACTACGACGAGACTGGCCTCCTTGAACTCCTGGTCGATGGCAAGATTGGCTCGTCTCGGACACTGCTGAGGCCTGTGAGGAAGGCGAGGCCAGGTCACTACATCCAGATCGACGAGCAGGGGCTCACGGAGTGCGTGTACTGGGACGCAGAGAAGGTACTTCGGCGCAGAAGAACAGAAGCCCTATCGCAAGACGAGTTCCGGCAACGTCTCCGAGAGTCTGTAGCTCAAAGGATGACGGGTCTTGAGCCACCGTTCTACTCCTACCTCAGCGGGGGGACCGACTCGAGTCTGGTGAGCTGTCTGGTATCAGAGCTGGCCCGCGAGACCGAGACCGAACCCCGGCTCGTGACCCTGTCCTTGGGCATCGACGAGAGAGGTTGGGATGAGGAACCATACGCTCGTCTTGCGAGCGAGCGAATCGGCTCAGTCCACAAGGCGGGTCGGCCGCTCTCGTTGGAGGCGTTTCCGAGGCTTCTTGAGAAGTGCATAAGGGTGGCCGAGGAAAGCGCAAAAGGAGACGGAGGGCTGCCCTACTACTGCGCTGCCTTGCATGCCTCCGAGCAGGGGACGAAGCACGTCTTCAGCGGGGATGGGGCAGACGGGTCCTTTGGGGGCCGCCCGTCGCTCTTGGAAGCGTTGGCGGCCGATACGCTATATTCGCTCGTATACCAGGGGCGGGTCACTGCCTCGGGCCTCAGGCTGCTTAGGCACTGCTTGGCAAGGTATCTCGATCCCTCGACAACCCCCCGACGGGCCGCCTTTCGGCACCTGCTCAGGATTCTCATCCAGGGAGTTCTTCCGACCTTCCTGCCCCGGAAGAGACTCGACCGCTCCTCTAGGAAGGCGCGCGCAGTGATATCGACGAGCCTAGTGCCAGATTCCGCATGGGCGAAAGCCATGGCCGTCCTTCGAAGCGAGCTTGACAGGGCGTACAGGCTAGGCCCTTTCAACGCCTACAGGTTCACGAGCTTCACCAAGTCGGACCCATCTAGGTTCAGGGCGCTGTGGAACTGGCATCGGTCTGCGTCCGTCGTCCCAACCTACCCCTTCATGGATAGACGGGTGTGCGAGCCGGTTCTAGAGAGGGAGCCAGCCGCATTCTACGAGAGGCCACGTACGAAGGATTTCCTCAGGAGATTGATGGAAAAAGAGGGCTTTTCTATGCGGCTGGTGGTGCGGGGCAAGAGCGGTTTCTACGCACCTCTAATGCGATGGTATGCAAACGGGCTCCGTGCTTTCGCCGAGGAGATGGTGCTTGGAGGCAGGCTGATGGCATCTGGGCTTCTGGATCGGGACGGCGTGCTTTCGCTTTTCTCCGACATCCCTCGGAACTGGGAGCTCATCGGGACGCTCGTAAATCTGGAGATCTGGCTCCGCGTCACGTTCGGCGATAGGCCCGGTCGACCGGTGCCAAAGTGATCGGTCGGGATGGGCTACGCGTTCGTCGGGGATCGGTCTTCTACGGCGAGGGTGTTCCAGGCGGACGATGCGGGTCAGGTCACGGTGTAGGAGACGAGGAGCACCCTCGAGATGAGCAACCCGGCACGGGTAGCTGTCGCCATCCTCTCCAGCAGGCACAAGACCCGGAATCCCGCTCTTTGCAGGGGGCCGGGCAAAGCGGCGAGGAGCCCTGCCAAGCCTGCCGGAGAGATGGCGAAGTACGGCAAGATCCTCGGATTCCGCCCTCCTGCCTCTTCCACGGCCTTTTTCACCTGTTTTACATCGTGGAAGGCAAACAAAGGGGAGACGTTCCCTGGACTCTCAACTCCGTGGCGGGTTGCCCCTATCACGCGTCTCCTGTTTCTCACGGTGAATACCAAGCGTGCGCCCCTTCTGGAGACCCTTCCCAGCTCAGCGAGGACCGCTCGCAGGTCAGAAAAGTACTCCAGGGTTCCGACGCAGACCGTTCCGTCAAAACAACCATCTCTGAAGGGTAGTCGATCGATATCCCCTCTCATCAGCTCCGGAATCGTCTCATCGCTGGCGCCGTGAAACCACTTCCTTGCGGCCTGCAGGGCATGGCATGAGAAGTCGAGTCCGATGATCCGTCTTGAGGGGGTGCAGAGGAACCTGGTCAACGTGCAGTCGCCACAACCCGCGTCAAGGACAAGCCCCGGGGGGGTCGCGGACGATACCAGCGGGAACTCGACGACCTCGCGCCATCTTTGTGCCAACCCCGCGTACGTCGATCCCGACGCGTATGCAACCTCGTATCGGTGCCTGAAGGTCTCCTTCGTCTGCCTGTGCCGCTCCAGTTCACAAGGTTCTCCGGCCATGCCCGTCCCCTGAGATCTTCCTGAGCTTAGTCGCGTCCCGATCAAACGGCAAGACCTCCTTCTCCTCACCCATGATCCGCACCTACCCGAGGCCCAACCCGGCTGCGGACCACGCCCGGTTCTTCATCGATCTTGGCATCCATGGCCACGAACCGCATCTAGGACGGGCAGGGCAAGTCTTCGACGCGTGCTCGGCCGGGTACGGGTACAAGCGCTCAACGGGAATCTCCCCTTCGACCGCTAGGGGAATAACGCTAGGGTTTCTTCCCGGCCCGTCGGATGGGCCCCATCTTGTACCGCCTGCTCCTTCTGCCCGCTATTATCAGCGAGTTGAAGGCCTTCTTGTACAGCCTCCTTGCCTGTCCGAAATGCCTCGCAGGATCGCGCCGCGTTTGCCTGCCCAGGGGGCCGGGCCCTGCGCGCCCGACGAGCGATCCATCGGTCTGACCCCCATCCCGGGGTGGTGCTTGGCCGCGGGGCGAATGCCGAGTGGTCGTTCCGGGGGATACGACCCGGAGGGCCTCCTCCCTGTAGCCGAGCTTCAGAAGCATGATGGCGTACTCCTCATCTGCGTCCGAAAGCTTTCCAGCGCGGCCCGTCGCCTCGCCTTTGGCAGAAATGTCCAAGAATGGCCCACCTGTCGGTGAGGAGACATCACCCCAGGGCACGGCAGACGCTACTAGCAGGCCCGGGATGCGGGTGTCGTCTGCCCTATGATCGAATGCTTCCCTGTAGTAGGTCTGAATGGCCATGCTCACCAGCGCGAAGGCAAGGAGGACGGCGAAGACGGTGACCACGAGCCCGGGCGTGGCGCCCACTGGCAACCGGCCACCCGTGGCATCGCTGAGCCTTGCGAGCGTCCCGATGCCTGCTCCGATGATGCTCGAGATGTCCAAAAAGCTTCCCCGCATCTCCTGGGAGACGACGAGCATGGCGTATGCTGCTTTGCCCAAAGCGCTTGTCACGAGCCTAGAGTCCGTACTCCCGCCTTCAGCTAGGGGCGGCCCCGCGTAGGCTGCTTTCCTCAGGATCTGGAGTTTCTCACGAAGGGCGGCGTTCTGTGACCTGAGAAGTTCGATGTCCTTGAGCAGTCCTGCGGTTACATCCGATTCGGGCATCTCCATCGATCGTATCTGCGCCTCGAGGCCATCCAGCGCGGTCCTGACTGCCTCAAGCCGGTCGGACAGGCTGGCAAGCAAGTCGGCGAGGTTCGTACCATCCGTTCGGCCCCCAGAGATCTGCGCGGCAAGGTCGTCACAAAGATGGGACAGTTCGACCAGATTCATGGCCTCACGGGCCACCCAAACCTCCAAATCGTCAAGACCCGGGGACACGGCGTCAACGCTGAGCACCGCTGCAGTGATGGATTGCACGATGAGGAGCGCGATTGTGAGATTTCCTATCTGCTTCATTGATTCTACACCTCGGGACGCAGACTTGCGCCGCTCATGAGGAGATCGAGCAAAACTTTCTTAAAATATTCACCGCAATTTCGCTATTTCTTTGGGATTTGTCGCAAGACAGAGCGGTCCGTCGCAGCTTGGCGGCCTCCGGGAAGGGGAGGCAGAATCCGAGGCTCGCCGGCTAGACCGGCAGCCCGACCCTTAAAGAGCCAGTCGGGGACCCATCGGTGGGCAGTAGCCCTCAGATCACTTCTTTGGCGAGACCAGTGAGCGAGCAGTCCTGGGACGAGGATCTTCTATGATCTCCAGGAGTCTGGGCACAATCACGTCCCACGCAAAGCGATCGATGGCCTTCTTGCGGCCTGCTAGACCCATGGACCGCGCCTGCCTCGGATTCAAGACCAGCTTCAGAATGGCCTGGGATAGAGCCTCCGAATCGCCTGGATCGACCATGAGGCCATTCCGCCCCTCATCGACGATCTCCGGCATGCCCCCTACCCTCGTCGCGACAACCGGAAGCCCGCAGGCCATCCCTTCGATCAGGGACCTCCCGAATGTTTCGACGAACGATGGGTTGACGAGTACGTCCGCACATCGATAGAAGCTCGGCATGTCCTCGTACGGCCTTGGCCCTGAGAAGCTGACCCGGTCACGAATCCCGAGGGCTTGGGCTTGAACCAAGAGGTAGTCGCGGTAGGCTGTCTGGGATTCAGGTCGGTAGAAGCGAGCCAATGAACGAACGCCAGGGTCATGGCTCGGCAAGATGATCATCTCAAGTGGGGCGGACGTGTATTGTCCCACGACCTGCAACTTGCAGTCCGGGCACTCCTTGAGGACCTTGTAGAAGGCATCTAGCAAAGTGTGAAGCCCCTTCTCGGGCGAAACCCTTCCCACGAAGAGCAAGGTTGTTGGATCGTGATCTCTACCATTCCGGGCTCCGAGCGGGGCGAACCGTCCCTGGTCTACGCCCTCGTACACCGTCAGGCATCGGTCCGCGTATTCTGGGAATCGTCGCCTCACGGCCTCGGTGACGTATCTGCTGCAGCCGAGAACGAGGTCGCTTGACCTGATCCGCCGCTCGACGAAGGAGCGGTCGAACTGAGCGAGCCACTCGGCGCGCATGCGGAAAGCCACGCGAGGCCGACGGGAAAAACTGCCCAAGAGGACGGGAAGTGTGAAGACTTCATCCGCTAGGATTGCGTCGAAATGCTGGCGAAGGATGTCTCGTACGACTGCGAGGCTATAGCCCGGGTTGGCGAGCGCCGATGCAAAATACGGTGTTCGCGGACCCCTCAGCCCCATGAGCGGGTGCAAAACCTTACGGGTGGGCCTAGCGAGCACGGAGTCGAGGAACCTATAGTGTACAACGTCATCTCTGCGCGGTTCGGCTTGGAGGGGGTTACGCCAGGAGTACACCCACACATCGTGCCGGGTGCCGAGCCTGCGCGCCACCTCGTAAATCCATATTCCTCCGGATAGCTGGTACGGCGGGAGAACGTTGAGTCCGAAAGGTGCAACGAAGGCGATTTTCAAGTTTTCGCCCCGGCTTCCTGTCTCCGCTCGTTCACTTCAGGACCCATCGCTGGGAAGAAAAAGATTAGCGGTGAAAGCCTAGCTGGCAAGGTTGGATCTGCGAGCGGCTTTACCCACAAGCGCGCATGGACGGTTCCCCAACTGGTCTACCCCGAGGCACCATGGTGTGCATGGGGTCGCTCATCAAGCAGTCAATCCGGGTCTTCGAAAGCTGCTGCGCGCTGTTGACGATCTCTCGAACTCCTGCCGAACTACGTCTGCTCAATCGTTCCTTGCAGTGTAGTGACGGATCGCTATGCCCACGAAGTGCTTTTCCTCCCGCAGGAGATATGTTGCGTCAAGCTCTTTCTTGACGGATCCTTGCGGGTCGGTGAAACGGTCGTGGGAAAGCACGAGCCAGATGCCCGTCGCCGTCGGGTTCTGATTCAGCACCTCGTGCAACTCTTGCACGGTGTGCGCCCCTGTGAGATAGGTCGTATTTCCGTGGTGACGGTGGTAGTACCAGAACGCGCCGCGCACGTAGGGGGCATTGAACACTATGATCTCGCCGGCGGCCATGTTCGCAGATATGTATCTCTCCGTCTCCCTCCACTGCTCCTTTTGGGTCTGGGCATAGTAGGGCCGAAGGCCCCATGCGCTTGACGCACAGAGCATGCAGACCAAGAGCATGCCGACCAGTCTGTTCGTGCCAGCCGCGACGTTTCTGATCCCCCTTGCAACGAGGATGTAGTAGCTCAGGGAGGCGGCGATGGTGTAGCGTGGGTCGTAGATGGGGAAGAGGACGATGGAAAGGATGAACGGGACAAGCGTGGGAAACGCCAGCCAGGAGAGCAGAAGCACCACGGCATCGAGGCTTCCAAGCGTGAGGGTCCACGAATAGGTGGAGAGGGAGACTGCGGGCGCGCGCCAAGAGAATCTGCCGGAGTGCTTACCGACGCAGAAGACGCCGAGGACGAAGAGGCAGAAGAAGAGGAGGAGTCCGACTTCGCCAGCACCGCTGTAGTGCTCCAAGGTCCTCGCAAGGCCCGCCACGCTAGGCCTTCCAAGCCAAGATATTCCCATCCCTGGGACACCTTCAGGGCTGAGGCCCCTTATCCTGGCAAGGTTTGCCAGCATGTTCGCAACCCAGGGCGCAAAGGCCAATGCGACGAAGAACTGACATACAACCCACCGAAGGAGGCCCCTCCTCTCAACGCCGCCGAATGGGGGGCCAGGTTTGGATTCCGACACTCCCGCGGCCTCCGACGAAGCGCGGCCCCCGCATGCAGACGCGTTTGATTGCCTCAGCCACAGGTAGGCGACGAAGAGTGCTTGGGATGCGAGAACGAAGGAGGCGAAGACGTGCGTGTAGAGCATGCAAACATTCGAGAAGAAGACCCCTAGAAGGTTTCTCGACCCGTCATGCCGCAGGAACCTCAGCAGGCAGTATGTCGAGACGAGGGCGAGCATGGACATCATCGCGTATGCGCGGGCCTCCTGGGAGTAGGTGATGTGCAGCTGGGACAAGGCGAGGATGAGGCTTGCAAGCAGTCCCACGGCCTCGCCGAGGAGCTGCCGCGCCGTGAGGTACATGAAGGCTATCGAGACGATCCCGAAGACGACGGACAGCATCCTCACCGACGATTCGCTGTCGCCGAAGACCCCGATCCACCAACGCAGGGCAAGATAGTGTAGGGGAGGGTTGGGATCGCTCGCCATCGATTCCCAAGACTTGGCCCACTCAACCTGTGATATGAGTACGCTCGTCGTCTCATCCAGCCAGAGGCTCTCCGACGAGAGCCGAAAGATCCTCAGGCTCGAGCCGACAACGAGGATGATCAGCAATCCGAGGATGGCCAGCCCGCGGCTGTCGACCTGGTGCGAGGCGGGGCTCTTGGATGCGCGGAGCTCTCCCACGGTCATCGATCGGTCCTCCTTGGATGCCCGGACGGCTGGGACGGTCCGGCGCGAAAAGTTGTTCCGGGACTCTCCGGACCGGGAATTATCCGGCTTGCCCGGACCGGACGTCGCTCCCGGAGAGAGCCAGACGCAGGCCGCCCGTACGCCAGGAGATAGCCAGGTACCGCCCTCAACAACTCCCGCCCCGCTTTGACTCGGATCCACTTCGAAGCGGGTTGGAAAAGGGTTGCATCGCTCTCGATCGAAGCGATCCGAAGCGCGCCGTGCGTGCTTCGCGTCGCCAACTGCGGGACGGCCTCTTTCTGATCACCTCGGACGGTTCCCGCCCTACTTAAGATCGTGCTCGGCGCGTGCGGTCGTCGGAGCTTCATGGCAATCTGCAGGCTGAGCGGATTGGCCCGCGCAGGCCTTGTCAAGCAGTCGGTGGGATGCGCCGGCCATGGCGCCCAGTACCAGAATGGCTATGGCGGTCCCTTCGGGAACCCAGATGCCGACCGAGTCGATCGTTGCCCTTATCCCGGAATCCGGTTTTCCATCCCCCCACCTAAACGCCCAGACGCGGAGGTCTATGGCACCACGCGGAAAGCCCCCCAGGTTTTCGAGGAAGAGGTGTGAGATGTTGCATTCGAAGCTGTTCCAGACGCCAACCGAGTCGACCCTGTGAAGGAAGGCCATCTTGTGGGGTGCATCCGTGGGCGTGGTATTGTACTGCCATGCCGGGAAGTCCTCCGCCCTCACGCACTCATCGGTGAAGAAGTAGTGGTACATATACTCGGGCTGGCCGTCCCAGTCCACATCCCCTCCCTCAAGGCCGATCTCCAGTCCCGTGAGGCTGTGCTGGCCGTTGGAGTCGATGTCGTCGATCTCGTCGATCCTGAAGACGAACCCAAGAATCACCGAGCGGCAAACCGACTCATCTACCCATATCTCTTGGCGCAGATACACATCGTAGGAGTCGGTCGTGTTCATCTGGACGGAGAAACCCCCATGGGCGCTGTCGAGGCTGGGTGCAAGCGTAGTGCCCTGTTCCATCACCACCTCCCATCACGTAGGATTCCCGTCCTCCCAGGATCTGAAGTCACAGTTGTCTACGAGTTGGACGGGAACCGTTGAGGCTGGGGGCAGGACGTAGAACAGTAAGAGAGGCACCGGCGATAGAGCCACTAGGCAAAGCGTGCTCAGACTTCTGGGCCTCCCGGTCCGAGCGAACATCGATACACCCGCCTTCGTCTGAGTGCACTAGCTGTGGGGATTCTTATGGGAAACGGGGCACTTCTGTCAATTGCTTTCCTTCTGCCGTCCCACTCATCCTATTCGTTCATAGAGAGCGGCCCGATGCGGCGCGTGGCACAATTCTCTTGGCACTCAGTCGCAGGTCACGCGGCATCCGAGCAAATCTCCCTTATGAGCCAGCTCTCGATCCTGCGAACGTCCAGCCCCCCGATGTACCAGTCGTCCTCTCGGAAGCTCTCCGCGACGGGACGCACCAGAAGAGGGAGGGAAACCTCTCCCCACAATCTCTTCTCTATGAAGGCTGTCAGGGAGTCCCGCCGAAATCCTAGCGAGCTGAGGTACTGCCTGAGCGAACTTTCCACGGAGAAGTCCCAGATGGAGAGCACGTCGAGCCTCAACGTTGCAACGGCGGCACCCAGAAGCGTCTTTGTGCAGTTCTCATCTACTCCTCCGTAGTCGATGATCGTGGCGCGTCCCCTCCGGAAGAGCCTTAGAGCTGCGTAGCCCGCAACCTTCTGCCCCTCCATAAGGTAGCAGAAGGAGTAGCGCCTTCTCCCGCTGGCGAATCTCCACCGGAAATACGCCTCATCCTGGCAGAGGGTGAGGCGGGCGGGGTTTCGTCCCCGCTTGGCGACGACTCCGGCCATCTCTTCGGGCAAAACTCTATCTGTGACCAGGAACTCCAAGGCACCACCAAGCGGCAGTCTTAGCCCTTGGGCCTGGGACGGCCCCTGCCCTCTAAGGATCCGACTGACAGGGCTCAAGACCGGCAATGATGAGAAAAACGCTGAAAGACGCACCTTCGCGAGGTAGTTCCGTTGAGCGAGAGGAAGGAAGCCCATCCTAACGTAGCCGGGAAGGGATTGGTGGCTGCAGCTCGTGTTGAGGAATATGGGGTATCTGCCCTCATACAGTCGCATCGCCGCCCTGCCCATCAATACGGAAAGCCCTCTCCTGCGGTGGTCCGGGTGGACGCATGTATCGCTAGGGCAGAGCACCCTCACCGTCTGGTCCCGTCCCGCGGTCCACTTGGTGGCGAAGAACCCGCGGAACCCCACAACTTTGCTCCCCCTCAGGCCTACCACGGCAAGGGGCTCGTCTGAATGCGGGTTACGCTCGTATTTCCACCGGAAGTAGGACGTGTTGGCCTCCGGATCGCCGCCCCACAGATAGACCATCAGCTGCGCGATGTCTGGCAGCAAGTCCGGGCTGTAGGGAACTGCACAGTACTCCTGGCCAGACACCTTCCGTCTTCCTCGAACAAGCAGCCACAAAGCTCCATATAATGCTTCGCGCCGCGGACGGTTTACCCAAAAGTCGCCCCCGACCCCTTTCATGGCCTGAGGTGGCTACGCTGCAGCGGGAGCACGATGTGACGCGACTCACCGATGTGGGCTTCGACGAACCGCTTTGCCGGCTCGTCCCGAGACCAGACAGCGAAGAGCGTCAAGGTTCAATGCACGGATGCACGGATGCACGGCAAATCTTATTATGGGGCCCATCCTACCCGGGCAACGTGGCGAGACTGGTCGGCGTATACGCCTTTCATGGGCGAATCGACGGCCCACTTCTCGACCAGGCGTCGACCTACATGTGCATTGGGCAATCCGGCCCCGACCATTCATACGTCTCCGATCGCCTTGAGCTGCGGGCCTTCAACCGACCCGGGGAGCCTGTGCAATGGCATCATGAAGGGGAAGGTCCCCTCGTCGCGTTGATGGGGAGGATCTACCCAGTCGACTCGGGGAATCAGGCCATCGGGTTGGCCAGCGGCTTCTCATCGCAAGGCGCCGCCCTCTTCGGGGGGCTGAACGGTGAGTTCTCGATCGTCCTCTTTGACCCCGCCAGATCGGAACTGTATCTCGTTACGGACCACTTCGGGAGTCGGCCTCTCTACTACCGGCCTGTTGAGGGTGCGATCGTGTTTTCGACGGATCTCGCTGCCTTGGCTCGAGCTGGTCCCCGCCCGCCCCTTGACAGGATGGGCATGGCCGAGGTGCTGATCCAGGGCAGGACGGATGGCTCTAGGACGATGTATGAGGGGATCCGAAAGGTCGGGCCGGGGTCCATGCTCAGAGCAGACCAACAAGCTTTCGAGCAATCCATCTACTGGGATGCGGCGGTCCATCTTTCGAAGAGGCAGGAGGGTTTGAGGTGGGAAACGATTTGGCAGGCAATCGCCCACTCGACCAAGGTTAGGATGCAGGCTGTGCAACCGCCTCCATACGCCTACCTCAGCGGCGGAATAGACACCTCGACCGTCTGTGCCACGCTCTCCAGACTTGCACGAGAGCAATGGAACTGCCCGATCGTGACGCTCTCCGTGGGCGGTGCGAAGAGGGGCTGGGACGAGAGACCCTTCGCCCTCAAGGCAAGCGAGCACATCGGGTCAACCCACAAGAGCCGGTCGATCGACTGGAACGACCTGCGCAGGATGCTTGGGGAGATGGTCCGGGTCGCACAGGAAGGCGGTGACCCGGGCGGGGAAGGATACTGCGCTGCCGCCTTGGCCGCAGGCGAGGGGGCGAGGGTCGTGTTCTGCGGCGATGGGGGCGACGAACTCTTCGGGGGCTATCCGTCCTGGGTGGACTGGGCCGCGGCCGACGCGGTATTCTCGCTTGTGCGTCTGGGCCATCTCGGCCCATCCTCGAAGCGATTTCTGCGGCTGAACGTTTGGCAGCATGTCGTGGGCGTCGCCCGCGGCCCGGAGAGATCGCGACACATCAGTCGGCTGGCGAAGATCTTCATCGAGGGCTTCATCCCGGGCCGCTTCCTGCTGCGGGAGCTTTCCATAGCACTCGGCCGGACGCGACGGGTCTTCTCCGATTCCTTCCTTTCGGCCGAAGACTGGCGGCGTGTGGATTCCACTCTTCGCAACGAGATCTTGGAGGCCGCTATCCTGGGCCCGTTCAACTGCCGACGGCTGATCGGCGTTCGGTCAAGCCTCCCGAGCGTCTTCGCACTCGCATGGCACTACCACCAGGCAAGCTCCCTTGTGCCCACATACCCCCTGATGGACAGGTCGGTGCTCGAGCCGGTCCTTGCCAGTTCGCCTGCAGAGATCTTCCGTACTGCGCGAACCAAAGATCTGCTGAGGACCTACCTTGAGGAGAAGGGTTTCCCGCCCGAGATCACGAGGAGGACGAAGATCGGGTTCTTCCTTCCCGTGGCGAGCTGGTACGCCAACGAGCTGCGCGAATTCGCTGAAACGCTCGTCTCGAACGGCAAGCTCATGCGCGATGGCATTCTCAGGCCCGAGGCCGTGCGGGCCCTCTTCAGAAAGAAGGACTCCCATCTGACCGATCTGGTGAACATGGAGATTTGGTACTCGCTGAACTTCGCCGATGATCGCGTCAAGCCCGGCGGGCCGCTTTCGGGCTGACGGAGTTGGCCTGAAGGTCAACCCCCCAATGAAGGTCTGGACCTTGCCTTGACCGCTTAGAGTCGGCCTCAAGCGGGTCTCCCAGAGGTCGAGTGCCTCGTTCGGGATTGTTGGCAGAACCTCCTTGGATGAGAACAGGCGGATCATCCTGGCGTGGAGGCTGTCCCATGCGCGGTCGTGCAGCCCGGTCAGGAATGAGTTGTGCCGCATGACACCATCGCCGCGCCATATGTCTCAACGAGTTGGAACAGCCTCAGGACGCGCTGGCCTCATCGGCCTCCAGCGGGGAACCGGAACACCTTGCGACGGTGGCAAGGTGTCCTCCTCTCGCCCACCAGCATCCCATTCGCTTCGCTTGCGGCTGGGCGTACGGCTAAGGTCGGCGTTCCCCCTCCGGTTCGGTCCCAAGCCCCGCAAAGGCCGATCTGCAGACCTTTATTACGGACTCGGCGTCCTGCACGAACCTGGCCGCGTCGTCCTGGCTAAAGATCTCCTCAGGGGGCGTTCCCGACTCCTCGTCACCGTACATGGCGGGCCCCCTGGCGTCGTATAGCTCGGAGGAGATCCTGGCCAGTTCCTCGAGCTTCTCCGACACCTCCGATGGTAGCCTTTGCCTTTCGGCAAACAGGATGGTGGAAACCTCGTGACTTCTTGGGTATTCGATGCCCACTGCCCTGAGGACGCCCTTCAGGGCCATCTCGACAGCTTCCTGCGAGTAACGCACCGCGTCAGGGTGGGATCGTCTCTTTAGGGCCGTGCGGGCGACGATGAGTCGGGACTCCGCCCTCCTAAGGTAGCTGAGGGCGAGCCGCTCCATCATCATAGCTCCACCGCCCTGGACTCGGACCTCCTAGGGACGAGGTCCCAATACCATCTCCCGTCAGGCAGCTTCACCTTCTTGGCCCCGATCTCTGCCAGCCTCGTCCTCCAACCCGCCAGCTTCTGCTCCATGAAGCGCCTTCTGTCGAATAGCAGCCTTCCATCCGTAGCTATGTCGAGGAAGAGGGGTCTGAAGTCGTCGAGTTCCTCCGGCAGGACCGGGTAGATCTGGATGGAGCAGTGGATCCCTTCCCGCCGCCAGAGATCGGTCTGGATGTCCCTGCAACCCCTCTTTACGGGGTAGATGAGTGCCGCCCTATCGTAGAAGGTGCGGGGAAGGTTCCTCGCGACCAATAGGACATCCATGTCGCTGTTCTTCCGAGCCTCCCCCCTGGCGACGGAGCCGTAGACCACCACGGATACAAGGTCGTCGCCCAGGACCCTTAGCGACTCGCAGACCAGGCGTAATGCAAGGGCGATGTGCTGCCGCTGCGGCAGGTCAATGGATCCGACGACCTTCAGGACGACCTCGTAGGGACCCGCGCACCTGTACGTCATCTCGCTGCCCTTCTTCTCCTTCGAGAGATACCCCTCCCGGGAGAGCTTGCTCAGCACGACCCTGACGTAGCTTCCCCCCTTTCCCAGGATCCTTGCTGCCTCACCGGACGAGAAGGATTCAGATCCGAATTCGGCGAAGAGCCTGGCGTAGCAGGTGCCGAGCCATTCAGGAATCCATCTCATCGCCCGTATTTCCTATTAGTTAGCATATTAATGTGCTGTGCTCCGAGTGCAAGCGCTCGCTCATATCCCCTTGAAAGGTCGTGCCCGGGACAAGCACGTCGGGGCCAAGGAAGAGAGGGGGGGTTGAGCCGTAACCCCCCACTCATTGGCCGGTGGGGTTGCGGGTCGTACCCGTTTTCGCACCCGCTTGGAGATCAACCCAGGTGCGATGGAAACTCCCCTTTGGTCAGGGCCCCGATTTCCGATATCTTCGTGAAGCGAGGATCATCGCTTACGACGATCCGGCCTTCAAGGTAAGCTGCAGCGGCTATGAACGTACGCGCGCCCTTGAATCCCCCGCCCCCGCGCGGTCTGGGTCTAGTAGGGGAACTCGGATACTGGCCCTCACCCTGTCTATGAACTCCTATTTGTCAAGGGGTGCTAGCACAGCGCCATTCTGTATCGCAACCTTGAGGTACATTGCATGGATGGCGTAGATGCCGCACTGAGCGCATAGAGGGTAGGACGATGCGCAGAAGGCCCTGTCGCAGCTTGCCAGCAGCCTGGGATGGATGGCCATGTCGAGATGCGTCTCGGCCTGGGCGGCTACCTGCGGTCCGATCCTCCTTGCTAGGGTTCCGCAGACCTCCGTGTAGACTATGCTTGGCTCCGCTAGGATGAATGCTTCCGGCACCCTTCCCAGTATCTCACGGCATCTCTGGCTGTACGGTTCATCCGCTTTGAGGGCGGCTATGAAGATGTTGGAGTCCAGGGTTAGCGGGCGGCTACGCCTCGCCATGGTTCCTTGTCCTCCTCGTTTCCTCAAGCACCGTCGGCGGCCCGGTCCATCTGTTGGAGACGATCGTGCCGAGCTTGAGGAATTCCTGAACCCCGGTCTTCATCTCAGTCAGCCTTTCCTTGCTCAAGGAGATGACTCTCTCCGGTTCGACGAGCCGCGCCAGGAGGTCGGCCCAAGTCTGGCAGCCCAGCTCGACCTTCAACCGCCTGAGCTCCTTCAGCAGGTCTTCAGGGAGGTTCTTGACCTGAATGGTGGGCTGGATCGCATAAAATACTCGGGTATTCGGGAATATAAGGCTATCCGTGCTTGGCCTGGGCCTTTTCGCTCCCCCAAGGATCCGGAAGAACCAAAGCAAGGTAAGGGCTTTCCCTGACGGATCGCTATGCGCTGGCTGCTCCCAAGCTGTTTGAATGTCGTGCCCTGTTCAGGAAAGTGGAGGTGGAGATGGGTCGCTGCATCGACGATCTGAGGAAGGAGTACCGCACCGTATCGCTTGAGGAGTACGCCTGGCGCTGCTTGGAGGCGTGGCATGACGCCGAGGCGCTCGCTCTAGTGCCCGGGCCAAGCGGGTTATCCTGCCCGATGAAGGGGTGTAGTGTCATCGGCCGGGGAGTGGCACGGCTTTCCTTGCACGAAGATGTCTTCAACCCCACGCGTCGCATCTTAAGGAGGTACAAACAGCTGATCTTTGCTGAGGCCGTGAGCGCGGTCATCGTTCCCGAACCGAAGCCGTCTGGCATCCTCTCATTCAGCAGGGGCCTCGATGGAGTGAGGAATGGCTGCAGGTTTGACGCGGTTCCGCAACGGGCTTCCATCCGAGAATCCCTCGGGCTGAGGACCTGTGCGAGTTCGCTGCCCGGAACGTTGCGGAGCTCCAGAGGCCATCAAACGCGATCCCGCGAATCTTTTTCCGTCACGGTTCTCATACAGGACTTCGCCGAGGCGGAACATCATTGAGAATCGCCTTTGTGTATCCTCCCCTGGCTGGGCCTGGTCGCTTCCCGCTCTTGGGCCAGAACCGACAGTTCAGGTACTCGTCTTCGTCCCATGTCCGGCTGTACCCCCTCGTTCCCGCCTCAGCCGTCACGCTGCTTGACCGTGCTGGCTTCGAGTCAACCCTCATCGACGGCATCAACGCCCGCATGACCCAACGGCAGTTTGCCACGGAATTGGATAGATTCTCGCCGGAGATGATCGTGATGGAGGCTAAGACGCCCATTATGCCGGTCCTGTGGAAGCTCGCAGACACCTACAGGTGTGAGTTTGGGCCCGTCGTCCTTGTGGGTGACCACGTAACCGCCAGGCCCCAGGAAAGCCTCCTTAGATCGCGGGCCGACTACGTCGTCACAGGGGGAGACTATGATCTCTCCATCCTCAACCTCGCCCGGCACCTGGAATCACAAAGCAGATCGCACACGGACGACCTTCCGGGCGGGATCTGGCATCTGGTGGACGGCAAGCCCCGCTGCAACGGCCCTGCGCCCATGTGGAGGGATCTCGACGAGATTCCCTTCATCGACAGGGAGCTAACGAGGTGGGAGCTGTACGGGGAAGCGTACCTAAATAGGCCGTCAACATACATCATGACTGGCCGAGGGTGCGGTGGAGACGGCCGGGCACCAGGGAGATGTTCCTTCTGTTCCTGGCAACATCTTTTCTGGAGACAGCAATGCAGGACTCGCAGCCCCGGCAATGTGGCGGATGAGGTGCAACATATAGTTGAACGCCAGAAACCCAAGGAGATATTCGATGACAACGAAAGCGGAATGACCTGGAGCCCCAGCTGGCTAGAGGCCTTCAAGTTGGAACTGGAAAAAAGGGGCATTCTGGGCGAAGTGATGCTTTCGTCCAACTCGAGGGCGGACTCTCTCACTAGGGAGACATGCAACCTCTTGTCGAAGATCGGTTTCCGCCTATTGAAGATCGGAATCGAGTCGGGCAGCCAGTCCACCCTGGACAGAATCTGCAAGATGGAGACCCTCACGGCGATGGAGGCCGGGGTTCGGAATGCGAAGGATGCTGGGCTGAGGGTCCTTCTAACGGTGATGGTCGGCTATCCCTGGGAGGGCGTCAAGGAGGTGCGAGCCACGCTCCGATTCGTGCGAAGGCTGCTCAGGTACAAGGCGAGGATAGGTGACAGCCTCCAGGCCAGCATACTTATCCCCTACCCTGGGACACCTCTTCACGACATGGCTCTGAGGGACAATCTCTTCGCGGTTGACCCTGCCGACTACGAGGCGTACGACATGTCCAGACCGGTCCTTAGGTCCCCGCTGCAACCGGAGGGCTGGTGTCGCCGCCTGTGGATGCTGCACCTTGATCCCGTTTTCCTCTCAAGGTGCCTGCTCTCCATCAGGTCCATCGACCAGGTCAAGTTGGCCACCACCGGGGTTCGGTCTTTGATATGCCATGTGTCGGACTTCGCCGAGCCCAACCGGGGAGGAACCCTCGCACCGGATTGAGGGACAGGAGATGGCGGTCTGGACTCGAGCGAACATTGGCGAGGTCCTGCCGGGAATCGTGACCCCCCTGACATTCTCAGTTTTCCAGGCAGGCCTCACCTATGGCGCGGCTAAGATTCAGGGACGAAATTCGGAAGGAGAAGGTTCCCAGCACTTGAGGCTCTACGCTGGGCGGGCGTATGTGAATCTGGACAGCGCGCTGTCGGCCCTGGCAGGCCTCCCCGCGATCACCCCGGAAACCCTGCGACAGGCACTCGGTTTCGAACTTGCCGAGCGCCGCATCGCCTCAAGCTTCCCTCGCAAGGCCATCTCCTGGGCAAGGCTTTTCAAGGAAACCTTGCTGCTCGCCCCTATCGCCAGGAACTTCCTAGCCTCGTACAGGCGGGAGCTGGACGCCCGTGCCCCGCCATATGCTTCCATGAAGGAAGGCGCTCAGGCTCTGCGAACAATGGTCCAGATGAGCGCGGAGTGCTTTCACATTCACCTGAGATCGACCAGGCTGGCGCTTTCCTGGTTTGGAATAGCACGTTCGGTTTCGAAACGCCACGGAGGTGAGCCAAGCGTCCACCTTCGAGCCGGTTCAAGGTCAACCAGGGGTGGAGCGATGTATGCGGAACTCTTGGCTCTGGCAACCCGAGGCGGACGACCCTCCGCGCACTTGGGTTTGGAGTCGGATGTCTCAGGATTCATCATGGCGCATGGCAATAGGCCTGTGCAGGAACTGGAACTGTCACAGCCCCTCTGGGCGGAACGAACCGAGACCTTGAACGCGGTAATCGAGACCCTCAGAGCCAACAGGGATTCCATAAGGTTGCCAAGGCAGACTTCGGACCATGCCGCTTTCGGTTTTCCTCTCGGGGTGGTAGGAGCAACCCTTGAGAGAAGTGTCCGGCTGAGGGAGGAGACCAAGCAAGGGCTGCTGTGGGGTTACGCACAACTGCGGCGCAGCGTGCTGTGGGCATCCGAAGCCCTCGTCTCGGAGGGAAATCTGGGCCGGCAGGATGACGTGTTCTACCTCACGTTTCAGGAATTGGTAGGCCTCATGGAGGGAGGAACAGTAGTCAGCATTCGCGACGCAATTGAGCTTAGAAGAAGCGAGTACGAGAAGAACAGACTCCTCCGGCCGCCCTCGGTGGTGACGGACGGTTGCGTCCCCGCCTCGGAATCTAGCCCTAGTCGGGCCTCAGTGGAAATCCGGGTGATCAAGGGGATGGGGTGCAGCCCTGGCATTGGCACCGGGTACGCAAGGGTTGTAAGCGACATATCCGAGGCCGAATCGATGAGGTTTGGGGAGGTGCTGGTCGGATCAGCCTTCGACCCTGGATGGACTCCTTTCCTCGGTCTGGCCAAGGCGATCGTCACGGAGATAGGAGGCCGCCTCTCACACATAGCGACCGTGGCTAGGGAAATTGGCCTGCCTGCAGTGGTGGGGGCGAAGGATGCGACAAAGCTGATACAAACCGGGCAGGTCGTGGTCGTGGATGGTTTCACGGGAACGGTTACCATCTTGGGTTCCGGGACGGATTCGCTCCCCAAGGACGATGGCTCCGTCCCAGAAGACGGAATCGCGTGTGCGCCTGAAACGCGGACTCCGCTAGGCAAGGGGGAGCCCGGTTGAGGATACTCGTCCTGAGCTCCGAGCATCTGCAGACGGGAAGCTCGGTCCGGGGCTTCGGCGTCGCATGCGCACTCAGACGTATCGGCCATGAGGTGGACTTCCTGTCCACTGGGGAATACCTGCCCCTGAGGTTGGACAGGGTTCTAGCTTTGCCGAAATGGTTGACGAAGGTCAGCCAAGGATACGATGTAGTGGTTTCGATCAAACCCTACGCCAACGCTTCGGTTCCAGCACTGATCGCGTCAGCCCGCAGCGACCGAAGTGACTGTATGTCGGTGATCGACGTCGACGACCTGGATCATGCCTACCGGGCCGGCTTGCTCTCCCTCGGCATAAAGGCGGCCCAGTTACCCTTTCTTCGTTTCGCCGATCTCATCACCTGCCACACCGAAAGCTTGAGGAGATACCTAACGGCTGACCTGGGCATCGAAAGGGATGACGTCTATAGGCTGGAGCAGGGAGTCGACCCTGCCATCTTCGATCAATCTCTATGGCAATCTGCCCCCGGGCAGACCGTTCGCGGGGCCGCTGAAAGCGGGCCCGTGCTCAATGTGTGCCACTTCGATGTTGCGGCTGACCTGGGCGAGCTTCTACAAGCTTTCGCGATGGCCATCCGCCTCGACCCCGGGATGAGGTTCGTCATGGTTGGCGGAGGCCCGATGCTTGGCAGGTGCAAGGGACTGGCCCAAGAGATGGGCTTGACACCGTTCGTGTCGTTTGAGGGGCCGCAGCCTCCATCCGAGGTGGCAAGGAGAATCCTGACCGCGGGAACCTGCACGGTTTACTACGGCGACAGGGAGCCAAACAGGTACAGAAGCTCCCTGAAGCTGAGGGAATACCTCTGGATGGGGAAGAAGGTTGTCTCGACGAACGTTGGGGAGCTGGCTGACTTTGCTCCCTACACCTACCAGTCCCCTCCCGCACCGGAGGATTTTGCGCAGCGTCTTGTGGAGGTTGCGAGCATTGGGGAATCGAGGAGAGCCCGCAGGGGCAGGCGATTCGTGAGATCCCGGTTCTCTTGGACCAGGATCGCTCGGGATTTCTCGAAGGTGCTTGAGGCTAGAATGGGCTGATCTCCGCGAGACCGGCAGGACGCGGGGCATGCGCCGGGCGGTGGGCAGGAAGCTAGTGGGCGGCTTTTATCGCGCTAGCGCACGAATGTAGCTCATAGCATCCATCGAATAGTGAACCGGATACGTCGAGAAAGCCGCCAGCACAACGCAGTACGCGAGACCCTCAAACCCCGGGAATACAAATAGCGGCAGCAGCACAGCTAGAACAAGCATCGCCAGCAAGGCCCGGATCAGCTGGGAAACCCGGTCGGCCGTATTCCTCGCCGCCAACGTGCGGAGACCCGCTTCAACGTCCAGCTTGTAGTCCAGGGCCTGGTGGCTGATCTCCGTGATCATGCCGACTACAGCAAGCCAGACGAGTGCCAGTACACCCAAGGCCTGGTTGCCCGGGAGAAGAAGGACCAGAAACAAAAAGCCCATTGAACGCTGCCCGACTCCCGCAACGAGAAGGCCAAGCGGCCCCCTTGACTTGAACCTGAACGGAGGGCAGGAGTAAGACGTTGCAAGGAAGAGGTTTACCCCTGCAAGTACCGCTAGATCGACCCTGAGGAAGGAGAGAGGGATCGCCAGCAGGCCCGCCCCAAGCAAGGCGATAGCCGCCCACAGCTGTCTGGGAGTGAAGTAAGCGGTCCCCCTGTCCTTGCCTGCCGCTTGGTCCTCGTGGCGGTCCGTCCAGGCGTTCAAAGCATAGCCGTAGGAGAGGCCGAAGACCTGGTATGCGAAGAAGACGGATAGGCCCATGAACTCGGCTCGCCCTGCTGATTCGCGGGCTAGGAGAAGCAGGGCTGCACCGGTCATGATCCAGAGTTTGTCCATCCAGTCGTACGCGCGGGTGAGCAGGATGAGATTCGTGAGGAATCGTCCGCCTGGGCGGTCCGCAAGGAGCCGGCGAAGCTTGCTAGGCGTCTCCATATCCTGCAGCTTGCGCCACCTCGCGTCGTTTGCCGCCGTCAGTCCGTCCCCATCCGGCATCAGGCCTGTCGGCCGCGCGTCCTTCGCGCCCTGCATATGGTCGTGTTGCTCGAAGCTGGATGGTCCTTCCATCAGGGATCCCCAACGCCTAGGTCGGCCTGCTCAAAGCGTGCTTGTCTAAGGAGCTCGGCTGCCCTGCACTTTATCATGTAGCCCGTCATGATCATCCGCCATACTATCGATCGTGCTAGTGGAGCGCATCTGGGAACGCTCCCGTCCCGTATCCTTGAGAGCGCCGCCTCGGGCGGTAACTCTCCGAAACGTGCCACATCCAAGGCCCACTCCCTTTCGTCCCGCCACCAAAGTGAACCAGCGCAAAGGTCGCCCAATCGGTAGGCGAGTCCATTCTGGGTTTTCCAGTCACGCTGGTATGCCAGAAGATGCCTTTCCGCGGAGTCGCCATCCTGGGAGGCTCGCAGTACCGCCCTGGCGACCAGCTTCGCGTTGAGAAGCGCGGCGTGGACACCAAAGCACGACCATGGGGTCGCCTGGGCGGCCGCGTCCCCCACAACTGCTATCCTCCCGAAGACGAAACGGCGCGGGGCAACAAGCGGTATGGAGCCCATCTCGAAATGGCCTGGTCGGGCATTCCTCAGCATCTCGGAGTAGGGCCGAAGAGATCGAGCTGCCTTTCTCCAGATGACCGCAAGCCGGCTCCACGGTGCGAATGGGCTTCTCGTCACCGCAGCAAAGCCAAGTACGGCCTTCCCCTGTCCGAGCGGGTAGAACCATCCCCCTCCGGTGCCGGATGCCGCTCCAGGCGCGATGAGGTAGAAGTTGTTCTCGTCTGCAACCGCCGCACCGGAAACGCGTCTGCCCAAGCTATGGCTATAGTAGCGCGGGTCAGGCTGCCCGAGAATGTGGCCGGAGAACCTAGCTTTCCCCGTGGCGTCGATCACCACCGTGGATCTCAGCGCGGCTTCCGAATCAAGGAGGATCTCCAAGCCTTGGCCCGACTTCCTGAGCGATTTGGCGCGCGCCTGGATCAGGACTGCCCCGGCTTCCTCCGCGGCATGCCACAGGAGCCTGCACGCTTTGCGGTAATCTACGCATCCCCATGCTGGCTC
The DNA here is from genome assembly GCA_964549615.1 of uncultured Thermococci archaeon. Classification (GTDB taxonomy): domain Archaea; phylum CAYQAE01; class CAYQAE01; order CAYVLA01; family CAYVLA01; genus CAYVLA01. Next base: position 95,831 of record CAZJVP010000099.1, on the reverse strand, counting down.
GCCCATCTCCAATGTGGAAAGCGCACCTGTCGGACTGTGATAGGACAGGCGCCGGTAGAATATGTGAACCGCCGCCTCCAGCCCGAAGTCCCTGAGGGTCTCGGTGAAGGTGACGGGTGTGTGTGCCTGGCTGCCGATCCCCTTGCTTTCGACTAGGGCAACCGTCCTTCCGGCCTCGGCCAGAAAGCGGGCGGCCGCGCATCCAGCAGCACCTCCTCCGACCACCGTGACGTCGAACTTGCAAGCATAGTTCTGGGACAACCCGATCATCCAGCAGGCCTGCGATGCATTGTGCCCGTCTGACCTGTTCTTGGGCACCCATCGCAGCGTTTCAACCTCAACTCTAGCTCAGGTTCTTATTGGTTCTCGGACTCCTTGCATCGGATGGGAAGAATGGCATCCGATCAAAACGTCCATCTAGGTTGGGTGCTTTTCTGCCTCCTGGCGATCCTCGCGGGAGGCGCAGTCCTCAGGTTGGTGCAGATCTCCTCTGAGAGCCTTTGGCTGGACGAGGCGACGAGCGTCTTGGTGTCTGAGAGCAACTCGGCGGAGTTCTGGTCCCGAATGGGGCGCGAGACGAACCCTCCCCTTCACTACGTTATGCTGCGTTGCTGGATCTCGATCTGCGGGGACAGCGAGCTGGCGGTGAGAATTCCCTCAGCAGCATTTGGGGTTCTATCCCTGCTCATGATCTATCTGGTGGGTAGACGCCTCTTCGGAGACGGCGTCGGGCTCATCTCGGCCCTGGTGATGGCTGCATCAAGCCTTCACATCTCCTATTCCCAGGAGGCCCGGGGCTACTCGATGATGGTCTTCCTTGGTCTCGCGTCCTACTACTTCTTCATCAGATACCTGGAAAGTGGAAGGGCAAGAGACATGGTTGCAGCTTCCCTGACCAACGTCTTTCTTCTCTACACGCATGTCTACGGGTCTTTCATCGTCGCCTCAGAGGCCATTTTCTCGCTCTACCTCAGAGCCCGCCTCCGCGCGCGCCAAGCTCGCATCGGAACCCCGGCAAACGGGGGGCTCCCGCCGGCCGATGAGGGGCTTTCCATGACCGCGCTTGCAAAGCCGAACGCGGTTGCGCGCCTTCCCTGGGTGGTGATGTTCGGGTTGCCCTTCATCGCCTTCCTTCCTTGGGTTCTGAACGTGCTTCGCCAGCTGGACGTACTCAGGGGCATGCGGGCGGAGCCCGGATTGATATTGGGGATCTCTTGGCTCAGACAGCCAACCTTCGTTGATCTTCCCAAGACCCTAGCCTACTACGGCGGAGAGAACGAGATCAGGCTAATGGCGTACTCATTCCTCATGGTCTTGGGTCTCTTCGAGCTTGCCAAGCTGAGCGGCAGTTTCCGGCCTCGATGCCCCATCGACTCCTTGACCGGCTTCCGCTGGGCGCTCTCCCTCGGGGCACGCCTAGACGTGGTTGTCCTTCTCCTCCTATGGCTCGGATCGTCCATCGTCATTCCCTTCACCTTCTCCCTACTCCTCTTTCCCATCTATGCGAAACACTACACCATTGCTGCGTCCCCAGCTTTCTACATCCTGGTCGCGCGCGGGACGCGCAACACCGCTCTGGCCCTCGGCAGACTAGCAGGTATCCTCGTGGTGTGTTCCCTGTTGATCTCCAGCTCAGCGAGTCTGGCCAAGTACTACGCCGAGGAGCAGAAGGAGCAGTGGAGGGAGCTGGAAGGGTACGTCTCTCAACACCTAGCCGCGGACGAGGTCGTCGTCTTCAACGCGCCCTACGTTGTAGTTCCGTTCTGGTACTACCACCGGCATCGCGGAAACTCAAGCTACTTGAAGTTGGCCTACACTGCAGAACAGGTGGACCAGATCGTGCGCAACGAACCCTCGGTGAACGGGGTGTGGTTGGTCCTTTCCCATCAGGAGTTCACTGACCCCCAAGGCCAGGTCAAGAAGTATCTGGACGAGGCCTTCTCGCTGCAGGACAAGAGGAGCTACGTCGGCATACAGCTCTACCACTACAGAAACGTGGACCGCCCCTCGGCTTGAGGCGTGCCGGGCGGTGAACGTGTGGGTGATCCCCGGATGGATATCATTCGACAGGAAGTTTCTTCAACTCACGCGGAAGCAAGATGTTGGTCGTAGGCGCTTGTGCGAGATGCGAGCTCGCCCGTCCTCCGAGGGCGGGACCTGCACGCAGGAAATCCTGGCAATCGCAGACAAAGATGCATTGCTTGTCATCCCGGCCCACAATGAAGAGGAAAGCCTCCCGAGGGTCCTGGACCTCGTTGCCCAGGAGTGGAGGGGAGACGTGCTTGTCGTGGACGATGGTTCAACGGACGGGACCTGGGCGGTGATCGACCGCTTCCGCAGCGAAATGCCTAGGCTCATGGGCGTTCGCCACCACGCCAACCTGGGGTATGGTTCTGCTATTCTGACAGGCTTCGCCGCGGCGCTTGCAGGACCGTACAAAGGCGTGGTGACCATGGATGCCGACGGCCAACATGACCCGAGAGATCTGCGCAGGTTGGTGGAGAAACTGGTCTCGTACGATATCGTGTCGGGAAGCCGGTATCATGATCTTTCTCCGCACGTGGGGAAGCCGGCGCCGCACAGGCTCAAGGCAAACTTGGAGATGGCCCGTTTCGTGGCGAAAATGACTGGATACCGCGTCACGGACGCCGCCACGGGCTTCAAGGCCTACAGGACGGACGCGCTTAGGAAGCTGAAGATCACTGAGACGGGTTATGCCATGCCCTTCCAAGTGTGGGGACAAGCGGCCAGGATCGGGTTAACGGTTGGCGAGGTCCCCGTCACCAGGATATACGCAGACCCGCCGGGGAATGCCGGAAGCGAGAAGCTGTACGTCAGGTGGCTGAGCCTGAGGTGCAGAATGGCCCTCCTCAGGGCATTGGGTCGGCCCACCGCAGGCACGGGACTGCTATGCGCCTTCTGGACCATCGTCGTAAGAGCAAGCGAGATTGTGCGGCGGGCCCGAAGGTCCCTGGATCTTCGGAGCGCCCGAGGCAACAAGGTGTGATGGGCGAGAAAGTTGGTCAAACCGCAACCTGATGAAGAGGCTGGTTCTTGGATGAGAACCTGGGCCCCTTCTCCGCACTCGGGGGCTAGGCCTCCTAAGGCGGGCCCCACGGGATCGGGCTACACCGGTAGACCCAGGGCGATGGTTCTTCTCGGCTTGTTCATCGCGGGTGCCGCACTTGCGTGCAGCCTCGGCCCGGCCCTGAGACCCGCCACATCCGCCTCAGGGTTGATATTCTTCGACGACTTCGATGACATGGATAATCACTGGTACTGGGGCTATCACCCAGGCACGGGCACAATTGTGGTTTGCAACGGATACCTCTTCCTCAACGTCAGCGCGGCATCTTCGAGCGAGGAGTACTCCGACGCTGAGATAAACGACATCATGGGGGGTCGAGGTTTGAACTGGCTTCACAAAGGTTTCGAAGTAAGGCTCAGGTGCAGCGACGACAATACGCTCACGGGCGAGGCTGGAGGCGGAACGAGAGGATGGGGCTTCTGGAACGGAAACTTCGGCCACCTAATGGGCGAGACCAATCCTTCAAATGTCCTCTGGTTCATCAGCATATCGCGCCATTCGGAGTACCCTTTCCCCGGCTTTAACGTCATGTCGGTGAGGAACGACAACATCACGCTGACGCAGCCCGTCGAGGGAGTGGATATGCGTGACTGGCACACGTACGGGATCGTCTGGCGGGACGGCTCGGCGCAGTTCACCGTGGACGGTCGAGTGGTTGCCGGCACGGATTCCCCGCCAGACACCGAGATGGGACTGGTAATCTGGATAGACAACTACCGCATCTACTGGGACGGGACCCGCTTAGTCAGGGGCTACGTTGACCTTGTTCAGGACGAGTGGATACAGGTGGACTATGTCAGCATCTTTGAGGTGGCAGAGGACGTATCCCTAGGATCAGCCGCGATGTGCCTCCTTGGAATCCTGTGCGCCAGGGTCACCTGCCTACGAGATCCTCTGTCCAGCAGGCCATGTGTAGCCTGATGGCTCCAGACGAGAGACGTCGTCCCGGGTCGGGGCGGCCCCGCGGATCTTGCCGAGCGGGCAGATCAAGCCCATGACGAATCCAAAGCCGTAGGAATAGTGGATGAGGAGGAATGACGGAATCAGCAGCCAAGCCGCTTTAGGATCGCCCTCACGGAGACTGATCCGAACCGACTCGGCGACGATTGGGACGATGTATGCAGCCGCAAGGAGCAGAACCCAAGGCAGTAAGCGGCGAAACAGCAACACCCCGACGAGTAGGAACATCGATGCGAGGACCAGCGCCCCGGGCAAGAGATGGAAGGGCCTCAGGCTTCCGAGGTCCATGCGGGTCTGCCTCGCTCTCCCGGCGCCATAGCGAGCGAACTGGCGTGAAAACGCCCGCCAGCTTCGCTTCCTGGGATGGTAGACCACGATGTCAGGATCGTAGACCATGCGGTGCCCCTGTCGCGAGGCTCCATTCATGAATTGGTTCTCCTCGTTTGGAAAGAGAAGAGGGCTGAAACTCAGTCCGCTGTCGAAGAGCTTCCGACGGATGAAGAGGTTGCTCAGTGCCAAGGCACTTTCATCCGCCTGCGGGAGCAGCCGAGTGCGTCGGTATCGCCTGTGCATCGGGCCGGTGCCCAGTTTGGACGCGCAAGCCAGGCCGAAGATCCTCGAGAGACGGGGATCCGACGGAGGAGTCAGGTTCGGACCGCCGACTATGGAGACTCTAGCGTCGCGGAAGTGCTTGGCTGCAAGTCTCAGCCAGTCGGGGGGAAGCTGGCAGTTATCGTCAGTGAAGGCCAGTATGTCGCCCTTGGCGAGACTTGCCCCCAAGTTGCGCTGCAGGGAGGGGTTGGTTCCTTTGATCAGGAGGATCTCAAAAAGGTCGCTCGGGTAGTCCAGCTTCGAGGCAGACTCGATTACTGGCGGAAGCCCGTCAGATGGTTTGCAAGGGATGATCACGCTGATGGACGGCCCGTCATCCGCGCTGTGATTCGCCTTGGGCTGGTTCGACCATTCCTCAATCATGCCAGCCGGACCAAAGCTTTCATCCCTCATCTCAGGTCAGCCCCGAAGGCCCCGACGGAGGACATCCCATACCATCGGAGGCTGGGTGATAAAGGATGGTCAGATGTTGGGATGGGAGGTATCGATGCCTTGGGATGGGCAGCTGAAGAGCCTCAGGCGGCGCCCTCGCGCGGGGGAAGGGTTGCCCGATAAGCAGGTCCTAGGTGGCTTATTTCCTCTGTTCGTGCCTGTGTTTCGATCACCGTTTTCTCTGGCAGGGATAAGAGTATTCTTGGAGGCTGGAAGAACCCGACGGTGGGGTATCTTCAGCCTGCACGTGGCAACTGGCAACTCACCCGGCGCAATTTTCCTGTCCGGGCCTCCTCGATGGGAAGACTTGCCCGCCCGTCTTACTAGGGTCGGAGGCCACGACGGCAATGGTGGTGCAGACCGCCGCCGGGAATACGTCCGGCATGATGGTCGCATGGTCCCTGCCTCCCGACCAGCCGGGCAGGGGGCCGTCCTAGTTGTTGGGCCATCCGCGTGTCGGGTACCGCGAGTTCGGGACGGCTCTGAGCGAGGCCTACCATATGGCTTGGCTGAAGCGGGCTCAGTATATTTAACCGGCAGGGTGAGGACACATCAGGAAGCCAAGGTGCGGGCCGCGCTCGACCATGGCAAATCCAACAAACCGCGATGCCTGGCCTGACGTGCGGGGAACTGATTCGCAAGGCACCTGGCAGGCCTGCCGGTCTTGGCCAAGGATCAGGTTCTGAGAAGCGGCGGCTCCTTGCTCAGCCCCTCGATGGATCGTTCCAAGCTCTGGAGGAACCGGAGCTCAGGTTGCCCTGCGCGATCGCCTTGGTGTCCGGCTTGTTGTTGAGGCAAGTGTGATGGATGATCTGCCTCCCAGGTCCTGGTCACATCCAACGACCGCAAGTTCACAGTGAGGGTGGAGGGGTCTCCTTCAGCCTTGAGCAGTACGGTCGCTTCTTCGGCATGCCGGAGGCCTACGGACCCGCCTCGATCCGGGTGACACAGCAGTCAAGGAGGGTCCATATCCAGGCCAGGCTGGTCGACGACCAGAACAAGGGAATGCCTGGAAGCTTGGCGCGACCTTGGGGAAGCAGGGCGCATCATGCATGAATCTGCAGCGCACGGCTGGGCATGAGAAAGATTGAACTGCTTTGAGACTGCTCGTTTCCCAAGGAGACGGCCTCCGTGGTTGCCACGACAAGGGTGTCAAAGGGTTTCCAGACGGTCGTGCCGGCATCGCTCCGGAAAAGGTTCGGGGTGGGGCCTGGCGATGAGGTGGTTTGGACCATCCTTGGTGACGAGGTCTACATCAGGGTGCGGAAGGCCAGCGGGGAGGATCCGCTGAAGGCGCTCATAGGCGCGCTGCCGACGGAAAGGGAGGCCGACGCCACAGCGGAGCTGGACGAGGTCGTCCATGGGAGCGGGTGAGCTTGTACCTTGTGGACTCAGGGGTCTGGATCGGCGCATTCAATCCGAGGGATCGACACCATGAGAGGCCGAAGCCCATAGTCGGGGTCGGGGCCGTGTCGGAGGGGGCACTCGGCAGGGTTTTCATAACCAACCACATATTCGGGGAGGTCGTTACCTATCTCAGGAGGAAGATTGGGCCTGACCGCTCGGCCGAGGTCGGGGAGGCCATGCTCAACTCCGCCCATGTGGACACGCTCTTCGTGGACGACGACATCTTCAACGCGGCTCATCACATCTTCAGGACGTACAGGCAGCTGAGCTTTGCGGATGCCATAAGCGTGGTCATCGTTCGCGATAGGAAGCTGCCCGGCATATTCTCATTTGATGGCGGCTTCGATGCTGTGAGGGATGTCAATAGGCTTGAGGCGCTTCCGGGATAGCCTAGCCGGTCATCGGGTCCACGTCGAGTTGGCTTTGAGCGCGCCTGATCCTTGCAAGGCCGGGACGGGGTAGTAGTTGATGCGCGGGTCCTGGCTCAGGACGGGGGCTGGGTGGCCCGGGTAGAACCATGCCTTGCCGATGTGAAGCAGGCGAATCACGCCGTTGCCATCGGTCCTGGGACCGGACACGCCGCACCCATGGGGACTGCAAGCATGAGGCCCAAAATGACAAAAAGCCCTCTTTGCACACCTGCCAGTGCACGCCCGGGCCATAAGCTGCCGGCGGTCTGAAGTCGGTGAAAGGAGGGTTCGACCTCTCCGGGGGTGGAACCGGGCTGGGCGGTCCATCTTTGTCATTTGTCGCAATACTTGCAAGTGGCTCGCAGCCGGTGAGCCGCGGCCGGAGTTGTTCCCTTCATGGCATCCTCGTGGTGTCTTGGTTGGTGGCGGTGGTTCTTCACACGCAGGGAGCAAACTGTTTCCACAGGCGGCCTTTTCCGCCGGTCACGGTGGCTTCGGATAATCCTGCCAAGTGCGCAAGATCTTCACTTTCGCCCGCCCCGCTATGCGGCATCCGTCCCTGATTCCAAAATAGCGGATCAAGACATGCTCGGATCCGATCATCCGCCACAAACCTTTTACTCGGCATTTCCGCACCGGAATTGGGTGTAGAGTTGTCAGATTTCTCTCCAACAATCGAGGTCGCATCAAGCGATTCCCTAGCCGAGGCAATCGAGATGCTCAAATGCAACGACATGTACCTACCCGGGATGGAAGGGTGGATTCAGCGGAGCACAACGCTTGTTGCCCGGTGGGAGGGCAAGGTGATCGGGATGAGGTGCTTCGAGAGGACATCGGGCAGGTACTATCACGTCCACACTCTATTCGTCCGCCCTGAGTACAGGAGAAGGGGCTTGGGCGAGATGCTGTGCCGTGAGGCCGAAAGGATGATGTGGCGCCAGGGCGGGGCGGGCTACGTGGGGGAGGCAAAGGATGAGGAGATGGCTCAGTGGTATGTTCGCACGTTGGGTGTGCGAATACGCAGGCTAAGCTTCAGAGGTTGGAGGGAGGGATGTGTGCCCTACGCCAAGGCCTTTCGTCAGGAAGGTTTAGTAGACCGATTTCTTCTTCTGGTAAGAAGAATGATCATCTCGTGCATGAGGGTTCGGTTGGTGGGACGCGTGGTGGAAGGAACGGTCAGGCGAATTGAGGCGCTGCGGCAGGCGCGCTAGCAAGCTGTCAGAAACACCTCTCTTTTGCCCCGGCCGCCGACAGAACCGATGGGAAACGTTGAAACCCGAGTATTCGGCCCGGCCACTTGGCTTTTAAGCCTTCTGAGGCTACTTTTTGCTGTCTTGCGGGCAGTCTTGGCGGACGGGTGGAGCGAGATCGAGCCCCTCAGGGGCGAATGGCTAGATATCTGTCGCAACGCTCCGAACGCGACGCCCTTCGCGGATCCAGACTTCTGCAAGCTCTGGCTGAAGCACCGAGTCCCTTCAGCCATCCCTCGCGTTGTCATGCTCAAGGACGACCAGGGGAGGCCCCAGGCGCTGGCCCCTCTATGCATCGCGCCCACCAGGAAGTCGGGCCTCACCATCAAAAGGCTCAGGTTCATGGTCGCGGTCTCCTGGCTTGACTCGGATTTCCTGCTAATGCATCCCGGAGCCGGAGCGGTTCCAGATGTTCTCGCCGCGGCGACGGTCAATTGCGACTTTGACATGCTTGATCTCTTCGCAATTCCTTGTTCGTCCCCCTCCCTGCCCGCGATCGAGGTGTTCGGCGCAAGAAAGGGATATACTCTGGGGTATCTTCGACCCCCGAGATGGACCAATTCACTCGTAAGTCTGGATGGAACATGGGAGGATTACCTTGCCAGGAGGTCTGCCAGGACGAGGTACGTTATGAGGAGGGTGGACAGGAAGATGGGTCGTTGCGGCAGCGCGGAGATCGAGAAGTCGGGCGGGCCCGACGGGTTGGAAGGAAGCCTATCGACACTAGAATGCATTGTTGCCAAGAGTTGGAAGGATCCATCGAGCTATCTCAGGGGCGGCTTCTGGAGGGAGTTCATTGAATTGATGAGCGAAAAGGGTTTGTTGAGCCTCTATATCCTCCGCATCGACGATCGTCCCGCGGCCTTCGTCGTCCTACTTCGACACCACAAAACGATATACTGGATGCAGACCGCCTACGACTCGGACTACGCCCACTTATCGCCGGGCACCTACCTGACCACCAAGGCGATGCGCGACTGTTTCCAACACAAGTCGCTGGAGACGACGATGGATTTCCTTACAACCTATCCCTTCTTGGAACGACTTGCGGACTCTACACAATCAAGACTCAGAGTCCGATGCTTTCCCAAAAACCCAAGGGGCAGGCTACTTTCGGTGGCTTTTCGTCTCAGTGACGGCTTGAGGCGGCGGAGACTGCTTCGCAACCGAGAACGAGGTTTGGGCTGCGTCCAAGGGAGGGCCAGGGGACGTCCCGACGGCGACGAGTGGAAGGTCCTCGGGAAGCAAGAAGAAGAAAACAGGGAAGCGGCAGGCGAAGGTCTTGAGGGTTGAAGTAATCAAGACTTGGGAGGGCGCGGCGGAGATCAGAAGTGCCTGGCTCGATCTGATGGAGCAGTGCGGCCGGCCCGCCCCGTTCGTCCACCCAAGCTTCTGCGAACTATGGATGAAGCACCGCGAAACGGCTAGCCGCCCTTTCATCATAGTGCTCCGGGACAGGGCCGGCATTGTGGGCCTGGCGCCTCTCCAGATCGCGGAGACTGGAGGAATCTTCAGGCTCAGAAGGGCCAGGTTCGCCGTGGCTAGGCCATGGCTTGAGGTCGACTTCCTGGTGCCCGGCGGGACGGCGGAGGTTTTCCGCACCGTGCTTGAGGCGATCAGGGACGAGTCGGGCGTGCCCGTGGCAGAGTTCTTTGCGCTGAACGGCTCATCACCGTCCTTGAGGCTCTTGGAATCGGCGGCTCAAGATAGCGGGATGAGCATCGAGTATTCATACTCGCCCCAGTGGCGGAATGCTCTCGTCGAGATACGAGGAGGGTGGGATTCCTACTACCAGAAAAGAGGACCAAAACTCAGGAAGAACGCGAGAAGAGCCAGCGAAAAGCTGAGGAAGACTGGCGAGTTGCTGACCAAGAGATACCGCAAGCTCGACCCCGCGGGCAGTGCGTGGGCTGCTGTCCGGCGGGTCTCGGAGCGTAGTTGGAAGCGCCAGCAGCTTTTTACGGGGGAGAGGTTTTGGGAGGACCTGCTCGCCCTCCTGGGTCATGAAGGCTGGCTGGATCTACACGTCCTCAACCTCGACGAACAACCCATAGCATTCGCCCTGCTGCTCAGGTACGGCAAGACGGCATATCTTCTTCAGACGTCTTACGATTGCGAGTACGGGACCTTCTCGCCGGGACTCTTGGTAATACTGGAGTCCCTCAAGGCACTTTTTGGGGAAACACATCCGCCGTCTCGCGTCGACTTCCTCACCGCACACCCTTACCTTGTCCGCCTTTCAACCGGGGTTGGCCAGAGGGTCAAGGCGAGGGTTTTCATGGGCGGGCCGAGGTCCATGCTGGTCGAGGGAGTGTTTCGCGCTAGGAGGCAGCTTGGGTCTGGCCGCGAGGAGCGCTTCTTTCGGAGCAGCACCGACCTAGCCATGCATCTAGAAAAAGTGGGGCAGGTTTACGCACCGCGTTCGGGTTAGGCCGGTAACCCTCGGACATCCTGCGCGGCCCTCCCTCGCCTCCTGTTGCGCAGCATCAAAGCCTTGAAGGCAGGTAGGTGGATCCTCTTCATGGGCTTGAGGAACATGCCTAAGTCCTCCAATAGGCATCCCCTGGAGGTCTTGACGTGAAGGGAGCCCGGCCCGAATCTGATCGATTTCACTCCTAAGGAGATCGCCTTGGCAATCGTGGCGTTGTAGCAGATGTTGAAATATAGATTGGAGAGCCGAACCCGCTCCTTCTTCCTTGCCCCGTACTGGTAGGCGCACATCTCCTCCGCGGTCCACAGCAAGAGGGTGAATCCGTCCACCTCGCCGCGAAACGATCCGGATATGACGCAGGACCTGCCTTTGGTATGCTCGGCTAGCGACTCAAAGTAGCTGGGCGGGAAGGGCGAGGTCTTACCACGCACCCCCCAGGTCTCGCCCAGGATATCCGAGAGCAGTCCGCCAAGGCCCGAATAATCCTCGATTTCATGGATGATCAGGCCCTGCTGGGCAGCCCTTTTAACCTCGATCTTGTATTGTTTCCGCCGTTTTCTTGCTCCAAGCCTCAGGTACTCTTCAAAGGTCCGAAAGTTCACGGGGAGGTACGCTGAGGGTACGCGCTTGGAGTAGATGAACCCCATGGACGGCAGCGCCTGCCAGAGAAGGCTTTCCCTCCGTGGAAGATTCATGAAACCAACAACGTCCAGCTCCTCGTCCCTCGCCACCTGCAACAAGGCGTCGACCACGGCCCTGACCACATTGGCCTCCTCGGACCGCTCCAGGGCGGGGCTGATGGACAGCGTCGTGTAAAGGCTGTCCGGGGACGAGCAGAGAAGGGCTGGGGACAGGCCTGGGAATGCACCAATCAAGGCGGCCCACCGGATTGCCCTTCGGAGCGTGGGCGTGGCAAGGACGATTGCCAGATCATCGTATACTGCGGAATGCTGCACGTAGCACGGCACATATGCAACGGGCCGCGAAGAATCGAGGACAACGATGTGCCTTGGTTCCCTCCTGCCGACGCCCGATCGTTCATGCGCCATCAGGTACCATGAGGTGTGCATGGGATCTGTCACGAAGGAGTCGACCCCGATATCGGCGAGTTCTCTGGCGCTTTGGACGATCTCGGTCCTCAAGCTCTCCACCCGGGGAAAGCCCTTCCCCGATCATCCCAAGAACAGCGGTCGACCTCGGTGAGTTCCCTCTCATTTCTCCATTTCAGCATTTGGCTTTTCAAGGTCAGCCAACCTCTGCGGTGTTTCGTTGCGGGATTGCGGGCCCTGCAAGAAGCCTCGTGACTTGCATAGCTAACCCCGCCCATAAGGGTGAACCCGGGATTCGGATTCGCACGGCTTCGGACGACATTGATGATCGGTGCGGATCTTCCGGGCAATCGGGATCACTCTACGCTGCTCCTCGTTTCCCTTGAGCGCGCCTCGATTATTTTCCGATGCCTGCTGAACAATTCCCATACGCCTGCTGCCAACAGTGAGAACCCTAGATCGGCGCTGGCGTGCCGCCGAGCGGCCCTCCATGAGCGCTACCTCATGGGCACCTCCTTTGAGGAATCTCCCGGCGAACTGGCGGTAGCGCTTCGAAATTCCATTGGACGAGATGTCATCCCCACTGCCTCGTCTCTGCGTCCATCGAGATCCGCTTCATCCAACGGCCCGGATGTTGAGTGTACGCTCTGTCCGCCAGTGTTGTTATTGTTTCAGCGCACGGGGGCGTTGGGGCACCCGCGCTCAAAACACTGGATCTCGGCCGGATTCGGATGTGCCTAGGAAGCGGAATCGAGGGTCATCGCGCTCGTATCACTCTTTGGGCAGCCGATCGGTTGAAGGCGGATCGATCTGCCTATCCTTACCGGTTCTGGCAAGCAACGATCTCAGCATGCCTGAGAGGAGGCTCAGGGACAGAATGGCCATGGCGACCCTCTCGGGCACCCAGATGTTGATAGAGTCGATGGTCGCCTTTATGCCGGAATCAGGCATTCCGTCTCCCCACCTGAGCGCCCAGACGCGGAGGTCTATGGGTCCAAGCGGAAAGCCTCCCAGGTTCTCGAGAAAGAGCTGCGAGATGTTGCCTTGGAAAAAGTTCCGGATGCCAATGGACTCAACATGGTGAAGGAAGGCCATTTTGTGTGGTGCATCCGTGGGCGTGGTGTTGCGCTGCCAGGCTGGGAAGTCCTCGACCCTTACGCATCGATCGATGAAGAGGTAGTGATACATATACTCGGGCTGGCTATCCGCATCGATGTCTCCTCCCTCCAGGCCTATCTCCAGCCCGGTCAGGCTGTGCTGCCGCTTGAGTCGATGTCGTCGATCTCGTCGATCCTGAACACAAGACCCAAGAGGACCGAGTGGCGCACCGACTCGTTTATCCAGATCTCCTGTCGCAGGTAGATACCGTAGGAATCGGTCGTGTTCATCTGGACCGAGAAGTCCCCTTGGATGCTGTCGCTGCTACGTGCCATCGTCGTGCCCGGCTCAATTAGGACCTCCCATACCGCAGGTTTTCCATCGATCCAAGTTGAGCAGAGGCGAAAGGACCAGGGCAGGGCGTAGAGAAGCAACAGAGGCATCGGCGATAAGGCCACTAGGCGGAGGGCCCGAAGTCCCCTATTTCCTTCCCGTCGGGCGGACACCGATGCGACCAGTCCCCCGCGGGCGGAATTGCTTCGTTTCCCGGGTGCTATCAAAGGGAGTCCCGCGCCCGCCGGGTGGTGCAAGGACATCTCAGTCAGGCTTTGCAGCTACTCGGCATCCGAGCAAACCCCTTTTATGAACCAGCTACCGATCCTGCGAACGTCCAGGCCGCCCACGTGCCAGTCGCTCTCCTGAGAGTTCTCCTTGACCGGCCGCACCAGAAGAGGCAAGGTAGCCTGACCTGACGTCCTCCTCTGAATCACAGCCGTCAAAGCGTCTTGCTTGAAACCCAGTGATTCAAGTTGTTGCCTCAGCCAGCTTTCCACCGAGAAATCCCAGATTGAGAGCATGTCGAACCTCAACGTGCTTGCCATGGCCCCAGAAGAATCTTGGTGTAGTTCTCATCAACTCCGCCGGAGTCGATGATCGTGCCACGTCCCTGGTGAAGCCTCATCACCGCGTAGCCTACCGCCCGCCGCTCCTTCAGTAGGCGGCAGAAGGGATAGCGTCTTCTTCCGCTAGCGAACCTCCATCGAAAGAATGCCTCATCCTGGCGAAGGATGAGGCGGCCTCGGTTGCGTCCCTGTTTGGAGACGATTTGGGCAATCTCCTAAGGCAGGGCTCGATCGGTGACGACTGACTCCCTAGCCTCGCCCAGGGGCAGTCTCGTGGTTTGGACTGGAGACCTCCACGCCCGCCATCGAAATTCTTGAACCATTCAATCCGCGAGAGGCGAGAAGCAGGGAGCCTAATAAGGCAGGGGGCGCGGCTTCGCCAGATGGTCGCGTCGAGCGAGGGGAGCGAAGCCCATCCTGACATCCTGATGTAGCCGGGCAGGGATTCGGAGACGGCGGCTCGTGTTAAGGAAGATGAGCCACACGCCCCCGCGGCACCGCGGGTTTTGCATCTATCGTCGGTTTGTCCTTTCGAAGAATCGGGGAATCGATCCGAAAATCTTATTATCGTATGCTTGAGAGAAGAGGTGCCGTGGCGAGACTCGTCGGGGCATACGTCTTGCGCGGGGGGTGCCCAACGAGGCTGCTCGACGAGGCCTCGACCTACATCGACTCCGAACGATCTGGGCCGGACCATGTCTACGCCTCCAATCGTCTTGAGCTGAGGGCCTTCGACAGACCGACTGAGCCTGTGCAATGGCACCATGAAAAGGAGGGGCCCATCGTCGCCCTGATGGGCAGGATCTACCCTGTCGATACGGAGAACCAGGCGATCTCGCTCGCCGCAGGCTTTTCCTCACAGGGCGCCAGCTTCTTCACCAGGCTGAACGGCGAGTTTTCGATCGTTCTCTTTGACCCAGGTGGATCAGAGCTCTATCTCGTCAGAGACCACTTCGGTAGTCGGCCGCTGTATTACCGCTGTGTTGAGGGGGTGATTCTATTTTCGACGGATCTCACTGCCCTGGCTCGAACGCGGCCCCGCCCGAATTTGGACAGGACAGGCATTGCCGAGATACTGGTTCGGGGCAGGAGGGCGGACTCCAAGACGATTTTTGAAGGCGTGCAAAAGGTGAGGGCAGGATACATACTCACAGCAGACCAACAAGGGTTCGAGGAGTCCATGTACTGGGACGCTTCAGCTTATCTATCGAGGAGACAGGAGGGTTTAAGTTGGGAGGCGGTCTGGCAGGCGATTGCGGATTCAACGAAGGCTAGGATGCATGCCGTTCATTCGCCCCCTTTTGCGTACCTTAGCGGCGGCATAGACTCTTCGACCGTGTGTGGCACGCTGTCCGGACTGGCACGACAGCAATTGAGTAGTCGGATTGTGACGCTCTCGGTGGGTGCTGCGAAGAAGGGTTGGGACGAGGGGGCATCCGCGCTGAGGGCAAGCGCACACATCGGTTCAACTCACAGGAGCCGGACGATAGATTGGAACGATTTCCGCCGAACGCTGCAAGAGACGATCATGGTGGGACAGGAACCGCCGGGCGGGGGGGTGCAATACTACTGCGCAGCAGTCCTGGCTGCAAGCGAGGGGGCAGAGGTCGTATTCAGCGGTGACGGGGGCGATGAGCTCTTCGGGGGTTACCCATCGTGGGTGGACTGGGCCGCGGCGGACGCAATCTTCTCCTTGGTGTGCCTAGGTTGTCTCAGCGCATCATCCAAGCGATTGCTGCGGCGGCGCTTCGGCCAGGGGATTATGGATATCGCACGCGGCCCGGGCAGGCTCGGGCACATCATCAGGCTGTGGAAGATTCTTATCGAGGGCATTGTCCCCGGCTACTTCCTGCTGCGCGAGCTTTCCAAGGCATTCGCACGATCACGCGAGGTTCTCTCTGATTCCTTCATTCCGGCCGAGGAATGGGGTCGCATCAAGTCCGTTCTGAACGAGGAGATCCTCGAGGCGGCGGTGCTGGGGCCCTTCAACTCCCGGCGGTTGCTGGGCGTTCGGTCAAACCTCCCGGGCGGTTTCAGAGCCTTCTGGTACTATCACCAGGCAAACTCCTTGGTGCCCACGTATCCGCTGATGGATAGGACGGTTGTCGAACTTGCGCTTAGCAGCTCGCCTGCCGAGCTCTTCCACAACCCGCGGACCAAGGATTTGCTGAGGAGCTATCTAGAAAAAATGGGGTTCCCACCCGAGATCACCCAAAGGACCAAGATCGGCTTCTCCCTGCCTGTCGAGGAGTGGTACGCCAATGAGCTCAGAGGCTTTGCTGAGACAGCGGTTTCGAACGGGAACCTGATGCGCGACGGTATCCTTAACCCAGAAGCTGTGCGTGCTCTGGTTCGGAAGAATGACCCATTCTTGGCCGACCTGGTGAACATGGAGATCTGGTACTCGCTGAACATCGCCAATGGCGCGGCGTCAGGGCGGCGATCCGACGGGTGATGCCTGACTGTGTTCGCAGCGTTTGCTCCGCATGTCTACCCCAAGCCGCCCTAGTTTTTCGAGATGGCCCTAGGTGTACTCGCCCTCTTCAGGCTGGCCGCACCGGGCCCGCCCGGCACGCGACCAGAACGAGCATGCGTACCAAGGGTTCTACACGGCCTTGCCCATCGTAAGTCGCGGGGCCGCGTCATTCTTCTGTGGCACACTCCTGGCTCACCGACCGGTCTATGGAGAAGGTCATCTGACAACAAGGCGACCCTCGCTGGCAGGGGCCACGCGGTTACGTCAAGCCGAGATCTAGCATCGGCGTGTTTCGAATGTCGACACCCAAACCTGACTTCTCAGTCAGGCAAGCGTTAATAGCACGTCCCCGAGACGCGGGGTCTATTGGTTGCCGCGTTGCATCTTCCATTGAGAGGCGGAGGGCACTCGCTTTGGTTCGACCGGAGGGTAATTCGATGAGAGTCTTGGTTGTTGGCGGCGGAATCAGTGGCCTTTGTTGCGCCCTCAGCCTTTCTTCCAATGTGGATACTGTCCTCGTCGAGAAGAGCCCGTCCCTTGGGGGTCTTTGTTCAAGCTTTCGACAGGGACATCTCATGTTGCCGCGGTTTTGCCATAACGTGCTGCCAACCGATGATGCTGCGCTCGCCCTCCTGCAAAGGCTGGGACTCTTAGAAGCAGTCAGGTGGGAGAGAGTTGAGACGTGTTTCCATTTCAACGGAGGGTTGTATGGCATTACGTCTCCGCTGAGCCTTCTGACTTTCAAGCCCCTGCCCTTTGGTAGCAGAATTAGGCTGGGAATTCTGTCCCTGGAGGCACTTCTCGGCCTGACCGGGGACGATATTGAGGGAAGGTCGGCAAGCGAATGGCTGTTGAGCAAGGTGGGCAAGGAAGCTACGACAGGCTTCTTCGAACCACTGTCGTGGGTCAAGTACAAACAAGGCTTACACGGCCTATCGGCGTCCTGGGTGTGGAACCGCCTGCAAAACTCGGTACGGATGGGCAGCAAGACTGGAGTCCTCGGCAACCGGCTCGAACTCTTGGTACAGACGCTGAGGAGTTGCATCGAAAAGAACAGCGGCAGAGTCGAAACGAGCTGCGAGGTGACGAACTTGAGGGCGAAGCCCGAAGGCTATCGAGCGGAGGTTCAAGGGACTGATGGAAAGGATGAAATCGATGTCCACGCGGTCGTCGCTTGCATCCCTCGCGGGGAATTGCTATCTATGCCTCCTTGCGGCAGCGGCGAGCTTCATGGCATACAATATCAGTCGATCATCAACCTGTGCTTTATTCTTGAGGAAAGAATGATCGACCGGAACCTTAGCATAGTCTTCGCCTACGACGATATACCTTTGGGTGGCTTGATTCACCACCTGTTTGACCGATACGGCGGGCCGAGCGGCATGGCCATCTGCTACGCTTACCGCTATCTGGGCGTCGCTGATCCGTCTTGGCAGGCGAGCGACGAGGCCGTCATAGAAGAGGCCAAGACGAGTCTGGATAAGATCTTCCCAGGCTTCGGGTCGAAGATCAGAGAGGTCCGTGTGTTCAGGGAACGGTTCGCATCCCCGATCTTCACCAGGGATTTCCAGACACTGGTTAGCGAAGAAAACTTCCTGCCAAGGGGCGTTTTCACAGCGGGCGCTCATCTGATGTACCCTGAAATGCCCACGATTGGATCCGCCGCCGAGTCAGGATTCTTGGCAGCTTCAAGGGTCATGAACTACCTGAGGTCAAGTTAGAACATATCCCTGGCGTTGCCCTTTCTGGGATCTTCGACATGACGACGCAAGAAACGCGAGCCGCGCGAGCAGCTTCAGGTGCGCCAGTATTTCTCGATGTACGGCGAGCTTGGATCTGCCCGCTCTTCTTTTGCTGAGGACGACAGGTATTTCACAGATAGCACGGTTCTGCAATACCAGCCTCGCCAGGATCTCCGCTTGGCTCTCAAAACCGTCGGACGACCATTCCACCGACCGGAGGGCGTCACGCCTGTACGCCCTCGCCATGCCTGTGTAACATGTGAGCCCCCGATCTATGAGCGCCCTGTACAAGGTATTGACGGCCCTACTGGCCCATATTCTGGTTCTGGGCGGCCCCTCAGAGGAAGCGCCTTTCATGTACGGCGAACACACGACCACATCGTTGTTCTCCATCTTCTCCAAGAGTTTCGGGATGCATCGCACATCGTAGGACAGGTCGGCGTCCAGAACGATTATGCACTCGCCTGTGGAAGCCGAAACTCCCGTCCGGATCGCGGCCCCCAATCCTTCGTTTCGCTGATGGGATTGGATCGTGACGTTCTGCATGCCCTTCGCGGCCGCGGTAACGGCCAAGGCCGTGCCGTCCGTGCTGCCGTCGTCCACAACGATGATCTCCCAGGAGCGGCCAGTCCGCTCGAGCATTCCTCCCACGGCCACAATGCAGGCGGCGTTGGTCGCCTCATTGAACATGGGCAGGATGACGCTGATCGACGCTTCTCGATGCATGAAGGTTCGTCTTGACCTCCTATTTGAGAAGATTACTTTTCGCTTCACTTGGTGGTGAGCTGCCTCAGCAGGTTCGTAGATGGTATTGAATCCATCCGGCTAGGGTGCCAGCCTGGCGGTCCATTCCCGCGCAAGCTCCAGGGTAGTGGTGGGTTCAAATTCCTCTGCGATTCTCGTCAGGACGTGATCGGTCATTCGAAGCGCCTTGGCGTTACGCCCGTCCAGCAAGGCACGAAAATCCTTCAGGTGTATGAGGAAGACAAGGGGGAGGCCCTTCCGACGCAGCGACCTTACGCCGATCTCAAACCATCTCGACCCGAGGACCAGGCTGAAGGCCATGTGGATCGGAATCCGAGTAGTGGGGTGGGTAGACACAGGCACCTCAAGGACCTCTATAGCGCCACCGGTCAAGAAGTCATCGTCGGAGGGGAAATAGGGGGCCAGAGGTGCAACAAACCAGCCAAACTTTGGCCCGTGCCTCCAATGTGGTATGGGGGTACCTCTGGCCAAGTGGAACAGGCGATCTGCTGCCAGAGCCAACGGATAGACGAATGTCGGGATCACGGACGAGTCATAGACGTAAGACCTCGCTCGGAGCAACCTGAGCGCCTTGGGGTGAAGGTCAAAGCCGGGGGCCCTGAAGCCACGGACCACGACTCCGAGCTTCTCGAGGCACATTCGGGCGGACTCGTCTATCTCAGAAGCCACATCCATTTCCTTGAGTTCGGCGAAATTCAGGATATGGTTCATTGAGTGATTGGAGATCTCGTGGCCGGAGCGCGCAGCCCTTTTCAGTATCCTAGCTTTCCAATCAACTTGTAGATCCCTTCCCACCACGAAGAAGGTGGCAGGTAGCTGGTGCTCCTCGAGCTTTGTCAGAACTGCGTTCATTGCCTCTGCGAAAAGCTCGTCCTTTTCAACCGTTGTTTCCAGCCCGAGGTAGCTTCTGTAAGTCCAGTCCCCGTCCACGTCAACCTGTATTGCTGCCTTCATTCGAAATCCGGTCGCATGAGGCTTTTTCTCGCTTACCTCAGGCTCGATCGAGATGAATCGAAGCCCTACCAAAACGAGGTCTAAGAGCAGGCGAGAAAGCTCAGGATCGATGAACATAGCTTTGGTCGTGGGCACGCGCCCCGAAATCATAAAGATGACCCCGATCATCCGTGAGATGAGAAGGAGGGACCTAGATTTCCAGTTGCTGCACACCGGGCAGCATTACGATTGGGAGCTCAGCGAGAGACACATACCCGAGCTCGATCTACCCAGACCCAAGGCAATATTGCCTTTCGTTCCTCGGGAGCCCCTCAGTCGTCTGGCCACAACGATTCGTGTGCTGGCAAGGACTTTTCGCGATACCGGGACCGGTATGGTCGTTGCGGTGGGAGATACTGACTCCACTCTCGGCGCGGCGATTGCCGCGTCGAGGATGGGCCTTCCCATGGCCCATATAGAGGCGGGTTGTAGGTCTTTCGACCCAGCGATGCCGGAAGAGAGGAATAGGGTGACCATTTCTGCGTGCTCGAGGGTTCATTTCGCCCCGACCAAGACTGCAACCCTCAACCTCCTCCGGGAGGGAATCCGTCCAGCTTCAATATTCCAGTATGGGCATCCCATCGTGTCGCTTGTTTCATCGCTCTCGGAATCGATTGCGGAGGCGAACGCGGCGCAGAGCTTGGGGTTAGAGCCCTCGCGCTATGTCCTAGCAACCGTTCACAGGGAGGAGAACGTAGAAGACCCAGCTAAGTTGTCATCCATTTTCTCCGCACTTGCAAAGCTGGACCTACCAGTCGTATTTCCGATCCACCCTAGGACGCGGAGGGCGGCGAGGCGTCTTGGGCTCTTCAATACAACTGGTGCAGTTCGCCTGATTCCCCCCGTCTCCTATCTTGCCGCGCTTTCCCTCATCAAGGATGCGGCGTTCATAGTTACCGATTCCGGGGGTCTGCAACAGGAAGCCTACCTCTTAGCGACCCCGTGCCTCACCCTGAGGAGAAACACCGAATGGCCGGAGACGGTGGAGGCGCGCGCCAACTTCCTTGTAGGAAGCTGCACCGAAACGATCATCCAGATGGCGCACGGCGTGGTGGACGCAAGGGACGAAATATCCAGAAAGTGTCGTGCCTCGCCTCACATCATGGGGAGGCCTGACTCGGCCATGAGAATTGTCGCCGGAATCATCGAGTGGAACGATCAACCCTGCCAGCTGGCCGACCAGATGAGGCTCGGCTACCCCAAGATGAGGTTGGTCAGGATGGACGCGGATACGTATGAGCGGGTCAGACCGTTTTGCCATCTCTGCTTCACAAGACAAGGATTACCGAGCACGGAGGCGCCCGAGTCCTACCGCGCGCTGGTCCACGGCCCGGGAATTCTGATTGAGAGCATCAAGAGCGGGAGATCGAGAACGTCATACAGATCTGGGGTTGGGTGAAGTTGGAGACACGACGTGTCCTCATCGCGTTAAGCGTCATATGCCTCATTGGCGCCGTGCTCAGGCTGGTCCAGTTGGGGGCTGAAAGCTACTGGCTGGACGAGGTGTCCAGCGTGAACAGGATCTCGGGTTCCTTGGGCGACATATTCAACACACGCGTCGCTCAGGACACCCATCCGCCCCTTTACTACCTCCTTCTCAA
This sequence comes from uncultured Thermococci archaeon, assembly GCA_964549615.1. Lineage (GTDB taxonomy): Archaea > CAYQAE01 > CAYQAE01 > CAYVLA01 > CAYVLA01 > CAYVLA01. The sequence continues at coordinate 74,615 of CAZJVP010000099.1, read as the reverse complement.
GGGATGGTCAGCCGCATTCGGCGATTCCGAACGGGGCACGCGCTCTTTGTCCGTGGTCTTCGGGGTCCTGTGCATTCCTCTGGTCTTTCTCGTTGCCAGATCCCTCTTTGAAGAGGAGACTGGGCTCGTCACAGCCCTGATCGTGGCTTTATCGCGATTCCACATCCACCACTCCCAGGAGGCCCGGATGTACTCGGCACTGGCGTTCTTGTCGCTGGCATCGATTATCCTTCTTCTCCGCCTCCTGCGTCGCTGCCGGAGGAGGGATCTCGTCCTCTACGCGGTAACGTCCCTTGCTTTGGCCTTCCTGCATGTGTACGGTGTCCTTGCCCTAGGCTTCCAGTTGCTCTGGGTACTTCTGCGGAAACGAAACGAGCCTGTCGGGAAAACGTTGATGGTCGTTCAGCTGTCTATCGGCTTGCTTTTCGTTTTGTGGCTGCTCCTGTTCACGGCGCAGAGTGATCGGGTGTCCCTAATCGGGTGGATAAAGAAACCAACAATGGCCACCGTCTTCAGGACTTTCGCGGAGTACATAGGGGGCCAGGAGTGGAAAGTCGCATTCTTCACCGCATTGGCCACCATAGGACTTTTCTCCTTTACCAAACTCCGTGGCGCTTGGGAGCTCCGAAAGCCCATTTCTTCCCTGCACACCTTCGAGTGGAAAGTTTCCCTGGCCGACCCGGGCGCACTTTCCTTTCTTGGTCTCTGGCTCGGCTGCATCGTCGGCCTTCCGCTGGCCTTTTCGCTTGTCGCAATCCCTCTATACGTGACCAAGTACACTATAGCGGCTTCTTTTCCCGTCTACATCTTGGTAGCGCGTTCGGTCCAATTCTTCCAGACCAGAAAATGGAGAATCCTGCTTCTTGCAAGCATGGTCCTCACATGTTCACAGCCTCTCGTCCCCTACTACAGGGATTTCCAGAACGAACAGTGGCGAGATGTAGCCAGTCTTCTGTGCGAAGAAGCCTCGGTGGATGAGGTGGTGTTCGTTTGGCCTTCCGGATTCTATGAAGCCCTCCACTACTACTACCGAGAGGCTTCTCCTGAGGCATATCCTCTCGGACCGACGCCGGGAACCGTGCCCAGGGTTAACAAGGAGATCCTGACAACGGACCAACTGCCTAGCATCCTAGCCGGCAAGGAAGGTTTCTGGACGATCGTGGCCTACAGCGGAGAGGGTTACCCCAAGGAGTACTTCGAGGAATATGGAATGCGCGAATCTCACTACGTTTTCGCTGAGTTGAACGTCTTCCACTACGTACTGCGAAAATAGTCCCCATGCCAAGGTCGCCCACTGGAACGGATGGCGGCCATTTCCTGTGGTCGTTCCGGTGATTTCTGCCCGACAATCGCGCCGCCTGCCAACAGGATAGGCAGCATCGATGGCGCGGGCCCGCGCATGTCCAGTGCCTAGCTTTCGCTGGACCTTAGCCAATCGGGCTTGACCGCGGAGTCCACGATCCTCCGCTTGCCGCCCGTATCCTCTACGCTCTCCACAGCCCTGACTTTGAGGCTGATCCTTCCCTTAAGCCTCTCAGCAACTACCTTGAGGGCCGGTATGGTTTCCAAATCGATGTCGGGTCTCGCTGGGACGATCTCCACAACCGCCTCTCCTCTCTTGGTCTGACGCACCTTGAAACGTCTGATGTTGTTGTAGTCGTCCATCAAGGGATTAAGGATCATCGGGCTTATCCCCCAGCCGTCATGGTCCACAAGAAAGTCATGGATGCGTCCCTCGACTCTTCTCAGGTAAGGAGATGTCCTCCCGCACCCGCACCTGTCTGTGTCCCCGACGATCGCCAAGTCCTGCGTGTCGTACCGCACCAGCGGCTCCACCGTATTGTTGAGCGTTGTGAGCACGAGGATCCCCCTCTCCCCGGGTCCTACTTGCTCCCCCCTTGAATCCAGCGTCTCAACGATCTGCTCGGGGATTATGTGGTAGTTATTCTCTTCACATGTCCAAGCAACTCCGGGGAACTCGGCGGATCCATACCTGTCGAACACCTTGGCTTCGAATGAGCTTGAGAGCAGGGCTGCGGCAGACTGGAAGAGCGTCTCGTTGGAGGTGAAGATCCACTTGACGCGGAGATGCTCTTTGGATTGATTGTTGGCCATCGCAAGGGCCTCGCCAAGGGACGGAGAAAAGTAGAGGCAGGTTGCCCTCCAGTCGACGAGCTCCCGGATGGTCTGGAAATGGTCTCCCACCATCGGGATTGCCTTCATCCTCATTATCCCAAGCTTCATCCACCACTTGCCGATGTCCCGCACGGCTTGCTTACCCAAGCGGTCCCTAAGCGTGTATCCGGACTCGAACATGTTGAAGTAGGACGCGGCCTTGTCCACGACGGCCCCGGTATACCTATCGAACAGGAATCTCATGGGCTCGCCTGTTGAACCGGAGGAGAGGTTGGTCCAACACTTCTCTTCGTCTATCCCGGGCAGGAGATGGCTGGTCGGGCTGGTTCTCAGGGTATCTTTGTTGATGATCGGGAAATGGCTCAGATCGTAGCTTTCCACGGGGTTTTTGGTGAACCAGTCCCTGTAGAACGGTATCCTTCGTCGGCAGTGATCAAGGATGCGGGCGAGCTTCCTCTTGGTGTATGTCTCGATCGCCTTGGGTTCGGCGTGTTGGAGTTTGTGCAGTCTTGCGAGGAGGACTGCCCTCGAGCATGCTTCCCTTCCCTCTCTGAATCTGACGCGCGGGTGGAAGATCAATTGCATCCAAGGCTAATGCAACCTAACGATTTCAATGTGTGCATCATACGGCGCTTGATTGCCACGCCTTTCTCCCCGTGCGACGACGGAACGGCTGTTGATCCGAGACGGGTCTTGGCGATCGCCCTAGCTGGAGTCCCTTGGTCCGGCCTTCAGGTCCTAGGCGGCATCCGGGTATCCCGAGGAATCCGGCTCGGGCAGAGTCCCTGCTGCCCGGTGGAGGATCTTGGATTTGAAGAATTTCAGGAGCATCCGATCCCTGTCACAGGCTCCGATCCGGCTTCAGGCCAATGCCCCAAATAGGTATTTCAGCCTCGAGACTGCCTACTTGAACGTGCCATGGTGTCGCTGACGCTGGACAACATATCAGTCTCCTTTCCCCAGAGAGGAAAGGTCATCGACCGCATCTCCTTTAGCATCAACGACGGCGGGATCGCTTGCATCCTGGGTCCCACCGGCTGCGGCAAGACGACGACCCTCAAGGTCATAGCCGGCATCATCAGGCCGGATGAGGGGAAGATGGAGATCGACGGCAAGCCGGTCGGCACCGCCGGCACACGCGTCGGCTACGTCTTCCAGGAGCCCAGACTTTTGCCCTGGAGGAGCGTGCTGGGCAACGTCGAGTTTGGCATAGAGCCGATAGAGCCCAACCCGGAGGCGAGGCGATCAAGGTCCCTGGCGCTCCTAGAGATGGTGGGACTCGGCGACAGGCAGAACGATGGCCCGGCCAACCTATCCGGCGGCGAGAAACAGAGGCTGGCGCTGGCAAGAGCCCTCGTCTTGGAACCCAGCCTCCTCCTCATGGACGAACCGTTCAACTCGCTCGATGTCGCAACCAGGAAAAGGGTTCTGGGGCAGTTCGTGTTGGTGATCGAGAAGGCAAACAAGACCACGGTCTTCGTGACCCACGACCTCTACGAGGCCCTCTTTCTGGCCGACAGGATCATCGTTTACTCCTCCTGCCCGGCGACGATCAAGGCCGACATAACGCTTGAGGACGGGAAGCCGCGCGATCCCTCCAGCCCCCGGCTGCTGCGCGTCAGGGAGGAGATCGTAAGACTGCTGGGGAGTTCATCTTGACGGACTACTACCATCCGAGGATCGAGACGATGCCCAGGAAAGCCCTCGACAAGCTTCAGGAAGGGCTGCTGCGCAAGATCTGTAGGCACGCCTGGAACATGGAGACTTACAGGAGGCTGTGGTCCCAGTCCGGCTTCACCTCGGCCCCATCCTCGAGAGAGGAGTTCTCAAAGCTTCCCTTCATATCGAAGGACGTGATCGTGGACGGCTTCCCGTACGGCTTCTGCGCCGTCCCCAGGGACGAACTGGCGAGGCTCTACTTGACCTCGGGGTCAAGCGGCAGGCCCGCCGGCGTCCTGCTCTCCAGAAGCGACATCGACGCCCTTGCCAACTTCGGCGCCAGATCCCTGATGATGAGGGGCGTCAGGCCGGGCGACGTCTACCAGATGACGTTGGCCTATGGACTCTGGGCCGCAGGGCTTAGCGGACACGCCTCGGCCGAGAGGCTGGGCTGCCTTGTGATTCCGGCTGGCCCCGGCAACACCCAGAGGCAGATCTGGCTGATGAAGACGATGGGAACGACGGTCCTCAACGCCGTGCCAAGCTACCATCTCAGGATCGCGCAGGTCGGGGAGGAGATGGGCGTCGACTTCTCGAAGCTTCCGCTCAGGGTAGCACTTTCGACAGCGGGGCGGCTTGAGCCAAGCACAAGGAAGGAGATACAGGAAAGGCTTGACGCCGAACTCTTCAACAGCTACGGCACCACCGAAACCGGGGGAATCGGGAACGAATGCGAGGCCCACGACGGCCTCCACGTATGGCACGACGTGTGCCTACTTGAGGTCGTGGACCCCAAGACCGGCGAGCAGGTGGCGGCCGGGGAGGTCGGGGAGATCGTGGTGACCACTTTGCAGAGGTTCACCATGCCTCTTGTGAGGTACAGGACCGGCGACAGAGGGAAAGTCCTCAGCGAGGAGCCCTGCGCATGCGGTCGGACCCATCAGAGGATCTCCGAGGACATCAGCCGGCTCGACGACATGCTGAAGATCCGCGGGGTTCTCGTGAGTCCCAGCACGGTTGAGAGGATCGTCAAGCACTGTCCCGAACTCTCGGGCAACTTCCTCATCCAGGTCAGGCCCAGATCCCATCCCGCCTTGATCTGCGAGCTGAACTCGTGGGTGAGGACTGCTTTTGAGGACGAACTGGTCAAGGCGGTCGCCGCAGAACTCAAGAACAAGACCGGCCTGACCTTCGAGGTGAAGCTGGTCCGGCCGGGCGAGTTACCCGCTGAGCGGGGCGAGAAGAGGGTTCAGATCATTCCGGATCTGCCCGTATAGACGTGTCGAGGATGTCAGTCTCGAAGACGAGCTACTTGGCAGCGGGTTTGGCGATTCCTCTTGTCATCGCCATCTGGTGGGCTGCATCGACCCAGTTCTCCCGCGTCGTTCTCCCCTCGCCTCCGGAGGTCGCGGCGGCCTTTCTCCAACTGGCATCCTCCGGCAAGATCGCGTTCCATGTCGCGCATACGCTGTTCAGGGTCGGTCTGGCATTCTGCATAGGCCTCGCGCTGAGCATGCTGCTCGGCTTCCTGACAGGGCGCAGCCCGTCGGCGCGCGCCTCTTTGGAGATGATCGTCCTTTTCCTCCAGTCCATACCTTCCGCGATATGGATCGTCCTTGCCATCATATGGTTCGGCATCAGCTCGCTTTCGCCCATCTTCGTCGTGTGGGCCATCGCCTTCCCCATACTCGCCGTGAACATACTGCAGGGGATAAGGAACGTCGACCAAACGCTGGTCGAGATGGCCGGGATATTCGGGCACAGCAAGGAGTCCATCTTCTCCAACGTCGTCATCCCGAGCATCTTCCCCTACATCCTGACCGGATCCCGGGTGGCCATGTCGCTCGCCTGGAAGGTGAGCGTGATCGCCGAGGTGCTCGGAGCACAGAGCGGCATCGGCTACGCCATAAGCTTCGCCTGGGAGAGGCTCAGGACAGACGAGATATTCGCATGGGCGATCGTCATCGTGGCGGTGCTGCAGGCGTTCGACCAATTGGTGTTCAGGCCGCTTGAGAGACGCGTCCGCAGATACCAGCCGGCGTGAAGGCGACCGGGCCCTACCTCCAATCGTCGTAGAATATCTCGTCGCCCGGGGAAGCTGTCAGGAATCCTTTCTGCACCGCGTAGTCGAAGAAGGCGAGGATCCCTTCCTTGACCTCCTCGTCCAGATCCCCCATGTAATGAGTCATGGCGATGACTGCCCTCGTCTTCTCCACGGGTTCTTCGTTGTACCTTGCCACTATCTCAGCAGCCTCGTCCGGGTGTGCGGTGACCTCCCTTGCAATCTCCCTGACAGCGCGAAGGAAGTTGTCGGCAGTTGTCCTCTGGGTGTCGAGGAAGTCATCCCTCAACACGAAGACGGGGAGGTAGTGGGCGTACCCTATGAGCTCTTTCAGGGCTTGCGTGGTGCTCAGAAGGACGGAAGCGCCTGCGGACTCCACATCATAGGCGTAGCCGCCCCACAGCACAACCGCATCCAGCTGACCCATCATGTAGCTGGTCACGAGGTTGGCCGGTGTCCTGATCTCGACCACCTCCATGTCGTTTTCGATGTCGATCCCCTTGCTTTCGAAGTACCACTTCATCACGTTGTAGTCGTCGGACGTGCGCCCATGGACGCCCAGCTTGCACCCCTTGAGGGCATAGATGTCGGATATCTCCGGGCGGGCAAGGAGCTTGTGCTCCGCCGAGTCGCTGAGAGCCATGGCTATCCTGAACTTCTCGCCCTCGTTGTACGTGCTGGCAGCAATGCTTGGCGACAGCGGTATGGCGTCGACGCTGCCGCTGATGAAGCTAAGCGTCATGGTGTAGACATCCTTGAAAAGCACGAGACTGACGTTCACGCCATGCTTGCGGAAGATGCCTTTCTCGACCCCGTAAGCATAGACGCAGTATGCCGTGCCCGATCTGCTGGTTCCAGCCATGGTCAAGGTGCGCGGCGCCCTCTGGTTGGCCAGGTACGCGGCCGTTACCGCTAGGGCTATGGCCAGCGCGCACAGGCCTAGTATGCCCATCTTTGTCTTCTTCACTCCATCACCACGCCTTCCTGCTCCGGGCTTCGGATCTTGCTGCAAGCTGGCCAGAATGCACCGCTTCATCTAGCTCTGCTCGGATAATGCGGGCCGATCTGTGGTACATGGCATCGCTTCCGGGCCGTTTGACCGGGGCGGGACGTGGCAGGTCCCGGATTCGCCGACCCATCCCGGTCTTCGTCCAGCTCACCGGTGACGGCGACAGATAAAGCAGATATCTGACGAATCGATGCGTTTCGATCTCTCCGCCTTCCCGTCGGATAGGGATTTCCAAGTGGTCTTTATCACCCTGCTAGTCTTTTAAGCCGCCGGCGACGTCCCTACGCGTATGGCCCCGATCACGGTCCGCCACTACATAGAGGGAGACGAACTTGAGATCTCGCGGATATACGAGAAGTGCTACTCGGCCTACGCGGGGCATACTCCGAGGACTCCTGACTTTTGGAAATGGTTCAACCGCCTTCGCCCGGAGGTTGGGCCAGGAGTCCTTGTTGCCTGCAGGGGCGATAGGCTGGTCGGGTGCCTAACGCTTGCCAAGAACGGGGAGATACTGGATCCCTGCTACGATCCGGATGATGACGGGGTAGCGGTAATGACATCGCTCCTCCGGGCCGCCGAGAAGCAGGCAATCGAGCGCGGCTTCGACAGGATCGTGATGAACGCGCCTGACGATGACGGAGTGATGAAGCAGGCCTGTGAGTCGCTGAGGATGGGGCGCAAGAGGCTCCTTCGAACCTTCTCGGTCTCGGTGGCGAACGCCTCCGGCCTCCTTTGCGAGGTGCTCGCGAGGTCTCCGCCGCCGAAAGGGACCTATCTTCTCAGGGTTCTCAGGAAGGACGGCACAGCTTCGGCATTTAGGGTGGAGGTGACCGAGGAGGGCGTCTCCGTCAGCGAGGGCTCGACGGCGGAGGTCGTCCTAGCGGTCGAGGAGAGCACCCTGGGACGGATTCTTTTCCAAGGCGGGCCCGGGCTGCGGGACTGGATCTTGGGCAAAATTTCTTTTTCGCCCGCCTGGAATGCGCGAAGGGCGCTGAAGCTTGTCAGATCACTGCGGGTTAGGTCCAAGTGGTTCGTGCCGAGGGGGGCAATGTTCTGAATTCCAACAGGGCCGGGGCGAGGATTCGGCCCTTGGAGGGCAGGGACCTAGGGGCCGTTGCCGAGATCATCAGGGCCGGGTACGGGGAGCGTTCGGACGAATCCCTGGAGTGGGCGCTCCTGAGGAGCCCCGTATTCAGGGCCGACCTCTCGGCGGTGGCCGAGGTGGAGAACACGGTCGTGGGCTGTTGGCTGACGACCCTGCAGAACCTTAAGATCGCACCGGGCTTCGTGGTTCCCGCGGCAAGCGGGCTGGTTGTCGTTCACCCTGACTACAGGAGGCTGGGCATCGGGACGAGCCTGTACATGTGGAGGCGGTCGATAGCCCGGGAGGGGGAGGCCCTTGTCGGCTACGGGGTTGCCGCCCCCGAAACGCGCAGGTTCTTCTGGTCCAAGGTGAGCGGCGCACCGTTGGTTCGCGACTGTGGGACCGTCTACACGAAGTTGCTCTCGGTCCGCCCGGTGGAGCGGTTCCTGAGAACGGTTCTGCCGGACATCGGGCGAGCACGTTCAGGGAAGGGGGGGCGACAGCCGCTGCACATAAGTTTCGATCTATCAGGCATTGTACCTTTCTGCGTTCAGATCGAGGATGGCGGAATATCGATATGCCAGGAACATGACGCGCAGATCCACGTCTGGGGGGAGGTCAGGTCGTTGCGCATCCATTCTTTGCTTCTGTCACTTCTCACGATGCGTCTGAGGGTGTCCGGGAAGCGTCATGCGCTTCGTCTCCTCCCAGTGCTATGCTCTCTGCGCAAGCATCCCCGCCCCTTGCACGCCTGACCCTGGCATCAGGTGGTTCCCCGAGACCCGGAAACAGGGTTCCTCGCTCCGTTCACCAGCTTTCGCGGATCACGACCCTTCTCTTGCCGGATGGGTCCGGATCTATGGCTTCCACATCCCGGAACTCGACCTCAAGGCGCTGATCCATCAGGGCTTGCCGCATGCTGTCGGCGATCCTTGCCGCGGCCTCGTCTTCTATCTTCCCCACGGATTGGATCTCAAGCCTAGAAGGGCTCCTCTGAATCACCCTGAACGCCTTGACGCGTGCGTTGCTGAGAACCGCAGCCTCCACAACTATGGCCGCAACTTCTCGTCCCGTCCTACTCTTGAGGAAGTCGTCGCATCGCCCCTGGATCCGGTCAAGCATCTCGCCGTGCCGCCCACAGCAGCATTCGTCCGGCAAAATTCGGCTTGCGTCCCCCATCCGGTACCTGATGAGCGGCATCGCCCTGTTCGTCAAGGTCGTCAGGAGGATCTCGCCCGTCTCACCGGGCGCAGCCCCTTCCCCATCCCTCGCCACCTCGATCAGGGTGTTGTACATGTTTACGTGTAGACCGCTTTGAAGGGGGCACTCTGACGCCACATAGGGCTGTTCGGCCGCGCCGTACAGATCCAGCACGGGTGCCCTGAAGCCTTCTCGGAGGATTTCCCGGGTCTTGGGGTCAAGGACCTCCCCTGAGGAAACGACCAAGACCAAGGGGAGCGCGCCGAGCCGTTCTGAACCCTCCAGGCACAGCGTCCGGAGATAGGAAGGCACACTGTACAAGACGTCGGGGCGAAGACGGATGGCCTGTTCAATCGAATCCTCAAGCGGCTGGAGTAGGCTGATTCTGATCCTCCTGCAGAAGCCTAACCTCTGATACCACCTCGTCGCCGGGGCCAGATAGGTGAAGATGCATTCCAGATGCTTCGGCCTGTACCCGAAGAGGGATCTTGCCCTGTAAAGCAGCGCGAAGTTTGCATCCCTTGTCGCCCAATCGGAAAGGTATGTGGCGGGGATGCCGCTTGTTCCGCTCGACCTGCATCGAAAGGATGTCTCGGAGTCGTACCCTTCCGCGACCATCCGGTGGGGGTAGTTGCAAACAACCTGCTCCTTGGTGAGGACTGGCAGCTTGTCCAGGTCGGCCGTCGACCTGATCTGATCAGGATGGATGTCACATCTCTGGAAGGAGTCCCTGTAGAACGGGACGTTCCTGTAGCTGTACCGCACAATCCAGCGGAGAAGCCGCGCCTGGCGATCCCTGATCGCCCCCAAGGGCAAACGTTCCAACCGGATCACTTCGGACAGCGTCCTGAGCTCGTTGCTGAACGACCTGATCTCCCTGTACCGCAGCCTCGGGTGGAGGATCATCGCAAGAACGGGTTGGGGAGAACGGCTCTTAACCTTTGGCTGGTCGGGGCGGCACTCCGTAACGCTTTATTAAATTCCGTCCGGCACTCGCTGTGATGGCGATCTTTGTCGAGGGACGCCCGGTCGTCAGCGTAGTGGTCCCCATCTACAATGATGCGAATAGGGTCGAAAGGCTGGTGGAGTCGCTTTCCCGCCAGAAGTTCGAAGGCTACGAACTGATCATGGTGGATGACTGCTCAAGCGACGGCACGTGGCAAAAGCTGGAGCATCTTGCCGACAGCCGCCCCATCAGCCTTTTCCGGGCACCGACCAACCGGGGAAGCGGCTTTTGTCGGAACCTAGGGGTCCAGGCGGCCAGGGGCTCGATCATCGCGTTCACAGACTCGGACTGCGTCCCTGACCCGTCATGGCTTGCCGAGCTAACGGGTCCGGTGGCCCGGGGGGAGGCCGACGCCACCATGGGTCCGAACCACCTGTGCCTGCGGAATCTGAGGGGGTGCAGGCTCGAGTCTGTCCGCGCGAAGCAGTACCGTGGACTGGACACCAAGAACATGGCCGTTAGGAAGGACGTATTTCTCAGCCTCGGAGGCTTCCGGGAGGATATCAGACTGAACGTCGACTGGGAGTTCCACCGAAGGTTCGTTGCCGCGGGCTACCGACTCGTCCCAGTCAATGCCCCCGTCCTCCACGATTTTCCAACCGATGCCATATCGTTGGTGTTCAAGGCGCGCCGCAGAGGACGGGAGGAGGCAAATCTATCCAAGGACGCGGCCGCGCCGCTTGCGACGCTCCGTCTGGTCGGCGCACGGATGCTTGCAAAGTTGCGCAGGTTGCCGCACGTCTGGTCGGAGGGGACCGGCCTAGCCGAGAAGCTTGCCATGGTCACCTACTATCTTGCGTTCCATGCATCCTGGAATGGATCTCTCATGTCGTGCCTTCTCTTCTCCCACGGGAAGCGGGCAGCGTAGAAACCCACCCGACCTTGTGTCCCAGGTCTGTCACGAGATCGAAGACGAAGTCCTCCCAGCTTGTTCGGCCGAGGAGGAACTTGGCGAAAGACTTGAGCAGCGACCGAAAAGCCATGACAAGGATGAAGATCCCCACTAACAGCAGAATCGCAAGTTCCGTTCCCCTAGCCCAACGGGTCCAAGCCAATGCCGCCACGCAGGCAAACCAGGCGATCGAGAGCATTGCCCAGTTGCCCTCGCCCGCATATCTCTTGTGGTAGATGGGATCCGGATTTTGGGAGAAGAGCCCGACCCCGTACTTCGCCCTGAACTGCCTCATCCCCCTCGCGTACCAGACTGCTCTCCTGTACAGCGCCCGGACGCTCTGGGGGTCGAAGTGTCTTACCACGGCCTTTGGGGCATACCCGATCTGGTCCCCCGATCTCAAGACCCTAAGGCCCAGATCCCTGTCCTCCTTGGAGTCCAATTTCTCGTCGAAGAGCCCGAGAGATACGAGGTAGCTCTTCTCGACAAGGAGATTCTTGGTGTCGATCCTCGCCACGAAAGACCCCCTCGTGGCCCCCGCAAACCACATTGCGTACCGCTTTGCCGCAACCCTGGCCCATCTGTTCGAGTCCGCATTGGCAGACCGCGTCGCGCCCACGACCATTCGTACCTTGAGAGTCTCCTTGGCGATCACGAGCTCTTTGAGCCATGATGGCTCCGGAATGCAGTCTGAGTCAAGGAAGGCAAGAAGATCGTTCCTCGCCGCGGCGACGCCCAGGTTCCTCAGCCCGGCAGGGTTCTTGCACGTCCCCTTAACATACGTGATCTTCCCGTCCGGATACCTTCGCAACATGCTCTCGGCCTCGCCCTTCGAACCCTCCGTCATTATGACCTCGAATCCGGGATAGTCAAGGGAGAGGATAGCGGCCACGACAGGTTCCAGTAGCTCGTTGTGCTTGCCTAAAGGGACGATGACCGAGACCGCAGGGAGGGTGGTCAACGCTAGTCCTTGGCTTTCTAGCCTTATAACATCACGTGCATCCGATGTATCTCGAGGCGGTTTTCGCCGGACGGATATTGTCGGATCGTGGGACAGGAAGAGGCCCCGATACAAACGGCTGGGGCCAAAGCTTCAAGATCTTCCCCATATGCCCCTCCTTGGCCCCGGAAAGGGGCTGGTGCTTCAAAGCTCAGGATCCGGCCTAGGCTCCAACCTCCACTTTTGACAGTCCTTTCTTGCGAATTCGGGCCAAGCTTGGCCACAAGTTCGGAACCAGGTACCAGGAGGATCTGCCTCTGGCGGTCAACAGCCAGCGCAAGAGTTGCGCCGTCGTGAGGTGCTTGAAGGCGTACTTGATGCAACTGACGGCGTAGACGTGCACCAAGTCTGGGCTCGTCATGCTCTCGGCGGACTGGCTCTCTGCGACCTTGGTTGTAGTCGCTCCCCCAACGTGGACTGCTCTCGCTCGATGGACCACGCCGACCCGGAATCCGTAGTGCTTGGCCCTTCGACAGTAGTCAACGTCCTCCCGGTATAGAAAGAACTCAGGGTCGAAACCCCCTATCTTGGCAACGACTTCCCTGCGGACGAACATGGCGGCCCCGATCACGATGTCGAGCTCGGTGAGGTCTCCGCTGCCCTCGCCAACGATGTGGGGCTTCCACCAGCCCAGGTGGGTGAAGAATCCTCCTGAATGTGTGAAGGCGCCATGGCGGTTAAGAAGCGTGGGCGAAAGAATGCCGAAATCCCTGTGCCGCTCTGCGCAAGCAACTAGGGCCTGCACGGCGTTCTGATCGAGGTTCACGTCGTTATTCATGCAGAGGTAGAAGTGGGCCAACCGAGCCCTGTCGCTTGCGAGTCCCGCGTTGATCCCGCTCCCCCAGCCCTTGTTCTCTGGGAGCTGGATCAGCCCGACGGAAGGATATCGCGCAACGACACCAATGCTCCCATCGGTGCTGGCGTTGTCCACGACAAGGATGTCTATGTTCGGGTAGTTGTTCGCCATCGCGGCCTCGATGCAGCTGCCGAGGTATCTCTCCCCATTCCAGTTAACGATTATGATCAAGACCCTGGGTCCGCTTTTCGCCGACATGACCGGCCCTTCCTGCTTATCTAGCTCCGCCCGGAGCCCGGCCCTAGGACTCAAAGACTGGCTATACTACCCATCTCAGAGCGTGATAGGCCTCAGCAAATTCCACTCCGATCTCGCTCCCTCTTAGGCGCGCTAGGCATCTGATGTTCTCCGGGCTGCGGATGTGTGGAGGTTTCCTGAGCTGGCTGGTGTAACTCGCGACGGCTCTAAGTTTAACATCGATCTCCCTCGTTATGTCCCAGTAAACCGTGGGCCGGAAGGGTTGTTCGGACCAGACCAGCTTGGGCATCTCGTACGTCAGCACCTTGGCAGGGAAGTGTTTGCCAAGGCCCTCAGGTATGGGCCTTGTCGCCGCGAGAGCCGCCCTGAAGCACGCGACATGGTCTTGGTCGAAGTCCATGCCGTGGGGCAGAAGCACCATGTCTGGCCGGTGCTCGTTCAGCTCGCTTTCGTACAGATCGACTAGGTCCCTTTGGGGGACTGTGTCCAGCTTCTCCATTAGGTCACGCCCCTCGTAGACGATCCTGTATTCGAATCCCAAGGTTGCGGAGGCCTTCTCGATCTCCTGCTTCCTCTCTGCGAGCGTCGTGTTCCGCTCGATGCCGTAGTGGTGAAAACCGTCCACAGCCATGAACAAGACCCTGACCGAGACGTCTGAATTCGTCAGCTTGGCGATCAGGCCGCCTGCCCCCACGGCTTCGTCGTCGGCGTGGGGCGCCACAACGAGTACCGAGCGGATCGGCCTAACTGCGAGCATCTGCCCCACGTGTATCCCGGTTGTGGCGGTAGAATTCGGCGGTCTCCAGGATGATCTCGTCCAAGCCTTGCTTTGGCGACCAGCCCAGCGCCGAGGCGTTGCTTATGTCTGGCAGCTTCTCGAAGCTCTCAGCCTCGTAGTAGAGGGGACCGTAGACGGACTGCGGGTTGACATGGACGATCTGCGACTTGCTGTCGAGGAGTTCAATTATCCGACGCGCGAGATCCTCGATGGTCGTGGCGTTCTTTGGGTTCCCGACATTGTAGATCTTGGGGGTGTCGAACGTGCCGTCGGCCACGTATCCAGCGAAGAAGTCAGCGAGGTCCCGAACTCCTAGGAACGCTCTCTTCTGCATGCCTGTCCCAAACACGGTCAGAGGCTTGTTGCCCAAAGCCTGCTGGACGAACGTGGGCATGACGAAGCCTCCTGCACGGCTCTGGCGTGGCCCCGCGACGTTGAAGGGTCTAACCACAACCGCTCTCAGCCCCTGCGCATGGCTGTTCACGACCATGGCCTCGCTGGTCAGCTTGGCCAGCGCATACTCGATGCGGGCGTTATAGTACGGGGGGACGCGGATTTCCGAGTCCTCGCTCAGGATTCCGCTCCTTCCGTAGACCTCGGCCGAGGATATGAAGACCAGGGGGATGTCCCAGGCCAGGCAGGCCTTGATGATCTTCGCGGCATCCGAGACGATGCTATGTCCAACCGCGCCCTGGTATTGGACGATGGATGCGGGCCCGACGAAGCTTGCGGCATGGATGACTAGGTCATGGCCGGGCACCCCGGCTCCGTCCGTGAAGAACTCCTCTACAGAGGAGAAGACGACCCTTGCCTTTGGATAGCGGTCCAAGAGGGATTCCGGCTCGATCACGTTCGAGATCATGGAGTCGAGGACGGTGACCTCGGAGCCCTGCTGAAGGAACCGCTCGGAGACGACGGACCCGATGAATCCGAGCCCTCCGGTCACCAACACCCGGTCGTAAGGCATGTTTCGCGCTTACCTGACGCCGTCTTATTAAGATTCGCAACCCGTCCCTGAATGTACCATGTCGTGGATGACCAGGCGACCGGATGGATTTAACGTTGTTTCATCCACCCCGCCCGCAGACGGACTCGAAAGCCTCGGTGTAACGGCGGGCCACGATCTTCCAGTCGAACTCCTCCGCCTTCCTTCGGGCTGCCAGGCCCATTCTGCGTCGCAGGCGATCATCCCTTATGAGCAAGTCCAAGGCATCGGCAAGGGACCGGGCATCCCGGCACGGTACGAGGATCCCCGTCTTGCCATCATCGACGATATCTGCGACCCCACCGCTGCTTGAGGCAATCACCGGCACCGAGCAGGCCATTGCTTCGAGAAGAACCTTCCCGAGCGCCTCCTTATCTGAAGGTAGCACGACGATGTCGCTGGAGCGGTACAACTCGGGCAGCATGGTGTGGGGGACCGGGGGCCGGATCTCCACGTTCTTGCCGAGGCCCAGTCTCGCTATCTCGGAGAGCAC
The DNA here is from genome assembly GCA_964549615.1 of uncultured Thermococci archaeon. Classification (GTDB taxonomy): domain Archaea; phylum CAYQAE01; class CAYQAE01; order CAYVLA01; family CAYVLA01; genus CAYVLA01. The sequence goes on along the minus strand of CAZJVP010000099.1, from coordinate 59,257 downwards.
TTCTCGGTACCCGTCGTCCTCGGTGGTTCCACCAGCGAGGGTCAGTTTGAGGTCATGCCTCCTTTCGAGGACGTGAAACGCGTGCAGAAGGTGGGGTATGCCCTTCCCAGAGGAGAACCTTCCCACGTAGAGGATGCTTCTTGCCTCGCCGGAACGCAGCTCTCTGGGGGTGAAAAGGTCCGTCTCGACCCCAGAAGGGATGACTCTCATCATCCTGGGGTCTACCCCGGTTGCCATCAGTTCCTTTCGAATGAAACGAGATACGGGCAGAACCAGATCCACCGCTCTTGCCAGCTCGGCAGCAAGCCTTCTGAACTCCTGCACGTAGAGCTTCCTAGGTGAGGGCCACCCCGCGATCTGCGTCCGGCTGTCTATGGAGGCATGCACGGACATGACGTACTTTGCGGGAAGGATCTTCCGCGCCCTCGAAAATAGCCATCCAAGCGGCAGCGGATTCAGCGAATGGACGACGTCAGGCCGCTGGCCCGATTTTCGGATCGCCTGACAGATCCTAAGTCCCATGAAAGTGCGCGTCATGGGGGGTTTCTTAATCCTGACGACCTCGACCGAGCCTTCCCGCTGGTGCGCGGGTTGGCCGGGCTCCCGCACGGTGTAGATGGTGACCTGGTCCCCCATCTCGCTTTGGAACTTGGAGAGGTAGTGGACGTTGGGGATCAGACCCCTATTGATCTCCTTGGATTGCGCAGGGTACCTCTCGGTGATCCGAGCGATCTTCATTCACCCTAGGCTCGACGGCCGCCTTCTTAAGCCATTCCCACCGGGCCGCGAGCCGCGCCCCAGACTCAACGAATCGGCGGCAGGGCGACGGGGACTCCCCAAGCCGGGCGCTGACCTTTCATGCGTGGACTGGCGGGGATGTCTCCGCGCTGCATCCCATATGCCTGTAGGTGAGAAGCCTTGCGAAAAAAGGCTGGAGTCTATCCGGGGTTAAAGGATTCAGGATGCCCTACGATGCCCGCAAAGTCACCGTGATCAAGCCCCTGTACTCCTGGTCGTAGAATGGCTGCGGCACGGTGACCGAAAGCGCCACCCTGAGAGGGGTTACGCTGCCGCGAGGGAGCCTCGACGCAATCAGCTTGGGCTCCGCCGAAAGCTGGGTGGGGCGGTTCGCTCCAACCCACGCGGCGAAGGCCGAGGGCGGGAGTCTGAAGCTGTCCTGCTCGACCCCGACGAACCCGGTTGAGGACATGAGTAGGTCGACGTCAGCGTTCGAAGTGTAGATGACGTTGAGCGCAGTCGCACTGTAGCCTCCGGCCCGAACCGAGGTTAGGTTCAGGCCAGCCGGGTCGGCTATCGCGATCGAAACGTACGTGTTCACCGAGATGACAGTCGATGCTTCAGCGCAAGACTCCTCGTCGCAGACCAGCGCTCGGACCAGCCACGACCCGGCTGGGGCATCGCCCCGCAGTATGGCCGCGAAAGCCCACGTGCCGTTTGGCGAACCAAGGTTGGCCGGGACCTTGCACGCATATGTTGAGATCTCGCCCGGACCTTCAAGCACGTCGAATCCTTCCGGGGTCCAGACCACAGTGACCGTGAGATCGACCGCGGTGCAAGCAAGCTCGACGCGGACTTCGCGAACGTCGTAAAGGGTGTTGTTGTCCTCCACCTCAACCACGATGACAAAGGGGGATCTCGGGTCCACGGACGCGTCTCGAACGGCCACGGACAGGACCCTGGGCGGCGCGTTGAGCACTGTGGCGCTGACGGGTACTTGTATGGAGGCGATCTCCGGCAGCCCGAGCGCGATGCATGCTAGGACGAAGGTCATCGCGCGCTGGAAAAGGGATCGGTTTCCGCCCTCCAAGGCAGGGGACCCCAGTGGATTCTCGGATATTAATCCTTCCAAGTGAATGTAGCGGATGAACTGGAATGGAAACCTCGTGATTGAGCTAGATGGCCTCGGCGAGAGCCTTGCCGCGGGGATATGGATGGCTGACGGAGACGATCGGCACCTTCGTTTCCACCTCCCAACTCAAACTCTGCGAACGCTCAAAGCGGTGTCTGCCAAGCAGAGCCTAGCAGCTCTGGCTCTGTGCAGGCCGCCTGAGATCCGGCTTCCACCCAGTTCCGGCCGTTCCCAACCGAGCTCCTTCAGGACCTTCCTTCTACTGGCTGGAGGGAGGGGTCATCCCCTACGAGATCAAACCACGCTTCAGGAGCGCCTTGGTCACCGCGGCGATGGGGGATTCGAGGCCGGAGACGGGCCTTGGTGCCCTTCTTTCTCTGAGCATGGAAACCGATGCCTCCGATATCTCATCCGGGTCCGTGATCAGAGGTTGCTGCGAATACACCATGGAAAGATCCGGGTAGTTGTCGTTGGTCGTGCGGATCGTCGGGATTCCGACCACGAAGGACTCGGCGAGCATCCTCCCGTAGCCGATGAAGAGGTCCTGGTTCAAGACCGGCGGGTGTGGGATGAATTCAAGGAACCGGACCTTTCCAGACCTCGTTGCCCGGGCCACGCCCCGGGCCGGGAGCTTGCCGAGGACGGTCAGCTGGGAATCCTCGACCTCGCGGAGGATCTTCGCGGCGACATTCCTGACCCAGCGAGCCGAATCGTGTCCGTTCGGCCTCACGAGAACGCGCGGGCGTGATCCGCTCTTCCTCTCGATCGACCTGATGTAGCACTCGTTGAGCCCGTTGAAGTGGACCAACCGGTCTCGGGGGATGCCTTCCTGGACGAGCTTCTCCTTGGGGATCAGGCTTGAGGCAAAGATCTTCTCGCAGAGGGGGTAGCTCATGCGTTTCGCATCGAGCCCGTTGGGTCCCGGCTCGCTCGTGTAGATCGTCCAGGTCGGGATGCCGAGCCCAAATGCCGTGCGAACCGCCGCCGAGTCGAGGTCGGAGATGAGCAGGTCCGGCTTGTAGTGCTCTATCTCCCTTGATAGCCGCAGGATTCGGCGTGCGTACCGCTGAAGCGGGTCCCTCCCCTTCCCCACGACCCGGTTTGTCGACATGTGGAGGAACCTGAAAACCCTCGCAGGCCTGGGATCTGCCGACGTGGTGGCTAGGATCTCCGCCCGCTCGGATAGGGACTTTGCCAAGACCGACAGCATGTTTGCCTGCCTGATCCCCGTTGCATCCAGCCAGATCCTTGCCATCGAATGACCCGCGAACCCCGATAAGCGTTCTGTAGGATTAAAAGCTTCTTGATCCGCGCCCTTGGCGTCATTCAAGCATTGGTAGCCGTTTGGAAGGTGGGCTCACTCGTGGAGGCCGGCGATCAAGGTTTCTTCGGTTGAGATCCAGGCCTGCAGAGCTCTCAGCCAACTGCGATCGATTCCCTGCGTGGCGCACGGTTCAGCCCAAAAGAAGGCTCAGTTGGTCGGAAATCTTGTCTATCGGGTTCTCCATCGCGCCGATCACCCTGCTTGATGTCTCCTTGTAGCTTTGAATCGTCTCCTTGTCGAAGAGAAGCTTCTTCGCAACTGCGATCGCCTCGTCAGGGTCCGTCGTGTGCGGTATGTACCTGTGCAGGAGCCTCATCGGAGCCGTGAGCGACCAGTAGATCGAACTCAAGGCCGGCGTGCCTATCGTGAAGGCCTCGCACAGCATGGATTCAGCGCATCCCATGACGAGGTCGGCGAAGGCGACCGGCGTGTCTTCGAAGGGCTTGTCGACCGTCAGGGCGCCGATCCTCCCGAATCTCTTCCGCTGGTCCGGGGTCCGGGGGAACACGACTACGTTGGCATCGATGGAACGGATGAGTCCTGAGGCGATCCTCGGCAGCACGGGTTTGTACCCCTCGAAAAAGACCGAGAACTCGAACTCCGGCCTGATCAGTACCGTGGGCAACCCTTCTCGGTAGCCCTGGACGCTAAGGAAGGGGTTTCCGGAGGGCCTACGGAAATCCTTGAGGTAGCACGTGATCAGCCCGTCGAACCACACGATCCTGTCCGGATCGTAGACCCCGTGGGCGGACAGGTCCTCGTTCCTGTAGAACGATGGGACGAATACCCTTGATGCCGTCGGGTGGGTGAGGTGGTTTACGTGGTGTTCCCGCTCGTCGTTGAAGACCGTCCAGTAGGGGACGCCCTTTAGGTAGCAGGCCCTGCAGGCAGAGGGATAGCGCTCCGTCACCATGATGTCCGGCCGGAACTCATCCACTATCGTGCCTATCTCCGAAACCCCATGGGCATACTCCCTCAGTTTCTCACCCAGGTCACGGCCGGAGTATCCCCCTACGTCCACGAAAGGCAAGCCCTTTGCCCTCAGCATCTCAACCGTTGCGTCACGATTCCGGGCTGCGAAAAGGAAATCGTGCCCGTCGCCGAGGCGCCTCACCAGACCCTCGAAGAAATTTACTTGGAAAGGCGTGTGAACCCCTATTAGTATTTTGGCCAAGCTCAGACCAGCCTTTCGTTGTTTTTCCTCGGTAATAAGATTCAGTCGCAACCGCACTTCGTGCTTTGTTGCGCGTCATCGTCTGGCGCGGAAGCTCATCCGGAGGCCATCCCGGGGAGGGTGGAAGAGTTTAAAAGGTTTCGGAACACCCGACATGCAGAGCATGCCTCTGATGGGCTGAGTGATCCTAGTGTTTCGAAGCCGAGCAGCTTCTCCAGTGCGCGCTTTGAACGGGGTCTGGTTTCCGGCCCTGTTCGCCTTTTCTGTCAGGCCATCAATCAGCCGCTTCACAGAGGCAGCTCGCCTGGCAGCGGAGATGATGGGGTTGGCTTTCTCCTTCGCAGTAAGAGCGCTGGAATGGTCGTTGTCGCGCATTGCCCAGAGCGCCACGACCGTCGTTTCGGATGGCCTCATCCCCATCGCCTCGCGTGCGAAGCAGGCAGGCACAAGCCTAGTTTCGCTGGTCTTTAGGGTCGCCGGGGTTAGGCAGTTCGCCTCCGCGGTGGGCCATTCCCATCCCTACAACATGATAGGGTTCCAGGTGGCCCTTCTTGCCATCGCCATCGTGTTTTTCGCCTACTCGCGGGGAATTCGGCTGGCGGGCGTGGGCAGTCGACCCCGGGCAAGGTCGGTCTTGATCGGATTGGTGTGCGTCGTGGCGATCCTTTCGGTCGGCTTGGTCCAGCTCGGATACCCGCCGCGAAAAGTTGTCGAAGACGTATCCTCTGCCTCGAACCTGACGGGGAGGCTGATGAGGCCAACCAGCGCCAGCCCGGACCGGGTCGAGGTCGCCGTTCCCAGGAGGGCCCGGGTGCTGGTCGGAAAGGTAACCTTAAACTCGACCGTGACCCGTCCGCTTTCACCGCTGCTGTCGGTCACCGACACGACCGGCGACCGCGGTTTCCTAGTCTCCGCCGATCACTTCGCCGCCCACGGTCTTGAGCTCAACCGGACCTACGCTATCGGTGGGCTTGAGGTCTTGGTGGGGGCGGTCGCCAACCCGGGGATGGACCTGACTCTTTCCGCCTACCGTGACGAGGCCGGCCGTCCCGGCGGGGATCCGCTTTTCCGGGCTACGGCAGCACCTGGCGATCTTGGCTTGGCTCCCCGCTGGCTAAGCTTCAAGCTTTCCTCCCCCTTCCTACTTTTCGGGGGATCTAGGATCTGGATCGTGCTATCCTCGGGTGCGCCAAGCTCATACATATGGTTCGCCTCGAATGCGACGGGGGGCCATAGCCTCGTGTTCGCAGCCGGGAAGGGTTGGTCTTCCGTCAAGGAGAGTCCGTGTGTGACGGTTGCCGGCGAGCACGAATATCTCGGACCATTCAGTATTGACGTTGGCCGGACAAACAACTACTTTTCCGGGGAAATTCCGATCGGCGGGTCCTGTACCATCGATATCGCCGACCCGCTCGCGGACTACGTTCGTTTGAGCCCGGAGAACTTCAAGATGATTCAGGTTCCGCTGAAGGTCTCCTCGGCAACCCGATCCGAGCTTGTCATAGCGAGGATGGAACTCGTCGTGGAGGAACCCAATCCCGTGCTCATTCATGCCCGTGTATCGCTCATGCTCTCGGTCATCGTTGGAGTTCTGTGCCTCTATTCGGTTTGGAGACTCCTGACGGTGAGTCTGGCCCTTCCTGGCCGCGTTTTCTCCGGATTCTAGCTGGAACGCCGTAGGCAACGGACATTGGCGGGATATCGCGGGTCACCACGCTCCCAGCGCCAATGACGCTCCCCCTGCCTATCCTCACCCCGTCGAGGATCCTCACCCCGCAGCCCGTCCAGACATCGTCCTCTATCGTTATGCCCTTGCGGGTTTCCCCCTGATCTTGAATCGGCCTCGACGGGTCCGAGAATACGTGGCTGGCAGGGACGATGTAGGCATGTCCACCGATCAGGCAACGCGATCCTATGCTCGTGCCGCCTTGTCCCTGAATGACGGACAGCGGCCCGATGAACGTGTCGTCTCCGATCCGGATTCCCTTGCCTTTCCAGCAATCGATCAGGCAGCCGAAGCGCACCTGGCATCGGGAGCCGATGGTCAGCCCGTTCTCGCCGAGGCCATTGAGGCAAACGTAGTCATCGATCCTTGTGTGCGAGCCGATCCGGACCAGCCTCTTGTTGTAGATTCTGACGCCCGCGCCGATCGATGACCCTGGGCCGAAGCTGCCAATGCCCCTGAGCACAAGACGGGTCCTGATCCCAGATGCGATTCTGAGCAAGCCTGTCTTGCGAGGTTCTTGGATCATCGTTTCAGCACCTCCTCGAAGGCTTCAAGGTACATGCGGGAGATTCGAGCCCAGTCGAAGCCCTTGCAGAATCGGACCCCCCTGGAGGCCATCTTCAGCGCCAGCTTCGGATCGTCCATGATCCTCGAGAGTGCATCGGCAAGGGAGCTGGGATCCTGTGACCGGAAAAGAAGTCCGTTCTTGTCATGCTGCACCAGATCCGGAATGCCGCCTGCGTCAGAGGCCACGACGGGCCTCCTCGAGGCCATCGCCTCCAAGAGCACCTTCCCTAGGGGCTCCCTTATCGAGGGAAGGACGAAGCAGTGGCAGTTCTTGTAGAAGTTGGGCATCTCTCGGTGGGGCGTGGGTGGGTAGAGCGCAAACAGATGCTCCAATCCGTATTGGGCTATGAGCGAAATCGTCCTTGAGTAGTCGTCATCATCTCTCGAGCCGCCCACGAGGACGAACCGCGTATTCCTGCAGTCCTTCTCCTGCTGCAGCAATGCCGCGGCCTTCACTAGGTTCTCCAGTCCCTTTATGGCCGCGAACCTGCCAACGTAGAGGAACTTGTGATACGGGGCTGAGAACGACAGGGGTTGGGGGACGAAGAGGTCCGTGTTCAGGCCCGAGGGAATCACCCTTATGCGATCCTCCGGCACGCCTATCGCGACGAGTTCTCGCATGACGAAACGCGACACCGCGATGTTTAGGTCCACCTTCCCCGAGGTCCTCCTGAGGAGGAGTGCGTACTCAGCGTTCTGCGCGTACCTCCGGGTCGGGGCGAACCGGTCGGTCTGCCTGACGGGCGTGTGCACGGAGAGCACACACCGCGCGCCGACCCTCCTAGACGCGGAGGGGTCGTACAGCCAGCCCAGAGGCATTGCGTTCATGGAGTGGATTATGTCGGGATGAAAGCCCGTCCTGCGGATCGTTCTAAGGATGGCCGGCCCAAGCAACAGTCTCTGGAGTCTTGGCCTTCCACACCTGTAAACCGGTACGTCCCCCACGCGTTCCGGGCCCGGCCCGTCACCGCCATACGTGAAGACCGCGGTTTCGTTGCCCCGGCGGATCTCCTCGGTCGAAAGGTGATAGATGTTGGGCAAAAGGCCGCCCGTCAGCAGGCCTCCGCGGGGAAACGAAGTCACAAGCCTCGCGATCCTCAAGTCCACCGACCTGTCAAGAAGTTATGGCAGAGACGAGACGGCCATAAACATGTTTGCAAACAGTTCTCGAGGCGTTCATGTGATCCGACCCTCTCGGGCAAGGCCAGTTGTCCCGGGCGCCCTGCCGACGCCCTCAAGAGAGTAGATCTCCTCGATCCCATCATGCATGACCTCGGCGCAGTGGCGTTCTAGGAATATCCGGTTCGACGCATCGGCCAACTTGCGGGAAAGACCTGGATCCGAAAGGACCCTCACGATCGCTTCCGACATGCTTTGCGGATCGTCCGGCGGCACGAAGAGGGCCGACCCCTCATCAAGGATGAGCGGTATCTCCCCCACCGGGGTGGTGACGATGGGCCGGTGGGCACCCATGTAGTACATCAGTTTGACCGGCGACTGCGCCCTGTGGATCGGATTGTCGGGATTCGGCAGAACCAGACAGTCTGCCTTGGACAGCCACTTAGGAATGGCCTGGATCGGCTGAAACCCCGGGCAGAAGATATCGTTCACCCTGTCGATCCTCCGGCTCATGCCCTCCCAGCTGATAGAGTCCTCATGGATGGGCCCGACCAGATACAGCTTAGCCTCAGGGACCTGTGACTTGGCCAATGTGAATGCCTCGATCAGCGTCTCTATCCCTTTGTGAGCCCTGATCGCCCCCGCGTACATGACGATCTTGTCGCCCGGAATGTCACGCGTCTGTCCCTCAAAGATCCGTGACGGGATGGGCACGTAGACGACCTGGCCTCCGTACTTCCTTCTTAAGGCGTGGGATGCAACCGTCAGTCGGTCGGCGATCACGCGCATCGAGAAGTTTACCTGTATCACAACGGCCTCAGGAAGCCTCGCGGCGATGCCCTTCGGCCCGATCCTCCCGGCATCCGTTCGCAAATCGAAGAACCAGTTTCGAGGGTCGTCGTCGTCGATATCAAAGATCAACATCTTGCCCATTCTCTTCGCCATCACGGCCGCCAGGGTCCCTTCCCAACACGGTTTGGACACACAAACGATGTCATACCGCGACACTTTTCCGGAGAGCCATCGCGTTCTGGACCTCAAGGAGAGGCGGGGGATCGGTCTTATCTCGAAGTTGGAGTCCTCTATGTACAGACCGGACCCGGTCTTGGCCGGCCCGATTATCTCCACCTTTCTGCCTCCCTGCGCCAAGAGCGAGGCGAACGGATAAGCTCTTGTGAGCTGGTTGCCCGTCACCGAAGACACGACAAAAAGCACGCTCTGGCCCTCGAAACGATCTCTCACGGTTGGTCGCCCTTCGACTCGTATGCCTTCAGGAGGAGATCGACGTGTCTAGAGACCGGGAAGCGGGTTTGTACGATCTTTCTTGAGATTCTGGAGTACTTCGCTCTCCTCTTGGGATCCCGCGCCAGTGAATCTATCGCTAGGGCTAGGCCCTCGCAGTCCTCGCGGTCGAAATACAGTGCGTTCTTACCGTCGGCTGCCACTTCGGTCAACCCCCCCGACCGCGACAAAACCAAAGGCAACCCTGCGGACTCGGCGTCCAGCGCGATCATGCCGAACGTCTCAAACCCCCTGCTAGGTACCGCGCAGAGATCCGCACTGGATAGAAGCGCGTGTAGCTTCTCGTAGGCGACCCATCTTTTTTGTATGTAGTTGACGCCCGCCTCGCGCGCGCGTTGGGCCAGTCTCTGGCAGTACTCCGTTCGTCCCAATCCGTAACTGGTCAACTGAACATCCACCCCCCGAAGGGAGTCCACAAGCAGGTCGAGACCCTTTTCGGGGACTATCCTGCCTCCGAAGACGACCTCGACGGGATTCGCTTCCCTGTGGCTCATGACAAGGGGCGGTGGAACGGTTGCATTAGGTATGACCCTGACGGGTTCGCCGACCGCGCCTTGGAGCACACGTTTTGCCGCCCGCGAGGGAACGATGAGGTTGAAACGCTTGGCGAGCGTGAGGATCACCTTGGAAGATATGAGGAACCTTCCATGGCCAATTCGGCCCTTGATGCCTTTGGGGAAGCAATTCTTGCAGTCTGGTTCGCGATCCAGATAGCAAAGGCCCGACCTCCCCGGGATTGCATCGCCTCGGCAAAGCGAACACGGAGGCCACAAAAAAGAATTCCTGCAAAGGGGGGCGAGGTTGTGCCAGGTCCAGAACCTGGGCGCGGGATTGCGCGACAGTCTCCACAAAAGGGGCAGCCCCATGGGCAGCACGTCGTGAAGGTGGATCACGTCAGCCCCCATCTCGGCTTTCCTAAGTGCGGAAGGAATGCTCCGGTTGACACCGGCTCTACTAGCCTTAAATCGGACAATCCGCAGTCCTTTTCTGGGTTCCTCGATGTCCGCCCCCCGATGGGGACCCGCCAGGACGACTACGTTGACCCCCCTGTCGACCAAGCCGTTGGACACTTCCCAGAGCAGGGTTGCAACGGCCCCCAGGTCATTCGGCGGTGGGAACTTCCTCGTCACCAAAAGTACGTTCATAGCTCTTCACATTCGCGATCCTTTCAAGCCGAAATCTAGGCGCACATCAAATATAAGTAAACGCGTCGGGATCGTTTGTTCGGAGCGGAACGAGACGACCGGGACAAGAGTGCTCTTCGTGAACACTCCTCATCCCTCCAGTTACCCCGTGAGAATCGATGGCTTGGATCTGACCCAGTATTTCCATTTCACAAACCGCAGGAACAGGCCGCCCCTTGACCTCGCGTACGCCGCTTCCATGTTGAGAAGGGGGCTAGGCGAGGGCGTTGATCTCGCCCTTCTTGAGGCTAACGCCGCCCAGCTGTCCGTCGAGGAAACTGCACGAAGGATAGCTGCCCAACGGCCTGATGTGGTGGTCCTGAACACTGCGGCATTCGACAGATGGATATGCCCCTACCCGTCGGTTAAGGTCCCTGCCCAGCTCCTTGACGCCACCCGCGCTCTATTACGGAACGTAACTCTGGTCGTCATAGGCCCACATGTGACGGTCTTCCCCGAGTCAGCGATGCAGGAGATGGGATCGGCCGACATCGGCGTCGTGGGAGAGCCCGAGGCCCCCGTTTGGGAGTTGGTCGCGGCAATTGCTTCAGGCAATGAACCGCTTGATATACCGGGTACTGTTGTCCGCCTCGGCCCCCGCGATGTTGAACTGAACCCTCCGGCGCGGACGGTGGACTTGGATGAAAACCCCTTTCCCCTCTACGAGATCATGCCACTTTCCCCCTACCAGAAGTTCGGATACTATAAGTCAGACCTGTACAGCTTTCAAGGCCTTTCCACATTCATCCTGAGCTCAAGGGGATGCCCGTTCGGCTGCGCCTTCTGTGCTCTCTACATCCACAGAAGGGGGTTTCGGTCCAGGTCGCCGGGGAACGTCGTGGACGAGCTTGAGCTGCTGTATAGGGATCACGGGGTAAGGATCGTTCGGTTCCAGGACCCCGAGTTCTCGATCGACCGCGCGCGAACCGCAAGGATATGCGAAATGATCATCGAACGAGGCATCCAGATTGCGTGGAGCGCGGAGACGAGGTACTCCTCCGTGGACGCCGATCTGCTTGAGCTGATGAAGAGGTCGGGCTGCTACCAGCTCAACTATGGGCTGGAGTCAGCAAGCCAGGAGGTCTTGGACCGTATAGGCAAGAAGCAGACGGTGGAGGAAGCTGAGCAGTCCATCAGATGGACCTCAAGCGCGGGCATCCACGCCAGCAACAACCTTCTTTTCGGGCTCCCCGGTGAGAGCAAAGATACCATCGAAGCGACGTTGGAGTTCGCGCAGCGCATGTCGAGGCTTCCGCGGGTCACCTTCGCCCGCCCGTCCTTGTCGGTACCATATCCAAAGACCCCGCTCTATGAGATGGGAGTCGAAGACGGCGTGTTCGACCCGATAGACTCCTGGCGCGAGTTCCCGACGATCATCCGTGCAAGCGGGCAGATACGCACCGAGTTCAAGACCATGCGGGATGTCTTGCGCGGCATACGCAGGTTCAAAGCCCGCATAAGAAGAGTCGAGTGGTCCTCCCGCTATGGGAGGATGTTCTGGCTCAACCCCGCGTACTACTCCAGGGTCGTTGCGCCGGCGCTGCTCAAGCGACTGAGCTCGAGGGTTGGGCTCAGGCATGTCCGTCCGTCCGAAGGGTGAGCCTCTTGAGGGTGCTCCTTCTCAACCTTCCCAGCCCGCCTGGGAGGAACATCGAAAGGGATTTCGCCGGTGGCTTTGGCGTGGTCGGTTCCATATCCAGGAGGAGAAGCTTCGGCCACGACGCCAGCGCCCCAGTCCTTCCGCCATTGCTCGAGGCGTATGCCGCCGCTTCCGCCCGGATGCGTGGGCACGACGTGCACATCCTCGACTGCCAGGTGAGATGCTGGGACCTCGAAAGCATATCGGCATACATCAAGAACGGCTCGTTCGAACTCATCGTGAGTCGCCCGTGCTTTCCCTGCTTTGATGGAGACCAACAAGTCCTTCGCAAGATCAAGTCATCTGCTCCGGACGCAGTTAGCGCCACGTGGGGGCCCGTTTCCTGCATCTACCGTGAGGAACTCCTCGGCGATTCGGTCGACGTTGTGATCGAGGGGGAGCTTGAGACCTGCCTTGCCGATCTCTGCGATGCCCTGTCGGGGAAGACTGGGCTCGCTGAGGTCCGTGGCATAAGCTTCAGTGATGGCGGCCGGATCGTTCGAACGGCGCCTTCGCCACCCCTCGATGATCTTGACTCTCTGCCGTCTCCTGCCTATGAACTTCTGGACATGGAGCGCTACTACGATTACGGAAAGATCGAGATGAAGAGAGGGGGGCGGGGCAGGAGGTTCTTCACGGTTCTGTCCAGCAGGGGCTGCCCCTACGGCTGTGAGTACTGCCCCTACATCCTAGAGTTCGGGACGCGATGGAGGGCGCTTTCCGCCGAGAGGACCGTGGACGAGGTAGAGACGCTTGTACGGAAGTATTCGGTAGAGGCGATCTGGTTCAGGGATCCAACGTGGAACTTTGACGTGGAAAGGTCGATTGCGATCTGCAACGGGCTCCTCGAAAAGGACTTGAGGATCGTCTGGAGGGCCGAGATGCGGGCTGATCTTGTGACCGACGAGCTTGCCGCGGCGATGAAGAGGTCAGGGTGCGTGAATGCACAGGTCGGCTTGGAGACGGGGGCAGATCTTCTTTTCTCACAGAGGGGGAAGAGGGGATCGACCCTCGGAAAGATGATCAAGGGCTTTCGCTCGCTGCGTTCGGCCTCTATACCCATCACCGCTAATGTGATGGTTGGCCTTCCCGGGGAGAGCTGGCGGACGGTCAGGGAAACCGCCGAAATCCTGGACAGGCTCCAGCCGCATCGGATCAACGTGGCTTTCCTTGTGCCTTATCCGGGCACCAAGCTCTTCGAAGAGGCCAGGCGGAAGGGTTGGATGAAGACGCAGGACAGGTCTTGCATCTCTGGGGATTCACCGGTGCTTGGCTATGACGATTTCAGCTCCGAGGAGATCGCGCTCGCGAGAAGGTATCTTCTGGACAGATCGAGGCCAAAGGAGAAGTTCAAGCGGCTTCTAAGAAGCCTCCGATACATGCACTTCGGGCAGGCATTTGACGAGGTCAAATGGATATCCCGGTACCCAACTGTCTCAAGAAAAGTCAAAGAGGCAGTCAGCACAGGTGAATAAGGCGAGGTCGGTTTCCGGTTGAAGATAGAAATCGATCAAGCACCCAGGGCGTCCGACTGGGACGAGGTGCTGAGGCAGTCTGGGCAGGGCGACTATCGCCAGTGTTACGAATACGGAGAGGCGGTGAAACGGCGCGGCGGCGGGATGCTGCCGGTGAGATTTCTGGCCTGGAGCGACAGGCCCCTTGGCGTGCTTCAAGGGATTCGACGGAACAGGCCTTTCTCGCAGATCGTAATGGGGGGTAGTAGCGGCGGCGGTCCATCCTTAATTCGTCTCCCGAAGCCCGAGGCAACCGCGGTCGCCTCAGCCCTTGTGTCCCGCGTCAACGAGTACGCCCGGAAGAATCTAATATCCAGGGCCCGTGTCCACCGCTTCGAAGCGGCAGGCCTGCTTGACGTGTTGACCGGCCCGCATGGGTACCGAGTTACTAGGAAGGCGGAGATCTTCCTTGTGGACCTTCCGAGAGAGGCCTCCCATGCTTGGGGGCAGATGGATCCGCCGAAGAGAAGGAACGTTAGGCAAGCGTCCGAGAAGGGCGTCAGGGTGAGGGCATCCGCGGACAAGGCCGACCTCTCCGTCTTTCACGATATGTTCGTGAGATTTGCCCAGGACAGGGGGTTTCAACCATTCTCGTTCCGGCACGTGGAGGCGCTTTGGGATTCATTCCGGCCCAGAGATATGATCAGGGTCTTCATTGCGGAGTCGGGCAACTGTCCGGTCGCATCGGCCCTCGTCCTGAACCACTTGGACACGGCTTTCTGTCCCTACACCTGTTACACGCCTGAGGCGAAGGACTATAGGGCAAACGATCTGCTCCACTGGAAGGTCATTGAGTGGGGAGTCTCGATGGGCCTGTCCAGATACAACATGGGCGAGGTATTCCTCGACCCATCCTCGGCCCAGCATGGCGTGTACAGATGGAAGAAGGGATTTGGGGGCCACACCGAGCCCATGGCGATCCTCGATCGCCGTTTCCTGACATTCGCGGAGCCGGTCGAAGCGCTTCTGCGACGACTGCGTTCACGTGGTGGCTCGCTTGAGATCCATGCTTAGGGGCTTTTTCACACTCTACTACGTCTACCCCGAGGTCCTGGTTGCGCTCATCTCGGAGGTAGCGCTGACGGCAACGTCCCTGACAACGGGGTCATGGATGCTCGGGTCGCTTTCGCTCATCCCGGCCCTGGGCTTGCTCATCCTCGCCCTGCGCTTCAAGAGAGAGTTCAGCTACCTTCATCGGCAGCTTCCTCCACCACAACCGTCGGTCGTGCTTAACGTTCGATGTCCCTTGGTGAGGGCCAAGGGCGGCGTTCTGGACATCGGAGATCGTCCCGTCGGGGTGCCATTCAAGGTCACGGCGATGGTGCACAACATCGGGCGGTTGAGGGCCGCGGCGGTCGAACTTTCCCTCAGGGCAAATGGCGCTAGCTACAGGTTGGACCGCTCCTTCGTGCAGAGCTTCGATCTTGAGCCCGGCGAGGCGCGTGCTTACGATTTCACAGTCACCCCACTCGTTGCATCGGAGAATCGGTCCAGTCTGCTCGTGGAGGCTCGCCATGCCGGCGGGACGGAGACCAGGCGTTTGGTTGTGAGGAGCGTTTTTGCGCCCGAGGAGCATCCGCCGGTCCGCTGCGGGATCTACAGATGGAGATATGGTCTTCCTGCCGCCTCGGCCTGGAGGGCGGACATAGACGGCTTCGATAACCTGAGCAACGAGGGGACTCTTCAGACGGCGTTTGATCTCTCCGGACTGTTCAGGATACCGCCGTCGCTATTCATATCCTCGCGGTTGACTCTAGACTTCGAGGAGTGGTTTCGCTGGGTCCAGAAGTTTCCCGAGAAGATGAATGGCGAAGTCTCCCGAAGCCGTTTCGAGAGCTGGCTCCGATTCCTCGGACAAATCAAGGCCTGCAATGACTTGGAGTACCCGCTGCTTGACCAGGTTTGGCCGTGTGCCCAAGTCGGGAATCACATGTACTACCACTACTGGAGCCCATACGGCTACGATGCCTCGCAGGACACGTCTTGGCGTAGGAACGTGGCACCTGGCGAATACCATCACGGATGGCAAACCTCGGAAGACGGCGGGGAAGACGCCTTGGGCGAGATAGTCGACAACATCAGGCTCAACAACCTCAAGTTGAAGGCATTCTTCGGGGTCGAGCCAACTACCTGGTCTGCCCCGGGCAACAAATCCCACCCACTCTACCCGAGGGCCCTTTCGCAGGCCGGCCTTCTCGGCTCCTCAGAGGCTGTCGAGAGGAGGTCCCTGCTTGGCCGGAACATCGCCCCCTACAGGCCTGACTTGGGCGTCTGTATGCCTTACCATCCGGAGGGCTCGCGCATAGTTGAGACGGGCGCCCACACCAGACGTTTCGATCCTTTCACGCCGACCCAGCTCCTTTCTCTGAAGAGGGCGCTCCGGAGAGCGCCTCGGTCTGGATCCCAGGTAACCTATCTGTGGCACCCCCACCTGCGCCAGTACTCCCCCTTCTTCGGAAGGGTGGACTCCACGAAGTGCTTCCCGGAGTTCCTCAGATTCCTGGTCCAAGACTTAGGCTCAAAGTGTTGGTTGACGACCCACCACAACATTGCGCAGTACTGGGAGTCCGTCTTGTGCCCCGAGCACAAAGCCGTCCGCACGTCCGTAGCTAAGGGGGCGGCGAGTGTTCAGAACACATCCGGTGCCGCGTTAAGGGGGCTGCCGGTTGACGTCGAGTGCGTCGGTGGGAAGAGGGCATGTTTCCTCGTTGATCTGGAGCCGTATGACTCAAGGACGCTACTCTAAGCCATCAGATGGCTATAGACGTCCTGGATTCTCTCCGCGGCTTTGCGCCAGGTGTACTGCCTCATTATCTCCTTCGATCTGCTTCTTGCGTTTATCCTGAGCTCATCATCCTCTAACGCCTGGCAGACTGCCGCGGCCACCATCTCGGGTTTGTTCGGGTCCGTGAACAAACCTGCCGACCCAACCAGCCGCCTTGCGTCCGGGTAGTCGGATGTAACCACCGGGGTTCCCGAGGCGAGCGACTCAAGGACGGTCTTTTGGTATCCGTAGACCTTGGATAGGGCGACGTGAACGTCAGCCGATCGGTAGTAGGCCCCAACCTTGTTGTAGGGAACGTGTTGGACGCACATACAGCTCATTTCGATTTCGTGCCTGGATAGAAACTTTGGCAGGGCCGAGTTGCATCCCACAAATAGAAACTTCGCATCGGGGACCCGCCGGAGTATACTGGGTATCGACTCAAGAAACTCAAAGATGCCCTTTACCTCGCTGAAACGCCCGACATAGATTACCGCCGGGGAGTCGCGGATCCCGAGCTGCTCTCTGAGGTGGTCCTTGGCGCGGAAGTATTGGGGCTCGACGCCGTTGGGGATGTGGACGACCCTTGCAGGGTCCAACCTGAATATCTCGATCACCTTTCTTCGGAGGCTATTGCAGTAGGTGATCACGCAGTCTGCCTTCCTGAGGAACGCGCGATAGTACATGAAGGCGGTGGCGTCGTGCGGATCGAATCTTCCCGTATGCTCCGTGACGTGGTAAGGGAGTCCGTGAAGGTGTACGACAACCGGGCTTGAGGGCTCCAAGCCTGCCAAGGGCAAGGCTGCTCTGGCATGGCCGTGCACAACGTCGAACTCGCCGAGTCTGCGTCTTAGGCTCGCCCCCAACGCGAAATACGCTGGGCTTAGGTCCCCCACCGGCTTGACCTTGAACTCGAGGTCTCCCTTCGGTGTTGACCGGGGGTAGAAAAGGGTCACCTCGTTCCCAAGGGATTGCTGAGCGCTGGTCAGCATCGAGAAGGTGACGTAGTAGCCATACGCCTTTTCGAGCGGCAGAAAGTCTGGCACGACCCGGGCTACCCTGAGGCCCATCCGACTGTGCGTGATGCCCAGAGCTGAAAAGCTTTGCCTGGTCACGGATCAGCCGGTTCGGATCGACTTGTGCATCGGATTTTTCAAAGAAAGTCGAGGAACTTTTCGTCGTCGGTAGATATGCTCGGAATTCCAGAGGCCCTGGCCTCCTTGGATGCCTACCTGAACAGTTGGAGGGATCCTCAGGGAGGGGTCCACGGCTACATCATCCACCACCATAGGGACTACACGGTCGTGACGGCCCCGGCCTGCTGGACGCAGGGGGTCAGGATAATCGGCCACCTGGAACTCTACCAAAAAACCCGCGACGAGAGGTGGCTACGCAATGCTCAGCTGGAGTCAGGATACCTGTTGTCAGCATACTCGCCCAAAGTACATCTGTACCACGACTCTACAACGCCTCTCACCCTCATAAACAATGCCTGGCCGACCCTAGCCCTTGCCCGGGCCGCCGCTGCCCTCAGGGACGCCGGCGAGGACGGCTGGAGGAAACTCTTGGATGTGGCCTGTGACAACCTGAAGGAAAGGATGATTGCCGAACATTGGGACGCCTCGACGGGAACTTTCTTCTTCTGCCCGAGGGGGTACCCTGGCAGGCGGGTTCACACCTATAACCAGACAGCCATCGCCATATCGGCCATCTGCGCGATCGCTCGGTGCACGGGGCAGGAAAGCCTGGTCTCCGACTACGCCGTTCCCGCGGCCGACCACATGATCAGGATGCAGGACCGGTCAGGGCCCCTGAGGGGTGGGTGGGGCTACAACGATGGGGAGAGCGCACACCTCTACTACTACCTCTACACCGCCCTGAACTGCCGGGGACTGCTGGACCTTTACGAGCATACACGGGAAGAACGCTTCTTGGAAAGCGCCAAGCTGGCTGGCGATCACCTCGTGGGGATGATAGATCCCCGGACGAGGCTTTTCTCCCACAGATACGTCAAGGGGAGGCGGGGGGCCAGGCGATTCGCCTATCCAACCATGGTCGCAACATCCGGCTTGGGCTTTCACCAGATCAGAAGGCTTCAAAGGCAAGGTTTCAGATACGACGTGGAAGAGAACATTCAGACCCTCCTGAGGATGCAGCTTCCACATGGAGGGTTCCCGAACTTCATAGGGGCCTCTGACATCTGGACCCCCCAGCTTTACCCTTGTGAGCCGGAGAAGAGGAAATGGAGGGATGTGGTCTCGGTGCCTTTCTGGAACGTCTTCACCTTCGAACTCCTCGTGGACCTTCTGGAGGAGGGGCAACAGGTGCCGGGGGCGAGGGTGCAGTTTCCGCTGGTGACCGTGGCGGATGATGGATACACCGTCGAGGAGGACGTCAACTATGTGAGGCTGGTGAGCACGGCCACTGCAAGAACCGTCGCTTACTTCGAAAAGAAGAGGGACTTCATGTTGTTTAGCACTGAGAAGATGAGGGGAGTTCCCTTCGGGGCCTTTGCGAACGCCGAGTACGCGACGATACTCAAGTTGAAAAGAAGGGTGAGGATAATGGCTGTCGCGGGGATCTTGGGCCTGTTTGGGGCAGCGACAATACTTGGATTAATCATCCTCTGAAAAGCATGTCATCCACGTCGTCGGTGTTCAGCTCCATATCTTCTCTTGTCGCCAGCCGATCATGAGCAGGTGGCCCAATCCTTGGGGTAGGCGCAAGCGTTCGCAGTTTGCTTGCGCCCTTGCCGGTACCTTGCTTGATCGGTTCCTGCCTAAGCGCCAGTTATCGAAATCTTGGACGAAGGACGCTGAGAGTGGCCGGACCGGAATCTTCGTTCGGACCATGCGGGAAGGGCCAAGATCGTTCGCGTTTGTCGCAATATCGGAGGTGAGCCGGGCAATAGGGCGAGGGAGCCATAAACAAGATTTTTTAGGGAATTCCTGAGCTTCCGAGGCGAGGGGCCTCCCACTGTCGCTCAGACGATCGCTATTCAGCGTAGCCGCGGTCTTGCTTCTCGTATTGAGCAGCTTGCTGCCTCTGGCTCGGGAGGCGTCCAGCCAGAGCGCTTGGGCCACGCTGACTTTGATGGATTCCCAGGGAAAGGCGGTCCAGAAAATGGCTCCGGGCGGCGAGTACAGGCTCTTCGTCCATCTCGAGAACGCTGCCCTCTCGGAGATAGGCTCGGTGCAGATCACGCTGCAGGGACCCACGCAGCATTCGAACCTTCCGCACAGCCTGTCAATGTCTTGGGCGAGCGCAACGGGGTTCGTCGAGCCACAGGGCCAGATGGCTTTGATCCCTGCTCGGAGCTCTTTCTCCAGCCGGAGTCAGACGATCCATGAATGGGTTTTCGCATTTAAGCTTGCGCGTCTGGCGAGGGCCGGCATATGGGGCATCAGGTGCCAGATAGCGCCCTGGTCCATCGTAGCCAGCCTGTCGGCGGAAGTCGATTTTGATTTCCTGATCCGTGATCCACCTAGCCTGTCCTTCTCCGTCCCGGCGGGCCAGACCGCGTCGGGGTCGCCCAGCCCCCTTGGGCTGTTTGTAGCGTGTAATGATGATGCCCGCCTCTACTTGTCCTCAGCGGGACTGATGTCTGGTTCAGGGCAAGGAATACCCGCCTCCAGCATCATCATCGATGATGACTCCGATCTATATGCCTCTCCGGAGAAGGGCCTGCCGCCCCTTATGATTGGAGCGACGCCTCTACCCTACCTGCTTGTTCCCGCGGGGCCCGAGAGGGCGGTCGGCCTGTACAGTTTTCTTTCCTGCCCGCCCGGAACGAGAGACGCGTCCACCTTTTCGGGCAGCCTAAGCGTCGTGCTGGGTCCCAGCTCCCGGTCGGATGAGTTGCCGCCGAGCATCGGAAGCCTCTCGGTTCAATCCACGGGTGCCAGCGACCTCTACGGCCCAACAGGTTCGGTTACCGCGAAAGCCAGCATCTCCGACGACTATGCCGTCTCTTCCTTGATATTCTCTCTCCGAGTGGACAGCGGAGCTGCGATCTCCAGACAGATAGCTTGGACGGCAAACGGAGACTACCAATGCGAGTTCCAGATCCAAGCCAACCCCGGGCAGCAGGTGGTCCTCACCGTTGAGGCCGTGGACATCGCCGGCCATCGATCAACGGCGACCAAGACCGCGGTTGTCAAGGAGCAGGGCATAGCGGGTCTCTACGTCGGGGATCTCTCGGTGTGGGAGAATGATCACTTCGACGATCTCTACGACATATACCCGAGTTTCCCGTCGGACGGGTGGGCGAGCATATACGCCATAGTGACGTCCACAAGCGGTGTAACGCTTCACTACGAGCGGCGCTACAACGGGCTGGACTTCGTCTTCGCTAGCGGCAGCGTCCCGATGACTCCAGTGAACTCTCCTAACTGGCCGAATATGTGGGAGGCTAGGATCAGGGTAGCCCCTTCGGAGAAGGTCACCTACTGGGTCACAACCTCGGAGGGCCAGGCCTCCACCAGCAAGTCCTTCGTGGCCCTCCCCGATATCTGGAACGATCACTACGGGTTCGGGCTACTCGAGTCCTGGGGGGAGCAAGGATGGTCGCCAGAAGTCGTTCTAGACAGACTGCAGGAGGTTGAGGGATCATTCGTGATCCCGATCAACACGTGGGGCCAGTCCTCGACCGACCCGCCCCGGTACTTCTATCCCTTCGAGGACCGCACCGGGCTTTGGCCACCCGAGTTCGGCGGCGCGATGGTGATGAGCGGATGGTACGAACAATGGAGGAGGGCGGTAGAACAGAGGGACCCTGCGGGCACCTTCTACGCCATGTCATGGTTCTTTTACCACAGGACCTGGCGCGCCGACTCGCCGCCTGTGCCCGCGCCGCATTCCAGCGAGCAGTGGGAAAGAGTGGCCAAGAAGCTTGGTCGCCTGATCGCGACCGACCCGACGTGGCGCGCCTTGGTGCTGGATCAAGAGTATGCAAGCTACCACGGCGTCGAGGGCATGGTTCCCTTGGCCTCTGAATGGGATGACAACGGGGACGGAGTCCTCGACTCAACGGAGTTCGAAGCTCACATGGTAAGCGACATACTCGGTACGCTAAGGTCGTTCAGGGCCGACACCTGGTATGGAGGACAGCCGCACCTTGGCTATAGGTGGTCGAGCCATGTCATCCCTGCCGATGGGCGCCTCGCCGCGAGCGTCAATCACTTCCAGCATTGCGATGCCAACGGCCAGGCAACCTGGTACTTCACTGATCACTTCGACTCGAGCCTCTACCAACCCTTATTCTCAGCCGGCGTCTCGGCCTGTGCAAGCGACCTAGCAACGGATTACTACCTGCACAGGACGATGGACCGGCACGGGACCGCGACGGATTGGGATCTTGGATTTGCAGAGCAGGTTCTCTACGCGTATCTTCTAAACCCCCACTATGTGACCAACTGGGTCCACGGAGGATGGGATGGCCCTGCCGACGCAGGTTCCCCCTACTCCTTCGACCAGGAAGAGAAGGCTTTCGCCCGGAAGATCGCGTCCAAATGGAACTACGTGCCTTACCTGTCCAATCTGGAGTACGCCGAGCTGCCAACTGGTGGCAGCCGTCCTTTTGGACGTCGGACGCTTGGCATCAAGCCGGCTTGGTTCCTCCCGCAGACATCGAATCTCTACTATTCCCTGAGCAAGGAGACTGGAAGCATGTGGCAACTGGCGGTGAGCAACTTTGAGTTCTCAGCCCAGACCCTGCGGATAAGTATAGGCAGCGGTCTATTCGATTCGTACCGATGCGACACTCTCGTCGCCTTTGATCCATCGTCCCCGAACTCTCCATGGGTCTACCTTACGAGGTCCAACAACCAGCTTTCTCTTACGGTTCCGGCAGAGGACATGAAGATCGTCAAGCTTGGCGTCCCCTTCGAGATGCTTGGTTTTCCCGAACGGGAAGATGGATACACCGGGGAGGTTCTGAAGAAGGCTAAGCCACCCGAAATCCTGTCCTACGATCCGAAGAAGAATGAGATTTCACTCATAGTCTACCCGGGAGTGTCACAGTTCCTCAAGCTCTACCTACCGAGCGGCGTTTCGACGGGCAACATAATTGTGAATGGGAGCGCCATGGTCTGTGCGCTGCAGACGCCAGATCTCGGATCGCTCTCCAAGACTGACGATGTGACCGCCCTCGTAGCCTACGTGGATGCCTCGGGTTTCAAGACGCCGAGTGATTACGTCGAGTCCTGCCAGAAAGCGGACGGGTATGGGCCCTACGGACAATCTTGGTCCAGTTTCTACCATGATGCGTTTGGAGCCTCCGCGGCAGCGCTCTGCGGGGCAACCATTCCCTCGGGCCTGGCCGAAAAGATCTCCGGGGCTTTACCGTCGCTCGCGGCGGTTGATTCTCCCGGCAACGAGGCGGCGAATATGGGTCCGTGGAGACTGGATATAAGTCTCACGGCGCTTTCCCTCCTAGGATCTTCGCTCCCCGACGTCAAGGAGCTGGTGGAGAAAGACTCTTCCTGGAGGCTGGATGTAGTCTATCACAAGTTCCACGCGTTGAGGCTATTGGGCGAGACTTCGACTGCAAGCCCCACGCTGGCAGAGGTCGCTGATGCTCTCCAACGCAATCAGAACGCTGATGGTGGTTGGGAATCAAATCCGCTTGGGACTCGGCTTTCCACTTTGTCTGACTTTAAGCCACAGAGGTCGTGTGTATGGAGGACACACCACGCCGCAATGATCCTATACTGGGCCGGGAGAGGCATCCCGCAGTCTGCCATCGACTACTTGCTCTCGGTACAGAACGCTGACGGAGGCTGGGGCTATGAGAGGGGACGGGAAAGTGATATGAGGGAGACCTACTGGGCCGTAGATCTCCTCTACACGGCCGGGAGAACGATCCCCTTGAGGACTTACGATTGGGTCATGATGTGCCAGAACTCAGACGGGGGTTTTGGCGACAGGCCGGGTTGGGACTCAAGGCTCGAGCCCACCTACTACGCGTTGGAGATCTTGAGGAAGATGGGAATGCCAACCAATCCACCCGTATGTAGGGACCCCCCGGAGCCCCCGCCCTGGTTCGAGGATCAGACCTACAAGGTGTTCAAATTCAAAACCCAGGCCTTCGGCGGAAACTATCCGGGATCCAGAGATCTTGGTGGTCTCGCGGTGATGGGGGCCTACGAACAGGGCATATCGATAATCTCTGGGAAGAAGGGAGGCGACAGCCTAATAGATCCTATGAACGCGTTCGCTGAAGCCTACGGGCTTCCCGTGTTTGTGGCCAAGGGGGACGAAATCTATACTTTCAACCTCCAGTTCAACGGCTACGACCCTCACGACCACAGCCATTCCTACGTCACTAGCCCGAGCGGCGGTTCTCCTTGGTCGCCCTACAGAGGCTCGAACACCATGGGGAACTCCTTTGACGATCTCGTTATTTACAACCGCGGCTTCTTGGCGAACGGGGTCTCAGCTTACTCCTCTACACAGGACTACTACAGGGCAGTGGATGTACTTGATGCAGCTGTGGAGATCGGCGGGTATAACGGATTCGTGTCGGGGGGAACCTACCTGAAGTTCGTAGCGGACATAGTCCGTGACCAACCTTGGTTGGAGAAATACGCTGGCAGGTTGGTTCCGCTGGACGAGGCGGACAATCACCATACCTTCGAGGGGGGGATGTACCACGCTCAGCATGTCGTGGGTTTGTTTGTAGCTAGAACGGGCGACTGGGCTGGCTTCATGGATGCGGTGAGGAATGGAAGGGTCGGCTACATCCACGAGGACGGTACCGTGTATGGATCGCGATGGATGGTCGACTTCGTTAGGGCTAGCGGGACGCGTCTGCTGCCCGCGCCTAACCTTCTCGTAGAACCTATCCCGAAGGCTGCTCAAGGCCTATGGGGCCGGTATCCGTGGGAGACAGGAACGGGTCTTAACGTGAGGCTTTGGGGAGTATTCACAGAAATTAGCATAGACGGCCGGGTGTACATTCCCGTCCGCGTCACAGCGGCAGAGTGTGCAGACTTTGCCGGAAGCGTCGAGAAGTATTTTACCGATTATTACTACGTGCAAACCGACATCACTTTCGGAATACATACCGTCGAAGTGAAGCACCCGGGTGGCAAGGTGAGGTGGATAGTCGACTATGGTTGATTTGGCTACTGCGGAGGCGTAGAATAGCATTGTCGATGATGGCAGGGAAGTCGGGGAGGAACCGTGTTGGGTGGGGCCGAAAACCTACGTCCCCCCTGGAAACAAGCGAACGATGTCTTGTGGGAGCGTAGGATTCGCTTGCCAAGCCGGACGGTCGAGTTCCTTGGTCTAGTTATCTCGGCTATTTCATACCTGTGCGTGATCCCAGATTAGGCCCATATTCAAGAGAGAATGCGGTGACGGTGGCGGTCAGTAATGGCTGTCAGTCCAGCAGATGCTTGTGGCCGTCGGCCCATTACGGGCGATCCGAACTCCTCCAGGCGAGCGAGAACTCACGCACTGAACTGAATTGCGTGTCGCCCTTTGAACAAAACTCGTCGGAAACATAGCCGACGAACCTCTTCAGGTTCTCAAAGTCACTGTTTGTACGACCTCGTTGGTCTACGATGTTCGAGCTGTGAAGGAATATCACTAGGAATCCCTGCCGCCGACGATCCCATACGGTGTATCTTTCAAGAAAGAGCGTCCTCAAGAAGTCGAAGCCGTATGCGGGATGGGCCCATCTTCCTGTCGGATCTACGGATATTGGGACTCTCAATACCGCTCGGTGCCAATTCACAGGCTTTTCTCCGCGAGATGCAAGACTGCTGTCGAAACGAAATCCGGAAAGAGCCATAGCCATCAGGGTTCTTCCGTCGGCCGCAAGTCGCCCGATTCTAATTGACGTGGTCTTACCTACGATGTTCGAAATTAGGCTCTTCGCACGGCGCATAAGTGCAAGCTGAGCCAAGAAAGGGTTTGAAGAGAATACAGGGTTGTATGTCTCGGCCTTGGCTAGCGCAGGATCGTCTGGGTGGATATGGACTCCCATTTCGTGGCCCGCCCTGCTGGCGGACACTAATTGGGACGTCAGAGACTCGCTATTTCTGATCACAGAGATTAGGGGCATGAGGAAGAAGGTTATGTGAGTCGCTCCGTGCGTACACATCTCCTCGGCTAGCTCAAGAAGTGTCGGAACCCCTGAGAAAAAGCCGGGTGCGCCTGCATTCCCTTTCTGCAGGACTGTGGATCCGTAATCCCAGTTCATCGTGCCATCCGCTGACCTGTACCCCGGCTCAACGTCCACTGTCAGGAGAACATGAAACTTGGTTGTCATACCTGATTTCACCGGAAACCGCTGCAGCGGGACAAAGCGGCTAGTCTGTTCTAGCTATCTTGCTTCCCGACCTGTTTGGACGGGGATCGCATTTAATTCTTGTCAAAACGACGACCGTTGAACTATACGTTTTGCTGGGTCCGTGTCGGTGCGTGCCAGTCATACCAGTGGAGGTTGGTGAATAGTGAAGCGTGTATTAATCGTAAGCAGGTTCTTCAGCTGGCCACCCAGGTCTGGGGCGGATACTGTGAAGTATCAGTTTGGCACGGCCCTTCGCCAACACGGATATGATGTGCGGCTAGTCACGTGTGGCGAAGTGCGCGATCCCGACGGTCTGGGATTCGGCCTCGTGAAACTGAATAGGAGGCGATTCGATCTCTACACGTTCTCTCTGTTGGTGCGGAAGGAAGTCAAGCGGTTTTCGCCTGATATATCGCTTTTGACCCAGCCTTTTTCCTTTCTCGACCTGTATAGGCTTGTCGACGCGGTCAGACATACTTACGCGATCTATCACTTGGGGGCATACTTCCCCTTCTGTCCGAGGAGGGTGGGCGACCTCTGGACTGGCGATCATATCTGTGAGACTGACTTCTTCTCGAATGGAGCGAGGTGCATGCGGTGTCTCGCCTGCGGCGTTCCTGGATGGTCCGATTTCTGGAAAGTCCAAACAATCAGGAGGCTTATGTACGACCTACCGGTGTTCCTGCGACCTCGCATGCTCGTGGAAAAGCTGAAACTCCTAGACCAAATTTTCGTCGTTAACCGTGGTTTGGAGGCAATGTTTCGAAAAACGCTTGGAGAGGATGTTGCTGTCGACCTTCTTCCCAATGGCGTTGACACGGATATTTTCTTTCCGACGAGCAAGGGTGAGGTCGGTGAACTTCCAATTGTGTACCTACCGGGTCGCGCCAGTGATCCGGCCAAAGGATTCCAGTTCTTTCTCGACGCTGCCCAAGAGCTGATAAGGCAAGGAATTCTCTTCAAAGTGAGGGTCGACTCTGAGTACTGCATGGGTCCCGTAAGGTTACCCTTCCTAGAAACCTTGCCGTGGTCAATTGATCAGAAGAGTCAAGCTGAAAAGTACAGGTCCTCCGATATTGTGGTCGTGCCCAGTGTCCAGATGGATGCTTGCCCACTGGTAGTTTCCGAATCCCTGAGTTCAGGAGTGCCGGTGGTCGCCTCACGGATCGGCGGGATACCCGAGATCCTGCAACATGAAAAGGAAGGCTATCTTGTTCCGCCCCGCGACCCCAACGTTCTCTCCGACTATCTTCGTCGGCTAATCCTAGATCCCCATCTCCGAAGAAGAATGGGAAGGCGGGGGCGGCAATCGGCCGAAAGCAAGTTCGATTGGCGAAAGATCTTGAACGAAAGGTTCCTTCCTCGGTTGCCATACTGAGCGGAGTCAGAAGCCATCGGATTCGCCTGATAATATTTCCTGGTCCGGTTCTCATCATATACTGCCACATTTATCTGCCTATCTAAGCGAGAAAAGTATGGTTTGGTTTCGCGATTACACCCCAGAGTATTCCTGTTCACAGCCCTGGCGCTCCTATCTGTTGCGTCGATATACGCGCTTAACCATGCGAGGATCAAGATCTTGGAAGCAAATGCATCCTTCATCGCGGTGAATTGCGGCTCCAACCAGTCACAGATACTTCTGGACGTCAGGGTCAAGTCCGGTATGCACTGTCAGTGTAGGGTCTTCGTGAATGGGACTACCTACGAGATGGCAATCGTCGAAAGAACTGGAAATGCCATGCATTTCAGACGCTCTGGACCCTCGATGGGACCGGGCAACCACTCCCTGGCCTTTGTCGTAACGAATTCTGTGTGGTCGGTTGGCCGGCGGATCGCCCTGTATGTACCTGCGTCCGAGGAGACAGGCTTCAATTGGACGGCGGTGCACTATGGGATATCCAACACCACATATCGCAAGAGCGTGGATGTGGTCTTGTACACGGAGGGACCGGATGCTGGGGAAGTTGAGGAGGTCGTGCTTTCCGCTTCCGCTGGCGGCGCTGTGACGGAATACGTGATGGCTCAGACATCAAGAGGCATGTGGTCAGGGGGCATTGCGATTGGCGATCTGGGCCCTGTGATGTACCATTTTTCGATTAGGGACTCAGGAGGGAAGTCCTTGCGAGTCCCCGCATCGGGCCAATACATTTTCTTCGTGAAGAATCCGCCTATGGCAGTTACAGAGTACCTGCTTTCCCTCAGGAAAAGCGATGGGTCATTCGGACCCGCAGATCAGGAGCACGTTAGTGGTTTGTGGTGGACCTACCATGCTTTGGAATCGCTGAGCGAGTTGGGCTACAAGATGGAGTGGCCCCTCAAACCGATGTTCGCATCGCCCGGAGACCCGTGGGAGATCTACCAAAGCCTCCGCTTGATGTCACTTACCGGCCGCCGTCCCAACATAGGTAACGACACATTGTCGATCTTATTGAGGTCGGCCAAGCCATGGACCCGGGAAGATGAACTTACGGGGTATTTCGGTCCTCCGAAGCTCTCGGACATTTACTATAGCTTACGGGCTCTCCATCTTCTGAACTGCACGGTGGCCAGGAAAGATGAATTGGTCTTGTGGCTAGTTTCCCGCCGCAATCCCGATGGTGGCTGGGGCAACTTGATGTCCGAGAGTTCTCATGTGAGTTTCACCTACTACGCGATGCAAATACTTCGCCTCTTGGATGCAAATGTGTCTACTGAGGGCGTTGCGGATTTTGTGAGGAAGTGCCAGAACGCAGACGGGGGTTATGGCTGGGCACCGGGTCAGGCCTCTGATGTCAAGTACACGTACGAAGCTTTGAGCCTGCTCAAGATGGCTAATGCGGACTCATACCCCCGATCTGTCGTTGAGTGGTTGTTGACGCTGCAGAACCCCGACGGCGGATTTGGCTGCAAACCGGGCTGGCCATCTGACGTTGAGTCGACTCATTTGGCGATTGCCTGTTTCGGGATCATGGGGGATCTAGATACTGTGCGGCGGGCAAGGGCGGTGCGCGCAAGTCTGGAAGAACCCATAGATGACGGGTTTCACGTCTACACAGCCGTCCTCGAAGCTGCAGGAAGTGCGTGGGGACGGGCGGAAAGCCCGGGGTACATCGTCGGATACGCGGCTCAGGCCGGAATCGACTTGCTGGGAATCAAAACCTCCAATATGTCTTTCGTAAATGAGTGCAGGTTGTACGCACGTGAGCACGGAATTCCCGTCCAGATAGTCGCTTCTGACGAACAATACGCCGCGAACTTGAACATATCGTCGATCGGGGCATTTGGTCACGTTGCCAATATCGTGGGGGAGCATTTTTTCGTCTTTCCAAGAATGGCGACTTGGAGCGTCTTCAAGAGAGACATAAAGAGGCTTCATGACCTGCAGGGGCTGATACATCTTCAGACCGACTACTGCCCTGAGTTCACGATAGCGTTACTCGACGACTCTGTCCTATCAGGAGACGGATATGACGCTGCATCCTTTGACCTGTTGGGCCAGCCTTGGACCGAGCGGTATTGGAGAGTCCTGCCAATGATCTACTCAGCCGATGCCCACTACGACCTTTGGCAAACTAGGCATAAGTACGAAACCGATAGGACCCTCTTCATCGCAAGGAACAACACTTGGGAAGGTTTCCTTGATGCGGTCAGGGCGAATCGGATTGTGAGAGTGTTTCTTGATGGGCGCGAAGGCGTCAACGTCATAATGGTCGGCAGGCCGCTTGCTGTGAAGTACGTGAGAGACCGTATGGAGGAATGGGCATGGTGGTTGGAGGAGAGATCCTACCTGGAGCTATACGCTCATGTGATCACGGCCGAGAACTCGAGAGATGCTGACTTCAGGAGCCCGTATGACGACTTTGCCCTTCCGCAGGGGGGAATGCTAGCTCGAGTGTACAACTCGACAAACGTTGTTTCGGTGTGGGTGGATGGCGTCCAGCAGACTGTGGCTCTAGTCCGCGGGGATTCCTTCTGGAGTCCATATCTTGTCTGCCAGGTCGATAATCTCAGCGTGGGAAGTCATGCCCTTGTGATTTGGCGGAAGAGCGGGGCGCAACTCCGAAAGGAAGAGCTATTCTTCAAGATCGTATGAGGGGAGTCGGCAGCCTCTCTTCGGCCGGGTGTCCATTCTATGGACAATTGCGGGCGAGGCGACGCGCACACCTCGCAGAAGCGCTCGCGGGTCGGTCGGCACGCTCAGGATAAACGACAAAGCTGTGTCTAGTGCTTGTTTATCGTTGAACGGTAGCTTTCCTCGAGGCGGTCCGTCACCTTGTCCCAGACATATGTATCTAGCACTTTTTTTCGGCCGCGCCTGCCCATTCTCGACGCCTCAGTTGGATTGTCGAGTAGGTATGCTATTTTTTCACTGAGGTCCTTGGGGTCGCCGAAAGCTGAGAACAATCCATTCTTGCCCTCTTGTATCACATCCGCAACCCCGCCGATTCTGCAACCGATGACCGGTTTGGACGTGGCCCAAGCTTCGAGAAACACGTGGGGAAAGCAGTCATCGCGGGACGGGTAACAGACAACGTCGCTTTCGGCATAGATCCTGGCAAGCTCCGTCTCGTTGCAGATTGGTCCGAGAAATATTGTGTTTCCTCTCGCGGCGGGTAGTAGATTTCTACGTGCCCAATCAGACAGGTAGCCGACAACGAGGAGTCGAAGATCAGGGTATTCGGGATAGAGGTAACGATTATACGCTGTCAACAGATGCCCTACGCCCTTGGCGGGCGTCAGTCGGCCCACGAAGAGTATTGTCTTACAGGAGCTGGCGGGCATGTAGTTTCGCGGCCCAAACCTCTCGGGATCTACGCCTGACGGCACAATATCTACTCTGGTCGCGTCAATGCGAAACTCTCTGACAAGGGCGCTTCTCTCCCAAGGCACCGAGGCGGATATTCTGTCAGCTCGCCTAAGGATCTTTTGCAGTGTTCGGGATGATGGCTGTCCTGGTTTGTAGTAGGGTGTGAGGTATAGTGGCAGTTTGGCCCGGCGACTGAGGTAGTACGAGATGAAATTGTGTGCGTATGGGAAAGCACTCGAATGAACCAGATCAAAGGAACTCGGCTCAAATTCCACTAGCAATTTTGGCATTATTGGGCCGTGCTGGAGAAAGGGCACCCAGCGTTGCAACAAGGGCAGCACGAGTGGCCTGTATCGCCTCACCGTCACGTGTCGGATCCTCTCGCGCGACGGCCCCCTGAATCTCGAACTAGGGCCTTTGCGCAGACTCATGAAGCCATCGTCGTTCAAGGCATTCGACGTGAAGACAGTGACCGTATGCCCCCTCGCTTCCAGCCTAGCCCCTGTCTCGGCTATGAACCTCACTCCCCCACCGATCGCAGGCGTGTAGTAGTGTACGAAATGTGCTATCCTCATCTTGTGCTCACCGGCCTTGCCCGTGTCTCATGGTACACTGCACCTCTTCTTGTCGGGACAGCTATTCGACGGGTCAGACTTGTCCTGCACATTGCCAAGATGAAGACTTGGGGGTCTTGGAATAAGTATCTGAACGGGACGGAATGAGCCCTCGCGATGAGAAGTCAAGTATGCCTCACGGACATCCGCGAGCGATCCTGCTCCGAAGGGACATTCGCTATCAAAATCTTGCTTGGACGCAGAGTCCTTGCGACAGCGAACGAAACCATCCTATCACGCCCGTCTCTTTCTCGGGAGGGACGGCCGCTTCACTCGCATGTGGGAGATGAGAAAAGACGCAACGAAGGGATCCGGGCTGCCTTTTTTTCGAACTCCTCCTGGGATAAGTATTTGAAGCCCTTTCCATTAGGAGGATAGGTTGACGGAGGAAGCGATTCTCTGCAGACATCTCAACAAGTCGTTTGTACTGGAAGGTGGGGTTGCAAGAGAGCTGGCCGGTAGGCATCCTAACATCCGGGTCCGCGAGAGGGTCGCCACGATAGCGGCGGTCCAAGATCTCGACCTTTCGGTGAAGACGGGGGAGATATTCGGCCTTCTTGGCCCTAATGGCGCGGGAAAGACGACGACCATTAAGATGCTAACAACTCTGCTCGAGCCCGACTCGGGTGAGGCTTGGGTCAATGGTTTCAGCGTCAGAGAGGAAGCTTGGCAGGTAAGGAAGAGCATCGGCGTTGTTCTTGGGCCACAGATGAACTACCACAGACTGACGGGTCGCGATAATCTGAGATTCTACGGCAAGCTCTACGGTTTAGAGGACCTAGACCGCAGGATCGACGAACTTGCGGGATTCTTCGAGGTAGGTGATCACATTGACCAGCGAGTCGAAACCTACTCGTGGGGGATGAAATGCAAACTCGCATTGATGCGCGGCATGATACATGATCCTCCCATCGTATTCTTGGACGAACCGACCTTAGGACTGGACCCGGCTATCTCAGTCAAGCTTAGATCCATGATCAGAAGGGCAAGGGAAGAGAAGGGGATGACGGTGCTCCTCTGCACACACTACATGCTTGAGGCAGAGACCCTGTGCGACAGGATAGGCATAATGAGGCAGGGAAGGCTCGTAGCTGTGGACACGCCGAGGAACCTTGAGAGAGTTGTTACCTCCAAGCTCAGGCTGGAGGTTGAGACGGACAGGTCCCTCGTCAGTCGGATAGAGAAGGCATTTCCCAAGGTGGAAGTCAAAGACGCGGTGGCAAGGATTTCCATCGAGAGCGAAGCGCAGGTGGGGCAAGTTCTCAGGGAGATCGGGGAGATGGCCATACCGATCAAGGAAGTAAGGCTGTTGAGACCCTCGTTGGAGGAGGTGTTCGTGCATTTCACGAAGAAAGGTTAGCTCGGTCGGCCTTGCTTGGCTTTTCTTCGTAAAGGATCTGAAGAACACCTATAGGTTCAGATCCGTGATTCTCGGGGACATAGTGAACCCCTTCCTAGGAATGATAGGGCTGTTGGTGACCTACTCGGCCGTCTTCTTCGTGGGAAAGGTGAACGACATAGCCTACGTAAACAAGCACAACTACCTGGTTTACCTGATCGTGGGGTCCTTGGCCTATCTGTTCTCTCACGAGTGTTGGCGAAGAACAACGCTGGTCTTTGAGAAGATGATGCTCACGCTGCAGGGAGTGATGTTGGCGCCGGTAAGCAGGATATACCTCCTTGCAGGAAAGGCCTTAAATGCGGTCGTATTTGGCCTGCTTTCGGCTGTGCCGCATGTGCTTCTCCTGCTGTTCCTACGTCCGGCGATCCTGTCATACGCTCGGCTTGTGATGGGGGTGGTAGCGCTCTTCTTCGTCATGTCCATCTTCATTAGCCTTGACTTCATTGTGACCGCGATCGAATTGTCTGAGGAGGGGCAGGCCTCTCTCATAAGGGCGTGGGCTCCGAGGGGCGTTACAATCTTTGCGTGCGTCTACTATCCGATCGATGTCATCCCTAAGGTCCTTCGACCTCTCGCCATCATAAATCCCGCGTACCATGGCGTCCAACTTCTTCGATCCGCGTTCATAGAAGGTCCAAAAATGGACCTGTTTCTCTCATTCTTGTACCTCGCGGTCCTTGCCCTGATTCTGCCAATCATAGCTGTGAGGTACTTCGACTATAGGTTCAGGAAATATGGCATCAAAGGCTACTAGCGCAAGCGCGGTTGTCAGCCGGGCGCAGCGCTTCGCCCCTTGTTTTTGTTGCGACATCACCGAAGCAGGCATTTGTTCGTGCTCCAGGCCCAATCGTCGGGCGCCGAGCGTGGGGCCATCGAGGAGCTATCGCCAGCTACGCTCGCTGTCGCAGATTGATCTTCAGAGGTCTTGGAGGACCTTCTCCATTTTGGTTGCAAGCGTTCGCCATTCAAGGAACCTCTCAGCCCGAATCCTGGCAGATTTGCCCATTCGCCTTCTGGATCGTGGATCATCGCAAATCCTCCGAATACTGTCTCGGAGATGCTCCACGCTCACCGGCGATATCAAGCCTGTGCCGCCGTTCTCAACAAGCTCCGGAATGCCTCCTCGGTCGAACCCGACGACCGGCAGGCCCGAGGCCTGGGCCTCGGCGCACACCAGAGGGCATGGGTCCTGCCATATCGATGGGCAGACAAAGATGTCGGACGACGCAAGGATCCTCGCCATCTCGGACTTCGATACGGGCCCAACCAGCTGGGCGCCGGGGATCGATCGCATCCTTTCTACCTGCTCCTGCATATAAACTGCGTCGCCGCTCCTTTTTTTCGAGTATATGAGGCCGCCCAAGACAAGGAGCCGCAGGTCGGGGTCGCCCAGCCCCTGCATGGCGTCTAGCAGGACGTGGAGCCCCTTTCTCTCATGGATTGCCCCGGCGTAGACAAGGACAATATCTGTGTCCTGCACGCCGTACTGGGCGCGGACGTAGTCCCTGTCACGCATTTTCGGATTGAACAGCTCGCAGTCGGCTCCGTTGAGGATGGTCGTGATCCTCCCATCGTAGTCGAACTCGGCGGCAAATCTCCTTGACACGTGGTTGCTCACGCCCGACACCGCCCTTATCCTGTTCAGCTTCCTGAGATAGATCCTTGCTTTCGCTCGAGGGAAAGGGAGGTACAGCGCCAGATCGTTTTCTAAGTGGAGCGCAACGCGGTCTGAGTAGAGCGCCGGTTCTATGCACGTTACGGCCACCACGAAGTCGCGTTCTGATGAATGGGCCATTGCCCGCCTGTAGTATTCGTCCCCCTCCAACCATTTGGAGGGCATTCCCGTTGCGACCCTAACCAAGCTGACCTTACCTATCTCTTGGCTTTCATTCTTGGCCCCGCGGCAGATGATCTCGACATCGTGGCGGGCTGAGAGCTTCTCGGCGAGGTGCCAGGTGGCGCTTTCCGCTCCTCCCAGGGCTCCTTGAGGGAAATCCGGGGGAAATGTGCTGTACTGCCATAGCAGGAAGGAGATTCTCAACCGGACAACTCCGCTCCCGATCGTTTGCCGATGCTTCCCGCAAGTATGGCGAGGATCAGCTGGGAAAGCCTCCTCCAGGAGTAGTGGCTGACGATCGTCTTCCTAGCCAGCCTGCCCATACGTATGCCGGTGTCAGGATTCCTTATCAACATGTCCAGCGCGTCTGCGAGTGACTTCGGATCGCCCGGCTGCACCAGAATCCCCGTCCTGAGGTTCCATACGACGTCCCTCACCTTCTCCACGTCGGTCGCGACGACCGGCTTGCCCATCGCCATGTACTCGAAGATCTTGAGCGGCGAAAAAATGAAGCCGTGTTTCCTCATGTACGGGTCTTTGGAGGGGTTAAACGGGGCAACGAGCATTGCACACCTAGCGAGCTGTCTTGGGATCTGCTCGTAGGGCAGGGCCCCGGTGAATGTGAATGCATCCGTGACGCCCAGCGTCTCGGCGAGACGCACCGCTTCTTCGCATCCGGGGCCCACCATGATGAACCGGGCAACCTGCCCCATGTCCCTGAGTGCCCGGCCGGCTCTGACGAGATCTTCTACGCCGTGCCACGCGCGGAAGCTTCCAGCATATCCCACAAGGTCGATCTCCTGCTTTCGGGATTCCTTGAATAGCTCCGTGTTCGCGCCGGCCGGGATTATCGCGAGCATGTCCGGGGGAAGGTCGGCCTTGAGTATCTCGCGCCTGTACGCAATCGTTTTCCTGGCAAGTTTCAGGCTAAGCCTCGAATGCCTCCGGTCGATGACCTCGAGGACCAATGGCTTCCCTGTGAGCTTCGAAGCGATCGCGCCGGCTCCCAGAGACGATCCCCTCTCGAGTATGATGTCTATTCTGTTCTTCCGGATGATCCTGGTTGCCAAGGCCCCGCAATAGGTGGAATGGATCAACCAGAGATACGCATCGTAGATGCGCCCTTTCAGGCCGGCACGGCGACTGGCTGTTCCGGGACGTGCCCCCACGCCCTCCAGGGGATGCACGATGCCCCTGAAGACCCGGCGGAAGAGCACCCGATCTAGGGTTTCCTCCTCGCTCTGCTGCCTCGATGTCCTGCGCGAGAGCACGATAACCTCGGCGCCCAGGGCCGCAAGGCCGGAGGAGAGCTCGATGGTGTGCGTGCTGGAGCCCTTCGTGCCGGGCACCGCGACGTCGGTGGCAACGTAGAGTATCCTCAACCCCCCGCCAGCCTCCCCTTTGCCGGCCATGGAATGCTAGGTCTCCTGAAGGCTCTCGTTGCCAGGCCGAGTACGGCCCCAATGTGGTAACAGGCCGCCCCCGAAAGCCGGATCGCAGTGAGGCTAGGAACGTGGCGCAAACGCAGGATGCCCCACGACTCTCGCGCTTCCACAGCGAAAGCCACCGTGAAGCCGACTGCCGCCACAAGCGCAAGCAAGACCAGTCTTCCGAGAACCACCAAGACAGCCGCTCCAGATAGGCAAAGGACCGTCAAGAGCGATGTGCCTGTGGGGAATAGGTCCGGGTGCTTTCGGTAGAACCCCAAGGTCTTCTTGTACCCGAAGGTGAACCGCCTTCGCATCATGGACAGTGGACTCCTCGGCTCCCCCTTGTGCCATTGGACGGCCTTATCCGCAAGCAGTATCTTGTATCCCTTTGCTTTGAGCCTCAGGCCGAGATCGGTGTCCTCTGCGTAGTCGAGGCTTTCGTCGAAACCTTCAGTGTCAACAAGGACGTTCCTTCTAAAGGCCCAGGCCGAGAACGGCACATACCTGGCATAACGGAGATCAAGCCCTCTATCCCACGACCGCTGAAAGTAGCCCTTCGGGCAGTAGCTTCTTCTCCTGTCTATGACCGCATCCGCCCCGAGAGCGAACGTATTCAGGACTTCTCGCAACCACTCGTCGTTGAAGATCGAGTCCGCTTCCCAGAAGCAGACGATCGAGCCCTTGGAAGCCTTCCATGCTATGTTCCTCGCCTTAGATCGACCGGCGGGTTTGGCGATGAATGTGACCTGCGGCCATCGCTTCCTCGCCTGCTCGCTGTCCGAAGAGATGCAGACGATGATCTCGTCGAACGCCCTTGTCTGGTGCCTCGTGCATTCCAAGCATTCCTCAAGGTCGGCATCGTACTCCTTGCTCACCACGACCAGTGAGACGAACTCGCTTTCACCCTTCAATTCTGACCACCGACGCCAAGGAACCTAGTCTCCACTAGGCTTAAGGCCATCTGTTGGACCTTGCGTTTGGGTCCGCTTAACACGAAGCAAGCTGCCCCGCTCACTCCAGCCGAGATTACCCGCTCGTATGTCATGAAGCTTTCCGCGAGTCTTGGGCCCACATCCGGCCTTGCGAAGCGATGAATCTGGATGAGCTCCAGGTACTCCTTCAACTCCAAACGGTTGATCGCCAAGAGCCTCGTCGCCATTTCCTGGGGCGACACCTGCTGGATCTTGCCGTTCTCCCAAGGATGCACCGAGAGATGAAGGACCGCATCCAACCTGCATGTCGGAACCCAACGTCCTCTCCAAAGCTCCCTTGAGTCCACTTCCAACGAGACGCGAAGTGCGTTCGAGAGCCGCCTCACAACCCTTGAGAGCGGCCTCCTCGAGCTGATGGACGCGATGCCCGAGATGATCCGCAGCGCGCTGAGCCTGAACAGCACATTTCCCGTGAGCTTATGTGAGCGCAAAAGTAGGGATAGGTTGTCCTTCAGCCGCCCATCTTTGCCTATCTCGGACTGCAGGATCATCCTCGGGCCGGTGCTCAGGATATGCCCGTCGGAGGAAAGTAGGCAGCTATCCTCAGATACGAACCCAGCGCCTTGCTCGAGAAGCTTCAAGAGCAGGCCCGTCCTTCCTGACCCACCGGGCCCGGCAATCAGCACGCCCTTCTCCCTGAAGCTGGCCGCACAGGCGTGGACCGGGGCGATCTGACAGCCGTCCACGTTTGAGAGCACTAGAGGCAGAAGAAACGGTAGCGGCCGAACGAACTCGGTGTGTATGGTAAGCCGTTCGCCATCGTCTTCGACCACGAGTCTGCGGCCGCCAAGCCTGATCTCGACTACCTCCTCCGCAAAGCTTCCCTCAAGCCCCATCTGGTACATGGTCTGCCCGGCCTGGAAAGGCGCATCCGTGACCGTGATCCTCCTATTGCACTGGCCTTCACGCACGAATTCGGACGCTGCTGACAGCATCTCCACTAGGCGCGCTTGCACGCCGATGTCGCCCGCTATCCGGACATTCCCAATGGTCGTCTCATTCGGTCCCAGGGAAGGTCCCCTCGATGAGTCGGTAAGTTTCGTCCAAATCAGCGTCCCATGACTGGACGAGCCTATAGGTCCGCGATCGCCCAAGAAGCTCGGCCACGACCTTTCTGTTGTGAGCTCGGGGATCGTCCTCGCCAAGGAACCTCAGATAGGTATGTTCAGGGAACTCGGCGAGATAATCGTTCATCGCCTCGATCCTGGCCAGGCATTCCTGTGCCGAGATCGGTCGGATCTTGGCCGACTCGCCGAGCGATATCAGGTAGATCGCGGAGATCTCCGCGGTCTCCGGGATTTTGGAGGCCACTTCCGATAAATGAACCTTCCCGTATACCTCCCTTCCTTGGTGGGAACCCGCCAGCAAGTTCATCATATCTGCCGATATCCTAGGGCTTTCTGGATATGCGAAAACGCGGTCGCCACACACCAGGGTGAAGTTGTCGCTCATGCGTGACCAGCCTTTGTTCGCGCAGAAGAATGCGGCAAGCGTGCTCTTCCCACTGCCGCCGAGGCCAGCGAAGATGAGCGCCTTGCCATTCCTGGCCACCGAAGAAGCGTGGATGAGAGCAAGGCCCCTTCTCTCCAGAAGAGTCTTGAAGAGCGGCAGGTGCAAACACTGCCTTGCGACATAATGGCATGTTTCGTGTCTCCTCTTCTCTTCATCCATTCCTCTCCTGGCTATCCCGCGAGCCAGGCTTCGGAGCCTAGAACGTTCGCGCAGCGTATGGAAGCGCGCCTCGATCGAGAGCCGTCCTCCCTCAAGCGATCTGCAGAGTGTCTCTAGCCCTCGCCTCCGTTGGAGTATCGAGCGTGGTCCCTGCCAAAGCTCGAGGCCGATTCTCTCCATGTCGGACTCCGGCTGGATCGTATAGTGCCCCTTGCCAAGATTCCTGTAGGTTATTTCCATTGCGGGTTCGGCCGACGAGTCTGAGATGAACAAGAACATGTTGTCCCTAACGTACTCGAAGAAGTCCGGATCATCCGTGGTAAGCTTGACGGGTACACCATGAACCAAGAGGTTGACCTGCTTCATCATCTGAGATTTCCTATGCAGTTGTGTATGGCGTTGACGAGCATGTCATTAGACTGGTGGCCACATGCAACCTCGTGCGCCCGGCATCCTGAAAGCGAGGATTGCAAGAGAGGCCGTGCCTTGTCGGTGACGAGTCGCGTTACCTCTTCCATTTCCACTCCACCTCGAAGTTGGGCCGCGGCAAAGACAGCGCCCGTGTAGTGCAGGATCGTGTACGATAGGACCGCAAGCATCCTCTCGATCTGGAGTTGGATGCTCGAACCCGCCACGTGCACCCCGGTGCCGTCGAACCTGTGGATCATCACGCAATGGGTCGGCATTGTCGCAGTCGCGATCCTTGCCCCGATGGATGCCGGATCGAGGTACGCAGAGCCGGAGATCGTCAATGCCTTTCTGCCCAGATCGGGGCGTGCAGAGAGGTTCTGCGGAGACAGCTTTAGATACTTCCGGTAGGGCCAGATCTTCCCTTCCGCAACGCCGGTCCAGTCATCGGATAGTGCCGCGTCTCCTCTCTCAAGGAAGTGCAGCAGGAGCTGCGTCTTGCCTGCCCGGGTCCATCCTGCCAGAATTACGCCCCTCCCCTCGATCTCCAGACCTGCGGCGTGAACGAATGCCATGTCGTGCCTCAGATTGATCAGGAAGGCGAGGGGTTCCAGCAGGTGCTCGAGAAGCCATGCAACGGGTATCCTAGGGTCGTACTCGACTTGGATTGCAGACGACCCAAGCAGGCCTTGTGGCTCAAACGAGACCACCAGCCATCGGCCCCCGGGTCCGAGCATGCTTACCGCGCCCTCACCCGCGATGCATGGGCCGAACGCCTCACCCGGCATGGGCGCAAGGTTAGCCCTCTCGCGCAGTCCGATCTCAACCGCTGCCGGGCTCTCGGATCGGTCCGCGTGGCCGACGGGAACCCGGAGCCGGGAGCAGCCGGGAAGACGTATTATGACTCTTCCGATGCTGAAGGCGAGCTCTCGTCCCGTCAAACGCTTGGGATGACCCGTCGCGCTTGAAAAAACTCTTCACTTTCCTGACTCTTCAGGTGGGGAAGTCGCCATGCTCATCCATCCCCCTGGATCCGCGGATGCAGCCCGGCCTGGCTCCTGGGGCGGTTCCCCCCATCAGAATCCATCTGAACGATTCCACTGGAGGTTCAATAAGGCCCGAACCCTTCCGTGGCACAGGATTCCCCATGCATGACCGACGCCCTTGGGGGAAGATATGTGCCTGCATCATGATCCTGGCGCTGGCGAGTTCGGCCGCTTACGGGGCGGAGGTCAAGAGAACGCAGATCGTTGACAACGTGACCATCCTCTTCCCAGACAAGATCCCGACCTACATAGTCGTATCCCTTCTCCAGGTGACCAGCTTCGACATCCCAGTCCAGCGGACGATAGCCGTACTCTGGTCCGGAAGCGATGCGGTGAGCAACGTTTCGTTCTGCCTTTCAATTCCCCCTGGGGCCGTGATGAGCGAAGGGGTGATCCTGGAGAGGATAGAAGCTTCCTATCTCCAACGTGTGACGTTCATCAGGCCTGAGCGCGGCTCGGTGTCCTGGCTGAACTTCAGTAGCTACAGGGATGAGACGGGCAGGTTGGTATACGCGCAGACGCCCGAAGCGCTTTTTGGCCGTGCCCAGCTTGGCTGGAAGGTTGACGAATTGGTCAACCAGACCGTCCCGGCTACGATGACCGTCTCAATCCGCATACCGCCGGATGCCAAGGTTCGCTACTCGTCCCTTCTGCCGGCGATTCAGGGCAACCTATACCTGTTCCACCAGAGCTCCGGGTTCATTTACATTGAGAGCTCTGCGACCAAGAGGGCGACGATCGAGCTTCTTCTCATGCTGGTCATTGCAATCGTCCTGGTGTTCTTTGCAGCGTCATCGAAAGCTGTCGGTCTGTTCAGGTCAAAGGTCCTACGGTGGGTCGAGAGGCGGTTTGGGTGGCTAAGCCTGCCTGTCGTTCTGGCGGCGTTCGGCGTCTTCTTCGCGCTCACGGTGGGTCTGTCGTACCTCGCGGGCCCTGCGCCGCGGGTCAATATTGTAGCCGTGACGGGCCCCTCGGGGGACTACGTGTTCGGGCTCTCGGAAGGCCCAGCCAGCGTGATCCGCGGAACTGAGCGTGCGCTGGAGCTCATGCTCGAGTTTGGCGTTGTCGATATGGTCGTCATAGAGGATTACAAGTTCGCGCAGGATGACGTGAGGTGGAAAGCGGCGCTGGCTTCGGCGATCGATCGGGGGGTTCCTGTCTACTTGGAGGAGGGAACGCTGACCCTCAACCAGGACTTTCTTGCCGGCCTCGGAACGGGACGGCTTCCGAGTGCCGACAAGGTGGGCTTCCTAAGAGATGAGATCGAACGCATCGAGGCGGCCAAGAAGAAGGAGAACCGCCTCGGCCTTGGGTGGAAGGCCTTCTTCCCGGTCTTGATAATCATTGTGGGCCTTTCGCTTTTGACCATAATGATGGGTGCCATGTCAGCCGGATACTTTGCCTTACACCTTCGGGAAAAGGTCTCAAGATCCGTCAACAGGCTTGCGATGTGCCTGGGCTCGTTCTTCGTCTTCTTCGTCCTGTGCGTGGTCCTGTACACTGCCTCAAGCTACCTGCTTAGGATGCCCCTTGGCTGGCACGGCCCGCTTGGCAGGGGGATCACGGCGATCTCCCTCGTCAGTCCCTATTTTGCCGGAGGCAATTTCCCGCGTGCGTTCTTCGCATTGCTAGGTCTGGGCGTCGTCCTGCTGCTGTTTGTATCTCGGTCAAAGCTCAGGGTCTCTTTCTCGCTGCTTGCAATATTTGGCCTCCTTCTCATCTACCTCTTCGTGTCCAACCCCCTGACTGCACCGACGCTTTTCAGGTTCATCTCCGGGGAGACGCCAAACACCGCGCCGAAGGACTACTTCTCGAGGGCGAGCGTTAACTTCCTGATGGATTTCGAATACCGGTTCCACGAATCGGCAGCCGGGGTCATCATGGCCGCGCTTGGCCTAGAGAGCCTGGAGACTTGGCTGAGCAGGGGGATGATTGCCAGCTTGGCCTTCGCAGGGGCGTTCTTCATTCTCACCCGCAACTCAAGGGCGGGGAATGCAATGGTGATCCCGGTTCTTTTCCTCGTCGTGTCTAGGCTTTTCGCTAGGGTCGGCGACCTGCAGATAATGAAATCGCTGTGGACCCTGCCAACCGCGCTTGTGATCGCGGCGGTCATCACGGTGGCGCTCAAGCTGGTCGACGCGGTTGCCTCAGTTCTCAACTACTATCTCTCGGACCACGCGGACAGGACCCTGCATATGCTGGTTTTCGTGGCATTGCCGCTTGTCGTGGGATTCCTGATCTTGTACGGTGCTGCGGGGACGGATAACCTCTTGCAGGTCGTGGTGGGGTGGTTCTTGCTCGTCGTCGCTGCGTTGTCTGCAAGGAATCCTTGGCAGCTGCCGAGGCTTTCCTCGTGCGGGGTGAGAATGTGAACGCGATTTCCCTGCTTTCAGGGATCGTCGTGTTTGCCCTGAGTTTCTACGGGTTCGGCACGATGATCGGCACGAGTCCGATATCCCGCCGGGGCGTCAAGAGGCTGGTTGGCGTATGGGCGTCCTTGGACGGGCTGGTCGCGACGGTCGTGTCGAGCTTCATCATCTCCGTCACACTGGTCTGGGCGCTGGGATTTTTTGGCGTGGTCACGATCTCGGGCGAGCGAGGCGTTTCCTGGGGCACGTACATCGTTGAGGGGAGCCGAGCGGCAAACGCCCTGATCGCTCTCTCCCTCTCTGCAGCTTTCGTGGCACTGGTCGCGGGCAGGCTTGCCTTGACGGTGCCCGCGGTCACGAGGTCCGTTGTCCGGAGCGTGGAGGAGAGCAGTTGG
This sequence comes from uncultured Thermococci archaeon, assembly GCA_964549615.1. Taxonomy (GTDB): domain Archaea; phylum CAYQAE01; class CAYQAE01; order CAYVLA01; family CAYVLA01; genus CAYVLA01. Next base: position 16,826 of record CAZJVP010000099.1, on the reverse strand, counting down.
CTGGTCAAGTTCATGAAGTGGTGTATTGAGAGAAGAAGGGCAACCATCGCCGGCGCTATGTGGATACTTCACAAGCTCGGCATGCTACGAAGACTTCTCGTATGGTAGATCGAAGGGGGAAGGGAAGGCAGATGGCATCCAGCGTGGCATCGGTCGCGGCGGCATGCTTTCCTTTGTCCGCTGCCCTGACCTTCGTCTTCACCCGTGCCGCCATCCCCTTGCTGGCGGGGAGGGGCATGACCGGCGTGGATCTCCATAAGGCCGAGAAGACCGAGGTGGTGGAGATGGCAGGCATCGGCATCGTGCTGGGGATTCTAGCCACGGCAGCAATCGTTTCCGTTCCTCTGGGCATCAAGGCCGCTTGGCTGGTCTTCGCGGTGGTGCTTGTCATGGCCGCCATCGGTGCCTTCGACGACGTCTTCGAGATCAGGGGAAGAACCAAGTTCAGCCTCTCCTTGATCGGCTCCACGGCGGTCCTCTGCATGAACAGGCCGGAAGCTTCTCCTATCCTTGGCGACCTGATTCCAAGTTCCCTCCTGGGCCTTGTGATGGGTTTGGCCGTCTCGGTTTCCGCAAATGCGGTCAACATCCTTGCGGGTTTTAACGGCTTGGAGGCCGGCACGACCGCTATCGCGGCACTCGCCGTTCTAGGGATGTCCGCAGTGGGATCGATGCCGGAAGGCGCATTCCTGAGCTGCAGCCTGGCAGGTGCATGCCTCTCCTTCCTGTATTTCAACAAATATCCCTCGAGGGCGTTTCCCGGGGACATCGGCACCCTGACCATGGGCGGCGTCCTTGGCCTCTCCGCCCTTCTTGCCAAGGCGGAGCTCGTGCTGCCTTTGATCCTTGCCCCTCACCTTGTCGAGCTGTTCTGCAAGGTCCGAAACCGGTTCGCCCCGAAGTCCGTAACCGGGCATTCGAGAATCGGTCCTGACGGCAGGCTCATCCCTGGGTCTTGCTGGGCTTTCGTACACTTCCTGATGGTTCATTTTCCGTCCGATGAGAGGCACCTTGTCTACGAGGTCTGGTTGATCGAGGCCGCCCTCTCGGCCGCCTCCTTTCTGCTTTACGCTGTCTTCCTGACGCCAAGCGTAGGATAGTTGCGCTCCGCATCCCCCCACCACTTAGGTCAAGCCTCCTGCCGTCAACTGCTTCCCGGGTGCGCCGAGCCCTAGAAACCCACGCGTAACCTGATCTTCGCTTAAGCGGTAGGTTGTGAAGCGGCCAGCTGATCGCTTGTCCATGCCTTTGGGGCCAGGCAATTCTGGCGAGGGAAGCCCGGCGGCCCTGACCGTCCGTGGGTCCTACTGCGGCAGGAATCATTCCCGAGGACCCGCGATCGGCTTGGGGGCGTCGAGATTGGAATCCTCCGATTCGTTCGCATTCCCGACTATTTAGCGCCTCGGCGCGAACTAGACGGTATGGAGGACCGGCTTCAAGACCACCCGATCAGGCCCTTCCCGAAGCTCATCATCAACGTCGCGCTCACCGGGGTCGTCCCGACGAAATCCGACAACCCTAACGTGCCGATTACGCCGCAGGAGATAGCCGATGATGCGCTGGCCTGCGCGCGGGAAGGCGCATCGATCGTTCACGTCCATGCCAGGGACGAGGACGGAAAGCCGACCTACCGCAAGGAAATCTACGCCGAAATCATAGGAAGGATCAGGGATAAGGACCCGCATCTGGTGATCTGCGCCAGCACGAGCGGCAGGGTGCACAACAAGCCTGAGCTGCGGTCAGAGGTCCTTTCCCTGCAGGGGGAGGAGCGGCCTGACATGGCAAGCCTCACCCTCGGATCCTTCAACTTCCCTGACACCATCAGCGCAAACCCGCCTGAGACCGTGGTCCATCTGGCCAGCCTGATGAGACAGAGGGGGATCAAGCCCGAGCTGGAGGTTTTCGAGGCGGGCATGATAAACTACGGCGTCTACCTAATGAGAAAGGGCATCCTCTCGAACGATGACAGGCCTTACTTCAACCTGATACTGGGCTCTCTGGGGTCGGCCCGGGCGAACATATCGAGCCTTTCTCATATGTCTGGATGTCTTCCGGACAACGCGATCTGGTCGGTCGGCGGCGTGGGCCGGTTCCAGCTGACGATGACGGCGGTTGCGATAGCCATCGGCGCGGGCGTCCGGGTCGGTCTTGAGGACAACATCTACTTCGACCACGGGAAGAAAATCCTCGCCACGAATCCCCAGCTGGTCCGGAGGGCGGCGAAATTGGCCGGGGAACTTGGCCGGGATGTTGCCTGCCCCGTTGAGACGCGGCAGATGCTCGGGCTGGAAATCCGGTAGGCTGCTTGCGGAACCGTCCGTTCGGCATCCTATCTCCCTTTGCCGTCCAGGATATAGGGAACCGGGTTCCGTCACGTCGCGCAGAGTCGTCGATAGATCGCTTCGAGGTTCTCAACGAGAGCCGGGTAGGAGAACTGGCGGGCCCTCTCTCTGCCTCTCTGGACAAGGCTCCTTCTCAGGTCGTCGTCAGACACGATCCGCTCAATGCTCTTCGCCAGCGATACATGGTCGCCGTAGGGAACGAGAAGACCCGCGTTTCCCTGCTCCAGCACCCAGGGTATCCCACCCACATTGGTGCCGATCACGGGGGTCCCATGTGCCATGGCCTGTATCAAGGCTTGGCCGAAGCCTTCAAAGCTGCTGGGGAGAACCGCGACGTCCGAGGCCGCCTGAAGCCTTCTCTTCTCATCCTCCTCCAGATAGCCAGTGAAGATCACCATCCCTGCAACGTCCAGCGTCGAGGCCAGGCGCTGTAGGGTCGGGGTGTAGCCGGATTGGTCCGGTCCGACCACGATCAGCCTGGCGCGAAGTCCCCTTCCCTTGAGCCACGCCAGCGCCCGTATCAGAACGTCTATTCCCTTGATGGGGTGTATCCTGCCTACGTAGAGGATCATGTGCGATCCGTCGCAAGCGTACCTGGCCCTGACCTCTTGGATCTTCTTCGCCTCAACTTCTTCGAAGCTCTCATCGTCGATGCCGGGTGGCGCAAGCTCAAGCCTTTCCTCGCCTATCCCCAGTCCCCTGGCGAACTCCGCTTGATACGGAGTCCTGACGAGAACCTTGTCAAACGCGCGAAGGATCGCGCCTGCCAGGTAGTGATCGAAAACCCGTAGGGCCGCCGACTTGGCCGGCGCCCTGGGGATCTGGGAGTGCACGTCATATACCGTCACCACTGAACGCCACCCGGATGAGGCGCGGGCCAGGGCGACTGCAAGGTCGTGGAACTGCGCGTAGTCAAAAGCATGCACGACCTGGAGGTCGTTTGACCTCAGCCGCGGGATCAGGGAGGGCCAGAGCTTGATGCGGTAGGTGACGTCCAGCGCGGGCCTGAACCTGTGGATCCGGACGCCCTCAGAATCTTCCTCTGCCGGAAGGTCTTTGCGCGTCGCGCCAGCGTTGGTTGTGAAGACCTCCACCTCATGCCCCTTGCGGGCCAAAAGCCTCGAAACGTGATACAGGTACCACTCGATTCCGCCGATCATCGCGGGGTAGTAGTAGGGCGACACAAAACCTATCCTCAAGGTCGACTACCTCAGGGACCCCGAGTTCTACCGTTGCCGAGCCTCCGAAAGATGACGCCCTCGCGCGCCCCAAGCCGGGAATCGTCCAGTATCCTCCAGCCATCGACGATCAGGCATGGGCTTGACATCCTCCTTGACAGCTTTGCGAGGTCAAGGTCTGCGAACGTCGGATTGTCGTTCATGGCCACAGCTGCCGTGGCCTGCATAAATCCCTCCTGCACTTCGCATGGCTCCGCCCCGAAGGACCTGATCTGGTCCTCGCTGACGGCCGGGTCGTAGCCGCAAACGTTGTACCCGCTTTTGCGCAAGAGGCGCGAGAGGTAACCGCCCGGAGAGTGCCTCGTATCGTTGACTTGCGGTTTCCCTTTGAATGCGAAGCCTAGGATCAGTATCTTGGACCGATTCTTAGGTATCCGGTTGGCGGCATGGAAGCCGTCGACGATCTCGAATATGCGGCGCGGCATGCCCTCGTTCACCTTCCTCGCCGCTCGCAAGAGGGTCGGCGACACCCCGGAGCGCTTCATGGCGTCTATCATCATCCTGGCATCCTTAGGGAGACATCCGCCTCCGACGCCTGCGCCGGGCATCTTTATGTCATTGCGCGGATAGTGCCAGTTTGCCGCTTCAATCACCTCTGCCGCGTCAAGGCCAAGGGCCTCGCAGGCCAGGCCGAACTCGTTGCCTATGGCGAAGACGGCATACCTGTAGCAGTTGTCCAGCAGCTTGACCATCTCCGCGGCCTCCATGCTTGACACCACCCTTGTATCGGGCGTGACGGACCGGAAAAGTGCCTGGCCAGCCTCAGCGGAAGAGGCGTCGAATCCCCCTATGATCTGAGGCAGTCGCCCGAGCTCAGCTAAAGCTTTCCCCTCGACCGTCCGCTCCGGTGCAACGCAGACGCCAAAGTCCCGCCCTGCCTGAAGCCCCGAGCAGGATTCAAGCGTCGGTACCACCATCCTCCTCGTTGTCCCGGGGGGAACCGTGGACCTGACTGCAACGAGGTCGCCCTCACGAAGCGACCGCCCAACGTCAGAGGCCGCGGCCGTCAGGGGCGAGAGGTCGATCCTCCCCACCGAATCAACGGGGGTGTTCACGCAGATCACGTAACTTGAGCCATGATGGTGCGGCGGGAGACGGGTTGACGGGAAGAATCTCTTGCCGAGGTGCTTCCCGAGGAGCTCCTGCAGGCCCGGCTCGGAAAGATGCACCCTCCCTTGCATTAGGGTCCGGACGATGCTCTCGTTGCAGTCAACGCCGAAGACGTCTTGGCCTGCCTCGGCGAGCTTCAACGAAAGGGTCATCCCTACGTAACCGAGTCCCAAGATCGATACTGCCAATCCGGATCAGATCTCCACTCTAGGGCCTGCTCCTCATATTACATTCGGGCGAAGAGTGCCCCGCCTTGGTGTTCAAGAGAGACCCGTTCCCTGATATGCTGGATTCCCAGGCGATTTGACTTGGTATAGAAACCTTTCCATTCCCTCTTCCTGATGTTTAGACCCTGGGCATGTTCAGCTTAAAGGCGGGTCCACCACAGGCTGGGTCAATGAGGATCAGGAAGTGCGTCATACCGGCAGCGGGCTTCGGGATGAGGCTCTTGCCCGCGACCAAATCCCAGCCGAAGGAGATGCTGCCGATTGGCCGCAAGCCTGTGATACAGTACGTGGTCGAGGAAGCCGTCGAGGCGGGCCTGAAAGAGATCCTCATAGTGACGGGGGCAAGGAAAAGGAGCATCGAGGACCACTTCGACTACGACCAGATTCTGTGGGACCAGCTGGCGAAGCGCGGGATCAGCGCGCAGTCCGCTGGAATCAAGCTGTTTGCAAGACAGGGCATACAGCTTCTTTTCACGAGGCAGAGCTGCCCAACCGGCATTGCCGATGCGGTCTCGCTCGCCGAGGTTTTCGTCGACGGCAAGCCGTTCGTCGTCTGTTTGGGCGACAACATCGTGGTCAACCGGCGCAGCGGACACTTCCTTTCATCCCTGATGAGCATCTACGAGTCAAAAAATTGCGCAGCGGTCGTCGCTTTGAAGAAGATAAGCCCGGAGGATTCGATTCGCTACGGGGTCGCAAAGGTTGAGGACTCCGGCGAGTTGGTGAGGATAACCGGAGTTGTGGAGAAGCCACCCGTGGAGAAGGCCCCCAGCAACCTTGCGCTCGCCGGTAGGTACGTGTTTGACGCAAGCATCTTGGATGCAATCAAGAAGACCCCCATCGGGGTGGGCGGGGAAAGGCAACTTACGGACGCGATAGGCGTTCTTTTGAGTGAGGGAAAGGAGGTCTATGGCCTTGTTCTTGACGAGGGCAACATCGTTCACGACATCGGGACGCCGTACTCGTACGCGCTTGCCTTCATCGACCTCTGCTTGAGGGATCCGGAATTAGGCCCCAAGTTGAAGGAAGACATCCGGAAGATGATGCGGTCATCGAAGTAGAGCGCTCTCCGCCGGCAGCTCGGCCCGCATTCTCCACGCTAACGCTTGCGCTCATCCTGCTGGGGGTGGCGATCGCCGACTGCTACGCTGATGACCTCTTGGGCGTGCTCGGATTTGCAACCGTCAACATGATCGACTATCCGCCTACCCAAGCGCTCGTCCACCTTTCCGTCTGGACTCTCCTCATCGGGATCCAGAGTTTCTGCCTTTTCGAGCTGTGGAGATCCAGCGGTCCCCGGGGTCGGTTCGGCCTCATTGGCTATGGCTTGGTTGGGTGCTCTTGTGCGTTGATGGTGGCCAACCACGCCATCCGGTTATGGGTTGCCGTGGTCAGGCCGGTGGGACGACTTTTGAACGTGCCGGCTGCCCTCTTCGTTGAAAGCTACGTCGAAAGGTTGTTCATCTATGCGTTGTTGGCATCTTCCGCAGCGTGCAGCATGATGATCGTTACGCGCCGCGTGAGAGATCGTCGCGCGATCGCTTCCCTGATCTGCATGCTCCTCCCAGCGGCGATCGTGTTCAGCCTTCTGGCCTTGGCGGGTTACAAGACGCTGTCCGGGTCCGGGTACTGGAGGGGCGAAAGCATCGCACACGGCCCGGTGTACATGGGGTCGATACCGAGGGACCTAGCCCTTTCATTAGAGCCCTACCTGACCTTCGCGTTCGTCATCGGGCTGGGTTCGTTTCTTGGGCTCCTGGCCCAAAGAGGCGATCTCTGGCGGACATCCTTCGTAGCTCTCTCCCTAGTCATCCTGGTCCAACCGGTGCCGAGGCTTGGCAGGGGACTTCTCACCGAGGCGATTTCCGCCACGGACTTCCACTATACTTTCCATCACGATCGGTCAATCACCTTCCCCTCCCTTCCATTCATGGTCATGGCATGGACATGGTTCGCATTGCAGCTCTTCGGTTCAGGTCAACCCGGCGTAGGTCGGGCCTACAGGCTCACGCGTCCTAGGACCTAGGAACGGCCGACGCCCCGTCGCCTCAGGCTAGGGTTGCTATTCGAAGTCCGCGCTGCTGCGCTCCTCGGCGGACAGCGATTTTTCAGCACGGACCCTCATTGCAGTCCAAATGAAGGAAAAAGGGCTGGTTCTCGTCACCGGGGGCATGGGATTCATAGGCTCCCATCTGTCAAGGAGGCTCGTGGGTATCGGATACCCCGTGCGCGTCATGGATAATCTCGATTCCCAGGTTCATTCCGGCGCCCAGAGGGAGCCCCCATGCGGCGTCGAGTTCGTCCAGGGGGACGTGAGGGATCCTAGCGCTTGGGAGCGCGCGCTTGAGGACGTCCGGGTCGTTTTTCACGAGGCCGCAGCGGTCGGGATAGGCCAGAGCATGTACCAGATCTCCAGATACGTGCATGTGAACACGCTGGGAACTGCCAATTTGCTCGACCACTTGGCGAACAAGGAGCACGATGTGGACAAACTGATAGTCGCGTCCTCCAATACCGTCTACGGCGAGGGCGCCTACGAATGCGAGCGCTGCGGGGTTGTCTACCCCGGATTGAGATCCGAGGATCTTCTCCGGAAGGGCGTGTGGGAGCCCCTATGCCCGGTTTGCGGGCTGGGTGCCGTCTCGGCCGTGCCAACGAACGAGGAGAAACCGCTCCGCCCGACGTCGATCTACGCGACCACCAAGCGGGACCAGGAGGAGATGTCCCTTCAGATCGGCAGGGCGTACGGCATTTCCACAACGGTCTTGAGGTACTTCTGCGTTTACGGGCCCGGACAGTCGCTGACCAATCCGTACACGGGCGTCGCGGCCATCTTCCACTCGAGGGTGAGGGCCGGCCAGCCACCCGTCGTATATGAGGACGGGGAACAGACGCGCGACTTCGTCAACGTGAGGGACGTCGTTCAGGCCAACGTGCTGGCAATGAGGAAGAGGGCGATGGGGGGTGACTGCTTCAACGTGGGCACAGGGGTCCCGACCTCGGTGATGCGCGTCGCCCAGGCCGTGATCGAGATCTGTGCTGCCGACATGGAGCCGTACGTCCCTGGGCAGTACCGCTCCGGCGACATAAGGCACTGCTACGCCGACATCGCCAAGATCGAGCGGCATGGGTACCGGCCCAGCGTTGGGTTCAGGGAAGGGATGAAAGAGTTCCTCGAATGGGCGATGACCCAGAAGTCAGCGGATCGATTCAACCAAGCCTCAGAGGAGCTGGCAAGCCGAGGCTTGGTGTCCAGGGGGCGCAAGGTTGCCTGATTCCGCTACAGGGGTCGGGTTCGGCAGGGTATGCCTGCTGGGGGATCACTGCGACTGGGCGCGGCGCCAGGTGCTGGCATCCTCCATCGACAGGAGGATCGTGACGCAGGCTTGGAGAACGGGGTCGGGCGAGATTCGCATCGCGATCTCAAATTCGGTCAGCAATGCCGATGACCATGCAAGCTTCGAACTGCGAAGGGCCCTCGAGCTTCCCATCAGGGAGAGCTCGCTAAAGTACGTCAACGCGGTCGTGGCGGCGATGCTTGAAAGGGGGCTCAAGCTGGGCGGAACGGACCTGAAGATAAGCTCCGACGTCCCCATGAAGAAGGGGCTTTCCTCCTCCGCCGCCCTGTGCGTCTCCACGGCCAAGGCTTTCGACGAGCTCTACTCCCTGGGGCTTTCGGCAGACGACATCGTGCGCATATCCTACAGGGCCGAGAACGGGCTCCTTGGAATAGGATGTGGCATGATGGATCAAACTGCGGCAGCCCACGAGCAGCCGCTCTACATAGACTTCCAGCGAGGGTTCAGGTATGAAAGGGTCCTGCTCAAGCGCAGGCTTCCCCTCGTAATCGTGGACGTGGGAGGCGTCCGGGATACCAAGCTCATACTCAACACCCTTAACCACTACTACTTCGTAAAGAAGGACCCGCTCATAGTGAGAACCCTGGGTCGGGACATCCCGGACCTGGTTCGGCGTGCGAGGGCCGAGATGGAGGGAAGATGCAGGCTGGAAAGGATCGGCGAGCTGATGAACCAGAACCAGGCCTGCTACGACAAGGGCTTGAGGCCCTTCTGTCCGGAGGAGCTGGATAGCCCACGCCTCTACGCGGCCCTTGAGGCGGTGCGCGAGAACGGGGCCCTTGGGGCCAAGTGGACCGGCGCCGGGGGAAACGGCTCCATAGTCGTACTTTGCAGGGATCCACAATCCGTCATGGGCCTTGCCGAGGCCCTTCGGGGCAAGTTTGACTCCATGGTAACGTCCATAGGGTGAAGCTTCTGAAGGTGTCTAAGGGTTCACGTTCAACCATCGGTTGCCTTTCTTAAGGCCGGGGGACACCAGTTCGGACGGATGCACATGAAGAAGATCACCAAGTGCATAATCCCGGCCGCCGGCCTGGGGACCAGGCTGCTTCCGGCTACCAAGTCCCAGCCCAAGGAGATGGTCCCGGTGGGCAGGAAGCCGGTGATCCAGCACGTTGTGGAGGAGGCTGTGGGGGCCGGCATCACCGAGATACTGGTCATAACCGGAGCCAGGAAGAGGAGCATAGAGGACCACTTCGACCGCGATCACCAGCTACAGCAGATGCTCAAGGAGAAGGGCAACAGCGCATTGCTGCGCGAGATAGACTTCCTGGACAGGCTGAACGCCCGGATATTCTACACCCGCCAGTCGGAGCCCACCGGACTTGCCGACGCAGTCCTTCTGGGAGAGAGCTTCGTCGGCGGAGAACCCTTTGCGGTGAGCCTGGGGGACACCATCATCCAGAGCTACGAGGGCGGAAGCTTCCTGTGGAAGCTCATAGACTCGCATGTAAGGTCCGGCGCGACGGCCACGGTCGCCGTCGAGGAAGTGGAACCAGAGAGGCTCGGACGGTTCGGGGTGGTCAAGCCAAGGATGATCGACGGGTTGTCGATGAGGCTGGAGGATCTTGTCGAGAAGCCCAGCCCGAAGGAGGCGCCGAGCAACCTCGCGATTGCCGCCAGATACGTCTTCGAGCCCGACATCTTCGATGCCATTCGTAGGACGCCACTGGGCTACGGCGGCGAGAGACAGCTCACCGACGCCATTCGCATCCTTCTTGCCGAGGGCAAGCCGGTCTGGGCCTTCAAGCTGAACGAGCGCGAAAAGAGGCACGACATAGGCGATCTCAGGACCTACGCGACGGCCTTCGTCGACATGTGTCTGGCCGACCCCGAGATAGGTACCGCCTTCAGGCAGGATCTCGAGAAGCTCCTGCGCAGGAGATAGAGAGGCCACTACCTGACGACGTAGCCGGCCTTCGAGATCTGGAAGTCGTATATCCTCGCCGCTTGGAGCCCGCGGCCCGCGATGGCGGCGTTCATGGCGGTCATGAGCTCCTCTTTCTCCCCCTCCCTCGCGAGTATGCAGATGCAGCCTCCTCCCCCCGCTCCCGTCAGCTTCGCGCCCAGAGCGCCGTGAGCCAGGGCATCCTTGATGAGCAGGTTGTTGACGGCCCCCGCGCCGTCCTGGAAGCCGCATTTTTTCATCACCAGATCTATCCAGCGGTGATTCTCGTTCATCAGCGAGCCCAACGCGGCCCAGTCCCCTTCAAGAAGCCGCTTCTTTCCTTGGATGGCGGTCTCAGCGATGCGTTGCATTCCCTCGAGCGCAAATCTCTCGCCCTCCACTTCGCCCGCAAGCTCCTTTAGGTACCTTGACCGCAGGACGCTATGGACGTTGCCCGAGTCCCGGGTGATGCCCGTGTATATGACGAACATCGGCATCTCGGGGACGTAGTGGTCGAGGCGTTCGTAGGTTGCGTACGGCTCCTCATCTATCGGCCTGTGATGGAGCTTCCCCCTGTAGTCGATGTAGGCTAGCCCGCCAAGGAGCGTGCTGTACCTGTCCGCATAGCCGCAGGTGAAACCGAGCTCCTCGCACTCCACGCGAGTGCATATCTCAGCCAGCCTGTAGTCGTTCAGCCGCCTGTGATCGAGCCCGTAGAGCTCCCTGCACCCCAGTAGGATCATGTTTATGACGGCCGAGGATCCCCCAAGGCCGCTCCTTGGGGGGATGTCGGTCCAGGTCGTCAGGCGGAACTTCGTCTTCTCGAATCGATCCGCGAACTCCGGGGACTCCTTCTGCAAGCGCCTTATGGCCGCCTTCACGATGTCGTACTTGCCGTTGTACTTGTACTCGTTCTTGAGCACGGTCTGATAGCTCCCCGCTCCCTCCAAGGTGCGGACGTCGACGGTGAAGTCTTGGCTCTCCTCGAAGACCCCGTAGGTTCGTAGCGATATCGCGCAGGATATGGTGCAGAAGTCGCCCTCGAGCCCGTCGGTCGGATTCCCCAGTATGTTTATCCTGCCTGGCACCGAAACCGAGACCGTCAAGGCTGCTCTCTTGCAACTCTCGAGCACCCCGAATATAAAGGCTGGTGGCTCGATCCAATCCATGCGTTTGGGGTGTATCAGCTACGATCAAAGCATAGGGAGTCTGTCGTCGGGCGCTTGTTCAGGCCGGATCATGCGAGCGGGGCCGGATTCCTTGAATCGGGTAAGCCCTTGAACGACGCAGCGCAATGATATCCTATTGTGCCGATCGCGAGAATCCCGCCGGCTATGACGGAAAATGCATTCCTGGTCGCGTAGACTGCGGTATCCACATCGAGGTGCTCGGAGATCGCCGGTCAACAGCACTGCAACCGCTCTCCACGGTGGAATGGCCACGCCGTGGATGTGATGTTCGCATTGGGCGGGGCTGGCGCGGCCGGCCGACGCTGCGAAACCTTTATTAATGTTAGGATATTCTTGATTGGCATATCAAAACCTTTCGGGAGGCCTTCCATGGAACACGCAACGAGGATCGGGAGCGTCGAGATCGAGCTGAGGAACGTCGGCACCATCCATCTCAAACTGCCCGTCAGCGATGTGAAGCAGCTGATGGACTTCATCAAGGGCATATCCGCGGGATGGCAGGGTGGGGGCGCGCGGCCTGAGGAACGCGGTGCCATCGAGGTGAAGTCCTTCGGGATAGAGGGCGAGGCACCGCCGGCCAAGCCGGCTGGGCAGGAGGCGACGCCCGAGGTCGAGAAACCTGTCCCCCAGGGCGCGGAGGTCGAGAAGCGGCGGGAGGCCATCGAGGGCAGGATAGAGGCCTTGGAGGGCAAGATCGCCAGCCTGATCGACATGAACAAGCAGCTCATAGAGTCGCTGAACCCTGAGAAGAAGAGCCGAGAGCCTAGGATCCCCAGCGCCGGGACCAAGTACCACGAGGTGCTCCAGGAGCTCGTGCAGCGCTTCGGCTCGAAGACCTTCGAGGGAAACCAGGTGAGCGACGAGAAGCGCCACGTTCTTTCGATCCTCAACAACAAGTACAACGCCCTTGAGGTCGTCGAGACCCGGGGCCGGACGAACATCTACCAGATCCGAAAGGAGATCATGCAAAGGATACTTTCAAATGAGGGCACGTCCAACATCGTGGAGATCAAGGGCAAGGACCGAAAGAGCTGCGATGCATTCCTTGAGACGAACCAGAAGAGGTACCCTGGCTTCACCTATGCTTTCCTGGAAGGGAACGGGATGAGGCAGAAGTACAGGCTGTTCTTCAAGGACAGCGCGGTCCAGCTCTCCGTCACGAGCAACCTCGGCAGGTTCGTCGGCAACAAGACCAACCTGATCGTTCGCGAGGCGTGAGATCCTCAAGACGAGCGTTGCCGGCGCAAACGGCTACGGCGGCAGCCAAGTTGGTGGCTGGGGTCGAGCACCCCAACCTTTTTGGGTCGTTCTTCTTCCAGAGGCGGCCAAGCAGCGCCTCCTCGCTGTCTCCATGCCGGCGAGCCTAGGGGCTGGGCCGGCCGGAGCACCGACCTAGGAGAACGACTCCCCTAAGCCCTTGCTGCTGCGGTCAGCCTCTGTTCGAAGGCCTGGCCGGCCTTTGACTCGGGAAAGAAGAACTCGTAGACGAGGCCCGACTCGGCCTCGCGGACGTCGTACAGGAAGCGGGTCTTCTCGGCCTCGGCCGATATGAGCGATTCCATGTTCTCCCGGTTTCGCGCGTCGACGGGGATGGAGAAGACGTGGCCCCGGTCCTTCAAGAGCTGCCTCGCTACCTCGGGCTTTATCCTGTAGAAGTTCCTCCTGCCCTTCCTCTCCGCAACCTCCAAGACGTCGTACTCGTTCTTCAGTATGGAAAGGATGTGCCTCTCCTTGGGCGGCACATCGTCGCTCGTGAAGTCGCCGTCCAGATGTCGGGCGCAAAGGTCCCACAGCCTGCGGTAGTACTTGGTTCCGCGGGCTGGCAGGTGCGTCTTCTTTGCCTCTCGGCGCTGCTCCAAGGCCTCCGCGAGCTCCTTGTTTATCGCGATTAGTTGCGAAATGGAGGCTTCCAGATCCTCGAATCGGGAGGATAGGGCCTGGATGCGGTTCTGAACGAAGTTCGTCTCCCGAAAGAGCGAACCCAGGATCTCCTTGACGTCCTCGATGCTCTCCTCTGAGATGCGGATCGTGACGGGACCATTTGGCTCGCGAACGATCTCTATCATGCCTTGCAACGCCGTGGGATCCGGCTTTGGCCTAGCCTCTTATAAATCTCGTAGCCGAGCGAACCGTCCAGACAAGCCTTGGTTTCCGATGGGCCCGAAACCGCGGGAAACGGTCTGAACGCACTTGGCTTCATCCTGCGCCGGATTGCGGGCCGGGGAAAGGGCTCAGGAGATGGCGGGACGATCAGTCCATTGCATTGCCATGCCGGGAGACCACGCGGGCGCCGAGCGCCGCGAGCTGGCATTCACTGCTGGACGACAGTCTTGCCGGCAAGCTTCTTGCGGATGTTTGGCGAGATCCTGTAGACGTTGGTCCGCCCCCGCTTGGAAACGACCTCGAGAGACGAGTACTCCGTGTTCAGGATCGAGAGTATGTGGCGGCTCTTGCGGGGGATCTCGTCGCTGGTGAACTCGGAGTCGCCGAAGTTCTGGTCAAGGTACACGAGGAAGTCGAAGTACTTCGTGTTGGGGCTCGGCATCTCCTTCCTTTTCCTAGCCGCCTTCCTGGCCGCCAGGCTGCCCATCAAGATCTGGTGGGTCTCTATGAGACGGTCAACTGCCTCCTCAAGCTGGCCGAGCCTCGTTCCCAGCCTCTCCATGTGCGCGAGCGTAGGATCCGCGGGCGTCGGTGCAAGGCCCTCCGTTTCCCTCGGCATGAGGCATCAGTCCGGGAATTGTTCCGCAACAAGGAAATCGAGGTCGCTTATTAACGTGAGGCCCTCGCCTGCAAAAGATGCCGAAACGCGTGGGATGCGGTGGAGACGCGACCATCGGTGGACGATTCGTTAAGGTCAAACGAGGGGCCGATCAAGCCCTCGGGAAGACCTGGGACCAAAGAAAAGGCTGCGAACGAGTCCCTAGCTTCCCTTTCCCGAGGCCCTTACGGGTTTAGGACCGAATCGATTCCCATCCGGGCTGCCGGGGCAGATCGCCTGCGGTTTGGAACCCGCTAGCGCAACGTTTGGACCTCGCCCGATTAGGCCTCGCTTTCTGGGATAAGCGAAGTCTCCTCAAGGATGATGCGGCGGGTGATCGCTCTTCCGTTGGCCGGCAAGGGGCGATGATCCCTGACGTATTGGAGCAGAGAGAGGCTCTGCTCGATGGCGAGGTTGACCTTCTGGTCAAGGAGGTCCAGCCTTCTCTCCAGCTCGTCCAAGGCCTCTTCAAGGCTTTGTCCGGAATTCATTGCAGATCACCGTGGCTGGGACGCCTTTTTGATTCCGGCATTATTAAAAACATTGCCACAGCAGGCACGGCATTTCGCACTATTCTCAAGACCGAAACGAGGCTCGCACCGGCGTTTCTTCTAGAAGCGAAGCAGCTCGGGGTCGGGGGGCCGTTGCGTAAGAGATTTAAGGATCGGAATGACTCAAACGACCCCACAGTTTCAAAACGATCTGACCTTTCGTGGACGCTCGGGGAATAGGGGTCCGACGAGGGAAAGGTGGGTTGGATGGGTCAGGATGTCGTGGGCCAACGGTTAGATACGTCGGTAAAGCTTGAGGTGGAGATGAAACGGGACGGAACGGTCAAGATGAGTTTCCCGTCCCTTGACGATGCAACCCTGATGCAGCTATTGCAGAGCCTGCCGCAGCTGCAGGGTGACGTCGTGAAGCTCGGCAGCAAGGACGCGGGCGACCTCTCAAGAAAGGTTCCGAATCTCCTTGAGGCGAGGAGCAGGCAGCTGGAGGAAAGGGTTGAAAGGATCGAGAGCAAGATCTCCAGCCTTGTCGGTATCACCGAACAGATCATGGAATGCCTGAAGCCCGCCTCGGCAAGGTCCAAGGACCAGGTTCGCGTCCCGAGCTCGGGCACCAAGTACAACGAGGTGCTGCGCAAGCTGACGCTCGACCACGGGGGCGCGCCGTTCGAGTCGAGCTGCGTGCCCGAATCCGAAAGGCACATCCTCTCCATACTCAACAACCGGTACAATGCCCTGCAGGTGATCGGGAATCGGGGCAGGACCAACATCTACAAGGTCAGGGAGGAGATCATACAGAAGATCTTCGCGGACGAGGGGGAGTGCATCAACGTCGAGATCCGCGGCAAACCCCGCGAGATCGTGGAGCGGGCGCTCAAGTCCAACAAGGATGCATACCCCAAGTTCAGCTACATCTACAGGGAGGGCGCCGACCAGCGCCACCTCTATACCCTGGTCTTTGGCGATCCTACTGTCAAGGTTTCCGTGATGGAGAACCTATCCAGGTCGGTCGGGAACCACAGGAATATGAAGATCTACTCCAGCTCATCCTGACAGTTCCGACGCCCGCTCGGCACCTCGGGCCTGTCCATGCGGCCCATGGGCAAAGCATCGTTGCTGAGGGCGTTGGAAACCGTCGGCACGGACCGAAAGCGGATCTTTATAAGATGCCGCCGCAACGGCAAAGGCCCGGAGGGTTCGGCCTGGGCATCCTCTCCAGACTGCGGCTCGGATCCGGGGATTCGCCGAGCAAGAAGGCGTGGAGGAGGTACTTCGAGGCACGCCTCGCGGTCACGGCGGAGTGGTACGGCATCTCCAAGGAAGAGGTGCTCGACCTCGTCGCGTGCAAGATGAGGGAAGGCTACACCGGGGATGACGTGTTCGACGCCGTGAAACGACAGCTGGAGTCACGGAAAACCCGGATCCTCGAGAGGGCCTAGCGCGCTGAGCGACCACGAAGAGCCCGACCTAGCGTTCGGCCATCCGTGTGTCTTGGGGATGGGGGCCGGGGTGGTGTTAGGCCTCAACGGCGGGCGCCTCACCAACATAGCCTGGGGTTGGCGCGGGCCGGCGCTCTCCATGCCACTCATGGCGGCCCGGCTTCCTTATCTTGAAAGCAGGCTTGGACACCGGTTCCCTCCCCATCTTCTCGATCCTTATGGAGATCTCGCCGGTCATTCCCGAGGCGTCGGCAGCGCGCTCAACGTGAATCACCCCGTCGAAAAGCTCCTCAAGGGTTGAGACGGCGCCCTCGTCCTTGATGTAGTAGGGGTTGAGCGAGAATATGGCCGTGTAGCCGGCCTTCCTCAGGTCGTCTATGATGTCCATGAGGTCGAGGTAAATCTTTTCGATCTTCTGGAAGACGAGGTAAGTCGGCAGGATGTCCAAAACCGCCCTCTTGGCCCTCTCGCTTTGCCTGTCTAGGACCCTGGAGATGGCCACCGCGACCACGCTGATCTCCACCGGGGTCGTTATCACGTTTCCCTCCACGGAGATGGCGGGGACCTCGCGGATCCTGTTCGTGTAGCAGTCCACAATGGTCAGGTCCTTGGACAAGTCGCCAAACTGGTGCTTCACGTTGTCGGGGGGTTGGGCTGAGGTAACGTACAGGCAGGAATCACCGCGGGCAAGACCGGTGCCGATGAAGGAGTCCAACAGGAGATTCCTCTCATCCGAAGGTGGTCCGCAGAGCAGGATTGCGGAGGA
>CAZJVP010000098.1:0-7664 GCA_964549615.1 uncultured Thermococci archaeon | reverse complement strand
CGCTTAGCTTGTGCGCCGACTGGGAGAAATTCCATGTGCCCTCTGTAGATAATCTTGTTGAATATCGCGAATATTCTCCGCCGCTCGAGAGCTCTGCCATCTTGCAGCCCAAGGGCCGTGCTCTGTGGCATTCTGCTTGTTCTGGCAGGGGATCCTGCGGGTCGACGAGGAAGCACCCACTGTCTTCGCAATCGTGATCGCCTGTATGGTTTAAGGGGAAGAGCCCGGACGGGCGTGCTGTCGGGACTCCGCACATGGAAGTCCTACCTCCGGCGTGCCTCTGGAGGAGTCAGGGGAGATCCCGGAGGTTGCGCTTTAGCAGGGCGAACTCCGCCGAAGTGAAAGCCTTTGGGGAAGATACAACCAAGAGAATCGAGTTCGTCGAGGCGACAGCATCGACAACGTCAAACAGCCATCGAATAACCGGTCCAAATCCGTTGTTTGCCACGAGATACTCGAGTCCGTCGATGAGCACCGCCTTCGGCGCATCTTGTTCCCTGAGAAAGGAATCGACAATCTGGCCGACAACGCCGATGCTTGACGATCGGGTGGATCTAGGGTCATCCCTGCTCGTCGATAGCCAAACGAGGGCAATGTTCGGAAAATCCTTGTGCAGCTTCTCCGGATGAATCCTAGTGACGCACATGGCCGGGAAGCCGGCGAGGAAGAGGTCTCTCAGCACCTTGTAGGCACGTTCGGGCTCCGGGACGATGTAGCTCACACCCTTTTCGCTCATACGAAGCCCTTGAATGACACGATGTCCCTCGCTAATAACTCTCTTCGCTCAAGGCTAACTTGGGACTCAAAGGAGATCCTGCACTATTCCCATAACCCACACTGCTCCTCACATACTGATCGGCGATTCAGGACTTCCTAGGGGCGGAAAATCGCAAGAACTTGGGGAAAATGTTGGATACTTTAATATGGCCGCGGCGCGCACCTTAGTCAAGGCGGGTCGTAATTGTCGATTCCCAGCGAGATAGTCGACGTCTTGAGAAAGTTCCACGGGTACGCCCTGTGCATCAAGGGTGATCCGGGAACAGGCAAGACTGCCTTCGTGCTGACGATCCTGCGAGAACTCTGCAGAGACGGAAACGGCGTCTACGTATCGACTAGGCTGGAAGCAGAGAAGCTCTACAGCATGTTCCCGTGGGCCAGGGAAGCGATCCCGCCGGGCGGGGTGATAGATGCGGCCAACTCGCCCCG
The DNA here is from genome assembly GCA_964549615.1 of uncultured Thermococci archaeon. GTDB lineage: Archaea > CAYQAE01 > CAYQAE01 > CAYVLA01 > CAYVLA01 > CAYVLA01. The sequence continues at coordinate 6,458 of CAZJVP010000098.1, read as the reverse complement.
AATGGAGAGTCCCAACCTCGCCGACCACATCATCTACCGAACGATGCCCGAGTTTCTCGGAGCTCTCTATGCCAAGGTTTCTCAGCTCAAGGATCCGGTAGTGGCTATCGACAGCTGGGATGCCGTGGTCCAGACTGCCAAGGAATCAGCGTCGATGAGTCTGGACGGAATGATGATCGAGTTCGCTTCAGAGACAGGATCGCGGATTCTCCTTGTGACCGAGACACGCGACCAGAAACCGCTCGACTACATGGTCGATGGCATAGTTGAGCTTGGGTTGGTGGACGATCGGAGGGACGTATACCGGTACCTCCAGATCAGGAAGTTGCGAGGATCAGGGCATGACCTCCGGAAGTACGTCCTCGAGATAACCAGCGAGGGCTTGGAGGTCAAAGGTTTCCTTTATGAGTAGGCGTTCGTTCCTTGGCTTGCGATGAGAGCTGTCGATGGTGCTTGGCTCATTGCGGGGACTGTGTCCCTCATCCTCGTGTTCCTGATGCGAAGACGTGGCGGTCAGGTCTCCGAGGCAGCCAGAGGGGAGATCGCGGACATACTCGGGAACCGCGCCGCGGCGGCCGTCATCGAGCATCTGGAGGGCGTTGGGGCTTTCAAGTCCAAGAGCGTCTTCGTAGGCGAGCTTGAGGAGATATTCGGCTCGGCTGCCGTCCCCCTGATATCCCACGTCACCTACCTTGAGCGCCCCTCTGCCTACATGCTTGCAATTGCGATCTTGGTTGCCATTTGTTCAGCTGCCCAACTCGCAACTCTGCAAAGTGGACGCCTCACAATCCTTGCGGCCGAACGCATGAAAGCCCTCCTGCTGGGGTGTTCGCTGTTTCCGGTGGTGCTGGTCGTGGGAAGATACCCGAAGCGGCTGGTATCCGGGCTGCGGGAGCATCTTCTCATCGTTCCTTTCGCTCTGATCGTCTTGGGCGGCACTTTGGCTCCGTTTCACCTTTCCGAGGATTCGGAACGCCTTCGCTTCCTGGGAAACGTCGGTGTCATGTATTCAATCGGCATACTGCTGTACTGCGCTGCCATCGTGTACTTTTCCCGAGCGCAGGCAAAAAGGGCGAGCGGGTTCAGGCGGATCCAGGTTCTGGGCTTGGGATGTTGTTCAACGGTGTTGGCCACCTCGATTGCCCTGCGAAACGCTTCATCCGGCTTCAGGCTGTGGGCACCTCCGGTTCCCGCAATGGATGTTCTCCCAGCCTTCGTGGTGCTTGCCTTGGTCAGCACGTTTCATGTCACAACGACAAGGTACAGGTTCTTGGACATGGTCCCGATCAGAGAGGCGTCGGCGGTGCGGCCAGGTCCACAGCTGAAACTCGAGAAAGGTTCGACGTACCTGTTCGACGACGATGATCTGGCTCAGCAAGCGTTCTCGGAGCTTGTGGCAGAAGGCAGCCCGGGGCTCTGCCTGACACGAGCGTACCCGGAGAGAGTTCGGAGGAAGCTGGGCCTTCGCCGGACTCCGATCGTCTGGTTGACAAGGGAGAAATCGCACCCGGATGCTCTGGGTTCATCCAACATCAGTATCGTCGCAGGTGTTCTATTGTCATTTCTGGACAAGGCACCCGGTAGCGTCGTGTACTGCGACGGTATCGAGTACCTAGTCGCCAACAATGACTTTGAAAGGACTCTCAAGTGCATATACGATCTCAACGACAAGGTTTCCTCCACCGGGTCGTTGCTCCTCCTAGTGGTCCCCCCGGACTGTTTCGACGAAAGACAGCTAGTCCTTCTCGAGAGAGATGCGGTTAGGATCTCCAGTCCGACCCGTGGCCAGCGATAAGAGGCATTCACCCCTTGGCCTAGCTTCAGACGACCTCCTGGCGACCCATTTCCGCGAGCCCAGACGGGGACAAGCGCTCACGTGGCTGGGACTGGAGCGGCCACCGGTCCGAGGAGGTAACTGTCGCCGTGCTCGCCGTTGGTATCTGATCAGTACTTTAATCCCTTGAGGATCAGAAATATTAAAGGAAGGGCCGGGCACGAGGTGGCTGCGCTAGACCCGCGGACTTCCGGGAGCCGAGTGGATGTCTGGTTTGACGGCCCGACGAAAGGTCAGAATCTTCGTGCCTGAGCGTGATCTGGAGTATCTGTTGGCGTACTGGGCCAAGGGGGAAAGCATCCCGGCCGAACTTGTTCTCACGAGCTTCGATGAGCCCGACAGCCCAGGGGAGATGCTGGTCGGACCCGAGGGCCGGCCGATACGCGACATGAAGAGCCTCGCGAAGAGGTGGTTGTCGGAGGAGAGGATGCACTTCAGGGAAATGAAGGAGACCCTCGAGGTGATCTCTCCGTTCCCTCATCCAATCACCTTGGCTTTCGGAGACAAGGTCCGCATCTCGTGCAAGGTAACGCTCGGGGGTGATACTGCGAGCCGGCTGCGGCGGCTTAGCGCTGAGGATGCAAAGGTTTTCCTCGACGAGATCAGGGCAGTATTGGCCCTGAAGCCCTGCGAGTTTGCCTTTCAGGGCGATTCCGGTCTGCCCACCGCGTTCGAAGTTTCCTCGGTGATCTATCACGATGGATTCATAAAGGACAGGATGATGTCGGTCATGTCGGAGGTGTCGCGAACCGCATCTCTGGCCCTTACCATTACGGAAATGAGGTTCGATCACCCTGCCCACTGGTCCGGTGGAGATCTCCCTTTCAAGAGAACCGAGGCTCGTGCCGACTGAGACGATGATCGGCACGAAACCGTCTCCGGTGAAGTCGTACCTGAATGTCCGACCGGCAGGCGCGTAGGTCATCTTGCCCCAAGCCCCGCCCACCACCTGCTCCCAAGCATCAAGGTCTTTCTGGTACAGGTAAGGTGTCTCACCTTGCCCGCGGTCTTGTGAAGGCCGTTGGAGTCGGCAGGGTACTTGGGCGAGGGCTTTGCGTAAGCTTCACCACCATCGTCCCCGTCATCGTCTTGAGGTTCCTGTCCGTCGTCGCCTTCGCCACCGGATTGGCCATCGTTGGCCTCTGGTGGCTCTTCTCTTTCTTCATCTGCCTCGGCGTTTGCCTGGGTTTCCGCGTCCGTTGGCTTGTTGGGGTTGCCTCCCTCGCCTCACCCCTTGCCGTTTGAATTGGCGGGCAGCCCGGAGTCTTCGCCAGAATCCACGTTTCCTCGATGGCTCTTGTGCTTGTCGTTCTTCGCAAGACCCCCCACGGAAAAAATGCCCGGCACGAGCATCGTTGACAACCCCAAGGCTGGTCTTTTCATAGCATTCTCACCTCCTTCCTCCTCGTTGCTTTTCAGCAGCGATGGCTACATGAAGTGGGTACCTAGCGTTGGAGGGTCTTAGTTGGCGTCGCCTCAGTCATGCCGCGAATCTCCCAAAGGGCATCATCCGGGGATTGCTCCCACACGGCCCCCTTCTCCCCTGACAGGTTGCGGTGGGCGAAGTAATGACTCAAGGAGCGCGCTTGCTGGGCTAGGAGACGTCCACCCAGAGGTGGATCTCGCGATAGGCATTCTCGACCCGGGTTCGCACGGCGTCCGGTTCGTAGGCCGGTCCCCCCGGACTTGGCAGGGCAGGAGGCGCCTCTTTGTACAGCAGAAATGCGAGCTTGTTCTTGCCGGGCAGGGGTATTCGGAAGGTGTAGTTCATCTCCCATTGAGGCGTCCAAGCTTCATCGACCTTCACGGGCCGGGAGGGCAGGGTGACGTTAAACCGGTCAAGCACGATGCCCCAGCGGTAAAGGGTCCTGTTCTGCTGAGCGTCCCAGGTCTGGTTCACCAGCCAGACCTCGATGTAATAGGTGAGGTTTTCGTATTCGTGGTTCTGTATCCCGAGGATGATCGTCGCCGACTGGTTGACGGTCAGGTTGGTGGGGTACTCATCGGCCATCCCGCCCGGCCCAAGCAGATAGAACTCGGTGAACCTCTCCCCAATTTTCGGCGTCGTTATCGCCCAGATCAGGGCTCCCACGGCCGCGACGATCGATATGCCGAGAGCGATGCTCAGCGCCTTGTCCAGGCGCGTCTCTCCGAGGGAGGCCCAGCCCATCTGGAACTCGACGACGTGCCTTCTATCCGGTTCCAGCCTCCTCCACCTGTACATCCCGACCATGCTTGACCCCGTGACGAAGATGAGGAGCGAGACCAATATGGGTCCAAGCCTTATGCCCCATGGCGTGTAGTTGAGCCCGAGGCCGATGAGCGGCACGATGGCTATGCTCATTCCCAGGGAAAGGGCCACCCTCTCGACCGACTCGATTCCCCTATGCCGGCCCGGCTTCTCGGGGAACAGGGCGAAGATGAAGACGTAGCCGGGCACGAACAGGACGAAGGGAAGCCCGAGCGCTATCCTCGCGGGCCCGCTCACCCCCGCGGCAATCGTCAGGGCAACGACAGCCGAGATGCCGAGGCAGGCGTAAAGGTCGACTGGGTGGCTTTCGAATCTCACCCTCAGGCATGTTCCCTCCTTGCTCAGGCGGTCATGCATGGCGATGTGGGCTTATGTTTGTTTGCCCGCCTTCATCCCGCCGTCCCCAGCGCGAGCCCACCCAGGCCGCACGACTGCGGTCGCAGGATCGTTCTTGATCGGCATGCAGGGAATCCGGTGAAGGCTATAAGGATTAAAGAGAGGGGAAGATGTTTCAGATGCAGGAGGATGGCGGAGACCGGGTATCGAGGCTGATTGCATGGCCTCCGGAAGGGCTCTGGTGACGGGCGGCGCCGGCTTCATAGGCAGCCACCTGGTGGACCGGCTCTTGGAGTTGGGCTGGGAGGTCTGCGTGGTGGATGACCTGAGCAGCGGACGTCTTGAGTGGATGAAGCCGCATATGGACAAGAAGGGCTTCCGCTTCATCCAAGGGGACATAAACGATGATCGGGTTCTTGACCAAGGGCTTGAAGGCGTGGAGCACGTTTTCCACATGGCGGCGGACCCTGTGATAAGGGGCGGCTTCGAGGATTCCCAGAGAAGGTACTCCTCTGTTAGGAACAACATCCTGGGCACCCGAGCGCTACTGGAGGGAATGGTGAGGTCCGGCGCAAGCCGGATAAGCTTCGCATCGAGCTCCGTTGTTTATGGAGAGGCCTCCGTCGTGCCTACGCCGGAAAGCTACGGCCCGGCAAGGCCGATATCCATCTACGGCGCGACCAAGCTCGCTGGGGAGGGCTTGGTGACGGCATACTCCCACGGCATGGGCCTTGCCTATTGGATCTTCAGGTTCGCGAACATCGTCGGGCCGAGGGCCAGCCAAGGGGTCGTGTGCGACTTCATTGCCAAGCTGAGGAGGAACCCCCAGGTCCTCGATATCCTGGGGGACGGCAGACAGGAGAAATGCTACATGCACGTCCGTGACTGCGTGGACGCAATGCTCTTCTGCGTGGAACGGACCGAGAACCAGATACTCAACCTGGGCACCGAGACGCCCCTTTCCGTAAACCGAGTGGCCGAGATCGTCGTGGACGAGATGGGCCTTGAGGGGGTCAGGTTTGCCTACTCGGGCGGCGACAGGGGATGGAGGGGCGATCTCCCGCGGACGCATCTCGACACCCGCAAGCTGAGGTCACTGGGATATAGGGCAAGGATGGACTCCGAGGAAGCGGTTCGAAGCGCGGTGGTGGAGCTTCTAAGCCAGTAAGCTAGGCCGTTGCGTCGCCGTCTCAGATCGACTCCGTCCGAGGCAGGCGCGTCTTTCGCCATCCCGCAGGGCCTCAGTCCCTCGGGCCGATCTGGAGGGCATGTCTTGCCGGCGCCCCCTCTGTCGACGATTGGGCTTCGAAGGTCAGCTGGCAGTTGTCTCAGTGCGATGGGGATTCCCTTCGGAGTGGCGTGGAGAGAGCTAGGAAGAGGGCCGCGAGGCCGAGGGACTCCGAGATGCCTGCCTTCCGGCTCAGTATACCCTCCTGCGCCTTCGCGCAGTAGGACTCGGCCGCCTTGTACATGCCCTGCTTGATCATGAGTTCGGCCAGCGAGAGAAGCCGCTCATCCAGGCTGAGATCCAGGCCCTTGCCGGTCAGAGACTCAAGTTCCCGCCTCGTTGCGTTCAGGAAGTAGTTCGCGTACTGCAACCCGGCAACATCCAGATTTGCGGCGATCTCGTTCATGGCTTCACCGTAGTTCCCTTGGAGGTGGTGGGCCGTCGCGCGGGAAAGGGCAGATGCGTAAGGCGACATGTCCGCACCGTATCTAACCCCCTCTTGGGTGACGCGGGCAAGCTCCGATAGCAGGCTCTGCACATATTCCCCGGAAGTGATCCACCACAGCCTGCCGTTGTTGTCATCCCAGTTCTGCCCCAGCATTCCATCCCTGAACTTGAAGGAGACGGCGCCCGCGTCCTGGCGGGCTATCAGGACGTACCAGAGCCCGTCCAGGCCCCTCTTCATGGGGGTGTGGCAGGCGCCGTTGATCAGCTGGCTGCCCCGCGGAGGGTTGGAGGGAGGCTTGCCCAGATCGACCGCCCAGACTAGGGTACACTCCTTGGCATCCGTGGGAATCGTCCCGGTGCCT
>CAZJVP010000097.1:0-11747 GCA_964549615.1 uncultured Thermococci archaeon | reverse complement strand
GGACTTCCTCGAGGCCAAGGGGATCGGCGCAGACGTGATCGAGCTGGAGGCGAACTTATCCTCGGTTCAGGCGGACTTTCGCTCAGCCGAAACCGAGCCGCTTCTGAACGCCGTTTCGGCCAGGATCGGCAATCTGAGCGTTGCCGTGCAGAGGGCGGTGGCCGAGGCCCTGATCGAGCAGGCGACCGAGATGATCGCCGCGGCAAAGGGTCTGGGGATCAACACGTCCAGACACGAGATCTTTCTTCAAAGGGCGACCGAGGAGTTCCTCAAGGGAAACTACGGGCCTGCAAGGCTGTTCACGAACTATCCGCTGTCTTTGAGGAGTCAGTTGGCGGAGAGGGATTCAGGTGTGGCTTTGGGCCTTGTGCTGATCCTTGCCCTATTGGCCAAAAAGAGAGAATCCAAATAATCCGTGTCATTTTTATGGTGGCTGCGTGACGGACCCAAGGAAGAATAGGGACTGTCTTAAGAGACGGAGGTTGGCGTGATGGGCCTTTTCAGTCGGAAGAAGGTTCAGGGCGGCGAGATGGGCAACGTGCTGAAGAAGAAGTACAAGGCGAGGCATGCCTTTGACAAATTCAAGATGAAGGAAGCCTTCAACATCTTAGACGAGTGCGCAGCCTCGCTTCTCAAACAAGGGGTTGAGACGAGGATCCTGAGCGATTACATCGTTGATGTCGACGTGGATTTTCAAGGCAACGTCGTGACCGTCACCTACGACGAGGGCAGGGAGTTCTTCCGAAAGGGCGAGGATGGCAACTATACAAAGATAGAGCCCGGGGCGTAGGGATCCTCTCGGGCGGGGTCCGGCTCGCCTGAGATGCGGGATGGTGGGTCGTCCGGCACGAGCGGGCGGGTGGCCTAGGTCTTTGGGCCTGCAATCTCAGCGGCCTTCTCGTTACAGTACTTCCTAGCCTCCTTTCTCGCGCCCTGGATGCTGTTGAAGTGCCTTCCTAGGAAAACCCATCCGCCGCCAGCCGCCTTGTTGATCGAGAAGAACAGCGACCCCTTCTGAACGGGCTTGCCGTCGAGGTGGACCTTCTCCGTCCACAGGTAATCGACGCGCTCAAGGATTCCCCTCTTCTCGTGGAATCGCTCCTCGAACAGCTTATTGAGCTTCATCGAGTCGCCTCATCAATCTGGCGGGCGAAGGTGAAAAATCTGTAGGCCTCTGGCAGGAGGAGAGGGAGCAAGCCGTGTACGGCCGGCGGCGTGCAGGGCGCGGGGGCGCGGTGGGCTAGAGCGCGTACCTTGTCCTAAGGGCGGCGGCGCGGCGTCCACTAAGCCGCTTGAGTTTGACCAGCGCGTACCCGGCAAGGAGGACGAGAAGGAGGAACGCCAAGCTGATGACAGCCCGCCTCACCTGGGACACAGGTACCCCAAGCAAGAACCACCTTCAAGCCCTATTAAAGAACCCCCAACGATTCGGACCGGAGGTTGCGAGAAGATCAATAGTTGTGCGGGTTACGCAAGCGTCCCGAGGTACCCTCACTTGCCGTAGTTGCCATACCTGAAGATCGAGCGCCACATGGCGAGGAAATTCTGAGGCTTGACGTTCGGGCTGATCGTGTTGCTAGAGCTGATTATGTGGCCGCCGCCCGGCGCCCACAGGCTGAGGCACTCAAGCGTCTCCCTTACGACCTCCGTGGGGCCGAGCAGGCCCAGCGTCCTCCCGCAGTCGACGTTGCCGTTCAGGCAGATCCTGTCACCGAACTTCTCTTTGACTTCGGATCGATCCATGGGCCCCGGTTCTATCTCCCGTGCCGCGTCCACGCCTGACCCGATGAAGTAGTCATGGGCTATGGGCATCAGGTTGCCGTCGGACGCTATCATGGCGTAGGCGCCCTTCCTGTGAAACTCTTTGGACTCCCTACGCATGAAAGGGAGGATGAACCTGTGGTATTTGTCCGGCGATATCATCGGACCATTCCTGTAAGCAAGGTCCCCCCCTATGCCGATGATATCGCAGCCGGCATCGATGGCCGCCTTGCCATATGCGATCGCCCTTCTTGCCTGCGCGCGCTCGAAGCGCATGATCAAGTCTGGACGCCTGTGAAAGGCCTCCAGGAAGGTTGCAAGCCAGTCGGGATGCGTGAGGAAACAGTTCCAGGTCGGGAAGAGCAAAGCAACCTTGAGATCCCGCTTCAACCTCCGTATGAGCGGAGAGAGATCCTGCAGGGCATCCGTGGCCCGGTCCTCCGTCTCCGCCGTCCCTGATTCAAGATCGCTCACCAGCGCCTCTAGGTCGTCCATCCGGTGCTTCACCCTGAGGCCGGTCTCCTCGTCTATCTCGACGGTCAGCAGGTTCCCCTCGACCGTGCGGATGCGCCTATTGCCCCCGTAGGTCCACTCGTGGTTGGACAACAGCTTCGGCCGCTTTCCCTCCTTTGGCGGGAGCGTGGGCACGCAGACAAGGTCCATCTTCAGCTTCTTGGCAAGGTCGTAGACGTCGGCCTCAACCCTCCTTCGCGCCTCGGCGTACTTGCCCTCGGAGTGAAGTTCCAAGATTCTGTGCGCTCCTCCCATCCCGAGGAGCGAGGGCCTTCCCAGCACGATGTCCGCCGTGGGCTGCGAAACCTCCTCGCCTCCCCATGGCACGCGGTCGGGTTCCTCGTGTTGGATCTCGCGGACGACCCTTTCCCAGGGACTGAGCACCCAAGCCGGCCTCCTTCACGGGACGCGGATCGACACATTTTAAATGGGTCTCCGTCTCAGCCGCTGCTTTGTGAGGCAGATGAAGCTGGGACTAGTCACGTATAACATAGCCAAAGATTGGGACCTTCAGACGATCATCGACAGGTGCAAGGAGACGGGCTTTGAGGGAGTCGAGCTGCGGACAACCCACGCCCACGGCGTGGAGGATACCCTTACCGGACCCGAGCGCAGGAGAGTCCGCGAGATGTTCGAGAGTTCGAGCATCAAGCTGGTTGGGCTGGGCACAGCTTTTGAGTTCCACTCGACTGACCCAAGTGAGGTCAAGAGGAACATAGAGGGGACCAAACGCTACGTGGTCCTGGCCAGGGACGTCGGTGCCGAGGAAGTGAAGGTCAGGCCCAATGGGCTGCAGCTGGAGGCGGGAGTCCCAAAGGAGAAGACGCTCGAGCAGATCGGGCTGGCGCTGCGGGAGTGCGGAGAGTTCGCCAAGGACTACGGCATCGAGATAAGGCTGGAGGTTCACGGCCGCGGCACACAGGACCCGAAGTGCATCCGCACCATCATGGAGGTGGCGGACCACGAGAACGTGTTCGTGTGCTGGAACTCCAACAACTTCGAGGTGGTCGAGGGCTCGATCGCGGCGAACTTCAATCTCCTGAGGAAGTGGATCAGGCAGGTGCACATGCGGGACCTCTACCTGGAGGAGTACCCCTGGCGCGAGCTCTTCACGCTCCTGAGGAAGGCTCGATTCGACGGGTACTGCCTCGCCGAGATCCCGGAGAGCCCGGACCCCGTCAGGGTTCTGCGTTACTACAGGGCCTTGTGGAAGGAGCTTTCCTCGCCATGAAGCGATGAGGCCCGCTGATCAGCGCAGGCGCGGATGGCTCGCAGCCAGCCTCGCTACCTCACCATCTCCAAGAAGGCGGCTTCGTCCAGACACTTGACGCCGATTCTTTTGGCCTTCGCGAGCTTTGAGCCAGGGCTGCTTCCCACGACGAGGAAATCCGTCGATTTCGTCACGGACCTCGGCGTGGTTCCCCCGAGCTGTCGGACCAGGGCCTGAGCACTCTCCCTTGAAAGCGAACGTAGGGTCCCGGTGAAGACGAAGGAGGTCCCGGCTAGTTTCCCGCTTCTGGGCCTAGGGGGCGGGATGGGTTCGACCCCTGCTCGCTCAAGCCTGTCCAGAAGATCGGCGGTGGCTTTGTTGGAGAAGTACTCCTTCACGGACTGGGCGGTAACCGGGCCGATCTCGGGGATCGACGTGAGTTCGGATAGCGTGGCGTCGCGCAAGGCCTTCAGGGTATCGAACCGGGTTGCAAGCACTTGGGCAACGTGCTGGCCGACCCCTCTTATGCCGAGGGCGAAGAGCAGCTTGTCCAGACGCGGCGTTCTGGCCCTGTCTATCTCCTCGAGAAGGTGAGTTGCAAGCTTTCTGCCTATCCCGGGTACGCCGACTAGGTCGGCGCGGCTCAGGTGAAAGATGTCGGCAAGATCGCGCACGAGGCCGGCTTCCATGAGGCGTGCGATCGTTTTCTCTCCGAGGCCCGAGATGTCAAGGGCGTCGCGCCCGACGGACCTCACCAACCTTTGGAAGGCCTGGGCCGGACAGCTGTAGGACGTGCAGTAGCGGGCCGCTTCTCCTGGAGGCCGGACCGCGTCTGACCCGCACACCGGGCACTTGGTGGGCATCACGAACTCGCGTTCGCGGCCAGTACGGGCCCAAACCTCGGGGCCGACGACCTCGGGGATTACCTCTCCGGCCCTCTTGACCCTCACTAGGTCGCCGATCCGAAGGTCCTTCCTCTTGATTTCGTCCTCGTTATGTAGGGTGGCCATCGAGATCGTCGCGCCGGAGACGAATACCGGGTCCAGGATCGCGAACGGGGTCAGGACGCCCGTGGACCCGACGCTGACCATGATGTCCTTCATCCGCGTCACCGCGGTCTCCTCGGCGAACTTGTATGCGACGGCCCAGCGTGGGCTTCGCGAAACGGTCCCCAGCAGCTCCTGGTCCGGCAGCGAGTTAACCTTGGCCACGATCCCGTCTATCTGGTAGTCGAGGCTCTCCCTTTTGCCCTCCCACTCACGCTTGTATGCTGCCACTTCCTCTATGTTCCGGCAGATCCGGTTGTGCGGGTTTATCCTAAACCCCCACGACTTAAGGAGGCTGAGCAGGTCGGAGTGCTTCGACAGCCCTAGGGATAGGGGATCCGCGCAGCCGTAGATGAAGATCTGGAGCTTTCTCTCTGCAGTGGCCGCGGGGTCAAGCTGTCTAACCGAGCCGGCAGCCGCGTTCCTGGGGCTGGAAAAAGGTGGAAGTCCGGCTGCGATCCTAGCCTTGTTTATGGCCTGGAACTCGCTTTTCCGCATGTAGACTTCGCCCCTGACATCAAGGTTGTCAGGGTGGTTTTTTCCGCGGAGCCGGAGGGGGATGGCCGGCAAGGTTCTAAGGTTCCACGTTACGTTTTCCCCGGCGAATCCGTCTCCCCTTGTCGAACCAACTCTCAGCTCGCCCCTGACGTATGCCAGCGACACCGCCAAACCGTCGATCTTGAGCTCAGCATGGTACTCGACGTCTTGGTTTGGGGGCAGACCGAGCAACGCTTTGACCCGGCGATCAAAGGCAAAGAGATCCTCGTCGTTGAACACGTTTGCCAAGGAGAGCATTGGAACGGCATGTTCGTGCCTTGGAAATGCCTCGGAGGGAGGGGCACCGACCCGCTGCGTGGGCGAGTTCGGATCCCGGAACTCTGGGTGTTCCTGCTCCAATCGGACGAGCTCCTGGAAGAGCCGGTCGTACTCCTCGTCGGATATGGTCGGTGAATCTAGGACGTAGTAGCGGTAGTTGTGGTCCTCTATCTCCGCCCGCAGCCTGCTTATGCGCCTTCCTATCTCCTCGTCCAAGGTCGGCCTCCCTCATGAAAGAAGCTTCTGCCCAACGCCTTCCTAGCTGCTGGATGGCGTGCCTCCCTTTAGTTGGATGTGGAGGGGAGGGGAAGCCAACGGAACCTCAAATCAACATTGAGATGCCCAAAATTGATCCGCGGCACAAAGTTTAAATCCTTAACGGCCAAACCCCGAGCGATCCGAAACCAAGAGATTTCGGAGGTCTAAGTTGAAAATGAAGGATTCCAAAAAGGGACTTTCGACGACCGTCGTCATCGGAGCTATCGTTCTAGTGATCATCATAGTGCTGGCAGCATGGTACCTCATGGCTCCCAAGCCCAAGGTCAAAGCGTTGATCATGGGAACAACCGACTCGGTTGAAACCAACATCGACCCAGCCGAGGCCTACGACTTCTTCGGCTGGGAGATCATCCAGGCCACGGGCTGCGGACTTGTGCAGATCAAGGAAGGAACCCCGTACGGAGCGGGCGCCAAGGACGTGATGCCGTCGCTCGCGACGAAATGGTCCGTAAGCAACGATGGGCTGACCTGGACGTTCGATCTCAGGGAGGGGGTCAAGTTCTCAGACGGGACCGAGTTCAACGCCACCCACGTCAAGTACAGCATCGACAGAGGGATGAGCCTTGCCGTCCCGGAGGGGGCCTTTGTAGGCATCGGGTTTAGCGACATCATCGACAGCGTCGAGGTGGCGAGCAAGTACCAGGTGAAGTTCCACCTCAAGATCCCATTCGGTCCTTTCCTTTCCCTCATGGCCTCGCCGGTCGCGTACATCGTGAACCCCAAGTATGCGCCGTTTGACAAGACCGTGGGCTACGTTGAGGGGGACGCTAGGGCGAGCTGCCCCAACGATCTTGGGCCTTACATCTTGACAAATTGGACGAGGGTGGCCGGAAAGGACTATGAGATGAGGTTCAAGGCCAACCCGAACTACTGGGACAAGGGACTGCCGAAGTCGGAGGAACTCATAATCAAGTTCTATGCCGACGCCACAGCACTTGCGCTGGCCATCGACGCGGGCGATATCGACGTGGCCTTCAGACAGCTCAAAGCATCGGACATAGAGAACTTCAAGACGAAGACCAACGTCAAGGTCTGGGAGGGCACAGGCGCCTTCATCCAGTATATGATCTTCCAGCAGAAGATAAAGCCATTCGATGACCCAGTGGTCAGAAGGGCCGTTGCCGCGGCCCTGAACAGGACCGCTATCTGCAGGACCGTCTTCCTTGGACAGGCAGCGAATCTCTATAGCATGATACCCAACGGCATGATGGGCCATACCGATGCATACAAGAAGCTCGGCGATGCGAACTACTCCTTCACCAGGAGCGCCCTCGGCGCGCTTGGCTACTCGGAGACGAACAAACTGGAGATCGACCTCTGGTACGAGACCTCTGGGCACTACCCGCAGAGCGCAGACCAGGCAGCGGTCATCAAGTCATCCCTAGAGGCCAGCGGGGTGATCAAGGTGAACCTCCACGGGCTTGACTGGCCGGCCTACAGGGTGAAGAGGGGCGAGGAGAGCATGCCGGCATACATCTACGGCTGGTACCCAGACTACGTCGACCCAGACAACTACGTCTATCCCTTCCTGCACTCGTCGGGTTCGTCCTGGCTACACAACAACTACGCGAACAGCCAGATGGACAAGCTGATCGAGGATGCCCGCGCCACGGCGGATGCGGCCACCAGGGAAAGCCTCTACGCGCAGATCCAGGACCTCATGGTCGAGGATGCTCCGATCGTGCCATTGTTCCAGAGCTCCGCATGGGCGGTGACGAAGCCGGACGTTACGGGCGTCTACTTGGACATCTCCCAGGTCTGGCGGCTTTGGCTGCTCGAGAAACGATAAGCTTTATTTCTTTCACTTTTTCTTCATACCCGCCTGCCACCGGAAGGTAGGTGAACGTGCACTTTGAGCCTTCGATCGTACGTGGTTACAAGGCTTCTGCTGACGATACCGATGATACTGTTACTGCTTTCGATCGTATTCATTGTGGTCAGGGTTCTCCCGGGCGATCCCGTTCTGCTCCATTTCGAGAAACATGCCAAGCCCGAGGACGTCGAAAGGCTTAGGCAGAACCTGGGCTTAGACAAGCCTCTCCACGTGCAGTACGCCCGCTACCTGGTCGGAATCATCGGCGGCGACTTTGGCAAGTCCATGCAGGATTTCTCGCCCGTTGCCCAGCAGATATTCTCTGCCTTTCCGGCCACCCTGGAGCTTGCCATATGTGCGATCGTGGTCGCCGTGGTCACGGGAGTGCTGCTAGGGGTCAGGGCATCCCGCTTCTATGGATCGCTCCAAGATCATTCGATCAGGGCCTTCGGCGTGGTCATGTACGCGATACCGGTCTTCTTCCTGGGGATGGTCTTCCAGATGGTCTTTGGGATCGGCCTTCACTGGTTTCCCACCGGCGGAAGGATTTATCCGACTCTGGAGCCCCGGGGCCTTCTCCTGAACATGAGCCGGCCCGAGAGCGGTTTTCTTTCCACTCTTCTGCGCTCCCTCCCAGTGGGCCTGGTGGCGGCGGGCATCATCTACTGGCTGCTTAGGAGACGGCACGTCGCGTTTCGCGCAAGGGGACTTGCGATATGCTTGTCGGGTTTCACCATCTGTTGGCTCATCTTCGCAGCGTTGTTGTGGCACTACTCCGGCGTGGGGGTCTTCCGGCTGAAGACAGGCCTGTTCACGATCGACAGCATACTCGAGGGAAGCCCTGTCAAGCTCGTCGAGGCCCTGAGGTACCTGTTTCTCCCGTCCTTGACGCTGGGCCTCGTCCTCTGCGGGATCTTCATAAGGCTGACGAGAAGCAACATGCTAGAGACCCTCAGGCTGGACTTCGTTTCGGCCGCGAGGGCGAGGGGACTGAAGGAGAATAGCGTGATATACGGCTATGCCCTCCGGAACGCGTTCCTACCGGTTCTCACGATGATGGGGCTTCAGTTCGCCGCCCTCCTTGGCGGGGCCATCCTGACAGAGACGACCTTCTCGTGGCCGGGATTGGGCAGGTACCTCGTGGACAGGATCAACTTCAGGGACTACACGGGCATCCAAGGTGCCGTCGTCCTGTTCGGCCTCATGGTGGCACTCGTGAGCCTCGTGGTGGACGTCCTTTATGCGTACCTTGACCCCAGGATACGGCTGTAGGAGGAGAGGCCGAAGATGCCGATGAAGCGGTCCATGATTGCGCGGCTCCTGCCCGGCATCGCCTCGTTGGCAAGAGGGGGGTCGGCCGGGAAGATAGTGCTCATTGGGTCCGCGATAGTCTTTTCGATCGTTCTGATGACCGTGCTCTCCCCTTGGATCTCGCCCTACGATCCGTCGGCAATAAACGTCGGCCCGGTGATCTCGCCGCCAAGCAAGCGCTTCCCACTGGGAACGAATCATCTCGGCCAGGACATGCTGAGCAGGGTCTTCAGCGGCGGCGGAGTGATGTTGCAAGTGGCGGTTTTGTCCGCCTTCTTCTGTCTGATCGTGGGGGTACCCGTCGGGCTCTTGGCTTCCTACTCGGGCGGGATTGCAGACAAGGCGGTGTCCCTGGTGATGGACAGTTTCTACGCGTTTCCGGGGCTGGTTCTCGCCATAGCGATCGCGGCCATGCTAGGGAGGGGGACCGTGAACATGGCCCTTTCCATCGCGGTGGTCTACGTTCCTTCATATTACCGGGTGGTTCGGAGCCAGGTGCTCACTATCAGGGAGCTGCCCTACACGGAGGCTGCTCGGGCAATAGGTGCCCGAGAGCGCACGATACTCCTGCGCTACGTTCTGCCCAATCTCGTGGGCTCGATAGTGGTTGTAGCTACCGTGAACTTCGCCGACGCGATCCTGACCGCGGCGGGCCTGACCTTCGTTGGACTGGGCGTGGAGAAATCGATTCCCGATTGGGGCTGGGATCTGACCGACGGAAGGGGGCTGCTTCCAAGCGGGGCGTGGTGGGTCATAACCTTCCCCGGCGTGATGATCGTCCTCTTGGCGCTGGGCTTCACCCTGATCGGGGAAGGGCTGAGCGAGCTGCTCAACCCAAGGCTCGAACAATGATGTGAGCCGATTGCCGTTCTTAGAAGTGCGTTCATTGGTCGTTGAGTACAGAACGCGGCGGGGAAACGTCCGGGCAGTCAACGACGTCTCCTTCACTCTGGAAAAGGGGGAAACTTTAGGGATAGTGGGCGAATCCGGCTCGGGCAAGTCGACGCTTGGGCTTTCCATCATTCGGCTCGTGCCTCGTCCTGGCGTGATCGTCGGGGGCCAGATCATCATGGACGGCGTCGACCTTCTAAGCCTGCCGGAGGAGAGGATGCGATCGATTCGGGGCAAGAAAGTCGCATACGTTTTCCAGGACCCCATGACCTCCCTAAACCCGGTGAAGAAGGTGGGCGCACACTTCATCGAGCTCGTCCGGACCCACCAGCCGGAGGTTTCGGAGAAGGATGCGCTGGACCGGGCCAGAAGAGCGCTGATCGATGTGGGCATACTGCCCGAGCGGGTGAACGATTACCCGCACCAGTTCAGCGGCGGCATGCGGCAACGGATCATGATCGCGCTTGCCATCGGACTTGACCCCGACCTCGTGATCGCGGACGAACCCACGACCGCGTTGGACGTCATAGTCCAGGCGAAGATCCTGGACCTCCTGAGAAGCCTGCGAGACAGGTATGGCATGGCTCTGATGCTCGTCACCCATGACCTGAGCATCGTGCTGGAGAGATGCGACAAGGTAATGGTCATGTACGCCGGAACGGTGGTTGAGCTGGCGAGCGCGGTCGAGCTGCACGCAAATCCGATCCATCCATACACCCGGGGGCTTTTGGCCAGCATTCCCAACATTGAGCTGGGCGAACAGAGGCTGAAGGCGATCGGCGGCTCCCCGCCAAACCTGCTTAACCCGCCGAGCGGCTGCGCCTTTTGGCCCCGCTGCTTAGAGAGATGCGATAGATGCTGCCAAGACCAGCCATCGCTCGTTGAGGTTTCTCCAGGACACTTCGTCAGATGTCTGAAGGAGGTGCGCGAACCTGAGCGAGATCGCTAGGGTCGAGGATCTCGTCAAGTACTTCCCGATCGAGAAGAGCTTCCTCGAGAAGCTCTTCACGAGGGAGACGCAGTTCCTCAAGGCGGTCGACGGGGTCAGCTTTTCGATAAAGCGGGGGGAGGTCTTCACCCTGGCTGGGGAAAGCGGCTGCGGAAAGACGACCACGGGGAGGCTTCTGGTCAGACTTCTTGAGCCCACCGCAGGCAGGATCTTCTTTGACGGCAGGGAGATCACCAACCTCAAGGGCGAGGATCTCAGGCTGCTGAGGAGGAAGATGCAAATCGTATTCCAAGACCCGTATGCATCATTCAATCCGAGGATGAGGATCGGCACGGCAGTTGGGCACCCGCTTGAGATCCACAACCTCGCCAAGGGAGATGAGAAGAGGAAGAGGGTGATCGAGATGCTGGAGAAGGTGGGGCTGTCGCCGGCGGAGCAGTTCATCGACCTGTATCCTCACCAGCTGAGCGGGGGGCAGCGGCAGCGGGCCGCGCTGGCAAGATCCATCATCACGCAACCGGAGTTCGTGGTGGCGGATGAACCCGTCTCGATGATCGATGTCTCCCTCAGGACGACGCTGATCGACCTCATGCTCGACCTGCGGAGGGAACTGGGCCTGACGTACGTCTTCATCACGCACGACTTGGCCGTGGCCAAACACATATCGGACAGGATAGCCATCATGTACTTGGGCAAGGTGATAGAGCTAGGCCGGAAGGCCGAGATCTTTTCACGCCCGCTTCACCCTTACACCGAGGCCCTGCTTTCGGCCATTCCCGTTCCCGATCCCCATCGAAAGAGGAAACCAATCGAGCTGAAAGGCGAGGTGCCCTCCGCCGTCAACGTGCCTCCAGGTTGCAGGTTTCACCCGCGATGCCCAAGGGCATTCGAAAGGTGCCCGCTTGAAGTCCCCGCGATGAGGGAGGTCGGGAAAGACCATCAGGTCGCGTGCCACCTCTATTGAGCTCCGGCGCGCCGGCGGGACGTCCTCGCTGAAACGGTTTCAACGCCGGGAAGGTCCAGCTTCGGCCCGGCCTGCGCTGGCAGAAGCCTAGGTGCCAAGACCTAGGGGAGCGCGAAGAGCGTGATCCTGAAAAGTATCCCCACGACGATCCTCACTGCGACCGTCACGAGGACGGCAAGCAGCCCGACGGCCAG
>CAZJVP010000096.1:0-4901 GCA_964549615.1 uncultured Thermococci archaeon | reverse complement strand
GGCACGCGGTAGGGTGGATTGAGCTTGTTCAGGCTGGAATCCGACCTGAAGCCCAGGGGCGATCAGCCGAAGGCGATAGCCGAGCTGGTTCGAGGGCTGGAGGAAGGCCTTCGGTACCAAACGCTCCTTGGCGTGACGGGTTCGGGCAAGACCTATACTTTGGCGAAGGTCATAGAGGCCGTGCAGAAGCCAACCCTCGTGATCTCCCCGAACAAGACGCTGGCGGCACAGCTGTGCTCCGAGTTCAGGTCGTTCTTCCCAGATAACTCCGTCCAATACTTCGTGAGCTACTATGATTATTATCAGCCGGAGGCCTACGTGCCTGCGACCGACACCTATATCGAGAAGGACGCCTCGATCAACGAGGAGATCGATCGTCTCAGGCATGCAACGACGCGCGCGCTGCTCTCCAGGCAGGATGTGATCGTGGTTGCAAGCGTCTCCTGCATATACAATCTTGGATCGCCCGTCGACTATCGCAGCACGACCTTCGCACTCAGGGTCGGGGACGAAACCTCGAGAGAGGAAATACTGAGACGCCTGGTGGAGATGCAGTATGAAAGGAATGATGTCTCGCTGTCGAAGGGGCGATTCAGGGCGCGGGGAGGCGTCATCGATGTTTGCCCCCCGGACGAGGAGAGCATCATCAGGGTGGAGCTTGATGAGGACGTCATCAAGGGGATCTCGCTTCTCGACACGGTTACGGGCGCGGTGAAGGGGCGCACGGACGCGACGGTCCTTTTTCCTGCGAAGCACTTCGTGACGATGCCGTACGATGTCGAAAGGGCCCTCGCCTCGATAGGCAAGGAACTCGAGGAGAGAGTGAGGGAGCTGAGAAGGAAGAGGAAGTTCCTGGAAGCGCAGAGGCTTGAGCAGAGAACGAGGTTCGATATGGAGATGATCAGGAACGTTGGCCACTGCAACGGGATCGAGAACTACTCCAGGCATTTCGACGGCAGGCAGCCGGGAGAGCCGCCGTCTTGTCTTCTTGACTTTTTTCCCCCCGGGTTCCTCACCATAATCGATGAGTCCCACATAACGGTGCCCCAGTTGCGCGGGATGTATGCAGGGGATGAGAGCAGAAAGCGGACCCTGGTGGAGTATGGCTTCAGGCTTCCCTCGGCGCTTGACAACCGGCCTCTGCGCTACGATGAGTTCGAGAAGAAGCTTGCACAGGTCATCTTCTCCTCGGCAACGCCCGGGGATTACGAGTTGAGCGTTAGCGGCAAGGTGGTGGAACAGATAATCAGGCCCACAGGGCTGGTGGATCCCGAGGTGATCGTGAGGCCCGCCTCGACGCAGGTTGACGACCTGATTGCAGAGATACGCAGCCGGGCTGCCAACAATCAGAGGGTGCTCGTCACCACCCTAACGAAGAGGACCTCGGAGGGCCTCGCTGAGTACCTGTCCGAGATGGGATTGAGGGTGCGGTACCTCCACTCCGAGATCGACACCCTGAAGAGGGTGGAGCTTCTTCGGGACCTCAGATTGGGCAGGTACGATGTGTTGGTGGGGATAAATCTCCTGAGGGAGGGGCTAGACCTGCCAGAGGTCTCGCTGGTGGCAATACTGGACGCCGACAACGAGGGCTTCCTTCGGAGCGAGACCTCGCTCATCCAGACCATGGGAAGGGCCGCAAGGAACGTGATGGGCCAGGTCATCCTGTATGCGGATACCGTCACCGATTCCATGATGCGGGCCATCGCGGAGACCAACAGAAGGAGGAAGATCCAGCTTGACTACAATCGGATGCACGGGATAGTGCCCGAGACCGTGAGGAAAGAGATAAGGGCCTTGATCGCGCCGGTTGCGGAGGGGGAGCCTGCGCCCGTCGTGGAGGGCGGGGATCTTGAGGCCGTGATCGCGGGGCTGGAGGAGGAGATGCTGGAGGCTGCGGGGAGGCTCGAGTTCGAAAGGGCCGCGGCGATCAGGGACAAGATAAGGGAGCTAAGGAAGCGCCTCAATCCCGGGTAGGAAACATGGGAAAGGACAGGATAGTGATCAAGGGCGCAAGGCAGCACAATCTGAAGAACATCGACCTGGAGATACCGAGGGACACCCTCACCGTCATAACTGGCGTCTCGGGCTCTGGCAAGTCTTCGCTCGCCTTCGACACGATCTATGCCGAGGGCCAGAGACGCTACATCGAATCTCTTTCTGCATACGCACGGCAGTTCTTGGAAAGGATGGATAAGCCCGATGTCGACTACATCGGGGGGCTCTCGCCCGCCATATCGATTGAACAGAAAGGTGCAAGCAAGAATCCCCGGTCCACGGTCGCCACGATGACCGAGATCCACGATTACCTCAGGCTTCTCTACGCGAGGATCGGCATACCACACTGCCACATCTGCGGAAACAAGATAGAGAGGCAGACCGTCGAGAAGATCGTGGACGCGCTCATGCAATATGCCACGGGAACCCCGGTGACGATACTCGCGCCCGTGGTGAGGGGACAGAAGGGAGAGCATCGCAAGCTTCTCGAGGATCTGCGGAAGCAGGGGTTCGTCCGGGTCAGGATCGACGGCCAGGTCGCCTCGATGGATCGCCTTCCAGAGTTGGATAGGAGCAAGAGGCATTCCGTCGAGGTGGTCGTCGACTCCCTCAAGATCAGGCCTGACCGTAGGCAAAGGATCGCAGAGGCGGTCCAATCCGCCCTTGCCTTGGGCTCCGGGCTCGCGATCGTTGTAACCCCGGAGGGCGAGCACCCGTACAGCGATAAGATGGCCTGCCCCCGGTGCGGCGTGAGCATCGAGGAGCTTGAGCCGAGGATGTTCAGCTTCAACAGTCCATTCGGGGCGTGTAGGGAGTGCTCGGGGCTGGGGGTCAAGATGGAGATCGACACCGATCTGGTGATCCCGGACCCCAGAAAATCCCTGCTCGGCGGGGCCATCGCGCCGTTCAGCCGTGCGCCCGACAGCTGGTTCATGAAGACGCTGCGGTGCGTCGCGGACTACTACGGATTCCGACTCAACGAGCCGGTGGGCCAACTCTCCGAAGAGCACCGCAATATCCTGCTTTATGGGTCAGGTGGGGAGGGGATACCGTTCCGGATCAGAAGCGATCGCGGCGGGGTCATCCGCTTCAGCAAGCCTTGGGAGGGCGTTCTGAATCGGATGAGGAGAAGGTATGTGGAGACGGATTCGGATGAGTCGCGTGAGTGGTACCAACGGTTCCTGAGCCGCACGCCCTGCCCTGCGTGCCGAGGCAAGAGGCTCAGGCCGGAAAGCTTGGCCGTCAAGATCGCGGGGCGCTCGATTTCCGATCTGACGGAGATGTCGATCTCGCAGGCGTTGCAGTTCGTGAGCTCCCTGCAGTTGAGCGAGAAGGAGGAGGCCATCTGCGCGCAGGTGCTGAAGGAGATCAAAAGCAGGCTGCGCTTCCTGTGCGATGTGGGGGTGGGCTACCTCACGCTGGATCGCCCCACTGGGACGCTCTCGGGCGGGGAGGCAGAGAGAATACAGCTCGCGACCCAGATCGGCTCAAGCCTGGTCGGCGTGCTTTACATCCTGGATGAGCCAAGCATCGGCTTGCACCAGAGGGACAACAGGAAGCTCATAGACACGCTCAAGGGCCTGAGGGATCTAGGAAACACGGTGCTCGTGGTCGAACACGACGAGCAGATGATAAGGTCAGCGGACTTCGTGGTCGATCTAGGGCCTGGGGCGGGCGAGGACGGCGGCAGGGTGGTCTGCGCCGGGCCGCTCGAGGAGGTTCTCAGGCATCCGACCTCCCTCACCGGCCAGTACCTAAGCGGCAGGAGGAGCATTCCGGTCCCCGAACGGCGAAGGCCAGGCAAGGGCAAGCAGCTCGTCATCAGAGGAGCGAGAGATAACAACTTGAAGAACATCGACGTGGCCATCCCGCTAGGGAAGTTCGTCTGCGTTACGGGAGTGTCCGGGTCGGGCAAGAGCACTCTCGTCAACGAGATCCTTTACAAGGCGTTGGCGCGCAAGCTCCACGGCTCAAGGGAAAAGCCGGGCGAACATGACTCGATCGAGGGCCTCGAGTTCATCGACAAGGTTATCATAATCGATCAGTCCCCGATTGGGAGAACCCCAAGATCCAACCCGGTAACTTACACGGGCGCATTCACGCCGATAAGGGAGCTCTTCGCGATGCTTCCGGAGTCCAGGGCCAGGGGCTACACGCCGGGGCGGTTCAGCTTTAACGTTAAAGGCGGGCGCTGCGAGTCCTGCAGGGGAGACGGGATAATCAAGCTCGAGATGCACTTCCTGCCGGATGTATACGTCGTCTGCGAGGAGTGCCGCGGAAGGCGCTACAACCGCGAAACGCTTGAGATACGGTTCAAGGGCAAGAACATACGCGAAGTGCTGGGGATGACCATAGAGGAGGCGCATCGTTTCTTCGAGGATATCCCCAAGATCGAGCGAAAGCTCAGGGTTCTGTGCGACGTCGGTCTGGGGTACATGAAGCTCGGGCAGCCGGCGACGACGCTCTCGGGCGGGGAGGCGCAGCGAGTGAAGCTTGCAACGGAACTGGGGAGGATGGGGACCGGCAGCACGCTGTACCTGCTTGATGAGCCCACAACCGGCTTGCACTTCGCAGACATTCACAGGCTGCTGGATGTCCTTGGCAGGCTTGTCGATGCCGGCAATACCGTGGTGGTTATCGAACACAACCTGGATGTGGTCAAAATGGCCGATCATGTGATCGACCTCGGGCCAGAGGGTGGGGACGAGGGGGGCTATGTCGTGGCGGAGGGCACGCCGGAGCAGATAGCTTCTGTTCCCGGCTCCTACACCGGCCAGTTTCTGAGATCGATGCTCAAGGTCACGCCGGAAGCCGTCATGCAGCCCGCGCAAGCGAGCCCGCAGGTGGAAGGTGCCCCGCTTGCTAGGCGTTCTCGAACGCCTGGTAGATGATCGCGCCCTCCGCAT
>CAZJVP010000095.1:0-19177 GCA_964549615.1 uncultured Thermococci archaeon | reverse complement strand
TGCTCGGCCTGCTTCTCCACCTTCTCTATCGCGTCCAGGTCTCGGTAGAGCCTTGCGGTGTTCGCGCCAAAGCGCTCGACGAACTCCAGAAGCGAGATCAGCATCGAGGCCTTTGCGATGTGGGTGTTTATCTCCTCCCTGATCCTGTGCGCCCGATAGAGGTCGGCCGGTATCTCCTTGTCCGCCGCGAAATAGGTCAGGTAGATGAGGAAGTCCTGGTACCAGTCCCACAGCATCATCCTGTTGGTCGTGCCCCTGCTGCCGAATATCTGGGTCTCGCCAGTTACCTTGCCCTTCCCGTACCGCCAGTAGCCGATCCATGGATTGGTGAAGTCGCCAATGTACGCCTCCGCCACGACAACGCAGCCCGCCTTGGGCACGACCTCGTTCATGAGTTCCACCGGGCCCGCCTGGCTCCAGGGAAGGTTGGCCAAGCGGTTCCCCTTCTCCAGGAACCTGATCCTGTGCGGCATTGAGATTCCGTGGGTGAAGCGGGGTATGCACTCGAATGGAAGTATGGCTGCCATGATGGTGTCGCCCCACGAGAGGTAGAAACCCCCCTTCTCGCCTCCCCACGATGCATCGCCTCCCCACATGGAGAGGTGGAAGCCTTCTGACTCGACCGCCTTGATGAACCAGTCCATCCACTTTGCATCGAAGTAGACGGCCTGGTAGTCCGGCGCGCCGCAGGGTGCCTCATGCAAGGTGGCCAGGTCGAAGTTGTCCAACAGATGCTGGTAGTTCCTCGGCATGTAGATCCTCATCGCCCGGTTTATCACCTCGGCATCCATGCCGAGGGACCCGATCGAGTAGTGGCCCGGCATCGGCACTGGGCGGACGTTGATCGCGGGGTCGGCACCGAGCATCTTGTCGGTGATCGAACCCTGGGCAAGGCCTCTAGATATGTAGAGCAGGTCTATGGCCTTGCCCCTAGCACCGCTGAGGCACAAGAGAGCGACGATCGAGACTCCGAGTGCCCTTGCGGAGTGCAATCCCATTGAACCCAACCGCCCCTTCCTCAGGAAGGTTGCTGAGCCACGGCGACCTGTGCATCGCCGGCTGCTGAAGTTCTTCTTCTCTGCCATTTCAGGATGAACACGCCCGCGAACATCCAGATGATGAAGCCCAGCCCACGTATGTCCTCGCGGACCGGCCACAGGATGATGAACGCCAGCCCCGCTAGGAAGGGCAGCCAAACCAAGCCGGACCGATCCCGGAACAGCCGCTTCCGGAACTCGTGTAGCGCAAAGGCCACGGCCAGGCCGACCATGTATGCCTGGAGGAGCGGATGCCAGATCAGATACAGAACGCCGCCAAGCATCGTGCCACAAAAGAACATCAAGAACGAGAAGCTCCATGGATTGCTGACCCTGAACCGCCGAAACCACATCCACGACATTTCCGCGATCGCCTAACGGTTACACGCATCCACCTAATACATCTTCCTGCCCATCGTTCAGGCGGATATCATCCTGTTGTGACCCATGCCCGCGATGAAATCGTACCCCAAGCCTGCGATAGTGCTCCACTGCACTGGCCAGCCATCCCGGTCTGTTCAGATGGCAGTGCACGAAGCCCTGCAACCAGACCCCTGGAACCGCAAACTGGTTGTGCACCGTGCCGGTGATGCGGACGCTCCTGTTCCCGAGCGTGGCCGTGATGCCTAGGTGGATCTCCGCCTTCGTCTCTCGATTTCTTCTTCCCTGATTGGACATGAGCCCGTCTTGCCTACTCCGATGTCCGTCCCGGTTTTCGACGTTCAGTCGCGGGATGAAGCGAGTCTCGAAAGCTCCTTTTCAAGCCCAGCCCGACACCTAAGTGAGGTGAGATGCCAGAGCGGTCTGATATGTGTGCGATTCGCTTGGACGATTCTTGATCTTGTTGTTCTCTCCCCGGCTGCTTTCGGCGGAGCCCAGATCCGGTTGCTCGCAATAGGCCAAGTGATCCCAGGGGATTGCCAGATCTCGCTATGGTTCGATGCGGACTCACTCGTCGACTACAGTCTGGTTCCAACGAAGGGATTTCAAGGCGAACCGGGTCGACCTCCGATGCAATCCTTACCAAAATGCCCGGTCAGAGGCGTTTGATCCTGCGAGCAAGATCCCGGCCCAGATCCTCAGCCCTCTCAAGTTCCCGGGGCTTCTTCAGGACCTCCCCCTTTTCCTGGGCCGTGACGCGCAGCTCGCCCAGGAAGTCGACCCGCACGTGCCTGCAGATCTTCCTGAACATGCCGACGGTCTCATCCGCCGTGGAGGGATCCGTCGACCCAAAGGCGGTGATCAGCACCGCGTACTTTCGGTCCTTCCTATCCCTTCGCTGAAGCGGCCCGACGATGGCGTACAGCCGGTCTAGGAAGAGCTTGATCTGTCCGCTCGGCCCCCAGCCATAGATGGGCGTAGCGAAGATGTAGCCGCCGGCGGCAAGGAACTCGTCATAGATGCCTTGCATGTCGTCCTTCTGCACGCACCGCCCGGTCTGCTTGCAACCATCACAGCCTCTGCATCCAGCTATCTTCAGCTCCACCGCCCTAACGAGGCGTACCTCTGCCCCCTCGCCTCTTGCGCCGGCAATGGCGCGCTCAAGCAGGATATCGGTATTCCCGCCGCGGCGGGCGCTCCCATGGACGGCAACGATCTTCAACACGCGCGCCCCCTGTCTGGCCGCCATTTCGATAAAAGCTTTTCTTCCGGCTTTTGGCCTCCGGCCTCCTTCTAGTCCACATGGCCCTCAGGCGTTCAGACGAAGTTTTTGGTGCTTAGCCCAACAGTGCCGCTCGCGTAAAGCCGTCGGCAAGTTGCTGCTGGAACAGGCCCGGAAATCGCAGGAAAGGCAGGAGGCAAAGCTCCCCCTTCCTCAGCAACAGCGAACTGGACGCATGGCGAAGGCAATCTACGAAAGCCCTCCGCAGCCGTAGATCACGAACATATACAGCCACCAGAATATATTTCCGAGCCATGGCGAATGTTGCCGCACTGGCCCGCTGAATGAACCGGAGGACCCTCGCCACTGCCGCATTCTTGGCCATCCTTACTTCGAGCCCAACCCTGGCGAAGACTGGACCGACCGGGGTGATCCGGGTGCTGTGCATCGGCGAGTCATACCACCCCGAGACCGTCCTCCCACTGCTCCTGGACGGCGATCCCAAACTGGAGTACAACCCTCTTCCCGGAAACATCTACGAGGCGACCTTCACGTTCGCTGGGCCGGACGCCCTCAGGAGGCTTACGCGGCTCTACATACCCCGAAGGTACGAGGACTTCATCTTGAGGTACGACCTGATCATCCTGTCCGACTACCCCATGATCTTCCTAGAGACCGACCACTACCGATGGTTCGAGCGAGCGGTGCGCGAGGAGGCCGCAGGCCTCGCGACGTACGAGCTGAGCTACAAGGTCACAGGGGGCGGCTATCCATTGGAGGACTGGTGGGCAAGCGCGGTCTACCCGGTCTTCCCTGCCGACCTTCCCGAGCGCCTGACCCCGGTTCTCCCCGACGGAGTCAGGATCGAGAAGGGCAACCCCCTCGTCGACCTCCCGGGCGCGGATCGCTTCATGCTCTTCGGCGCCGGCGCATATGGGCGATATGGGCTCGAGGTGCCCAGGCCGGGAGCCAAGACCATAGCCTGGTTCCGGGGCACCGAGATAGACGCGATCATGACCCGCGAATACGGCCTGGGCCGGGCCGCGGCGACCGTGCCTGGCCTGGATTGGATGGACAGCAAGACCACCCAGGAGTGGGACTTCTACCCCGACTTCTTCCTGAACCAGTTCTATTGGCTTGTGGGAGAGGACATCCCCCAGGACGTCTTCCTCACCAATGCGATCAGAAGGGGGCTGCGCGATATGCAGATCCGCACCCAACTTGTCTTGGCCGTCATTGCCTTCACGGAAACGTTCGGCGCATCGGGGAGGAGCATTGAGATGGATCTAAAGGAGGTCAGCCAGCTCCGGTCCCAGGTCAAGGACCTCTACCTCAAGCAGGACTACTCGGAGGCCAGGAACACGGTCGAAAGATGTCTCGCCCTAATGGCGGAGATCGAGGGCAAATCCCTGAAACTCAAGGACCGGGCTCTTCTCTTGATCTACGTGATAGAATGGGCTGCGGTGAGCGGAACCACCATGATCTGCGGTCTGGCGATCTACACCCTCATGGTGAGGCGCCGCATGTACAAGGAGGTCTCCGTGACGAGGCTCACCCCCCTGGGCTAGGCCGTGGCGTCCCGGGGAGCTACCTCCCCTGGTAGGCTCAACGAAGGGCCGCATCCGCTCGCGACTCCATAGACCCATGCTATGAAGCAATCGGCACCAGATAACCTAGTCCCACATCGCGCGCAGCTGCAGCAGGACATCCATTTCGCCGCACCCCGAACGCTCAGATCCTCCGCATCCACCTCCGCCGCATTGACTCTCGTCGAAGAACTGGTGGATTGAACTCCCATCCGTGGTAGGTTTAGAAGCGGAACTCTTCTGGGACCTGAGGTGCCCAGACTAAACGGCAGGACTGATTCCCGAGCCTTTATCGGCGTTCTCCCCTGCGCCACCCTCAAGACGCTTCACGGCCAGGCCTCCGCCGCTCGCCAAAAGGACGCTGAACCGGTTTTCATCCTTCGACCAAACAGTCTTCAGTCGGCTCTGATCTGTCCTTTCCGATGCCGGGCGAGGGAGGTTCAAAGGGCCAGCAAACACGGCCCGCACAAGGAAGTAATCTACATGGTTGGAAGCCGGGACCAAGGCAAGTGGCGGGAACAGTGCGCCTTCGGGGGAATCCTAAGAAGCACGGCAAGGGGCACGCTACCCTACAGGGCCTCAGACAACATTCCCTTCGGCCAAGAGTGGAACAGGGAGGATGGAACTGATAGGAGCTTCAGCGACTGGGCGCGCGTCCTTGAGGGCATAAGGCTCTCGACCACATTCGAGATCCCCTACGCCACCACAGACGGAAAAGTAATTAACGTACGGAGCGCTCGCGCCTTCGGCGGTGACCTAACGTCGGCCCTCCGCCGCTATCTCGAGGTTGGAGCCTAGATGGATGGTATCTCGCCTGATGACTGAAAAAATCTGGACCGGTTTGAGACGTCGCAGGATTTCAATTTCAGCGCGCCTCGCCTGGACGCCTCTCTCCCTCCTACTTCTCTCACCGGCCGTCCTCGCCGCAGGTCAGATCCGCGTACTGGCGATAGGCCAGGTGATGCCGGGGGATTGCCCGATCTCGCTATGGTTCGATGCGGATCCACTCGTCGATTACGTCCTCGTCCCAACCAAGGGCATCTCAGTTGGTGGCAGTGATCTCGACTGGCAGAGAGCCGTCCGCCTCTATTTCCCCAAGACAAGAGAGGCCTTGACTGAAGGCTTCGATTTCCTGGCCTTCCCCGACGGACGGTTGGATCCATTCACCCCGTCTCAGATAGCCGACATGAAATACGCAGTTGAGAACGGGCTGGGAGCGTTGGTCACGATGGGAGGGGGCCTATCCAACCCAGGCGGGTCGGTGTACCCGAGTTGGTCGAACGCAGTGCTGAAGGAGATCCTACCAGTCGAGCTCAGCGAGAGGATGAAGGCTGATTCTTCCGTCTTCACCATCAGGATCGTCAAGGATGATCCCCCGGTATTGTCGGCCTTCAAGCCCTTGGGGATTGAGACGATCCAGGGATCCCAGTTCTCGCATCTAACCACAAGACAGGGTGCAACGGTCTGGGGCAGGTTGAAAGTCGTGGCAGAGGCGATGATGTCACTCGGCCTCGGAAAGGAAACCGACTGGCTGATCTCGTGGAGGGTCGGGCCGACGGGCGGCATCTTCTGGGCCGTGGCGGACGACCTCGATGCCCGGTGGTGGTCGTCGGTGCTTGGCCCCTGCGAAAACGAGTACGCAGGCGACGTCTTCCTGAACATCCTCCTTCACTCAACCGGCGCCTCGCTGCCCCAAGACATCCTCCAGGTGCACCGGCTGCGTAGGCTTTACTTCGACTACAACGTGGAAAGATCGCTGCTGATCGGCCTTCTCGACTTCATCGATGGGTTTGGGGCCAACACGCAAGGCGTGTATCTCCAGATGGATGAGGTAGACAGGCTGAGGCTGACATCCTTCGACAAGTATCGGGCTTGCGACTTCGCCGCCGCTAAGGACATCATGGAGTCAGCGATGTCCAGGTTCGCAGCACTCACGAACGACGCATTGCACCTGAAGGAAAGAGCGCTTCTCTGGATCTACCTCACGCAGTGGGTGGCAGTTACCGGGACCCTCCTTGCCTGCGGGTTCGTCCTCTGGACGCTCATGGTCCGCCGCAGGCTGTACCGAGAGGTAGCAACCACACGCCTTGGAGTACCGGACGGACCATCTCACCTTTCGGGGAACGATGGTTAGCGGCGCGACGCTCATCCCCACCCGCACGCCAACCGCCCGTTAGAGAACCATATTTCACGCAATATGCGGCGCTTGCCATCCTCCCAATGCTTCTGTCCTAGCGCACCACCATCAGCGCAATGCCTCCGAATTACCCCTCCCCTCTTCGCAGGGGATTGGGCGAAAACCTTTCTGCCCACAACTCGCTTTAGATTGCCGAACCCAAGAGCATCGCCGATTGGACCGCAAATGCCAAGCTGTACGAAGTTGCCAAACGGGCGGTGCAACCGCGCTACCCCTCGCGCCCGAGAGCATGGCTTGGCGCTTCCATCGTAGCCCCTTTCTGTGCGTCACGTTGGCAAAAGGGTTAAAGCCATGCCCAGACCACAAAGCGCTATGCCGGATCGAGCTACTAGGCCGACGAGGAAAAGGCAGTACCCACAGGTGAAAGGCGTCTTCCCCCACATCACCGCGATGGCGAGGGGCGTGGGCAGCCGAACCGAAGCCGGCATCGGCGCGCTCATCCCCTGGGCGGACAAGCTTTGGGCCGTCGGGTACGTCTCGCATATCGAGGGCCGGGGCCTTGGCCTCTACGAGATCGACGAGGACATGTCCATGCGGCGTCACCGTGCGTCCGTGACCGGGACCTTCGCCAACCGCCTGCCCCACTGGCCCTCGGACCAGGCCTTCATAGGGCCGCACGCCATAGATGCCGACGGCAAGGTCCGAACGATAGCGGCCCTGAGAAAACAGAGGCTTGCAGCCACCGCCACCCACCTCACCGACCCGGAAAGACTGGTCTACTTCCTCACCATGGAGGGTAGGCTCTACGAGGTGGATGTCAGAACCCTCAAGGCCACCCTCCTCTTTGACCTCGTCAGAGAGCTTGACATTCCGGCCGGGGCACAAGCCCACTTCAAGGACGCGTTCTGCGCCGCAGATCGCCTGGTGGTCACACACAACACCTACGAAGAGGAGGAGTTCCTTGGCGAGCGTCAGGCAGGGCGCCTCGCTTGTTGGGATGGGAACCGTTGGACGATCGTTGAACGAAACCCGTTCGTCGGGGCCGGAGGCGGCGGAGGCCCACGCTACGGGGGCCCATCCGTCTACGCCACGGGGTGGTGTCGCTCCTCGGCGATCCTCAGGGTGTACAACAGGGGCGCGTGGTCGCGCTACCTCCTTCCCAAAGCGGGCCAGTGTTTCGACCACACTTGGAACACGGAGTGGATGCGGATCCGCCATGCCCAGACCGAGCGCTACCTGATGGATCTGCACGGCATGTTCTATGAGCTTCCGCCCTTCGCCTACTCGGGCCGGGTCTGGGGCGTGCGCCCGATCTGCACCCACCTGCGACTCGTCCCCGATTTCTGCTACTGGCGCGGCCTGTTTGTTTTGGCTGGCGATCAGATCGACCACGACGAGGGTCAGCCACAGTCCGGCCTGTGGTTCGGCAACATCGACGAGTTATGGCAAATGGGCAAGCCCAGCGGCTGGGGTGGCCCCTGGTGGGAGGAAGCCGTTCGGGCTGGCCAGACGTCGGACCCGTTCCTGATGACGGGCTTTGACAAGAAGGTCGTGCACATCTGCCAGAAGTCGGGCCGCGAGTCGACCTTCCTGATCGAGGTCGACTTCCTTGGCAACGGAAGCTGGAAGGAGTACGACTCCTTCAAGGTCCCCGGCGGCGGCTACGTGCACCACGAGTTCCCCGATGCGTTCTCGGCTCACTGGGTCCGGATCACTGCCGAGCAGGATTGTACCGCCACCGCCTACTTCGTCTACAGCTAGCAGCGGCATCCCTCTCAAGAACAAGCACAACTCAAGGTCTACCCGATCGAGGGCGTCGCATGGAGAGACCCGGAGCACGGCGCACGTGCGAGATCGAACTGGTGATCGATTC
Source organism: uncultured Thermococci archaeon (assembly GCA_964549615.1). GTDB lineage: Archaea > CAYQAE01 > CAYQAE01 > CAYVLA01 > CAYVLA01 > CAYVLA01. The sequence continues at coordinate 10,941 of CAZJVP010000095.1, read as the reverse complement.
GAGCATCGTCAGACCTGCGATGGCAACGACGCAAGCTTTGGCCTCTCCGGCATCATCGTCCTCTTCATGAAAGGGCGTGGAGATCTCGCGGATCACCGCACCGGTGTGCGCAGATCCTAGTCCTCCCTGACCCTGTTCAGTCGTCTGACGGCTCTGGCGTGGTTCTGCTCCTTCCTCAGAACGTCAAGAATGGAACGGCTGGCTATGGAAATGGCACGATATACATTTGAGCAGCGCCAAAGGTGCTGCAGTAATGCCTCGCATGGAGCGAAGCACCCTCGCCGCCGTCGCACTGTTGGCCGTCATCTCCCCGGGCGCAGCCCTGGCCAAGACCGGCCCAACCGGCGTGATCCGGGTGCTATGCATCGGGGAGTCCTATTACCCCGAGACCATACTCCCGCTGGTCGTGGCCGGAGACCCCAAGGTCGAGTACAACCCTCTCCCTGCCAACCTGTACGAGGGAACCTTCACCTTCGGCGGCCCGGACGCACTCAAGAGGTTCGTTCGACTTTACATACCCCGAAGGTACGAGGACTTCCTGTCCAGATACGACCTGATCATCCTCTCCGACTACCCCATGATGATGCTTGAAGCCGAACACTACCGGTGGTTTGAGCGGGCGGTGCGCGACGAGGGGGCGGGCCTTGCCAAGTACGAGCTGCATTACCAAGTCGGAGGAGGCGCCTACCCCATGGAGCACTGGTGGGCGAGCGCTGTCTACCCAGTTTTCCCTGCGGACATGCCCGAACTGCTAATCCCGGTCAGCGGCTGGCTGGGGCAGCCCGGTCGGGCCCCGGATGGGATCAGGGTCGAAAAGGGCAACCCCCTCGTCGACCTCCCAGGCGTGGATCGCTTCATGCTCTTTGGGGCCGGCGTGTATGGCCTCGAGGTCCCCAGGCCAGGGGCCGAGACCATAGCGTGGTTCCGCTACACCGACATAGACGCGATAATGACCAGGGAGTACGGCCTCGGCCGGGCCGCCGCGACTGTGGCCGGCCTGGACTGGATGGACGGCCAGACCGCGCAACAGTGGGACTTCTATCCGGACTTCTTCCTAAACCAGTTTTACTGGCTTGTCGGAGAGGAGATCCCCCAAGACATCTTCCTCACGAATGCCATCAGGCGCGGCCTGCGCGACATGCAGATCAGGACCCAGCTCGTTCTCGCGGTAGTGGCTTTCACGGAGACCTTCGGCGCGTCTGCTAGGAGCATTGAGATGGACCTAGACCAGGTCAGCCAACTCAGATCCCGCGCCAAGGACCTGTATCTCAAACAGGACCACTCGACCGCCAAGGACACCGTTGACAGATGCCTTGCAATGATGATGGAGATCGAGGCGAAGTCGGTCAGGTTGAAGGAGCAGGCGCTTTTCTGGGTCTACCTCACTGAGTGGGCTGCGGTGAGCGGAACTGCCATGGCCTGCGGCCTGGCCACATATGCCCTCATGGTCAAGCGGCGCGTCTATAAGGAGATTGGGGTGACCAGGCTCCCCCCTTCTCCTGGAACCTAGCCACACAGAGCACCAACATAGGAAGAACAACTTGAACGGTCCTCCATTCCAAATCGGACACTCCGGTTCCGGCGCCCGATGCCGAGCATCGCCCGAATGCGCCCACGCCAGCGAACCTAGCCCAGATCGGGACACCCACAGGCCCGCAACGCCAAGCGCACGCCCCGGCAGATCGGCTTGCGGTCCACAAGGTCTTGCTGCCGCTTGCCTCATCTGCGGCCATCGATCGCATGCTCGCCAGGCGATGCCGACCCAGTGCCAGGGCTCGGTCCGCCTCGCGCCCATCTCCATCCGCCTTGGCGCGGAATATCAACGATGCAGTGGCATCGGCGGCCCTTCCTGAATGGACGACCTCGAAGACGGCAGCTTGGTTGGATTCGAGTAGCAAGCCTCCTCGACCACCAGGAAACCCGATCGACCTAGCCCCACATCGCCCTAAGCTTCAGCCGGACATCCCCTTCGATTTGAGCACCGGCCGGCTCGAACCCATCAGCACCAACATTGGCGAAATTGATTTGGTCGAACTTCGCGCGAACGCTTTCCGTGATGAACCTCGAGAGTTGCGCATAGCTGTGCCGATCGCCGTACCTGTGGCGCTTGTGGTAGTAGCGGAGGGGCCAAGTTACGTAGAGGAAGTCCCTCGCCCGGGTCATTGCCACGTACGCCAAGCGACGTTCCTCCTCGACCTCCTCCTCCGACCCTGTGGAAACATCGGAGGGAAGACAGCCGTCGGCGGCGTGGATCAGGTAGACGACGTCCCACTCCCATCCCTTCGCCGAATGGATGGTTGAAAGGACCAGCCAGTCCTCATCCTTTGTCGGATCGCCTGCCAGGTCGCTCGTCGAGGCCGGGGGTCGAGCGTGAGGACTTCCAGGAATCTGGTGGCCGAGCGGTACTCCGAAGCTATCCTCTCCAGATTGTCCAAGTCCCGGATGCCCACGAGGGGGTTCTCGTTGTGCTTCATCAACAGCGGATCGTAGAATGACCGGATTCTTTCGATCTGGACGTCGGCGCCAGTTCCCGGACCTGGTTGAGATCCTCCACTGTGCTCACCAGGGCCTCGAGCGATTCCGCGGCCGAGGCAGGCACTGCAAAGGAACGCAGGGATCCCGGCTCGCTCCGATGGGACGAGAGATGCCCCAGCGCCCGTGCGGCAGTGGCCGGCCCGATGCCGTCCAGAAGCTGCAGCGAGCGGAACCAGGCCATCACGTCGCGCGGGTTCTGGGCCAAGCGGAGGAGGCCCACCACATCCTTGACATGCGAGGACTCGAGGCCTCAGGCCGCCGAACTTGTGAGTGAAATGCCGTCGATCGCATCAGGTCCCAGGCAAGACGGGCTAGGGAGAGGAAGACCTCTCTGGCCCAGATCCTGGAGATAGCAGAGAAGATGGAGGTACTAGATGTGATTCCTGCATAGATGAGTGACAGGCGGGAAAGCGAAGAGAGAGGCCGAGCACCAGAACCCAAGGTCTTTCACAGGAGATAACCCAGGCCTTGAGAGAGCTGAGCCCTGTGGCCAGCATACATGACCTCAGCCAGGAGGTAGTGTGCAGGTGTGGCGAAGAGGTCTTCGTCGGGGGGAGCTGGCTCGGGGGAGGGGCCCAGCTCAGGAGTCGGGCTGGCTTGCTCAGTCTCAGCCAGCTCAGAGAAGGGGGCCTGATGCTCAGAAGAAGAGGTCAGCCCGGCTGGGGAAGCCCCCGATATGGGCTGGATAGCCCGCTCGGGGTGTCCTCACGGCTGTGCTGACATCCGAGTGAAACCTCAAGAATCTAGCTTGGCGTGGAAAAAACAGGCTAGCTTGACCCTATCCTCCTCCCCTACCAGCCTGATATCGGCGAAGCCTGCCCGGCATACCACGGAGATCGGAGACCGGAAACCGGGGAACTCGGGGCTCAAAGGACCCGTTTCGGTCCTGGGTCTCCCAGGCATCGTCTCTCACGCGCATCGACTTTGGAGCTGCCTGGAGGGCCGAGACTCAGGCCGACCGAACGGCGAAAGAGCACCGAACAGCGAAAGCCTGCCGAACACCCTCTCTCAGAGTGTTGCACTAACGGCGGCAGTCCATTCCTGCCTTCCCCATCGTAATTGCTAACAGTGTCAAGACGATGCCTCCTACTATGCCTTGGCTTCCTTCCCTTATTGGAAACCAGACGGAGTTTGAGTATGCTCCCTTTAGGGTTAGCCAAGTGGCAGCCAGTTGATCCGATGCCGGTAGCGCGGAATGCCAGTATTCCGGCCAAGGAGATTCAGCTGGAAACACACCATCCAAGGTAAGACAGTACGTCATCGTCTTCGCATGAGTCCATCCGATAAGCTCGCAGATCCACTCACTTCGACCATCTCCGTCAACATCGCCCCACCACGCACCGTTGTCTCGTGGTATTCCGGTCAAGAGATGCTCGTTGAAGTAGTAGGCCTTGAGAACACCTGTAGCTGCATCCACAACGATGGGGAAGGGAACAAGAAGAAGGACCTCGAGACGGCCATCACCATCAATATCCGCTATCAGCTGATTAGAAGACCAATAGTGAGCCCAGGCCCCATCTGGGATCAGCCCGTCGGCACTCCACCGAGTCAGATTAACCTCCCACTTAAGGACTGGAGACTCTCCCCCCACATCGAGGCGGAAGATACCAACATGCGACATTACCACCATATCCATGCTGCCATCTTTGTCGAGATCACCCACCGCTTGGCAGAACCTTACGACCCCATCTCCGGGAAGCCGCCATCTCCAGACCTCTTCCCCGCTGTGAGAGACGCAGATCACGCTTCCAGGTGCGCTGCTCCAGGTAAGAGCCTCGTACTCGCGGTCACTATCGATATCAGCTACGATGATCTGGCTGGCATCCATGAGGGCTGCTGCGTGGTATCTCCATTTCTCATAGAAGTCATTGGCCCTGAAACAGTGCAGGGCGTCTCCCCCTGCAGCCAGAACCTCGTACTCGCCGTCACCGTCGATATCAGCTATTGTTGGCTGCATCATTCCTTTGCCGATCTGGGTTGTGGCCACCAGGCTTCCTTCATGGTCTATGCGGAAAAGATAGCCCAGGTCATCCTGTAAGAAGAACTCGACCAAACCGTCTCCATCGATATCATATGCCTGCGGCGCGCCGCGCATAGGACGTCCCCTCGGATTGTCCCATGCCCACAGGAGATATCCATCTCGGTTCAGGATGTGGAGTCTTCCGCCGCTGGTGAAGCAGATCTCGTGTACGCCATCACTGTCCACATCCACCAAGGATACCTTACTGGTGGGGCCTAGCAGCCCGTCCTGACCCATCTCAGGGTAGACCCATTCCAGTCTAAGCCCAGAATCAAAACACCAAAGCCTCCCGCTTGCTCCTCTCAGTGTGCTGAAGATGATCTCCTTCAACCCGTCTCCATCGATGTCATAGACAGTCTGGCCGCTTAGCTCGCTCCTGGCAAAAACCATGCCTGAAAAGTAGCCACTCACGTTAAGAACCCACTTGGTGCTCAGCTCCTCGACATGTCCGGGCTGTATGAAAAAGCTTGCTGAAACGGTCTCCGTGGTTGTTCCGTCAGATGCGTACACCACCAGATCGTGCTGCCCTGGTCCTAGGTTCAGCGAATGGGTTGGCACATCGACCGTCACCGGGCACGCGAACTGGAACGATCCTAGCCAGTGTAGTTCGGGCTCCGCCCGACCCGCGAAAACGAGCCTTCCATCGATCTGGATCGACCAGTCGAACGGAATGTATTGTTCCACCAGGCGGAACTTTATGGATCTAAGCGCGGCAAGCTGTTGGCCTTCGTATGGTCTGATCATCTTGAGGTAGGTCATACTGCTTCGGCGAAAAGGAGAGATCTCCACATCCACAAGTTGGCCAAGGCCGCGATAGGTGACCTCAAGCCTCCTCATACCCTCGAACTCGCTCTTGGTCAACCAGAAAACCACCCAACACGCCACACTTGTGTACGGATCCAAAAAAGGTATTTTCTCGACCGGGTCCTTCCATTCCACATATTCCCGCTCGCCACAACTGGCTTTCGCACCAGTCACAGACCAACAAGACCGAGAAGGCGACCTTGCCTCTCCGCCATTAACACGGGCAGTAAGGAATCTGGGTTCGATCCTCTTGCTGCGATTCTCAAGATTATGGAACTCTACCCAGACAATGATCTCGGTACTACCAAGTATGTCCCCAACCCCTACGACTCTGATGCCAAGAGTCTCTCCCGAGAAATATTCATCGACAAGAGTATGATTCACGTGAATCGGTGGCTGGCTTCCGGATACCTCACTGACCTGAAAGAGACACCAGATCACAAGTAGCAGAAACACAAGAACCGCTGAGTTAGGACCAAATCCTTTTCGAGCAGACAACCTTAGCACTACCCGAAGACGCCCACAACCAGTCCTGGCAGTTGCATGCTGCTCCGTCCAGTTCCACATGCGCCAACACGATCCAAATTAGCCTCGTGCAGTATCTATGACGGGTGATTCGTTCCCTTCTTCTCTTTCGGTTCTCTTCAACTTTCTTGGGTAACAGTGACAGCTCCCCTCCCCATTCCCTGCCGTGTCTTGCCGAGGCACATGGAAAAGCCACTGTAAGGGGGTTTGACCCCTTGAAAGAAACAAAGACCAGCTGCGGGAGAACGTCGACCACCTACGGGCTGAAATGTGCACAGCAGGGGATTCGGTCTTTCTTCAACCATACACCTTGAAATAGCCCTTGTACTCACCGCACTCAATCTCCGTATACACGTTCACATATCCATCCGAGGCCCCAAAGTTGGTCTGGGTGCGTAGAACGAATCGATATGCGCTAGAACCGAATTCGTAACTCACGCTTAATGTTTCATCTCCGGAATAACTATCATAATAGTTCTTCAGGCCGCTGGCTTTCCAAACCCAATCACTACCCGACCACTCATATACGGTGAGTGTCACCTGGACTTGGCCATTTCCGTCCCCTGTTGAACATTCAGTGTATGCAAACCCATAGCATGCCTCTACCGTACTTAGGCCATCCAACTGACTCTCGCTAGCATACCATATCTGGATAAACCAGTAGATCCCGAACCGCGTGTCTGTGCATAGCCATCGCCCCGATAGATGTAATGCGGTTGCCATGGGTCGACTTCCGCATGGGCGTTACCCGACGCGGACGAGCCATAGTCAGAATCGTCTGGATCTCCCAGATTAACCTCTGTGGCCATGCATATACTGCTAAATGCAGTGAGTGTTGCTAGGCAGAGAGCCAACTTACAGAGTCTGCCAATTGCCGGAGGACGAATACCAACCGGTTTGTTGGCGATGGAGGTGTGCGTCTTTGAAGGGCCCTGCACGTGTGTGAGTCGCGCGATCCCCTATTTTAGGATTTCGACGCGCTGAGCTATCTCAGGGACTCCCCCGTTACCAAAGGGTACCACCTTACCACGAGGGATGTGGCCGCAGTTCCTCCGTCTCCCGGTTCGGTCTTATCAACATCTAACACTCGACGGCCTAGCACCTGTTGCCGTGTCTGCTCTTCTGCCGGCTAGGAAGTCTTCTCAGGCCTCTTGACCGATTCCCCCGAGACGGACGGCCCCTCCCTCTTAAGCTCTGCCAACTCTCCAGACACCCTGGTCAGCTCGCCCGAAACCCTCGTCACCTGCCCCGACACCTTGGCGTACCCCTTCTCAAGTCTGGCAATGGTCTCTGTCAACTCCCTGACCTTGGCCGCTAGCTCAATGTTCTGGGCCACGACCTGCTCGCGCGACATCCCCGCCAGAAAGGCATCAAGCTCCTGCGCCACCTTAACATCCAAAGCCAGGCCACACCTTGAACAGAACTTGGCATCATAAACATTGGCAACCTCGCACCTGGGACAGACCTTCGGAGAAAGCTGCGGCTTCTCCTCAGCATTCTTGCGCAACCCGTACACACCGAGCAGGGCATCATCCACATCCCTACCCGAAAGATGCACATAGATCGAAGGCACTTCGGCGGGCTGCTTGGGTATGGTGTTTCTTAGGCAAATCTACTTTGTGGTACCCTATGTTCCTCCGAGCGAGCTCAACTTCTAGGGAATCGGAGAGATGCGCAGCCCTGAATAGAACGGCTTGGCGTCTGAGCGGGATTCCCTCTTCATAGTGCTCAAGAACCCTGCGAACGACGAACTCGTCTTGATCGCCTTCATCCTCGCATGTGACGAGCTTGGGGCGAGAACCGCCCTTCCGGGTCGACCAGAGGTTCTTCGCGTACCGCTCCTTCGCCTGGGCTATGACCAAGTTTGTCGCCTCCAGGATAGGCATCACGGAGCGGTAGTTCTGCTCGAGGGTCAGTACCCTTGCGCCGGGGAAGTGCTTGGGGAAGTCCAATATGTTGTGGACGGTTGCGGCCCGGAAGCTGTAGATGCTCTGCGCGTCGTCCCCCACGGCCATGATGTTCTTGTTGTACCGCCGCATTCCTCTGAGAATCTGCGACTGTATCCTGTTCGTGTCCTGGTACTCGTCCACGAGGATCTGGTCGAACCTATAGCCCATCTCGCGGGAGATAGCCTCATCCGAGACAAGATGGGCCCAGTACAGTAGCAGATCATCGTAATCAAGAACGTTATGTTCCTGCTTGCGTTCGACGCACCGACGGAACAGCAGTTTCAGGTCGTCGGCGCAATCAGTGCACCATGGGAAGTGCCTCTTCACCACATCCCCGAGCTGCTCGCAGGCGTTGACGCACCTCGAGTATATGTCCATGCAGGTCTGCTTGCGAGGGAAACGCCGATCACGGCTGTCGAGCCCCAGTTCGTGTCGGATCAGGTCGAGCATGTCCTCTGCATCCGACCTGTCCATCACGGTGAATTCCGGGTCAAGCCCGATTGCCCGGCCGTAGATGCGCAGCAACCTGTTCGCCGTCGCGTGGAAGGTCCCGCCCCAGACATGTCCGTCGGATGACCCGCCCCGACCCATGATCTCGTAGGCCCTACGCAGCATCTCTTCGGCCGCCCTGCGCGTGAAAGTCAGCAGCAGGATCTTGGAGGGGTCGGTTCCGGTCGCGATCAGGTAGGCAACCCGGTAGGCCAACGTGCGCGTCTTCCCGCTCCCAGCGCCGGCAACGACCAAAAGCGGGCCGCTGCATTGCGTCACGGCTTCAAGCTGCCGGTGGTTCAGGTCGGCAAGCCAGGGAAACTTGGGCCGGGATGCGCCCGCATCCGCCCCGGCGTTGGACTCCGTCGGCTCGGCAGGGCCAGATGCCGATGTTGGTCGTCCTTGAGATCGAGAAAGGCACCTGAAACGGGGGACAAGGCAAGCTATGGCAGCCTCACCGGAGCTTAAAAGCATCCTTCAGACCCCGCCTCTTGCAGTTTGCGTGGCCTTCTGATCCCCGGATTCGATGGGCTGTGGAAGAATGGTTATAGCCATCGACCGGACCGCGGCATGTGGCAAAACGGAAGATCTTTTACTCTGCGCCGGAAGGCCTTGGGCCGGAAAGGGAGACTGAGGGGTGCCCAGCCGACACCTGGGTCGTTCCCTTGAGGGATCTACATGCGCGAGACTAACGCGATCAGCACACTTGGCGCAAGGGAATTGCTGCAAGAGAGGCGCTGCCTGCTGGGCCTGATCGGGCCCATGGAACGGTCGATATCCAAGGCGGCGGACTGGCTAATGGGCCGCTTCGCACCTCATGGGCCGATCATGGGGAAGCGGGACTTAAGCTACTGCCACAAGGTTACGTGGGGCCTCTACGAGGCGGGACGCCTGGATGGTGCCCGCCTGCTGCTTGACTGGATCGCCTCAAACGCCAGGGTGAGCGTCGGTCGTTACTATTTCCCGGAGGAGCCTGCGTTCAACAAGGACCTTCAACGGCTCTACAGGGTCCTCACTTTTGCGCAGGTGGCGGAACGCCTCAACCACCCAGCCTTCGCGAACAGGGAAACCAGGCGCGAGATCCTAGCCCACCAGCACAGCTCGGGCGGCGTCTTCGCGAACATCGATGACCCGCGTTACATGGAGACCATCGGTCCGCTCGTCACCTCCTTCTTCGCCGAGTGGGCCCTGGCAGCAGGTTTGAACGGCCCGGCCAAGCGGAGCGCTGACTTTCTGACCAGAATGGTTGAGGCCAATCTCTCGCACATGGATGCCCAGCCGGGGCGGTTCTACTACAACTACGACCCCGCCACGGACGGTCTTGTGACGGAGCCAGAGCCGGGGCAGGAGATCAACTGCTTCGTCGACACGGCCAAGCCCAAGCAGCACTTCTACCAAGTGGGGACTGCCATGGCAGCCCTATCCGACGTGTATGCGGCCACGGGCGAATCAAGATACCTCGATGCGGCGCTCAAGCTGGCTAGGTTCGAAGCCCGGCTCAACCCTGCGGGGTTGCGCTGGCCATCCTACTGCAAGATCGGATGGGGTGCGGCAGAGCTGTACGCCGTCACGGGCTTGCCCGCGCACAGGGACGCCGCGGCCAACGTTTCCGAGGTAACCTTCATGGCCACACAGACTCAAGAGGGCGGATGGGAGAGGATGTTCTACCCGATCAAGGACCACGGAGCATGGGAATCCGTCTCCTACGATGGGTCAGGCCGGGTCCCGGTGACGATCGAGGACGACGGAACCTGGGGGGTCCTGTCCGCGGAGGAGATAACGGGGGAATTCGCCGCCGAAATGGCTCGGACGCTTTCGGCCTTCAAAAACGCCCTGGGCCGCATTGAGGCGCGGTTGCAATCACTCGGGTTCAGGTTGCACTCAACCTCAATTCATGACCCAGCTTCCCGGTTCCGATGAACGCCGCACCCTTTCCTGACCATTTCGGAGCATGGCGGCACCACATGCATGGTCTTTGAAAGCAGAGACGTCTCTACGGGCATGCCGAGCAGGCCAAGCTCGCCTAGGTGTTCCGCCGTGGGCCCCTTTTCTCCAGTCGCTTGGTTGTCCCGCGGGACAAGAGTTCTGCAAGATATCCCGGACGTCCTCGCGCTCGATAGCCTCAGGTTTTGTAGTCGCTTATGTGTTGAGCAGTACCCGGGAACTTCCTGATGAGCTCGGCATCCGCCGTGTAAAGGACGGCCTTGAGTTCGAGCGCTAGTGCGACGCGTCGTAAACGGAGATGCCCTCCTTCACGCTCGGTGCAGCCGCGCGCTCGATTGTGATTCCCCTTGGCTCCAATACGTCGAAGCCGTATTTGTATAGCGCCCTCGCCACGAGGGTGAGTTCCTCATCGTCAAAGCAGCCGCTTTGCCACAACGCGTTGAGCGCTTCATGCCAAGACGTATTTCGCACGGCGTGCTGGCCACCCAGCTTCCGTACATCCAGGTAACGGTGTCGATTGCCGTGATCTCACCCGTGAGCCAGGGCCCGCCGCGGTTGGCCAGGGGCACTAGCCATGCTGGGGCACGACAACTTGAAAGCCAAGGTACCGCTCAAGGGCCTCCCGAAGGGGCTCCAACACCAACCCCGGAGTGACGGCAACGTGGTGCCTGTGGC
>CAZJVP010000094.1:0-52119 GCA_964549615.1 uncultured Thermococci archaeon | reverse complement strand
GCGCACATGCCCATCATCGCAAGGACGGTTGGGGCGAAGTCAACGAGGTGGACGGGGCCGAGTGCGCCGACGTCCCTCTCTCCTCCCGGGTATCCGGAGAAAGCCATGAACGAATAGGTTGAGCCGATGTCGTCTTCGTATCCCGGAAGACATCCGAAGTGTTCAGCCCCGTGCTTGGGGACGGGAGCGTCCCTGAAAACCTCCTCCATCACGTACGGTCCTGGACACAGATACCCGGGTTCAAGGAAGTAGAGGATGTCGCCCCTCGCCTTTCCCCAGTACAGCAGCGCGCTTGCCTCCTCCCTCCTGACCGCTAGGGAGACTACGTGCCGCGAGGTGCTCGGGTCGACCAAGCTGCGCAGAAGCTCTATGATCCTGGACCTTATTGCCTCATAGCTGGCATCCGCGCCTGGGGCATGGCTGGAGTTGATGAAGATCTCGTTTGAGGATAGGAAGGCTGCGGATGCTCTTTGGTCGAGGATGTGGGGGGATTCCGGGTTCGGCTTGGCGAGGCCGCTGTCGACGAGAAGCTTTCCCACGGAAACAATCCTCGAGAAGCCGATGTTCCCGTGGTCCGTGCACATGGCGAATCGGGCCTCGGGGTCAGCCTTGAGGATCTCCTCGAAGATCGAGTCGACCGTCGAGTACCAGCGTCTGAGCGCGGACCAGTTCGCTTCTAGGCTTGACGGGTCGTAGGCCCGCGCGCCCGGGTCTACCAGGCCGAGGTAGAAGTGGCCCACCCCGTCGGTGGTGTTGTGTCTGTGGAACCAGAGGCCGTCCTCGGACGCGCCCATCTCATGGGCCGCTACCTTTCCAAACCAACGTGCATGATACGCCTCCTCCTCTATGGCCACGTTGAGATCGGCCACGCCCCTGTGGAATAGCGGAAATCCCCTGACCGGAGGTGGCCCCGCGATCGATATGAGATGGCCCTCGATGCCTGGGGGGTCGGCGAATCTTTGCGTGCTTCGCAAAGGGGAGATGTAAAGGGTCGAGCCCCCGCTGTCGTATCTTGCCCTCGTGCAGACCGGGGTCCTCTCGTGGTCATTGACCCGGAACAGCGCGTAGTCGGACATCTCGTCTCTTCTTGCTCGGATTCGGGCCGTCGTAAAGCCCTGGATCTCCAGCCTCAGATGATCTGAGATCTCGAAGCGCGCTTCGGCTATCTCAGCGCCATCCTGCGTCTTGATGGGGAAACTTCCGGCGTCCCCCGAGTTCACCTTCATCGTGGCCGCATCTGCGATCACCTTGGCGTGCTCCACGTAGAAACTCGAGCCACGCAGCTCGTTGTGTTCGATGTTGGCAAGCCCGACCCGGATTCCTTTTTCCTCCGCGGCTTCCCAGAAGTACCTGACCTGTTGGTTGGAGTAAGGTCTTCCGTGAGTTCCCCCGTGCAGCCCAGTGACCATGGTCGTCCAGTTGACCGAGGTGACGGTGGGAATTGACGGTAGGGCCCGGGACCAAGAGGCCTCCGATAGGATCTTCCCGAGGTTGGGCATGGTCCCGTCCCTGGCGAACCGCACCAAGAGGTTGGGCGGGGCGCCGTCAAGACATATGCAGTAGACCCTGACCATAACTACCTCTGGGCGGACTGGGCTTTCGACTAATATGTCTGTCGGGGGTGGTGAGATCGGAAATGAGAGCGCGATGTTTCAATGCCTCAATGGTCTCGTTCTCCGTTCAGGACGACGCTGGGGCCAGAGTCACACCTCAAGTCCTAGATACTGCTGCTAACGCAATCGACCCTGATAAGGTGCATTTCTCCAGCAGTAACCCGCCGGTATCTAGTGTGGGTGGCTTTCTCGCAGCAGTCAGACCTCCTGGTGACCCAGCATTCATCGACAACCCCGAGTTCGGTCCCCGCTTCGATGGTTCTCTCTTGTGCGTAGAATCATGTTATTCGCTTGGTGGCCTAGAACCCTCCGCTTCTGGAAGGGACTGTACCGATAACGTATCCAGCTTCCGTGCGGTGAAAAGCGCCAAGGCCGGGAACAAAAGCAGAGTGAGGAACAGATGAGACTCCGCAACCACAACGTCTGGGAGTCTGAGCGTGATCCTCTTGCTCTCGGTCATGTCTACCGTCGTGGCGGCTGAATGCGGTCCATATGTTGCTCTAACTGAGTAGCTGCCAGCTCGATGCACCATAGTAGCATTCAGCAGCTTCTCCATCAACGTCAACCTTGCCCAACCGTCTGAATCGGTCAACTTCCATTCCGCTGCCGTTCCGTTTGAGAACCGGGCTTCCACGTCCGCGGACGGAACGTCCTGCCCGATTGAGTCGACCACATGAACCTCGAGGTACCAGCGGACAACAACCTGAGACAGATCCCTGATGTTCTCCTGCATCTGGGGAGCTGTTGAATTCGTCAGCATCAGATTGGTGGTGCCGCTACAGTAGACTCCCCGCAGATTCGAGTTTGATATTCTGACATTTGAATCAGAGGCTGTGAAGACCCAGCCATTCACTTGAGTATCCATCAACGTGAGGTTTGAAGCCTTACCACCCGGAGCTACCAGAACTGAGCAGTTGCGCGGAAAGCTCCACTTCGTGACGAGGCCCGGGACAAGTCGATCTGCTGAGCAGTTTGCCGCCCGAGTGGATAGTGCGACGTAGTCCTTGACCGAGGAGCCAACCACGTCTATGCTTTGGGTGCTGTATGCTTGCAGTATGTCGATCGTGCAACCGACCAGCTTGTAGGTCGAATCATCTCGAACCTCCGCGGCCCACAACGAACAATTCGACAGGCTCACGACGGAACGCCCCATGCCGCCTACGTCAAGTATCGTAGAATCCGAGATCATCATTGTGGACGATTCATGCGCGTAGAGATACAGCTTTGGAGCTACGAGTCTGTACACCGATGCTGAGGAGTTTTTCATCAAGTCGCACGTGAGATAGTAGTCGTTTCCGAGCATCGTGGCGTTCTCTATCAAAAGACGTGGATTGCCGCCGGAGGGGTTTCGGAGGATCAAGCCGAACCGGGATCCCGCGCTTTGCATGAAATTCAGCAGAGCATTCCTCAGAACCAAAGTCGCATTCCCCTGGACGATTATGCTTCCGTTGATCTCAAACTCTTTGTTCTCGATAACCGTCACATTATTTCCGGTTAGAATCAGGTCCCCCTGAAACGTCGAGGAAGAGGCCTCAACTTCTGTAACGTTGCCTCCGCACTTCAACAGGAGAGCTGCCAGCAGGAGTGAAACGAGAAGCACCGACTTGGATCTGTCCACGGCCAATCACGGATTGCTACTGCTGGCTGCTTCTCGCCTATTAAATAACTTGGGAGGTGCTTGAGTGTATCGATATTCAATCTTGGTTCAATGTTCAATGCTCGATGGCCAATGGCAATCTTTATAAGCCCCACATCGGCGGCGTTCGTCGCCAAGGCCCGCAGCATAGCTCTTGCGGCCCTGCTGGACTCACAGCAAGGAGGACGCAGCGCGCATGTCTTCGTGCAGAGTAGGAAACGCGAATGGGCCTAACGGAAGCGGGGCGGAAGGAAGAAGCCGTGTGGCGTTTGTCCGGCGGCGGGGATGGTTGGCTAAGCCGGGGCTCTTTTTTGTCATCACGCTTCTGCTCTCGGTCAACGTGCAGAACTGCAAGGGGCATCGGATTAACGTCCTCCTTGTGGGCCTGGTCACGGGCAACATGCTGCTTGAGAAGTACTTCCAAGAGGACCCATCCGTCCGATACGTGGGGGTGCCGTGCTTTGTGGGCTGGGACATCAAGATGATGGTGAAAGCCTTGAGGCTCTACTTCCCGCGGACATACGAGGAGATGAAGCAGTACGACTACTTGATGCTTTGCCAGCCCGAGTACTACATATTCAGTCCAAAGCAGGACGAGTGGATGCACGACCTGATCGAGGAGGGTGCGGGCGGGTATAATGACGGGAGCGTCTTCAGCATCGTCTCCCAGATCCATTCTGCCTGGGCGATATCCCTCACCCAGCAGGCCTTCCCCAACGACGCACCGGCGGTGGTGGCGAGGGGAGGCGGTGGCGAAAGCATGCTCGGCCCCTACAAGGTCTCGATAAACCGCGATTTCCCCGATCCCGTCCTGACCCCCTTCGTGAAATACGGTGTGGAGGACGTTCCCGGTCTCACCTCCAGGTTCGTCATCGCGAGGGAGCGGGCGGGTGTGTTGGCATGGCAGGTGGGCAACTTCCCGGCCTACGGGAAGGTTCCTTTCCTGGTTGTGTGGGACTACGGCAAGGGAAGGACGATCACTTGCGGGGGCTTCATAAAATACGGGGAGACGTGGCTTGGCCCTGAGAACCCGTACGCTGCGGACATAGTGATGAACATGGTCTTCTACTCGACGCGGAGGAAGCTCATTCAGGACGTGGAGGTTTTCCACCAGTTGAAGTCGATGTTCCGGGAGTTCACCACCAGGATGGACATGCTGATCGCGTTGAAGGACTTCATCGACAGGTTTTCGGCCAACACCCAGAAACTCCAGGCAGCGATCATGGGGCTGCAGGAGATACGCCTGAAGGCCAACGAGGAATATCTAGGGCAGGAGTTCTCGGAGGTCCAGAACACGATGGCCTTTGCGTTTCGAAAGTTCGACGAGG
This sequence comes from uncultured Thermococci archaeon, assembly GCA_964549615.1. Taxonomy (GTDB): domain Archaea; phylum CAYQAE01; class CAYQAE01; order CAYVLA01; family CAYVLA01; genus CAYVLA01. The sequence continues at coordinate 47,542 of CAZJVP010000094.1, read as the reverse complement.
CAGAGGAGATAGCGAAGGACGCAAGAAGAACCGCGCTGTTCTGGGTATATGCGATCGAATGGTTGGTTACCAGCGCAACCTTCCTGGTATCGAGCTTTGTGCTGTGGAGCTTGCTGGTAAGGAGGAGGCTCTACCGGCAGGTCAGGACGACCAGATTCGTGTAGGGTCGGATGCTTTTGCGGTTCGATGAAAGGGTCATTGGCTTGGCGGTTGTGTCGCTGATCCTCTCCACGCTCACGGTCCTGACGATAGCGAGGGAAAAGGTAGAAAGCCCGCTCGAAGTGCTGAGGAACGAATACCCATCGGCCATCGTGGCGAATCAGAGAGCAACCTTCAGCTTCGCCGTCGTGGCCAGGGAAGGGTTTGAGGATCTGCTCCTCAGGTTCTCCATATTGACCCAGAAGACGCTGCGACCCGAGGACCTGGTCGATCCGCAGAGGCAGTATAGCGCCGAGGATGATCCTGAGGAGGTGCTCAACAACGCGGTGAAGGTCGCATGGCTTAGGAACCAGACCGAGTGGCTAGGGATCCGGCCGGAAAAGTTCAGCCACACCTTCGAATTTCAAGGGATTGGCTGTCGGATGGTGCTCTGGGACTACAGCAGCATTCTGGAATCGCTGTCCGGCCAGCAGCTGGCGCTCCGCGCCCCGCTGACCTACGGGGCCATATTGGACGAGAACGGGGGGCACTACTACTTTGAAGGGGAGTCCGGCTTCTTCTTCATTCCCCAAAAGAACGTCGTTTCCCTCAGCATCGCCCACAACACGGATCAGACGGGCTATCTTCGTGATGACGAGGTGCGGCCGGAGTCCAAGCTTCCGATATCCCAGGCCCCTAGAGGCGTGCTCAACTACAAGGCCGTGAAAAAGGACGACACCTTCACGGTCACCTTCACCGTGGATCCCCGAGCTTTCCCCGCAAGCTTCGCCTCCACCCCGCTGCCCGGGAGGGCCGACATCTCGGTGGTTCAGGTGATCAGGGCTTACCTCGACGGCGTCCTCCTTGACCAGCCCATCATCAACATCATGGCGTGAAGGTGAGCATTACGGGAGCAAGGCCAGGTAGCAGGATGGAAGGGTCGGTCGCGTTGGTCTTGGTCTTAGGCATGATGGCCGTCATTGTGTGGGCGCCAACGGTCGATATGAGGCCGACCGTCTTTCTGTACAGCGGGACGGATTCCGGATTCGCGGAGATGCTTGCATCCGTGTTGGAGGCGGCCGAGGGAATAGGCAGCGACGTCAGGGTCGTAACGAAGCCGGACCTTCTTGCGCTCGCGACGGCCCTACCGCACACCGAGTGCGTCGTCATCTACTGTTCGAACGCGGCGGAGATCGGCGACCTCGCCGAGCCCCTGTCGGCGTTCTTCGAGAACGGAGGGGGCCTGGTGGGCCTCGGGGCGGTTTGCTACGAGCCGTCCGCTGGCCAACTAGCCAGGCGGGTCTTCCCGGTTCGCGCGAACGTGTCGGCCCAACAATACGGAACTGGTATGAGGGCACGAAACTACACGGAGGCGCAGGACACTGAGATCAGCCTAGGTCTGCCGGATAGGTTCCAGCTCGTAAGCATGGGTATCTACTTGAGCGGTGACGAGGCTGGCAACTACGTGGAAGTGCCTGGGGCCTACTCGGTCGTCTACAGGGACGAGGCCACCGGCGCGCCCATCGTCCTGACAAGCGAGAGCGATGCGGGCGGGAGGTCGGTTGCGCTTCCCGGCGTATGGGTCGTCTCCAATTCGAGGGTCGATGCATACTATGGAAATCTCGTGCGGGACGAAAACTTCATACGCCTATTCACCAACTCGGTTCGCTGGGCAGCGAAGGGCAGCGTGCACTTCTCCGAGGCCAGCAGGGACTTCGAAGCCAAGATCGAGGAGGCGAACAACAAGCAGGCAAGACTACGGGAGGAGGCCCAGAAAGCCAGAGAGAGGCGGACCGTCAGCAGGGTCCTGCTGTTATCGGGGCTGTGGGCTGCGGGGCTCCTAGTTTGCGCGGTCGTGATCAAGAAGGTGGTCCTCGTGCAAATCGAGGCCGGGTTCTAGGGCAGCCCTGAACCGGATTCGCGCGGGGACGGCGGGCGAGTTTGGACCGTTACACTTTTTCCGACCGATTCCGAGCAGCCCCTATGGCGAAACGAAAGGCGACGACGGGTGCGTCGCAGGGCTTCCCAGGCAGATACTGCGAGGACATCGAGGCCTCGCATGACATACGGCAACGGCAGTTTGACCAGATCGCCTCGTACCTCAAATCCCTGCAATCCAAGTCACAGCAAAGGCGGAAGGCCTTCTTTCGCCCCGACCACTCCAGCAAACGGGCCTACGAGCGGTCCACCGACAGGTACAGGAAGGTGCTCTGTGCGAGGATCGGGTATCCTCCCAGCGGACCGACGGTTGGCTCAGAACCTCGGTACCGCCTTGTGGCCACCGATGCTTACGCGACCATCTACCGGATGTGGCACGAGGTGCTGGAGGGCGTGGAGGTCTACGGCCTGCTGTTCGTTCCCAAAGACCGAGACCAGCCCAGCCCGCTGATGATCTGCCAACACGGGGGCGGGGGCAATCCGGAGCTCATGTCGGGCTTCGGGAGGGACGGGCCCGGCAACTACGGCTGGATGGTTCAAAGGGCAGTTCAGGAGGGCTTCGCGGTCTGGGCTCCGGCGCTGATATTCCCGTACCGCGGAACTGAGAGCATGTCGGGGCCGACGCGACTGGACCTCGATGCATCGGCGAGGTACCTCGGCACCTCCATCCTAGCCATAGAGCTTTGGAAGATACTGCGTGGGCTCGACGCGGTCCTGAAGAGGGGGGAGGTTGATCCAAGGCGGGTTGCGATGATGGGGCTTTCCTACGGAGGCCTGTACACCCAGTACGCCGCTGCCTTGGACAGGAGGATCTCGGTGGCGGTGAGCTCCTGCTTCTTCAACGATCGAGCCGTCTATGCCCATCCGGATTGGTGCTTCTTCAATTACCTCAACGAGCTTACCGATCCGGAGATCTGCGCCCTGATCTGCCCGCGAGCCCTCATGATAGAGGTGGGCAGACGGGATGAGCATTTCAGGGTGGAGGGCGCCCGATCCCAGGTCGAGGACGCGTCGATCCATTGGAAGAAGCTCGGAATCGCCGAGAGGTTCGTGTACACCGAGTTCGACGGAGGGCACGAGTTCCGTGGGGACGGGGCGTTCGAGTTCGTAAAGCGTTTCCTCCCGGGGCCGAGTGCCTGAAGTGGGCAGGCCTGGCACCGTGCGATCAGGACATGGAACGCGATATCTTTGCCGCTAGATCGGACAGCTCTTCTCTCGAGGCCACGATCCGCCTATGGGTCGACATCGAGAAGTTGTCGCCCGGGTATCTCGGAACGACGTGGAGGTGCACATGAAAGATCTCCTGCCCTGCCGCCTCGCCGTCTGCGAGGATCAGGTTCACCGCTTCGCAACGGATATCCGTCTTCCTGATGGCCGACGCTATCCTCATCGCTAGCTTGAAGACATCGGCCCCGGATTCAGGGTCAAGGTCGGCCAGGCACGCAGCATGCTTCCTAGGGATGACCAGGACGTGGCCGGGGTTGACCGGGTAGATGTCCATGAAGGCAAGGGTCTTTGAGTCTTGGTAGACCATGCTTGCCGGTGCCTTTCCCTGCGCTATCATGCAGAAAATACAGTCCTTGTCCATGTCCCGTCAGGAAGCCCGCTCCTTGAAAACTTTCCTGGCCCTCAGGCCAGCTTTCCCGCCGCCCACTTTGCCCCCCTTGTCAGCAGCACCTTGAACATCTCCCCCCGGCAAGCCTGGGGGTTGTGCCCGAGAGCGAGGTAGAATATCCTGCCTTTCCCCCACGCCTTTGTCCAGGCGACCGGAACTGCCCTTCCCTTGTAAAGGGCCGTGCAAAGGACGTTGACCCTGGGATCGTAGTCCGTGATGTATTGCTCGTCCTCGACCATGAATTCGTCAAGCCCCTTGGTGATGGGATGCTCCGGGTCGACGACGCTGACCTGATAGCTCCTGAAGCGAGGATGGGTCACGAAGAACCCCCCGAGCATCGATCTGTAGGCCGGGTCTTCCCTAAAGGAGTCCGCGGCCGAATGTATTCCCACGAAGCCCTTCCCGGCCTTTATGAAGTTAGAGAGGCCATCTCGCTGCGCGTCGGTGATCTGGCCCACCGTGTAGTAGAAGACGAGCAGCTCATAGGGGCTGAGACGCTCTAGGACCGAAAGATCCTCCTCCACCTTGGTGAGATCGAAGGAGCCGTCCGCCCTGAGGATGTTCTCGATCTCGTTGCCGCATCCCCTAAAATCGTGTATCTGGCCTCCCGCAAAGAGAAGCGTCTTGATGCCCGCCATGGCGAGCGCAGGGAGCCGCCCAAATTAAATGATTTCCCGGCCCGTCCTGCAGCGGAATGCGGGCGGGGTCACCAGGCGGCCTCGGCAGGGTGCGGGCGCCTCTTGGACAAGATTTATTTCCCGACTGGCCGCGGCGCATCGAAGGTTGGTTCTTGGGCATGAAGTTTGGGGACGATCGCGTCAAACCTTCTGACAAAGGGCCAAAGGTGATATGCTATTCGGTTCGTCCGAATCGCTACTTGGACGACCACGCGGGCGATGTTGCCAGGATATACGATGGCTTCTTCTTCAACATAGGGTCCTGGGAAGACGGAATCCCTCGGTTCCTAGGCCTTGACAGGAATCCGGAAGATCGTGAGTGGTCGGATAGGGCCAGGCTCAACGTCGCGGCGCTCAACGCTGCAGGGGCAGGCGAGAATTTTCTGACCGTGCACTTTCCCGCCGACGGGCAGTGGCCGTCGTCGCAGGCCCTCCTTTCTCGTAGCTACTCTGAGAAGATGTCGTCGCACTTCGGCGCGCTCGGTCGGGCTGCGGCCGATCTGGGATTCCGCGGCGTGTGCGTTGACGTCGAATACCCGTATCCTCGCTATGACGTCAGCAACTCCATCTACACGTATCAAGGCTACACCGTGTGCGACCTGCTCACGGCTGCAAGGGCCCAAGGCAGGGCGAGTGCGGCCGCTCTTCTGGACGAGTTCCCACAGGCCGTCGTGTTCACGCTTCCTGGCGTGCTCCGCTGCCGCCCGGTAGCGCGCAACTACCTATTCGGTTTCCTGTCGGAGATGGCACGGCGGGATGCGCCAGGCGGAATGCATCTGGGCACGGAGTTCACATACTGCCTCAACGACCCCGTGACGAACCTGGCCGCATCGCGCTTCGAAGACTGCGCCATGCCCTCGCTCTTGGAGGATGAGGACCTGGATTACTGGCGGTCGCGATGCACGATTGCACCTGGCGTATGGCCTCTCCACATGGTTGAGACGGGTGGGCAGGGATATCCGGTCAGACCGTGGAAGGAGGAGGCGGCGGAGCTGCGGCAGCAAATGGCCATCCTCCGCAGCGTTGCCAAGCGCTATGTCTGGTCGTTCAGCTCGGCCCCGACATGGTACATCCACTCCTCAAGGCTTGAGGAAAAGTACGGCCTGCCCATGCCCCAGATCAAGGGCTCAGACATAGATGTTCGAGACTGGCATAGCATCCTACGTGACAAGGCCCAGCTGCCTTTGCCTGAACTCAAGGGGCTGCGTGACGCGGTGGCCGGCTTCGATCGGGGCGAGCTGACGGGGGAGGAGCTCTGCGACCTGTTCGGAACCCCTGGTCGATGGTGGGTTCTGGGCTTGTTGGGCAACACCCGCTCCCACCCCGAATACGCGGCCGAGGAAGCCCTCCTGGAGCCGATAGATCCGCAGAAGCCATATCACGGCCGCGACGGGGTCGTCCGGTGGTTTGCGTTCGACAATATGGATCCCCGTGGGATCGTGAGCTGCATCTACATCTTTGACTGGCGCAACACGGACGATGCCTCCGCCCACTTCTCAACCTTCCTATTCTCGCCCGAGCGCAGAACGGCTTATCTGAACCTGGGGTGGGATGACGGACTGGTGGTTAGACTGGGCAAGCGCGTTGTCTTTAGCGAGGTTAGCTACCCGCCGGAAGGCCACGGCTTCCTTTACAGGGACCGGTACATCTTCGAGAAGAAGATACGGGTCAAGATTCCACAAGGCCGAACGCGTCTCTCGGTCACGTCCCTGAACTCCCATGGCAACTGGGTTTTCTCGCTCAGGGTGACGGACGCGGCGGGGATTCCCTTCGGTGACGTCAAGTTTCGACTTCAATGAGGGACTTGCTGGGCCGTCCGGGCGAACGACATCGGGAAGCATCAACCCGCGGCGATCATGGCATCTCAGGAGATGGAATCAAGCTCCATGCTGGGAAATCCAGAGCGGTTCGTCAGGGACGCGATGTAGGATGTTGTCCTGGGTTTTATTCCCCTCAGCAGGGGGATCCCCTTGACGAGCCTCAGCTGCAGGTAGTAGTCAGAGATGGCCATGAGGCAGCGTTTGGAATCTAGATCGTCCGTGACGACCGAGATCATGAGATCGCCGAGCATTCGCGTCTCCAGGATGTTCTTGCTCATGATGGGCTCCACCGACTCGCTGCCGTATCTCCTGATCAGGGTGTCGTATCCGATGACGTACAGCATCGGCTGTGCAAACTTGTACTTCATCTCCTTCCTAGCCTTTCTCCATATGGCAAGGTCGCTCTCGATGCCCTGGCCCAAGCCGTCGCCCTGCACATCCTTCGGCATGGGCGGTCTCAAGGACAGCACCTTCACGTAGTTATCGATGATGTTGGCCTTGGTCGACTCCCAAAGCTTCTCGCCTAGGAGGTTTCGCACAGTCTCCCAGATGCTTTCCTCATCCCTTGCCTCCGGGGGAAGGATGAGCATGGGCCGTCGCTTGACCAGGAAATCGAAGGCGGTCGGAAGATAGGTGAGGTCAAACAGTTCGTGAGGCGCATCCAGGGAAACCTCGATTCCGACGGTGGATCCCTGCCCGAAACCTCCGCCGAGTATCTTGTCAAGCTTCGGGATGCCTGTCGAAAAGAAGCTCGCCCTTTCCGGCAAGGGGTCCGGCAGCCTGCTGGCCTTCAACGGCCTTGCGTGTAGCCACCAGTTCTGGGGATCGTATGCCCTGAAGACGCCCTCGGTAAGCGTGAAGAGGTAGCTCGAGGTGGAGACGACCCTCCCCCTCATCTTCTCCACCTTCAGGAACCTGAGCCTGTCGCCCTCAACCTCCTCGATGCCGAGGGTCAGGTAAGCGTCCACAACGTGTTGGAGAGGATTGAACTCGCCCGGCTGCTCCGAGGTCATGATGAGGCTGCCAGGGGTGCGGTTGAGCATCTCGGAGGCGAGCGCGTATACCTCGCTATGTGGGTTCTTTTCCCTCTGCAAGAGGGCGTCCCACGAGTCCAGCGCCACGACCGTATCCCTGTCGGCGTTCTTCTGGAGAAAGATCGAAAGGTCCGAGACGCCGGACATGGGGATGCTCGTCACCGCCGAGTCCTGGTAGTAGGGTCGCTGCATCGAAGCGTCGACTAGGTTCCCCAGCCCAAGGCTTCTGCACAGGGGCGTGGTTTCCAACAAGGTGCCGGTTGGCAGCCGGGTTGAAACGAACACCACCCTGTGCCCAAGGGCTTTCAGAGCGTGAAGTAGGGAGAACGCAAGGATCGTCTTGCCGCTCCCAGGTCCGCCTCCGATGAGCAGGGACCCGCCTCTACGGCACTGGTCAATGATCTCCTCTGGTATGACAGGGACAGCCTCCAATCCACCACCGGCCGTCCTACGCTAGACCCCATGGCTTCATTGCTTAAAACGACGTTTCCCGGTTTTCGAGAGATTGGTCGCGATCATCGCAATCCGTGCAATGATATTGGGCGGCAAGTTAGCGCAATTTGATCTTCTTTTGAGACTTTTCGGCTTTCCGTCGTGAAAGCTTCCTTTGCGCGTCTAGCCAACCCGTTCCTGAGAAACTTTGTTATCGCTGGCCCACCACTTTCCTATATGCCATGGATCTTCGGGCGGGGGCGGACGCGTTGGGATTTCCTCTGGCGTTTCCCCGACGGCACTCTCGTGGAGCTTCGGGCCGACGACCCGCGGACCGGCGAGTTTGAGAGAAGGAAACGCGACCTGAGACTCCAGCTCAAAGCCGGCAGGATATCGTCCGGCGAATACGTCGAAAGGTTCAAGTCGCTTTGCTTGGAGCTGGGCACGCGGGTCGAAAGCGTGCCGCCTGGCTACGTTTTATCCAGGGAATACGCAGCTGGGTCGGTGTACTCGAGGAAGGTCCCGGCGCAGCGTTGATGGTCTACCCGGCTGCCTGCACCTGCCGGAGCGTGGTTGAGCCGAGCACGTCGCCAGCCGTTCTCTCCAAACACTATCTGCACCCGTGCCTGAAGGAGTACACGAAGGGGATGGCGAGATCCACCTTCTTGGATTCTTGGATGTACTTGATTATCCTTTTTGTGATCTCGTGCACTATCCTCGGCCTGTCGACCGCGAGCGTCATGTAGCGCAGACGCATGTAAACGCCATAGTCGTAGAGGTCGGACCTAATGTAGGGTTGGACTCCCGTCTCCTCGATTATGTCGTATGTGACTTCTCTGGCAGCCTTCAGGAGGATCCTCTCAGCCTCGTCCCAGTCGGAGTCAAAGGTTATCCTGACTACAACTTCGTCTAGGAGGAAACGCTCGCTCTTCTCGTCGCCGGCGGCCAACTGGGATGTGTAGTTTATGATGACGCTTCCCCACAGGGTGGCGTTCGGGATGAGTATCTCCCGGTTGGACCTCTCCTCGCTTCCCACCGTTCCGCCGACCTGGTTCAGGCGTGTGTACATGACGCCGACGTCCAAGACATCCCCGATCAGCCCCCAGCTTGGGAAGAATATCCTGTCTCCGATCCTGAACGGACGCTTAACGGTGACGATGATCCACGCGACCGCGCCCGAGATGGGACCCTGCAGGGACCAGCCCAGGAACATCCCAGCGAAGCCGCCGATGAATCCCCAGACGACCGTCAGGCCTCCCACCAGGATGCTGATTATCGCGAAGGCTGCAACGAAGAGCATCAGCGACCTTATCAGCCCCTTGATCATGACGAAGTCGGGCTTTCGTTCGGGATGTGCCTTAGCCTGGGAGTCCAAGGCCCTTGACGGAAGAAGGTAGACCAGCCAGGTCGCTAGGATGACGAAGACGATGCTAAGGGCTTTCGTCAGAGGGTCGACGTGCTTGCCCTCGACCGGCTTGGTGACGTTCTGCGGAGACGGTCTGGTGGTTAGGTAGAAGTACATGTAAGCTAGGCTCGCCACCACCATCAGGACGGTGACGACGAGGGCGAACGTCCTGCCTCCCGGGGGGATCTTGGCAATCCTCGTCTTGGAGGGATTGGGAGGCGCAGGTTGTGCCGGCCCGTGCTTCTCCAGGGAGTCTGCGCCCGGCATCGAGGCATCGCGAGGTCCGATGAGCTCATTAATATGATCCTTTCGGGGCCGTTCGAAATATCGTTTTTCGATCTTCCGGCCGGTAGCAAGCGGGCCCTTCAAGAGTTGGCCCGACGAGCCGCAACCTGTCCGTGCCGTGCACGGTGCGCCCTCCCGCCCTTAGGTGCGGCTGGCAGGCGCATGTGGTCTTTGGCTGGTCGGTCTTGAGGGAAGCGAGGCTCTCCTGAGTCGGCAGTTCATCTCCACCGAACTCGTTCCGCGGCATTGGGTGGGATGCGTTGGTCACCCTTCCTCTCGCCGTGGAATCGCGGCCATCCGCAGGCAATGTGGGGGAATCCCATCTCTGGTTGACTTTTCCAGAACGGATCTCTCAGCGATGAAACAGGTGCCTCTTGAACCATTCGTCCGCCAAGTCCTGATTGAGGATGTGGCCGCCAGGGTATGTTCTGTACTCGAAGGCGCGCGTGGCACCCAGGGAGTCGTAGACCGACCGCACCTGCGCGCAGGCTTGCGCGACGTCTGCTGCGTCGAAGCATGGATCGTCCTCCCCTTTCTGGATTTGAAGAGGCCCAGGCGCAATGCACGCCGCGATGTCGGGCATGTCGAAGTACCTCGGCCAGTCCCGGATTGAATAGCACTGGCAGTTCCGCATGCGCAGAAGCAGGGACTCGAACGTGGACAGGAAGCCGGCCGAGACGCAGGCAGCTATGCCGGGCTCAAGAGCTGCGAGGTACAGCGACAACTCGCCGCCCATGGATAGCCCAGCACAGCCTATCTTGTTTGGATCGACGCCTTCAAGCGTCATGCAGGCGTCGTATGCAAGCCTTGCATCGTAGAGCCTGGCGCCCAGCACGCTGACGCCGAGACAGTCGGCCTCTATCGACCACTCCCTGCACATGTTGCGCCAGTCGGGCTTTAGCCCTTTGGTCTCCCGCTCCATAGTGCCGAAGAGGATGGGCATGACCACCCGGTAGCCACGGCGGGCAAAGCCGTATACATAGTCGTAGATTCCGGAGAAAGGATCGCTTCCGTGGCCATGCAGGGCGACGATGGTGGCGCCGTTCCCAACGCCGGAGGCCATGATCTCGTAGATGGGTTGCGGGTCCCAGTCGCCTCTGCTCGCCAGATACCGCCGCCTCCGTAGGCCGTCGACCATGTCTTTCGACTCTAGGCTAAGGTCGACTTCGCCCGACGGGGTCCGGTCGTAGCCGATGAGTTCAAGGAACTTGGCCAGAACCTGGCGACGCCTCGCGTCATAATCGCCCGTGTAACCCCTGAAGGAGAGGGAGAATTGGTGCATGTCCAGCGCCCAACAGCTTGAGCCTATAAGTGATGTCCTACCCATCGCTCGTCCTTGGCCAATCTTGCGGTCGGCCGTGAGCGGCACCGGATATGCGATGCCGGCCGCCGGGGAGGCGCTGTAACGTCAGGAGAAGATGTGGATGAGATGGTTTTGATCGGCTGCATTCCGATCTTCTTGGAGCCTTAATAGGCAGGCGGCCAAGCAGTCGTGCAATGGACGCACTGTTCCTGCAGATACTGCAGTGGACCAATCACCTTTCAGGATCCGAAGCCGTGGTGCTGGTTGCCTCGTTCACCGTCGGCTTGACCTTCGTTGCCGGGGTGATCGTGAAAAGGCGGGAAGCCAGGAGGGAGCGCATCTACTTCTCCTTCCCCGTAGACCAGGATTACACCCATCGGAGAAGGAATAGTGGTCCTAAGATCTACGTAGGGCGATAGGCTCGAAGCGGCACTGGGAAGCAAGGCCTGTGCAGCTTTTCCGGCCGCGGATCGCTATCGGTTCTCAAGGATGTCTCGATTGATGGTGGGGAACATTCCCCCGGCCGGTGATTTGAGATTCTCACAGAAAATCGAAGGAGCCTCCTCCTCCATTAATATCGGTTCGAGGATTGGCTCAGATTTAGAGAGGAGGGACCGAGGCATTGGAATACGGGCCCCAGGGAATGGTCGGAGGCGTCCTTGGTGTTTGAGATTCTGCTTGTTCTCGTGTACTTGGTTTTCATGTTTGGCATCCCGGCGACGACCGAGCGGGTTTGGATAGACTCCGTCTCCTCGGTCGATCGCGAAAGGCGGGCCTCGGTGTGTGAAAGGATGCTCGCCATCGCAGCCGCAGCCGGGTTGAAGGCTTGAGGCATCCTGGCTGCTGTTCCAGGCTAGGAAAGAGGTGACTTCTTGCAAGGTGCCCGTCGGGCTGAGGCCCGACGGGACGGGCATTTCGACTTAATCGTTTGGCAGGGACGTACGCCAAATTCGCCGTGCTTTGGTCGAGAGATTATCTGCCTTATGCGAAGAATCTTCGTCCTTCCGGGCAGACACTGGGCATTCCCCGAAAGTCTTGTGATTGTCGCGACCCTGACTGTCGGTTTGATGGACTACTTCAATAGGCGACCGGAAGACCGTGGCGGCCGGAAGATATCGATGCATGAGTGCTGCCAAGGATAGGTGAAGGGAGATGGACGCATCTGGAGTTGCACTGCCTCGGGAGATCCAGGAGCTGTGCGAGAAGCGGGGATCGCTTGAGGTCGTGGGAGGGCCCGGCGCTGGCAAGACCGTGTTTTGCCTGACTTTGTTGGCGCTGCTGGCGGGAAAGGGCCGCAGGGTGAGCTACATGTCCACCCGAATCCCGATGAAGATGGTTTTCGCCAGATTCCCCATCTGCAAGGAGATAAAGGGAGGCACGTTCGTCGACATAACAAACGCGGGGCCCGCGGGTGGGGAAAATGGTGTCGAGCAGCTCGAGGTCGGCGACATGGCTGACTTCGCCGTGTTGATGACGGAAAGAGCCGAGAAGGATCTGGTAATGGCCATCGACCCTTGGGAGGGACTGGCCGAAAAGGACGGAAGGCCATCCGTCGAGGTCGAGAGGGCCATGGCCGAGGTCATGAACCAGATGGGGTGCACCGTCATACTTGCGAGGGAGAAGGGTGAACCGGGTCCCCTCCAGCACTCGGTTGATGCCCAGATAACCCTCGAGAGCGTCGAGGTGGAGGGCGAACCTGTCAGAAGGATGAGGATCGAGAAGATGCGCGGTTTTCAGCTGGCAGAGAGAGACCATCTCTATACCCTGGAAGGCGGAAGGTTCGCCGTCACCGACGCGCCCGGATTCTCTTGCGGCCGGTTCGAACTCAGCGTGGCGGGCTATCCCAAGCCTCTACCCGAGACCAGGGATCGCTTCGCCACCGGCATACAGGAACTCGACAGCATGTTCGGCGGCGGCTTCCCCAGAGGCAGCTATGTGACCATTGAGGTGGACCGCGAGACGCCGTCGAGCGTTCTGGAGACCCTTTGCTATCCCCTCGTTGCCGACTTCCTGCTGAAGGGCCGCGGGGTCATGGTGATTCCTGCAGGCACCCGCGACGCGGCGGCCGAACTTATGATAGTTCAGCGCATGTTCGACGAGAGTCGATGGCAGGAGGTTCGCCAAAGGTTCCTGGCGAACCAGTTGAGGATAGCGGAGCTCGGGGCGTGCGAGCCCAGCGACCCGCATTGCTCCGTGGTTGCACCGGGGGAGGACATCTCGGAGGATCACAAATCGTGGCTTGCCTTAAGACGGGCTCTCGGCGAGGCGGGGAGGTCGCCGGTGCTCTCGATCGTGAGCTACGATACCATCGAGTCTATGTATGGGCGAAAGGCGTCCTTGAAGGTCGCAGGCAGCGACGCCTCACAAGTCAGACGGGACAAAGGACTGCACATAAGCATTGTGTTCAGGGACCTTGCGGTTAGGAAGAGACTGATGGCGTTGTCGGATTGCTACCTCAAGGCCAGGCTCATCAACAACACAGTGCTGCTTTGGGGCACGAAGCCCAAGATGCGGCCCCATGCGCTTTGGGTCGAAGACCCAGGGAGCTTCCAGCGGCTCAGGCTCATCGCCATGACCTAGGACGAGGTCCTAGCCAAGCATGTGGGGTAACGTGTTCTTCACGCCCTCGACCACGTAATTCACCGCCACGGCCGAAAGCAGAAGTCCCATGATCCTTCGAATGACCTTCATCCCAGTTACCCCTATTGCCCCCATGATCGCGGCACCCGTCTCCAGTATGACGAAGGAGATCAGCATCACGATCGCCACGATGCCGAGCATTATGGCCTTGGATGCGATGCCCGCGCTCCGGCTTCCGTTGTACATACACCACGTTATGGCACCGGGACCGGAGAGCAGGGGTATGGCAAGGGGAAAGACCGCGATGTCGTCCTTGGAGAGTGCCTCGTTCCTCTCGTCCTCCGTGCTCTTGGTTCCCGACGTCCTGGCCAGCATGAGATCCCAACTGATTATGAACAGGACTATGCCGGCGGCTATCTGGAAGCTGCTCAACGTCACGCTGAGAAGATCGAGGATCACCTTGCCAACCAACAAGAAGAACATCAACACCACGGCAGCTATCAACGAAGCCCTCTCGATGACCCACCTCCTAGCAGGCGCAGCGAAGTTCTCCGTCGCCGCAACGAAGAAGGGCACGTTCCCTATGGCATCGACTATCGTGAACAGGCTGACCCCGAAGGTCAAATAGGACTGCAGATCCACACCCGCTGCTTGACGGATCGCGATATATATCTTCTTGGACCGATTCGTGCTCCCCAATGCCAGGCAACGTGATCCCAGACGTCAAACGACGCTTCTTGCCGGATCGTGGCCCCCCTGATGCTCGCGGCAAACGGATGGCAAGCATAAGGGTGCTCGGGGTGTGCGGCAGCCCTCGTCAAGGGTCGACCGAGTATGCCCTGAAGAAGGCACTTGAGTTCGCTCGATCTGAGGGCGGCGTGGAAGTTCAGTTCTTCTCCGTGAGGGCCAAGAGGATCAATTTCTGTCTCCACTGCGACTACTGCGTTCGCACCAAGAAGGGATGCGTCCAGAAGGATGACATGGTCGAGCTCTATCCGATGATGGAGGCGGCGGATGCGTGGATACTCGCAACGCCAGTCTACCAGGGAAGCGTGTCGGCCCAGCTCAAGGCCGTCATGGATAGGTGCAGGGCGATCGTTGCGAGGGATCCCGATGTGCTCAAGAACAAGGTCGGGGCGGCCATCGCGGTCGGAGGGGATCGGGCGGGAGGGCAAGAGCCTTCCATCATCTGCATCCACTCCTTCTTCCTGGCGAACAAGATGATCCCCGTCGGCGGGGGCGCGTTCGGATCCAACCTTGGGGCATGCGTCTGGTCAAGGGACGAAGGCGCCGAGGGAGCTGCTCGAGACCGGACGGGGATGCGAAGCGTTGAGAGGACGGTGGGTCGGCTCGTCGAGGTGGCCAAGATCCTGAAGGGGGAGGCTGCTTGAGGAGACTCAGAGTTGCCTGGGGCATCACCGGAGCCGGGGACCAGTTGGTGCAGACGGTGGAGGCGATGGAGAGGGTCATCGAGAACCCGCTTGTGCAGGTCAAGACCTTTGCTTCTAGGAACGCCGAGATCGTCATCAAGTGGTACAAGCTTTGGAACAGGCTTCAGGACAAGTTCGGCAAGGTCGCAGTAGAGAGGGGGCCGAATCAGCCTTTCATTGCGGGTGCCTTGCAGACGGGCCGGTATGACCTCCTATTCGTCTCGCCCGCTACGGCCAACACGACGGCCAAGATCGCACACGGCATAGCGGACAGCCTCGTATCGAACTGCGTCGCCCAGGCGGTCAAGGGCGGGACGCCCGTCTACATATGCCCCGTTGACTGGAGGATGGGATCCCTCGAGACGGAGATACCGGGTGGAAGGAGAATCAGGATCACAACCCGGAGAGTGGATGTTCAAAACGTAGAGACGGTCAGGTCGATGGAGGGGATCACCGTGCTGGAGCACCCGGGGCAGATCGAGGCCGTGGTCTCTTCTGCCATCCACAAGAAGAGATTGGAGCCCTACCGGGCTTAGGCATCTTCCCGCATTCATCTTTATCAGAGCGGCGGCCTTGGCTTGGGGCATGAGGATCTACGTAATGACGGATCTGGAGGGAGTCGCCGGCGTCATCGACCATGAGAACTGGTGCCGGCCAGGCTCCAGCTACTACGAGACCGCGAAAGAGTTCCTGACCCTCGAGGTTAACGCCGCCGTGAGGGGTTTCTTTGAGGCGGGCGCGGACGAGATAGTGGTCGCCGACGGGCACGGCCCCGGAGGGATTTCACCCAAACTGCTGGATGACAGGGTGGAGCTGCAGAGGGGGTGGCCCGAGGGCCCGTGGCCGTTGGGGCTTGACGAGACGTTTGATGCGTGCGCCTGGGTCGGGCAGCATGCGAAGTCAAACAGCATCTACGCCCACATGGCCCACACCCAGAGCTTCGGTTATGATGACCTTTCGGTGAACAACGTTTCGATCGGCGAGTTCGGACAACTCGCTATGTGTGCGAGCGAGCTTGGCGTTAGGTCGATATTCGGATCAGGGGATCTGGCCTTCACGAAGGAGGCGCGCGAGCTCGTTCCCGACATCGAGACGGTGGCCGTCAAGCGTGGCCTTCAGTCAAGGGGCGGGGAGGGACTGCCGCGCGAGGAGTACGAGAGGTGGAACTTGGCGGCCGTACATCTGCACCCTGCCCGAGCCCGGGATCTCATAGAGGAGGGAGCCAAAAGGGCTCTGGAGAGGGCGAAGGCGGAGACCTTCGGCCGGATACCACTCAATCCCCCCTTTGAACGGGTGACGACGTTCAGACCCACGAAGGACAACCCGGCCATGATTGACCGGGCCACCCACAAGGAGAGCTTCATCGCGCTCATGAACTTGCCCTACAAGCCGGTCCCGCTAGGGAAGTGGGTGATCGGATGATGTGATTTTCTCAGACTCGTCCGCGAATCTCTTATGGGCGCAGCTGGGCGGCCAGGCCCATTTTTAGAATCCGCTGGGAAGTGTGCGATGGCGGCGAGAACATGGCCACGATACGGCTCCAGATGAAGACTCACACCCTGCCCAAGGGAGGACGGGTTGCCCAGTACACGACGAGCGTTCCCAGGGACCTTGTAAAGAAGCTGGGATGGAGGAAGGGCGACCGAATCGCCATAGAGATCAAGGGCAACAGATCGATACTTCTCAAGAAGAGGGGATGAGGTCCGCGGCGCGGCGGCCTGCCAACTCCCCGCCGCCCGTATAGGCGCCGTAGATTCCCGTTAGCAAATACTTATCTGGCCGCAGCCTGAAGCCCTTCAAGGTTGGCGGCGGGAATTGGCCATTCTCGCGAGCAATGTGGCGCGGTACCTCAGAATAATCCTCAAGTACAAGTTCGAGCTCGTGGTCGACGCGGCGTACCTTGGGGCGACGATGATCGCCTTCGGTTTCATAGGCAACGTCGTTTCACCCGACCCACGGTATCTGGACTACCCTTTCCAGACATTCATCTTGGTCAACATCTTCTTCTGGGCCTTCATGGAGAACGGATACGTTGAGGCCACCAGAATCATTCCGGAGGAGGCGAGGCTGGGGACGCTGGGCACCCTGATGAACAACAACGTCTCACCGTTGACCTTGATAGTGAGCCAGATGGCCGCCCGGAGCATTGTGAATGCTTTCATGGCAGTTGCCATCTTCCTGCCAGTTTTTGCCCTCACAGGTATCAGATCCCCCAGCTTGGGAGGGCTTGGCTATCTGGCCGTGGTCATCCTTTTGTCATGGGCGTACGTTCTGACCGTGGCGGTGCTTATGGGGTCACTTTCGCTCATGTTCAAGAAGATAGGTGCGACGGCCGGCGTCTTCCTCCAGGTCCTTAAGGTGGGGTCGGGGTTCTTCTTCCCAGTTGCCGCATTCGCCAGCTTTGCTTGGCCAGTATCCGCGCTCCCGGGCCTGTTGAGGATAATCCCGGTCACCAGGGGCTTGGAGGTCTGCAGGGAAATCATCATCTTGGGCAGGTTGCCAACCTCGCAGGATTCCCTGCTCGCCCTCTCCGGCGTCTCGTTGGATCCGATACTACTCATGACAGCGGGCGTGGCGGCGGGTGTGCTGATCTGCGTTGCGTTTTACCGGTGGGTCGAGCGAAGAGCGATGACGTTTGGAGCAATAGAGCACTACTAGGAGGAATCGCTTGGGATCATCTCTACGCGTGGACCGGCTTGCGAAGAGCTTCAGGTTGGGGGGAAAGGCCGTCAGCATACTGGGCGGGGTCAGCTTCGAGGCCGCCCCCAACACCATCACCGCGGTGATTGGTCCCAATGCTTGTGGGAAGACGACCCTGCTCAAGATCATAGCAGGTATCATCGCGCCTGATTCGGGGAGCATACTTCTGGACCGAGTCGACCTCTACTCGGATCTGAGATCGCTCAGGAGGAAGATCGGTTTCGTATCTCCGACGCTGGGCTTCCACAAGAAGCTCACCATGGGCGAGACGCTTTCTTACTTCGAGGGGATTCAAGGTTCCTCGAGGCAATCGATCATGCCCTTTCTGGAACAGATGGGGATGTTGGACTCGCTCGGAGAGAAGATCGAGGGGTTCTCCGAGGGACAGAAAATGGTCTTAAGGGTCGGTTGCGCGCTGATGAAGAGGCCCTCGCTGCTTCTCCTGGATGAGGTGACTTCGCCTCTTGATACCGAGAGGGCAAGCAAGATGATCTCCTTTTTGGCCAAGCTGAAGTCGTCCACGACAATAGTGATGATCGACCATAACCCGAGGGTCGTGAGCAAGCTTGCGGATAGGTTCGTCCTCATGAGGAAGAACGGCACGGTCATGAGGACGGGCGATATGGCGAGCTTCTTCGAGTCGACGACTCAGCCCTACAGGCTGCACGTCAAGCCGCATGACTCGGTTCATCCCGAGTTCTGGAACTCATTTCAAGTGCCATACGAGATGGCGGAGGACGGCACGGTTTCCTTTCTCCTCAAGTCGCGCGACGAGACGAGCAGATTAATGCAGGAAATAGCCAAGTATTCGGCAAGCGTCCGCTCATACGAAGCTTCCGTGGTGACGCTGGTGGACGTATACGAAGAGTGGATAAGGAAGGCAGAACATGACCAGGGGCATGATGCGGAATAGCGCGGCGGCAGCTCTATTCCTTTCATCCATCCTGGTGGTTTGCGTTCCTGCGCTGGGTCAGCCGAAGGTCGACCCGGAGACCGGGGCCATCCGGCTCCTCTTCCTCGGGGATTCGTTCATGGCCCCGGGATTTCCCACCCCGTACTACAGCGATGACCCAAGGATCGAGGTGACGCCCGTTCCAAGCGAGATCGGGATCCTGGGCACGGATCAGAAGGGCGTCGAGCTGGCTCTAAGGTACTACAGGATGTACCTTCCTCGGAGCAGGTCCAACCTTCTTTCGGACTACGATGAGGTCATAATTGCCGATGCGCAGAGCCATCATCTCAAGAATGAGTTCAAGTTCTGGATCAAGGACTCCGTTGTGGAGGGCGGACTGGGTTTCATGATGGTGGACGGGCCAGCCAGCTTCGGCGGCAAGGAGGGGAGCTGGGGTCCTTGCCCAAGCTGGGGGCCGACCCCCGTTGGGGAGATCCTCCCTGTTGAGTGCTCCGAGGACCGCAAGGGGTGGGACCTAGGCAAAGTCTTCAGGCTGGTCCCCGAGAATCCGGAGCACCCTCTCTTCAAGGGCAAGCCCTGGAATACGGTGTACTTCTACGCCCACAACAGGGTGTTCGAAAGGCAGGGTGGCCAGGTCCTCGCCCGCATGGACAGGAATCCACCGGGAAGCCCCATGATCGCAACCTGGGACCCTGGGAGGGGAAGGTCCGTGGCCTTGGTGTTCGACTGGGGAGGCAACGGGGTGACCGACTTCTACAGGTGGGAGTACTGCGCCGACTTCCTAGCCCACATGGCCTACTTTCCCGCGAGGCTGCCGATACCTCAAGACATGGAGCTAGACCATCTCGTAAGGATCTCGCTGGCCAACTACAGGGAGAAGAGGCTATTCGTGATATCGGTGATAGATTTCGCTGAGAAGTTCGGTGCAAGCTCGAAGAGCCTGTATGACAAGCTCAGCCAGATCGATGCGGATAAAGCTGCCGGCGATCTCTACTTCCGCCGGGTTGAACTTGACGAGGCTCGGGAGTCAATCGAAGGCGCCCTGAATGCCCTGTCGAAGCTGGCTGATGAGGCCATCAAGTCGAAGGACAGGGCGCTCCTGTGGATCTACGTCATCGAATGGTGCGCCGTCATGGGAACCTCGATGGCTGCAGGATCCGTCCTGTACGCCCTGATGATAAGGAGGATGCTGTACCGGGAGGCAGGGACGACCAGAGCTAGGTAGACAGTTGCTTCCTTCTCCCACGTCGGGCGACGAGCCATTTGAACGCGGTCGATCAACGAATTCCTGCCTTGGACAGGCCAGGGCCGGCACCGGCGGGCAGGAAGGTTTATATCCGAGCCGACCTGAGACTCGGCCATTGTCGGCGGCATGTTCGACCGGAATCCTGGAGAAGGAGCTCGAGAAACACTCTGCGTGGGCGGAGTCCAGCCTTGCGCGGTTTCTCGCAGGACCGCAACGGAGGGCACGGTATCATCCCCTGATCGCCGACATCTATGACTCGATCTGCGAATTCGCCCTGAGGGGCGGCAAGCGGATCGCCTCGTTTACCGTCGCACTCGTGTGCAGGGGTTATGGCTTTCGGGATCCAGACGCCTTGGCCGTTGCGTGCGACGCGGTCGAGCTGTATCGGCACAGCATTCTGATACACGACGACCTGGTGGACGGGGACGAGGCGCGCAGGGGTGGTCCGACGCTCAACCGCAAGTATGCCGAGCTCCGGGACGATCGCCTTGGGCTCGGATGCTCGGTGTTCGGGGGCAACATCGCGTTCTGTCTCTCGCTGTCTCGGGTCCTTGGCTCCGACTTGGGCAACGATCTAGCCATCGCCATCGTTGGCGAGATGACGAAGGCATACTCGGATGTCAACGAAAGCCAGGCCCTTGACCTGTGGATGGAGGGCGCGGACGTGGACTTGAGAACATGGCGGCTGATGGCCTCGAGGCGAGCGGCGTCCCTCTTCAGGGCAACTCTCCGGATAGGGGGGTTGCTTTCAGGTGCCCATCGAGACCTAGAGCTCCTTGGAAAGGCCGGAGAGCAGATGGGCTTTGCCTTCGACATCCAGGATGACATCATCGACGTCTTCTCAGCTGCGCGGGAGTACGGCAGGCAGCCGGGATCCGATCTCAAGACGCTCAAGAGGCCTTTGCACGTCGTCTTGGCGCTCCGAAATGCATCTGGCGATCAGCTTGCAGCTCTGAGGTCGTCCAAGACCAGTCTGAAGACGTTCAGGGCAGTCCTCCGGGACGCGGGCGCAGTGGATGGGGCAAGGAAGATCGCAGCCCGGCATGCAGGGAGGGCCCTGAGGTTGATCGAAAGGACGGGGATGGACCGCGATGCGAAGGATCTCTTCGCATCGCTGATGTCCTACATGGGTCGGAGCCTTCAATGGTACGTTTAGCTTGTGTCATCGTCCCCCAGAAGGTGCGGTGGTTTGGCGGTTCAGAAGAGGGAGACTGAGAGGGCCGGAAGATGCCAGGCGTGCGGCAAGCCGCTCTACAGGCCCAGCATATGCCGGGCCTGCGGGGGGATCTTTTGCCACGAACACGTCTCGGCGAGAAAGCATTCCTGTCCCGCCGGCGCTGGGCGGGCTGGGAGACTGCCTTCACGGCGTAGGCTGGCTCTCTTCGGAGCATCCGTCGCGGTAGTTATCTGTCTGGCTGCCGGGTACATGGTCTTGCCTAGGAGGGAGAAAACCTTGGTTGGCTTGAGTAACAGGAGCTTGAGGATCGGGCCGTACCTTCAGTACTTCCGGGAGGAGTTGGGAGCGGACTTGCGGATGGAAGGTGTTGAGATAAGGGATCTGGAGGTGTTTGCTGGAGAGGTCTGGGCAGCCGCCGAGGACGGTGTATACCGCCTTGACAAAGCTTGGAGGAAGGAAGGCAAAGGCCTCCCGGACGGTGCTGCATGCTGCCTGGCGTTGGGCGGAGACGGTTCGCTCCTAGCCGGACTCGAAGGCGGCACCTATGTCCTTGAGGGCGGGAAATGGGCGCCTCTCGGCGATGGGATTGGGGATCGGAGGGCGACCGCGCTCGCCAAGGACGCAGGCGGCAGGATCTGGCTCGGGTCCGACCGCGGGATTGCCGTCTTGGAGTCAGGCCGATGGTCGTGGGACCCAACCACGCGGAACCTGAGCGTAAGGTCGATTGTGTCCCTGAGGGACTCGGTCATTGCCGGAACCGACCGGGGCCTGTGGATTTTCGACGGCGAGGCGTGGAAGAACCTCACCGGCCGTTCGGGATCCATGGGTCTGCTTTCGGCAGATGTCAGGATGCTGGCGGTCAGCGATGTCGGCGACGTCTGGGCCTGCAGCGCGGGCGGGGTCAACGTCTTCGACGGGAGGGATTACTACTACTCGTTCACCGGCGAGAACGGCCTTCCCTACGAGGATGCGCAGTGTATTGGCTTCGGGACGAATGGGACGATCTGGGTTGGGACCTCGTTTGGTTTGTGCGAACTGAGGGATGGCAGATGGCATTACTACCAGGGCCGCCGCTGGGTGCCGAACGACGACGTCAGGTCGCTGGTTGTCGGTCCTGATGGCTCGCTTTGGATCGGGACGCCGGATGGGGTGGGGAGGATCTACGGGAGGTGGATGACGCTCCAGGAAAAGGCCGACCTCATCAACGACATCGTGCAGGCAAGGCATGTGAGGGACGGCTACATCGAGTTCATAGACCTACCGGCCCCCGGTGACTTCTCGAGCTGGACCTATGATGCGAGCGACAACGATGGACTTTGGACCGGCATCTACCTTGCAGCCGAGTCCTTCAGGTACGCCGTCACGGGCGACCCGAAGGCCAAGGAGAATGCCAAGGAGTGCTATGAGGCGATGAGGAGGCTCGAGCAGCTCACGGGGATCGAGGGCTTTCCGGCCCGCGCCGCTGTGAGGAGGGACTCCACGAACGTGGCGAAATCGGGGGGCGAGTGGCACCAGAGCAGCGTCGACCCATCATGGGACTGGAAGGGCGACACCAGTTCGGACGAGATCGACGGCCACTACTTTGCCTACTCGATCTACTACGACCTCGTGGCCGACAAGGAGGAGAAGCAAGATGTGGCCGCCCTGGTAAGGCGCATCACCGACCACATCATAGACCATGCCTTCTACCTCGTGGACCTGGACGGCAAGAGAACCCGATGGGGCGTATGGAACCCCAAGGAGATCAACGACGATCCAGCATGGTCCGAGGAGCACGGCCTCAACGCTCTGGAGATCCTATCCCATCTGAAGGTGGCTATCCACATGACGGGCCAGGAGAGGTACGAGGCCGCGTACCGAGAGTTGATCGAGAAGCACCACTATCACCTGAATATCATTTCCCAGAAGATACTGCCGCCGGGACATGTCAACCACTCGGACGACGAGCTGGCCTTCCTGGCCTACTATCCCTTGCTGCTGTACGAGGATGATCCCGCCCTTCGTGCCATCTACCTTAAGAGCATAGAGAGGAGCTGGCAGATAGAGAGGCCCGAACGGAGCCCGTTCTTCAACTTCGTCTATGGCGCCTCGACCCGGGCCGACTTCGACCTGGAGGAGTCGGTGGAGGAACTCAGGGGGATGTCGCCCGACCTTCTCGACTGGGGCGTATCTAACTACCAGAGATCCGACGTGCGAGCCCGGCTGGCGGCCGGGGAAGTCTTCACCCTCCCCTTCGAGAACCGGAACATGAGGAGATGGAACGCCAACCCCTACAACCTGGACTGGGGCGGCGAGGGACGGAGCGAGGGCGACGGAGCCTACTTCCTGATGCCCTACTGGATGGGCAGGTACCACGGATTCATCGTGGAGGGTCAGTAGGACGCGGTCCATGCGGTCCGCTCTCCGGGGTCTGTCATTCCCGCGCTGGCAGGGCGCGCGATCTGGTCCGTTCGTCTCGGGAAATTCTTATTAACCCCGGGAGATTCGAACACGGGATCTGAATGCCATTCTGCTCGAAGTGCGGAGCCCAGCTCGCGGATGATTCGAAGTTCTGCCCCTCGTGCGGCGCCCCGGTGGCAGCCGCAGGCGCGACGAAGGGGAGGCGCGAGAAGGGCGAGAAGGAGGAGAAGGGGGAGAAGGACGAGAAGGAGGAGAAGGGCGAAAAGCATGAGAAGGGAGACCGGTCCGCCCCTCTCGTTGGCGGTTTGATCCTCATACTCCTGGGGAGCCTTGTTCTCTTGCAGCAGGCGGATATGCTGCCCCAGGGTGAGATCTGGCCGTACTTCCTGTTCGGCATCGGATGCATACTGCTCGGTCAGGCTGTGCTCCGGTCGACGGCGGCCTTCAGGGGCCCCAGGATGGGTTCGCTCATCGGGGGGCTGATTCTTTGCGCGATTGGCTTGGGGGGGATTGCCGGAGTCGAGGAATGGTGGCCGCTTGTGCTGATAGCGTTCGGGATCATCGTGGTGGCGGGCGGGATCTCGGCGGCCAGGCGGAGCCCTAAGCCCTAGTGGAACCAACGGGTAAGCGCCCTGTACAACACATGTTCCAGGCGGGTCCTGAGCCGGTCCCTTCCGAACACCCTGAAGTACTGCTTGCCCATGCACTCAATCAGATCGCCGATCCTGTATCGGGGGAAGAGGCAGGAGGAGACCAACAGTCTCCCCCATTCTCCGGGTCTCATCTCGTGAAGCATCACGGTATCCGAGCCAAGCTCGACTTCGAAGAGATAGGCATCATAGTTGGGCGCGAGATATGGCAGCTCGTCGCGCTGCTGGGCAAACGCCCCCTCGGTAGCGGTGTACATTTCAACGACGGGTACGTCGCCGTACTGGGCCTTGAGGATCGGCTCGTATCTGGTGTGGATCTTCGGCACGCTCGTGCAGAATAGGGCACGCATCTGCCAAGTATCCTTGGGGTAGGCCCCGTGCTTCCTCTTGCAGTACCTTGCAAACGACGTGATGACGGGGCAGACGCCCATGACGCCCGTAACGTTCTGTTCCTTTGCCCTCTGGTAGACCAGCTCGAAACGGGCCAACCAGTCGCGTCTCGTGATGCCCGGGCCGAGGGCGTCTATGTCCTCTTGCCTGGGGAGGAGAAAGGTCTGGCGCAGGCTTGGGTTCAGCCTCGCGTATGTGCCAGAGCTGTAGCCGTAGGATACCTTAACGCCGTCGACCAGCATGGTGTCCACAACTGACGGAAAGTTCAGGTTGAGGATCGCGCCGTCGAGGATCCGAGCATCTCGGTGGCGAACAGAGAAGTTCAGCAGCGCCCTAGCGCCGCAGGTCATGATCTGGCGAAGGTGGGTCTTGGTGACTGGGATGACTTTGCGCGTTCCGGTCGTGCCGCGGGTCATCACCCATGCTTCAGGAGGCTCTGGGAGTATGGCCGCGTAGTTGCCCAACCTTACCTCGTTGAAGTGGGGCACGAGGTCGGTGTACGTGACTGGCGGAAACCTTCGCCGGTACTCGTCGACTGTTGCGCAGTCCTGGGCACGGTGGTCCGTACCGTAGCGCGTGCAGGCGTAGCCTGAGAGTAGCTTGGCGAGGAGTTCTTCCTGAGCGCGGTCAGGGCTTTGTAGGCTTTCCTGCCAGGGGCCTAGGAAGGTCTGCGACACGATCTCGCTGAGTTCCACTGCCGGTCACCAT
Organism: uncultured Thermococci archaeon; assembly: GCA_964549615.1. Taxonomy (GTDB): domain Archaea; phylum CAYQAE01; class CAYQAE01; order CAYVLA01; family CAYVLA01; genus CAYVLA01. Next base: position 22,701 of record CAZJVP010000094.1, on the reverse strand, counting down.
GCGGGACGACGGGCCGGTATTAGCTTTTTCTCGCTCGCGGACCGAGCCGTGTCTTCTGGCCCAGGGTGTGATCCGCCGGCGGGTTTGGAGCTATGCCTAACGGCCGGGGTGGTACTTGTTGAGCCGTGCCTTGAGTTCGGGTATGATGTGCGATCGCCCCGTGCGCTCAAGCCGGGCGAACATCTGCTCGGGGGTGTAGTAGATGAAGGGTCCCTCCTGAACCATCTGGAGGAGTGGGTCCGGCCCCCCGCCCTTCGCTAGTTGTTCTTCCCGCCACCCCTCAAGCAAGCGGAAAAGATCGTCCACGACCACGGGTTCATCTCGGGCTAGGTTGATCTCCTGGTGTGGGTCGGACTTGAGGTCGTGTAACATGACCGGATCGTCGTAGGGGTAAAGGCCGGGGTGCAGCACCGTAATCATGAGCCAGCTGGGCGTCCTGACGGCCCGCGTGAAGGTGTAGATGCCGTGATCCCAAACCTGGTATGGCCACCCGCGGAAGTCCTCTCCCCTGAGCGCGGGAGCGAAGGACCGGCCATCCCACTTCGACGGGATGCGAAACCCGAGCATGTCGCACAGGGTGGGCGCAAGGTCCATGCCGTAGATCAGCGAATCGCAGCGGCCCTTTCTGGTAACTCCCGGCCATCTGACGACCATCGGGATGTTGTGGACGGCCTCGTTGGCGATGCCGTGGTCCATGTACTGTCCGTGTTCGCCGAATGAATCGCCGTGATCCCCGCTGACGATGATGGCCGTTTCGTCCAAGACTCCGAGGTCATCGAGGCTTTGAACCAACTGGCCAATGTGGTGATCCGCATACGCGAGGGACCCGTCATAACCATCGACCAGCATCTTCAGGTCGTCCTCGCTTCTTATGGCGTCGGGCATGTAGTCCACGGGGCGCGCCGGTCCATCCCCCTTGCGGCTTTCATACCCGGTGTAGAGGTCCACCGCCGTCCTCGGGCCGTACATTGACTGATGTCGATCGATTGTCGCCTGATCGGGCCAGCGCGGCCCGGGCGAGTCTTTGAACCTTTCGATCCACTCGGGAGGTGTGCGATAGCTGCTGTGAAGATCCCAGTAATGGACATGTGCGAACCAGTTGTCGGCCTTGCCATTTGCGCGAAGCCAGGGAAGGAACGCAGCATTCACCTCGTCGGCCGTCTCCCGTCCTCGCTTTCTTGTGAATGTGTGGATCTCCTCCCAGCCGGCCGTAAACCACCATGCGTTGTGGCGGTGGTGGAAACAACTGAAGGTCACCGTCCTCATGCCGCTCATCCAGACCTGCATGGGCAGGGTGGGGCGCTCCATGTCCGAGTGGTGGCTTCGGTACATGTCGGTCCAGCGGAGCTGTTCTCCTATCCCATGGTGCGCCACGATGCCCGTGTTGATTCCGAAGCGGCCTAGGAAAAGGCTGGCCCGCGAGGGAACGCAGGGGGAGTTGGCGCAGTGGCAGTTTGAGAAGGTGACGCCTTCACTTGCGATCGCGTCTATGTTTGGGCTCGTGTTCCTTGGGTATCCATTGCAGCCCAGATGGTCGGCCCGGCAACAGTCCAGATCTATGTACAGAATGCGCATGCCGATTTCCTCAGTTTGCTCTTGCGCGATCAGGCCGATGCCTGAAATCTGTGTGCCTGCTTGTGTGGAGCCATTTTTCGGTCGCGTATGGGTTGGTCGATGCATGGTCGGCGAGACGATGGAGAACTGCGACGCAGGCACATTCTCTTTTCACGACGGTTTTGAGAAAGGCAAGCCCCTTTTGGGATGGGTGAAGAGGGACCTGGGCTACGTGTCAAACTGGTATAACGCTAAGGTTGGCCTCCTCGTGCAGGACGGACGGGCGCCGGGCAACGAAAGAGGGTGTAGCATCCTTCTCCCCAGCGTTGTGCTAGCTCATCCTCTGCAGAGCTTCTGCTTGGAGGCACAGATCCGCCAGCTCGGTGATGTTGGGGACAGCTCGGTAGGGGTAGTCTTCGGGTACACTGGAGAAGGAGACTACGTCAGGTACGAGGAGCGTAAGAACTATAGGAACCCAGAGGACCGCTTCAGGCGCCTCGTGAGGGTTGAACAGGGAAACGAGACGGAGCTTCGCCGCGACCGGTACGAATCCGACTACATCCCCACCCACATCTACTTCAGGATCACCGAGGACATAAAGCTGGAGGCGGTCGGTGAGAGGGTTCGGGTGTGGCATGACAATGTGCTTCTCTGGGACCTCGTTGTGCCCGGGCTTTCCCCGGGGGCAACCGGCCTGTACTGCAAAGGGAAGGGGATCTTTGCATGCAAGGGCTTCTCCGTCAAGGCAATCACCGAGATGGAAGAGAGGTTCTTCCAGAAGCTGCCTTACCTACAGAATCCCACTCCGAATTCGATCGTCGTCGCGTGGGAAACCAGCCAGCAGACCCAGGGTGTCATCGAGTACGGCACCACCGATCAACTAGGCCTCCTTGCCTCAGACGGCCGGCGCAGTGCCATTCACAAGGTGTCTCTCCAGGACCTTGAGCCCGATGCGAGGTACTTCTACAGGGTGAGGTCGGGCAGTATCTGCACGCCGCTCCACGCGTTCAGGACGGCCCCGGCCCGAGCACGGCCCTTTCGGTTCTGCGTTTTCGGCGACACGCACTCGTCGCAAACGGCGCGGAGGATCGCAGAGAACATGGCGAGCGATCACCCGGATTTCGTCGTCAATGTCGGGGATGCGGCATCCGACGGCAGGCTGTATCCCCATTGGCGAGACTACTTCGATTCTCTGGCCTCACTTTTCTGCAATGTGCCATCGTACCACGTGGTTGGAAACCACGAGGCGGGAGGGGGAAACGAAGCCAATCTCTCCTGGTTCTTTCGCTACTTCTCGCACCCAGGCTTCACCGATCATTACGCGTTCACATACTCCAACTGCCGGTTCCTCGTCCTGAACAACTACGACAACATCTGCGAAGGCAGCGACCAACACGCCTGGTTGCTAAGCGAGCTGAAGAGGCCGGAGTTCCAGCAGGCTGATTTCCGGATCGCATTCTTCCACGAGCCCGGCTTCTGCGTGGGATGGGGGCTGCAGAGCTTCGACGGGAACCCCGAGGTTCGGACCGTGCTGATCCCGATGTTTCAGCAGCACGGCTTGGAGATCATGTTCAATGGCCACTGCCACGACTATGAAAGGGGCAGGATAGGCGACATCCATGTCGTGATCACCGGCGGCGGTGGGGGCGGGCTGGACTCCAAAGTCTACGACGTCGACTGTTACGAGAGGTATTCCAGCGCATTCCACCACGTTGCAGTGGACGTCGAGGGCAGGTCCATGGCCGTCAGGGCAGTCAGCATCGACGGGAATGTCCTGGATAGCTTTCGCGTCGCCCCAAGGAAGTAGCGCGATCACCCGTCAGGCGGGGCCACTTCTGAGGGGTCAGCTGCTGGACACGCGCTTAGCATACCACAGTGTGGGCGTCTTGGGATTTCTTCCGATCTGTGAAGCTCTTCCCACGAGCAAGGCGCCGCGTAAGAAAGGCAGCAACAGGGGCCCTAACGCCAAGGAAGACCACACGATGAACCTCCCCTCGGGTCTTGCGTGCATGACTCCTCGACCCCGTAAAGTGGGTTCTTGGGCTTGTGGTTTGTGGATAAGGTTTATTAGAGAACTTCTGGACTGGGGTTACTGCGGGGCGCCCTTCTGCATCGGAGGGCTAGGGCAGGCGCACGCCAGAAGCCGCGTGCACCGGTGCAACTGAGCGCCAGGGACGTAACCCCGTTGCAGTCTTGGTAGATTCCAAAAGGAGGGCGGTTGGGTTTGGAGATAGGCAGGATAATGACTAAGGACGTTGTGACCCTGAGTCCGCAGACCACCGTCAAGGACGCGGTGAGCCTGCTCTTCAAGCTGAAGATGAGCGGCCTGCCGGTTGTCGACGAGGAGAATCACGTCATTGGGATGTTCACCGAGAAAGATGTTCTAAGGACGATCCTTCCTTCGTATGTAGAGCAGTTTGAGGCGCTTACTAAGGTATTCGGCCACAAGGGCCTCGAGAGGAGGATGAGTCAGCTAGAGACAATCAAGGTCGGCGAGATCATGCGCAAGGAGGTCGTCTGCGTAGAGGAACACACGCCGATCGTGGAGGTGGCCAAGATTATGCTGGTCCAGAACGTGAGGAGGATACCCGTCCTAAGGGATAATCGGTTGGTGGGAATCGTCGCCCGAGAGGACATTTTGAGGAGCATCCTCACCATGACCGGGAAGGAATAGGCGTGAGCGATCGCCGATCTGAGGACCTGAGCGAACTTCGCGTGCCCCAAGCCTCACGCATCCTGGAGAAATCATTGGCTCTCGTCTCAATCGTGATCGTCATCGCGGTTGTGTGCTCGGAGACCGGGTTCAACCAAGCACAGGTTCTCTCCATCTCAATCTTCTCGTCGACCCTGCTGGGCACCCTCTTCTTCTGGCAGTTCAGATTGGGCATAGCCTTCCTTGGGACCGGGATACTCCTCGTGACCCGAACGATCGATGTGGAGGAGTTCATCGCTTTCTCGTCCCTGGACGTGGTGTGTTTCCTCGTCGCCATGATGGTCATTTTGGGGATGCTCAAGGAGATAGGCTTCTTCAACTGGCTGATCCTGAGGCTGTTCGCTCTCTCGAAGAACAGCGCTAGGAGATTTGTGCTTCTGATCTGCTTAACCTCCGCGCTCCTGGCGTGTCTGGTCGACGAGGTGACATCCATAATCTTCATAGTCTCCATAGTCCTTGAGATCTCCGATCACTACGCCGTCGATCCCGTGCCCCTGGTTATCTCAAGCGTGCTGGCTACCAACGTTGGCTCGGCAGGAACGATGCTTGGGAACCCCATCGGGATATTGATCGGGATGCGTGCCGGGCTGAGCTTCGAGGACTTCATCAGATGGTCGTTTCCCATCATGCTCGTCTCTCTCTTGATGACGATGATGATCGTGCTCGCGTGGTACCGAAGGGATTTACGGCTCCTGCAACGGAGGATGGCGGCCGAATCGAAGAAGGAAGGGGATGGCAGGTTCGTGGATGGAGCTTTCAAGGGGGGCGAGTATAGGATCGGTGTGGGCATATTCGTGTTTACGGTGTGCCTGATTGCTCTTCACTATCGCCTGGAGCTGCTTCTGGGATTCTCCAAGAACTCCCTCTTGCTGGCGGCCCCCATCCTGGGCGCGGGGGCAACCATGTTATGGAAACGCAACAGGGCCCGCCAGTACATCGAGAGGAGCGTCGATTGGTGGACGCTGCTTTTCTTTCTAATGCTATTCGCCATGGCCGGGACGCTGAAGTTTACCGGCGCGACCGATGTCCTTGCTAAGGACCTCTCCAGCTTCGCCGGGGCGAGTTACCTCGGCCTGGTAACGATGATCACCTGGGTTTCGTGTTTTGGCTCAAGCATACTGGACAATGTGGTGCTCGTATCGGCCATGATACCCGTCGTGCAGAGCATTGCTCAACTCGGGGCGGACCCATTTCCCCTTTGGTGGGCGTTGCTTTTCGGCGGGTGCTTCGGCGGGAACATAACTATGGTGGGCAGCACGGCCAATATCGTGGCCCTTGGGATGCTGGAGAGGGAGAGGCGCTACACGATGCCCTTCTCCAGATGGCTGAAGATAGGACTTGTGAGCGGCCTAGCGATTACGGGCATCTCCGAGATATTGCTCATCGTGCTGGCGCCCCTGATGCCGTAAGCCGAGCGCCTTCGCGGACGGCAGACTTGCAGGCCCTCGGCCTACGTCTCCAGGAGGGCACCATAGCAAGCTGGACTTCCTCGCGGTTTCCCGGGAATGGTGAGGACTGCAGGGAAGGTCCGTGACTTAATCTCGGGCGACCCCCACGGCCCGGAGGATATGCTGATCTGCTTGGGGTACTTGGCCCGCCCCATTGGGACCGGGGTCATCTGGTTGCCTGAAAAGCTTTAAGCACCGGAGAGAGATCTTCTGGATACGTGGAGGATGCCGGGTCCAGCAGGGGGAAAGGCCCCACGAGCCGGAGGGGATTCATCAAGGCCGCTGTCGCTGTGGGCGCGGGGCTAGCCTTGGGCGCGTACGCGCTCCACGGATTCTCAAACCCTAGGAAGGGAACCGGGGGCGGAGGAGGGTCCGGACGGCCCATCGGGGGAACGGAGGCTCGGTACTATGAGCCCCTCAAGACGGGTGGAGTAAGATGCCTTCTCTGCCCCAATCGATGCACCATTGCGCCAGGGACGCGGGGGATTTGTCAAGTGAGGGAGAACAGGGATGGCAGGTTGACGACACTTGTGTACGCCCGGCCCTGCACTTGGCACGTCGACCCCATAGAGAAGAAACCGCTCTACCACTTCCTGCCCGGCGCATCCGCCTTCTCGATCGCGACGGCCGGGTGCAATTTCGAGTGTCTCTACTGCCAGAACTGGGAGATCTCCCAGGCAAGGCCCGAGGACTTGGAGAGCTTCGACATGCCGCCGGAGAAAGTGGTCGATATGGCTGCGAAGAGCGGGTCATCGTGCATAGCCTACACCTACAACGAGCCCTCGATCTTCTACGAGTATATGTACGACACGTGTAAGCTCGCGCGCGACTCGGGGATCAGGAATCTGGACATCACCAACGGATTTCTGAACGTCGAACCGCTGATCGAGCTCTGCAGGGTCATGGATGCAGCGAACGTGGATCTGAAGGGATACAGCGAGGACTTCTACCAGAAGGTGTGTTCAGGCCAGCTTCAGCCTGTGCTAGATTACCTGGTTACGATGAAGGAGAGGGGGGTGTGGATCGAGATAACCAACCTGGTAGTCCCGACGCTGAACGACAGGGAGGAGATGATCTCGGATATGTGCGACTGGATCGTCGAAAACCTTGGGACGGATTGCCCCCTACATTTCTCAAGATTCTCCCCTAAGTACAAACTCGTTCACTTACCTTACACCCCCGTCCAGATCCTTGAGAGGGCTAGGGAGATAGCCTTGGAGAAGGGAATTAAGTATGTCTACATCGGGAACGTGGCCGGGCACCAAGCGAGCAATACCTACTGCCACTCCTGCGGGCAGATGCTGATCCAGAGGGTGGGCTTCGCCGTCCTGATGAACAAGATGGATGGCGATAGATGTGGGTTCTGCGGGGCCAAGATCCCAGGGGTGTGGTCATGAACGGCTTACGAAAGCCCCTCCTCGTGGTGGCTGTTGGAACGGCTGCGGTCGTCTTGGTGGCGCTTGGGTATCTGACGGTGAGGCCCAGATCCCATGGGCAGAGCACAGGCGAGGGCGGCAGCGAGGTCACATACGAGCCCAAGCTCAGGGATGCCGCAGTTGCCGGAGGTTTCTATCCCGGTGACCCAGTGGAACTCAGGCAGATGGTGGAGGATCTCCTCGCAGGGGCCGAGGCGAAGTGCTCGGGCAAGGAGATAGGTGGACTCATAGTCCCTCACGCCGGCTACGTCTATTCGGGCGCTGTGGCGGCTTGGGCGTACAGGCAACTGGAAGGGCGGGCCTACGACACGGTCATCTTGGTGGGCCCCAGCCACTACTATGCCGTGAGCAAGGCGTCGGTGTACCCTTGCGGCTGGTACAGCACCCCTTTGGGAGAAGTCGAGATAGACGAGGAGATCTCTACGTCGCTCATCCGTACGAGTCCCGACATAGACTATCAACCGAAGGCTCACGACCTAGAGCATTCGCTTGAGGTTCAGCTCCCCTTCCTGCAGGAGACTCTGGGCAAGTTCAAGATCGTGGCCATGGCGATCAACGATAATGACCCGGCATTGTGGGCGCGGGTAGCAGAAGCGATAGCCAAATGCTGCGAGGGCAAGAAGGTTCTCCTGGTTGCAAGCTCCGATCTTTCCCACTACCACCCTAGGGCCAATGCAATCGTGCTGGACCAGGCTGTGGTATCATCGATCGACGCGTTCGACCCCGTGGGCCTGCAGTTGAAGGCGCGAAGCGGGGCCTGCGAGCTTTGCGGGCTGGCGGCCGTAGAGACGGTCATGCTTGCGTGCGAGAGACTGGGGTACAACGCCTCGGTGATCCTCAGGTACGGCGATTCGGGCAGCTACTCCGGCGATGTCTCGTCGGTGGTGGGTTACCTGTCCGCCGCGCTAGTGAGGGGCAACGCGTCGTCCGTCCTTGCCGCTGCGTCCCGCCAGGAACTGCTCAGATTGGCAAGGTCAGCGATATCGCACTATCTTCAGACCGGTGAGATGCTGAGCTACCAAACGACCGATCCGGTCCTGCTCGGGCGGAGCGGAGCGTTCGTGACGCTGAAGAGGGCCGGGGCACTGCGTGGCTGCATCGGATACACGCTTCCGGAGTATCCCCTGTGGTTGGTCGTCAGGGACGTTGCCGTCAAAGCGGCCTGCGAGGACCCCAGGTTTCCGCCACTGTCGGCCAGTGAGCTGGCTGACGTGAAGATAGAAATCTCCGTGCTGTCTCGGCTAAGGATCGTGCTGGATCCCGAGCAGATAGTGGTCGGAAGGGACGGACTCTACATAGTCGGCCACGGGGCCTCGGGACTGTTGCTGCCCCAGGTGCCCGTAGAGAACGGGTGGGACAGGCAGAGGTACCTTGCCGAGATCTGCAGCAAGGCCGGCTTGGAGCGCGACGCTTGGAAAACATCGGAGCTGTATTCGTTCACGGCCGAAGTCTTCGGGGAGTAGCGGGGCCGCGGCATTGGGGCAAAGGCTGCTACTAGATGCCCCAGGGGATGAGCCGGTCCCTACTTGACGGAATGCCCAGGAGCTCCGTGGGCGGGGCCTCGCTGTTCGAGGTGCTGTATCGCTGGCTCCGCCGACCAACAGTCGCGATCTCGGCTATCTCGGGAAGGACCTTCTCAACCAGGTAGGCGGTGGGCGTTCCCAACACAAGCGACGGACAGCGCGAGTTAGCGTAGATGTAGAGTTCATGGTCGTTGAATTCAAAGAAGGACTCCTTGGCATGCCGGTCGCGCAGGGGCTTGGGGAAAGCAAGGAACGGGAAGATCCGGCATGCCGAGGGCTTCAGGCCGGTGTTCTGCAGCAGACAGTAGGAGGTCCCGTTCGTCCAGCGTTGGAAGAAGCACCTCCTGCCGATTTTTCGGAGCCTCGGGCCGCTCTCGTGCTCCACCACCGTCCTTTTGCCGAAGTGGGCGACCATGCTGTCGCGTTCGGCCTTGGTGAGGAACACGGCAAACCGCATGCAGCATACGCCGCAGCTGGTGCAGTTCCAGGAGGCAACTCGTCTCCACGGTATGTAGGCCATGCCGGGATTTATCGGAGTCGCGAGGTGAAAAATCTGACATCTTCATGACCTACCATTGGCCCCGGATGAATCACGAAACAGACTTATGGATTGCATGCACGCGAGAATGCGTGAGGATGGAGAGCTTCCTCTGGTATGTGTGCTTCCTGGCGATAGCTGTGGTGGGAATCTACGTCTTCTACTCGTATTTCAGCGGGGAGATGGCCGGCGGGGCGGCGTTGACGCTGCTGTTGGTTGCGTGCGTAACGTTCGGTTTTCTGATGGCTGTGGCCAGCTACCTCGGCGGGCACCGGAAGGCGGGATGGACGCCCGAACGGGAGGTCGAGAGGGCGCAGGTGAGGAGGAAAGAGGCCAAACAGAGGTCAACATCGACGATCGTTGCTGGGAGCGAGGAGGGCCGGTCGGGGTATCGTACATACAAGCTGATAGCCGTCTTGTTGGTCGTGGCGGGTGGCGTCTGCATGGCGTTCAATGCGGCGCTGGGGTTGGTCGTGATCATCATCTCCGGCCTATCGTTTGCAGGCCTGAGGGCTGTCGAGATCTTCGAGGAGCCTTCGGATTCCTCATGAGGGAAGGGATCCTTCCTCGGATGGACAGGGAAAAGTAGCCCGGCCAATCGCGCAGGGGCAGTACCAAGGTTGAACAACGGTTGGCGGGCAGTTTCCATCGGATGATTCGGCGGCTTCGCATGTTCGTTTGAGCCCTGAGATCGCCCAAAGGGGCTTCGGCGTTGGCATGCTGGCGGAAGCTGGCCGGTTCTAGGGCGTTGTCGATCGAAGCATCAGAAACATCTATTTCAACGCGCCATCCGGGCCATCCTGGAATGAGTTGCGTCTACGGCTCGATCGAGGTTGCTAGGGCTAACGTTGCACACCATCCTGACGCGAGGCGGATCCGTGCCCGTGTGTTGAACAGCGTGTCGCGCTGGGTCGAAATCTCGGACGCCGAGTTGGCACGAATGGTCCCTCCGCCCAGCGTTCCCAGAGCATTCAACACAAGCTTTGAGGGCTGTCCTGTGCACGGCGCCGACCTGTTCAGATTCGGTAACTATTCGTGGATAATGGATCCGTTCAGGCGGCCTTGGAAACTGAGGTGTCCCGTTGGGGGGGAAGAGTATCCATCCAACGATTTCCAGAAGTTCTTGGATTCGGGGCTGCAGGATAGATCGCTCCTGACCGGGGACTACCCGGACGACGGGTGGGGCTGGAGGAAGGAAGGAGCTGCCAAGAAGCATTGGTTCGTGGCCTACTACTGCCACTGGCTTTGGTATTCGTACCTCATACCTGCCGTTCTGAATCTGTCGAGGGCCTATCTGCTTACTGGGAAGCAGGTGTACGGAAGGAAATGCCTGATCATGCTTCACAGGATAGCGCAGTACTACCCCGAGATGGATCACAACAAGCAATCCAGGTACGCTACCGAGTTCGACCGCTCATATCAGGGCAAGATCGTGAACTACATCTGGGAGACCAATGTGATCAGGCAGCTGGCCGAGTCGGTCGCAAATCTGAGGCCCTATATCACGGACTCGACAGCGCGGGCCGTGGGCATGCAGGGTGATGAACTAGCGAGGTTCTTGGAGGACAGGCTGTTGCTTGAAGGCCTGGCTGGCATAGAGGGCGGCAAGATAGTCGGCAACTACGGGATGCACCAGCACGCGGCCCTGGTCATCGTAAAGGCGCTAGGCCGGAAGGCAGTTACAGACAGATGGCTGGATCGTTTGCTGAACAACCCGAAGGGGGGCTACTGGCACCAGGGTCTCAGATACGCAATGGACAACTACATATACCGGGAGGGGATGTCATTCGAAAACGCGCCGGGCTACTGCTTCGGCTGGTCATCCAACCTACTTTCCATCGCAACGCATCTGGAGTCACTCGGCGTAGACTTCCCGGACAAGGACAAGCTCCGCAGAATGCTCGAGGTGCCGGAGCGCATATTGTGCTTGGGCAGGTACACGCCGGCGATCGGCGACTCGGGGTCCGTGACCTCCGGGAGGGTTAGGTTATCCCCCAGCGACGCGGCCAAGGCCTACCGGATGTTCCGATCCCCATCGTTCGCGAGGTTGACGAGATCAGGGTTCAGCACGTATGAGGATCTGTTCCTCCCCGCGATCTCCAGGGATGAGATCAACCAGGCATCCAAGCCTGCGAGGAGGAAGGGCAGCGACTGCTTGGGCGGATACGGGCTCGTCATCCTCAGGGCCAAGGGGCTCGAGTGCTCGATGTTTTTCGGCAACATGGACGGTCACGGCCACTTCGACAGGCTGGGCATCGAGCTTTTCGGCCTCGGCCAGAAGGTGATGCCTGACCTTGGGTATCCACAGTTCGCGGCTGAGTCGAAGTCCCCGCCGGCTTGGGAAAGAAACACTATCTCCCACAACACGGTGGTGGTTGACGAGAGGAGGCAGGACACGGGATGCGCGGGCCGGCTTGAGATCTTCCATTCCAGCCCCCTCGTACAACTGGCTGAAGCGTCGGCCCCGAGGACCTACGAGGAAGCACCGCTGTACAGAAGAACGATAGCCTTGATAGGCCGGGAGCATCCTTTTTTTCTGGACATCTTCCGGGTAGGCGGCGGAAGCGTGCACGACTACTCGGTGCACGGGTTTGAGGGCCGTTTCAGGACGACCGGGATCAAGGTGTCTCCAAGACCGGGGACGCTGGCCGGGGAGGACGTCCCGTACGGATTTCTCTACGATGACCCGGAACTTGAGAGGCCTGACAAGGCACGATCTTACTACTCCTACCGGGGAAGCGGGTATTCCTACCTCTATGGTGTCATGAGCGGCAAACCGAACCGACCCTGGGCGGCCGAGTGGCGCTCCCAGAGCGCAGTCCTGAAGCTACTGTTTCCCCTACCGAGCGAGGAAGCGTTTGTGGCAAAGGGCAACCCGCCTCTCCGCCCGGGCAACCCGCCTTGCCTGACCTACGTCGTCCTGCGCAATCGCGGCCAAAGCCTTTCCAGTGCGTTCGCGGCCGTCGGGGAGGTTCATGCCGGAAGCGGGAGGATCCGGTCTGCGCGTCGTGTGGACGTGAGATGCGATGTGGAGTCGGCCTTCCCGGTGGGAGTGGTGGTGCGCGAGGGTGCCACGAAACACGTCATCTTGAGTTCCCTTGATCCGAATGCCCGCTTGGAAGCAATGGGGATGGTCTTCCGTGGTCGGTTCCTTCTTTTGAGCGAGGACGATTGTGGCCCAACGAAATTGTTCATGGACGGAGTCGCGCTGGCGCGTGGAGATCTTGAGATAGAGATGGGTGACGCGCTGGACGGCAAGGTGCTGAGGGTGGACGGTGACAGGTCTTCCGTGTATGTCGAGACCGACGCGCCGAGACTGAATCCCAAGGCAATAGAGGGCGAGATCGCTTTCATGAGCAACGAAAAGCGCTCATCGTGTTTTAGGATCGCGAGTGCGCAAGCGATTCCGGAAGGCCTGCTCATGGAGCTCGAAGCCAATGGCCGGATTGGGCGCCTGATGGGGGAAAGGGCCGGGGACCGGCAGGTGAGGACCGAGACGAAGCTAATGCTGGCCGCCCACGGATACTACGAAGGAGCTCGGCTCGTGGACAGGGAGATGAAGCGGTGGGTTATGATCGAGAAAGTCGAGGAGGGACTCATCACGCTGGCCGAAGACCTTGGAGATTTCGCTTTCCCGGAAGCCTACGTTTGGGAGTTCGGGCCGGGCGACAAGGTCCGTGTGGGCGGTCGCATCGCGCTGGAAAGGTCGGGAAAGAGGTGGAGCGGCTTTGCCAATGTCCGGGCCAAAGTCACGATCGCAGGCAAGACGAGGGAAGTCCAACCCGGACGTTTCATGATGACCGAGCCTTCGGGGATCGCTGCTCGCGTTCGTTCCGAGGGGCGTGGACTTTGATGGCCAGTAAAGCCCGCCTGCGGATCCACGTCGTCCCACATTCCCACATAGACACCGAATGGTATTGGTCGCGGCGAACAATGCACGCCTTTGCAGTGAGGACCATGAAGGCCGCCCTAGGCATAATGGCGAGGGATCCAGACTACTGTTTCTGCCAAGACCAAGTCACCGTTGTGAAGCCGGCGCTGCAAGCTCTGTGCAGGGACCAGAAAGATCTCCTTGCGCGGCGCATCTCGGAGGGAAAGTTCGAGATGGTCGGCGGGATGTACGTCCAGCCCGAGGTGGCGGAGCCTAACGGCGAATGCCTCGTCAGACAGATACTCTACGGCAAACGTTGGTTCTCCAAGAACCTGGGAGTTGACGTCCAGTGCGCATGGAACATCGACACCTTCGGGCAGTGCACCCAGTTGCCTCAGATCCTCCGGAAGTCCGGATACCGTTGCTTCGTCTTTTCCCGGGGAGTTGATCCCTCGCAGGCGGCGAAGATGCCCAGCGAGTTCTGGTACGAGTCACCGGACGGCTCCCGCATACTGACCCACTGGATGTCTGGCCATTACGCTGCGGGGATCGACAATGTGAAGCCGGTTCTTGCAGCGGTCTGCGCACACAGGACATCGGACGTGGTCATGCTTCCATGGGGAAGCGACATTTCCGTCCCAGTCCACGATTCGGGCCAGATCAGGTCGATCGTCGGCAGAGCTGCAAGGGAGCTTGGCCTGCAGGTTGATTGGATCGGCCCATCCACGCCCAGCCGTTTCTTGGCCGAGCGTCTTGCCGGGGGGCCGGTGCGGCGCGTGGTTCGGACGGATTTCAACCCGCCTCTGGACGGCGACCTGAGAGGTACCTACGACAACCGGGTGGAACTGAAGAAGAGAAACCGGGAGGCGGAGAACTGGATCCTGTGCGCCGAGAGGCTGTCCACGTTGGCATGGTCTCTCGGAGGCAGGTCTTCGATGAAGATGGACGGCCTTTGGAAGAATCTCATCTACTGTCATTTCCACGACATAATCGGAGGAAGCCACTACGACGCGGTGTATCGCGGGGCGATGAAGAGGCTCCTTGACGTGAAGGAGAGGTCAAGGCAGTTGGCGATTCAGTGCGCGGTACGGCTGGCCCGGGCTAGAAAGGGGGGCAAGCACCTCGCCGCCTTCAATTGCCTGAGCTTCCCGCGTACAGAGGTCTGCACGGTGGAGGTTGGGCATGAGGAGGTGGAAAGCGGACTGCTAGACGGTCGGCGAGCAGTCCCGACCAGGATCCGGACGAGCAACGATGGCACCTTCGTGGATTTCTTGGCGCGAAACCTTCCTGGGCTTGGCTTCCGTAGGTACCGGGTCGGGGGGCGCGAGCCGAGCAGTCGCCATCAAGGAGGCCGGAGTGGGCCGTGCTCGATGGAAAACGAGTTCCTGCGCGTCTCCGTGGACCCCAGGACGGGATCGATCAGTAGCATCCTGCACAAGAAGATGGGCCATGAGGTTCTGGCGGGGCCCGGAAATGAGTTGGTGGCCTTGGAGGAGGATGACCCGGATATGGAGGGCCGGCTTTCCTTCACGGGACGCGTTCACAGGCCGGAAGACTTCGCTCGCCCGAAGGTGGCGGCGTTTGAGGATCGACTGGGTTCGTGGATCGAGGTGAAGGGAAAGTTCCTGGATTTCGAGCGTCTCCAGAGGATATTCCTGTACAGGGGGATGGAGCGCGTCGACATGGAGACGGCCATCCTAGGTTACAGGGGTGCCGATCTGATGTTGGAGGTACGATTCCCTCTGAATCTAGACTGGGACAGAGCTCGTGCGTGTTACGAGACCCCTTTCGCGGTGACGGAGAGGCAGCTTGACCAGCACTTCTGTGCCCAGACCTTCGTTGATTGCCACGACGGGCAGAAGGGGGTGGCACTTCTCAACCGCGGCACGGCCGGCTACTGGGTCAGGAAGGGAAGCTTGGACATGGTGCTCATGCGCTCTTTCTCCCGCTTCGCCGGGTACTACGAGGCGAGGAAGAGGCTCGGTTTGGAGTACGAGAACGACGACAGCCGGTGCGTGCTGGCACGCGAGGAGGGCGACCATACGTTCCAGTACGCTCTCTATCCGCACGCCCGGTCTTGGAGGACATCCGGGGTTGCGAAGATGGCCCACTCCTACAACTCGCCGCCCCTATGCCTTTCCGGCTTGCACATCGAGGCCGCATCCAAATCGTTTCTCCGGTGTTACCCGGACACGTTCGAGGTGGTAGTGTTGAAACGCGCCGGTCAGGATTTGATCGTCAGGGGTTACGAGACCATCGGTCGGCGGTGCGAGGTCCGACTCCAGCTTCCTTTCCGTCCCGGGCATTCGTGGATCTGCAACCTTCTTGAGGAGCCCGTGATGCCGGCGAAGGCTAGGGGACGGGTCATCCAATTTCCCTCCCTGCCCCATGAGATAGTGACGTTGCGCATTCAGGGACGGAACTGAGACGTTGGCGAGCGCGCTCTAGACTCATTCGCACACGGGGATTATCTTGTCCCTGATCTTCGATTCCGCGTCGAGCCTGACCATTTCGACGACGTTGTTGACGACTCCCTCCACTTCCTGCCTCAGCTTCTCGTCGTTCGCGAAGAACTCCTCGTCCGTCTTCGTGTCGTGCTCCGCGCCGTGCGTTCTGTAGGCGAATCCGAATGGCGCTAGGATGTATCCCAACTGTTGGAAGTAGACGAAGATGTCCATGGCCGTCTTCACTCCGCCATCCTCGTGTCCGTTCACGAGTATCCCCACGACCTTCCCTATCGTGAAGGCCCTCCTCCTTAATAGGCACCGGTTCTGTATGCAGGTGAGCCTGTCCATGAAGTCCTTAAGCCTTGCAGACATGCCGTTCCAGTTTATGGGCGAAACCACGATGACCGCCTTGGAGTTGATGATCATCTCGTGGAAGGCCGGCATGTCGTCATGCTGGTTTCTGCACGGGTACGTGCACGCCGCGTTCCGCATGCTGTAGCAGCACCAGCAATGTTCGATGTTGTGTTCGTTGAGGTTGTAGCTCCTGAAGCTGACTCCCCTTCGGGCGAGCGCTTTTTCGGCCAACTCCGCGACGATCCTTGAGCCGTGGGCGCTGTGGCTGCTCGCGTTCACCAGGAGCACATCGAACGCTTGTCCATCGTAGGTTAGTCTTTCCCTGGGCTTCTTCTCAACGAATTCCCGCGACGAAGCGCTGCACTGGGGGCACTCCCTCGGCGGAGCCGCCCCGGTATACTCATATCTACAGGTCCTGCATACCCATGTCGGCAATACCGTTCACCCCTTGCCGGGTTTTTCCCTTTCATTTCCGCGAACGTGGCCGCGCGCGTTGGTACCCCGTCTCTTTTTGGATGGGCGCCCCGCGTCGGACACCCCACCTTTTCGCGACGCACCCGATCTTTTCCTCGTTGGCAAGCCGTGCGCCGATCGCCTGAGTGGTGGCGGCCCGGGAGCAACGGGCAGAGCCACATCCTCGGGCGCGCCTTGGGCTCGGCAGTCGAGATCAACGGCCAAGGCATAGGTGGTTTCGAGTCCGGCCCGACGTTGAAATAGGTGCCCTTCAATGGCCGTCGCGGGCGGATGAAGGCGGCGGTTCGAGGCGGCGTATCGTTGACCGACATCATTATCAAACGGCGGCCAGCCGTTTTCCCGAGGGAAATGAAGATGCCGCGCTACCGGGAGGCAAGCTATGCGGGAGAGACGTCTGTGCTGGAGAATCGTTACTTGCGCCTCGAGTTACACAAGCGGATCACGGGCTGGGGCTGGGGCGAACTCCTCGTCGGCAAAGGCCAGGATGGACCCTCGAGGTTCTTCGCGATCCTGGAGAATCTTGCTGAGGCCCATATCGCGGGCCATGCTAGGCCTCTGCGTCTGGAAGCCAAGGAATCCAAACTCGCAAAGACCGAAGCGTCGCAGGCGCTCACGTTCGAGGTCCAATCTCGGGAGGCACTCTCGTCCAACCATGAGGGCGGACCGCTCCTGAAAGGCTCCGTCACGCTGGAGCTTCCAACAGGCGACGCTGTGATTCGCTACAGGATGAGGCTGGTCGCCCAGGCTGCCATTGAGCTTCGTAGCCTGAGGGGGATCTGGCTGCGGATTGGGGCCGGGAGCTTCGGGAGCGCTCGCCACGATGCGATCTTTCCCGGAATCGACTGGGTCGTCGGGGATGAGTGGTCAAGCGGCACCGACTGGTTCGAGCACCCCGAAGCCCTGAGGGTTGCACCCCACCCCTACAAGGTGGCCATTCCCGTGATGGCACTGAGCCACGACGGCGTTGCCATAAGCCTTTCGTGGGATCCGCATCAATCCGCCTTATCCCACGTGAGTAGGATCAGATGTCCGCAGCCGGTCTTCGCTACGCCAAACTTCATTGATCGGATGAACCATCACCTCTTCGGCCTTATGCTGCCCAGCGCCCGCTGGGGACTGAGGGAGAACCAGTTGGAAGCCGATCCCCCGGTTCCAGTCCCGAGAGGCATGAGGCTTGACCTCGACGCCGCGATCTCGGTGGTGAATGGAACCAGCTTGGACGCCGTGGTCGAATGGGTCAGGAGGAATGGCATGCCCGATCCCGGAGCCCCGCGGTACGATTGGGAAGATGCTCTAGATCGCATCGCAGAGGCCTACAACTCACACCTGTGGGTGGACGGTCAGGGATGGGGATTCAGGGGCAGGGGCTCTCCCAACGTGCCCCGGTTCGTCTTGGACTACGCAAGGCATGGCAGATGCGCAGATACCGCCCGCGGCCTCAAGGAGAAGGTTGCTTGGTGCCTGAAGCAGCAGGGAAGAAGGGCCTCGGCAGCCCAGCGGCGCAGGGCGATGATCGATGATGCCGAGAACCTGCTCAAGCTCCAAACGCCCGAGGGAGATTTCCCGTTCGATCCCGCCGGCAGGCACAAGACCAACCTCACCGAGAAGGCAGCCCTGTGGAGGCCGCTGGGCCTACCCGGGGATTCGGCATTGGACCTGTGTGCCACGGCTTCGATCGCGCTCCTTCAGGCCGGGGAGAAGCTGCACAAGGAGAGGTTCCTGGAAGCGGCCAGGAAAGCTCTGGAGTTTGCCATGAGGTTCGAACGACCGGAGGGAGGAGACTGGTGGGAGACCCCTCTACGCAGCCCGAACCTGCTTGCCGCGGGAAATGCAGCGATCGCTTACTACTTGGGCTACAGGGATCTTGGAGATGAAAGGTACCTGGAGCGAGCTCGGCACTTCATCAGGTGTCTGCTGCCGTTCACCCACCTCTGGCAGCCCATGGACGTCTCGATGATCTACAACACCAAGCCATGCTTCAACAGCACCTGTTGGTTCCTGAGCGACTGGACATCCAAGCACGTGCAGTGGGAGGTGCTGAGCGTTTTCCACAAGTCGGACCAGCTCGGCATCGATTGGGCCAAGGTCGATCCCGAGATTGACTGGGAGACGTACCAGAGGGGAGTCACCACGGCGGTCCTCCGTTGGATGATCGACCATGACGACCCCCAATGGATGTTCAGATCCGAGTTCTCGGCCGAGGCGGTGAGGGAAGGGGCGTGGGATACCCTCTTTGCCGACACGTTCGACCCGGTCAACGACACCTACGGGGGAGGCCCCATAATGCCCGAGATCATAGCTGCGAACGTGCAGATCGTGATGAAGCGTCTGGCGCGAAAGAGGCCATCCAAGCGCAAGCCCAAGAGCACTTGATCTCCTAACCAGAGGCCCTACGCCCTTGCCTTGGTGCCGTACTCCACGGCGTGTCGGTACATGGTCAAGATGTTCTCATCCGGCACGTCAGGTCCGACCGAACTGGAAGGTGAGAGGAAGAAGCCGCCGCCCTCGGCGGCCGCGTCGATGCATCTTTCGACCTCCCTCTTCACATCATTCTTGGAGCCGAAGGGCAGGGTCGAGCTGACCGAAATGCTTCCCCAGAGGATCAGCTTCCTTCCGGATCTCGACTTCATGGCTGCAAGCTCCCCAAGCCTGCGGTCGGTTTCGCCTTGGAAGCCTTGGAAGCCGTCGATCCCGCAATCCAGCAGGTCGCGTAGGATGGGCAGTATGTTTCCGTCGGAGTGCCAGATGATTTTGGCCCCAGCATCCTTCAAGGGTTGGATCGCCCGTCTAAGGTGCGGGAAGTAGATCTCCCTGAGGAGCTTCACCGGAACCATCGGTCCCCTGTTGTAGCAGATGTCCTCGCCGAAGTAGAGGAAGGGGGGAAGACCCCTGTCGCGGATGGCCCTGGCGACGGCCTCGTTCCTCAGCCTTGCCTCCTCGCCCGAGTATCGGAACAGCCTCTCCATCTCATCTGGGTACCTGGCAAGCGCTAAAAGGTATGGCCGGAAGCCGAAGTCGGAGTACCACATGAAGCGACAGGCTGCTGCGCAGAAGGGAATCCAGAGCATGTCGCCCATCTCCCTCTGCCCGTCCAGCATGACCCTGACGAAATCCCTGTAGACGGCCTCTGAGTCGAAGTTCTTGTGGATCTCGGCCGGGGAGGGGAGATCGTTGACGAACTCGACCACGGACTCCGCCGTGTGGGTAGGCGGCGGACAGCTCCTTTTGGAGAAGTTCGTCGCCGTCGTCGAATCGGTGCAGTCCTCGGGGCGCTTGGGCATGACGAACTGGACGATCAGATCGGTCCCAAGCTTCCTGTAAGCCTCGATGGCTATCGCCCTGGGGTTGGACCAGAAGGGCCCCATCCCCGCCACCTTCTCAAGAAAGCTTGCTTTGCAGATGAAGCCCCCCGCGATGGGCACCCTGTCGTTTTCCTGGAAGTTCAGTTCTCGGAGGCTTCTCTCAACGCCACCGAGCGTCTTGCGTGACATCAGGAGTCAGCAACGGGATGGGCGGGACCGATGAAAAGTGTTGAGGATCCCGGCAGAAGGCGGCGGCAGAGAAGCGAAGAAGAAGCACCGATAGATTTAAGAAAGGGACGAAAGGCGCAGGCGGGAGGCTCGTCCGCGGTGGGGCTCAGCGCCAGAGACCTTCACCTAATCGACGTGCACACGCACATAGGCGAGATAGCGCCCGGGAAAGGCCAGACGGCGAGGCAGCTGGTTTCCAGGATGGATCGTGAAGGGATCGAGAAAGCCGTGGTGCTCTCGATCGAGAACCCGGAGGAGACCTTCTATTACGTGCTGAGCAGCCAGGTGATCTCGGCGTGCAGAAGATTCCCTCACCGGCTTGTTCCCTTCTGTTGTGTGGATCCGCGGAGGGGGCCGGCGGACACCTCAACAGACTTTCTCGGGCTGATCGAGAGGTACGTCAGGAAAGGGGCAAGGGGATTCGGGGAACACCTTGCGGGATTGCCTGTCGACGACCCAAGGTCGATGAAGATCTACGAGGCGTGCGGGTACCTTGGCATTCCCGTGCTTCTTCACATGGACAACCTTCGAAACACCGATTCGGTCGGCCTGCCTCGTTTCGAGAGGGTCCTGCGAACCCTTCCGGGTACAACGTTCCTGGCGCACGGACCGGGGTGGTGGAGAGAGATATCCGGCGAGGTGGATCCAAAGGCCACATATCCCACCGGTCCCGTCAAGGAGGGCGGCAGGGTGGCGGAGTTACTTTCCGCCTTCGACAACGTCTACGGAGACCTGTCGGCCATGTCTGGCTACAACGCGCTTGAGAGGGACATGGCGCACGCGGAGGATTTCCTGAGGGAGTTCTCCAGGAAGCTTCTGTTCGGGACGGACTGCATACATCCTGGCCAGGAGCTACCCATCATCCCGCTATTGGTGAAGATGAGGATACCGCTGAAGCACAAGCGCAGGATCGGGCGCGAGAACGCTTCACGGCTCCTCGGGATCTGAGTCCCGGGTTGATCTGAGACCATCCCGGGCAGATCATACAGCATGCTACTGACGAGCCGGGCACCGGCCAAGGCCCGTTTGGAGACGGCCGACGGCCGGAAAGACTTATCTTCCAACATCACGAGCGCGGCCTGATCTACATGGCAGAGTTCAGCCCCGATAGGGCGGAGTTCGACAGGATCATGAAGGACACAAAGGAGGGGGGCCCAAGGGAGGCTGGCCGTTTCCTTGCGTCCGTTTTCGCCGAAACTTTGGAGCTTGAGGAGTTCAAGGAGCTGTACGAAAAGGGTGGCGAGATGCCCGCGGCGGTGTCCCAGTGGGCCGAGGCCGCCGGCCTTCAGAAGTCCGAACTTAAGCAAGTCCGCAACGGCTTCAGATCGAGGGTCTCGGAACTTCTGGACAGCCTTGAGAGGTCAAAGAACTGGGAGGGCTTCGAGGGCCGATCCGAGGCCCAGCGCTGGCTTGAGATAAGGAAGAGACAGTAAAGGACCGGTACTTCCGGAGGCGGGCCTAGAGGGTCTTCTGTCGAGTCCCCATTGTCGGAAGAACTTTAGGCAACTTGGGCCTTGCGCCCAGAATATCAAGCATCATCTTAGCGTTCGCCGGTGCCTGGCCGCTCGGGTGGTTGTTGAAGTAGACGTAGACGGTCCTCGTTGCCCGGTCCTGCATGTGCTCGATCTTGGGCTTCCACTCCAACAGCTCCTCCTTCGAGTAGAGGTAGTTGTACCTTTCGCTGCCCTCTCCAGAATACCATTTCTGGTAGTTCAGGCCGTGGAATCGGGCGTATGCATGTTTGGCCGTTACGACCGGCTCGGGCGGGATGAGGCCCTTGAACTGCGGTTGGCTCACGACGCAGAATGCAACGTTGTAATTCTCAAGCAGGTTGAACGTCCTCTGGTCAAACCAGGAGCGATCGCGGAACTCGGCCGTGAAGTCGACATCCTCATGCAGCATTGACAGGAAGTCCTCCAAGAGCGCGTAGTTGGACTCAGTCGCCTTGAAGCGCTGGGGCATCTGGATGAGTATGGAGCCGATCTTGCCCTTTAGGGGCAGCATTGCGGCCATGAACTGGTCGTAGACCGGCTTCACCGAGCGCATCTCCTTTTCGTGGGTCACGCCTTGGTACATCTTTGCGGAGAACAAAAAGTCAGGGGGAGATTTCGATGCCCAGCTCTTGACCATCCATTGATTCGGGATCCTGTAGAAGGTGCTGTTGACCTCAACGGTGTCGAAGCTCTGCACGTAGGCACCGAACATCTGGCCAGGCTCAGTGCCCGGCGGATAGAACGATCCCACCCAATCGTCGTACGACCAGCCGCTGCAGCCGATTCGGATTTCGCCCATGCTCTTCTAGGCAAAGGGTTGACGGCCCATATAAATCGGATTTCTTGGGCATTGGTCGGATCGAGATGGCGCTCTACGTCCTCGGCCCCGGGGGTATGAGGTAGGCGGTGATGTAACGGCCGTTGAAGATGAGCTTTGCAAGGGGGCTGAGCCGCTGGGGTCCGGGGAACGGCCCGGGGGATGGGGAGGGCCCTTGAGGCGCCGTCAATGGAACGGTCCCCTGTCTGGGATTGCGGACCGCTGACGCGGAGGTGACGATGTATAGCCGAGCCTCGTCAGAGTAGTCCTCGGACTCCACGTAGGTGCTGCTGACGATCCTCTTGTGCAGAACAGATTCGTACCAGTACGCCTCCCTGGCCATGCCGACGATCGCGCATTTTTCGGGCACAAGTTCCTTGAGCTGATGAAGCTCAAGGTACGCCCCCTCGGTGATCGTCGTCTTGGATCGCATGGCGACGGCCGAAGCTTCCAAGAAGGACAGCCCCAGCACGAGGACGATGCCGGGCGCAGCGATGTAGGTT
>CAZJVP010000093.1:0-2509 GCA_964549615.1 uncultured Thermococci archaeon | reverse complement strand
GCCCCGTCCGGATATGGGGTTGACTCGTTCCCCTCAGCTGCAACGATCACGTCAAGCTTCCCATCTCCGGTGAAGTCCAAGATGAGGACTCCCGTCCAGATCTCTTCGGGAAGCTTCTTGTGCCAAAGCTGGGTTCCATCGTGCTTTACCGCGTGGACATTGCCTATGTGATCCGTGATTATGAGCTCGATGAACCCGTCGTTATTCAGGTCGGCTGCTGCGAACCCTGCCTCGTGTTGGCCAGCGTTTTCGTTGACTTCCCAGTATTGTCTTGCGATGGGGAACCTCCAGAGCTCCACGCCGTAGAAGCTTATCATGTAGAGGTATCTGTCGTGGCTTGGCACCGCGATTTCGTATTCGCCGTCCTTGTTGAAGTCTGCAACGATCGGAGCCACGCTGTGCGTCTTGCTGCCCATCACGAACCTCCACTTCTCCGTTCCCGTGTTGCTGAGGCAGAACAAGTTGCCGGAATCATCTGCGACTACGATCTCCACCGCGCCATCCCTATCCACATCCCAGACAACGGGCGTTTCGCCCTTCGCAGGCATCTGGAAGGACCAGACCAGCTTTCCGGCATGGTCCACGACGTACACGACGTCTCCACCGCACCTTACGGATTCCATCTTGCCGTCGCCATTGATGTCGAAGAGAACGACGGAGGCATCCGTGCCCTTGGACTCAAACTTCCATTTCAGGGCGCCTGTCGCTGCGTCGATGCAGTATAGATCCTTGCTCCTGCCCTGACCGAGTATCTCGTACTTGCCATCCCCGTCCATGTCGCCGATGCACGGGGACCACATCGGATCGTCGGGAAGGGGATCCTTGTCAACGGGCGGAAAGATCCATTTCACGGAGCCGTCGAGTCCGCTGACGCACACCACGCGGTCAGGATCCTTTCTAAACGGAATGATGATTTCCATCTTGCCGTCTTTATCCACATCGAAGGCATTCAGGCCTGCCAAGCAGGTCTGGTGAAGCCCATATGCCGTCTTATACTCTTTTTGCCAGACCAGGGTCAGGTTCGGGACCGCAGAAGCGGCGGCCACGCCCAGCAGAAAGACCGATGCCAAGAGTATCGTATCAATGCCTCTTATCTCCATGCGGCACACTCACCCCGTTGCCCACGCTCGTCGGCCATGGTCATAAAAAGATTTCGGTTGGGAACGGGAAGTTTGGCGGGATAGGGGGTTTGACCCGCATCTCTGCCTGATTACTGATCTCTAGGGCGGATCCCGGTAAGCGCTCGTAGCGGTGAAGCAGCGATCAGGCGCGAAGAGTTTCGGACCGTGCACGATATGCCCGTCCCGTGCGTTGGCCACATTCTTGGATGTTCCTCAGCATCGGACCGCGCAAGGCAGAGTCCAGAAGCCCCGGATATACACATGTCTCCTCAAGAAGGCGGCGGCCAGCCTCGAGATCGCTCATGTAAGCGATGCGATCTTAAGGGGGTTTGAACGAGCTGCTGGGCGAGGTCAGGTTTGCGCCGGAGCAGGGCGACCGATGGGAGGCGCTCGTCGGGGCGGAGCTCGTGCGCTCGCGGGTCGAAGCCATCAACGAACTATCGCAGCCAGGGAGGCCCTCCAAAGCATGCAATGTTTTCATACGCTTCCTGTATAACTTAGCTACACGGAAATTTCACCCGTCTCTAGGCAAAGAGGGAGGCCATCCACGAGATCAAGTCAAGGGGAAATGGTGGTGTTTACTCCCCGGGACGCCGCTAGGTCCCTGAGGAGATCCATGGCGAATACCGAGAGTGCCGGATGGCCATCAGGCTGTTCACCTTCGAATCCATACGTTTGGGTAGGAAGGATCGGACATCCCTCCCTGCGAGTAGGTCCGGCAGAGCAAGGACAAAGACCGGGTTATGCGTGCTCTTGAGTTGGGCGATTGGGGAGATCCTTAGGCTGGCTAGGGCTTGGCGCCGGGGGAAGGTGGTCGGCGCTTTCTCAGCTGTAATGACATAGGCCGATGAGAATCTCGGGAAGACTTGGACACCACCATGGGCCGCCCGGTGGATAGCCTGTGTTAGCTGCGGTTACAGGCAGGCAAGCATCGCTCACCTCGGCGTTTTGGCCTCCTCCTGCGTCAAACCCGTCAGGGAGGTCGAAGCGTAACACCACGAGGCGCAAGAGGGTTAGGAGAGGCTGCTGGCGATAGCTGGCCGGAGAGACGCGAAGGTAACCTATTAATATACCTTAACCCAGAGTGGATGGCGTGGATTCCCGGTGGCTGCCCGGGTGGTTGGGCAGGGCGTACAGCAGGCTGTATCTTTCATACCGGACCGGGGCCTTCTCGTTCGCTCAGGCCCAGAGCGCGTTGGGCGGCCGGCTGCAGCAGACCAAGATCGTCCTCAGTCGGCTACACGCCTTCCGAGCGGTCGTGGTGTTCGAGCGGTCAAGGCCGCGGGTTTACCGGGTGATGGATCCGGAGGGGCTGGTGCTGATGGGCTCGGGGGAGGTCGCCGGCCTAGAGAGGGTGGCTCAGGAAAGGTACCTTCACTTGATTGTGG
>CAZJVP010000092.1:0-36435 GCA_964549615.1 uncultured Thermococci archaeon | reverse complement strand
TTTCCGAACATTACCCTCGTTTGGCTATCGACGAGCAGGGATGACCCTAGATCCACCCGATCGTCAAGCATCGGCGTTGTCGGCCAGATTGTCGATTCCTTTCTCAGGGAGCAAGATGTGCCGAAGGCGGTACTCATCGACGGACTGGAGTACCTCGTGACAAACAACGGCTTTGGACCGGTTATTCGATGGCTGTCCGACGCTGTCGATGCTGTCGCGTCGACGAACTCGATTCTCTTGGTTGTATCTTCCCCAAGAGCCTTCACTTCGGGGGAGTTCGCCCTGCTAAAGCGCAACCTCCGGGATCTCCCCTGACTCCTCCAGAGGCACGCCGGAGGTGGGACTTCCATGTGCGGAGCCCCGACGGCACGCCCGTCCAAGCATTATCCCCGAATCCACACAGGCGTTCACGATTCCGAAGACGATGGGTGCTTCCTCGTCGACCCGCAGGGTCCCTTGCCAGAGCAAGCAGAATGCCACAGAGGACGGCCCTTGGGCTGCAAGATGGCAGAGCTCTCGAGCGGCGGAGAATATTCGCGATATTCAACAAGATTATCTACAGAGGGCACATGGAATTTCTCCCAGTCGGCGCACAAGCTAAGCGCCGGTGCTTCATTGTTGGGAGTCTCGCGGGACTAGTCACCAGCCATACGAAGGACTTTTCAACCTCGGTCGTATTCCTAGCAATGCATCATTGCCCTGGACCACTGCCATCAACCTTGGCAAGAACGGTCCCAGGATCCCGCGCGGAGTAGTCGATGAGGATGGGTACAGCTATCTTGGTCGTGGACGATGACAGGGCAATCCTCAAGAGCTTCGAGGAGATCCTCAAATCCGAAGGATACGATGTGGATACGGCTGAGACTGGCCTGGAAGCCATCCAGAGAAGCAGGAAGAAGTACTACAACATTGCTCTGTTGGATATCAAGCTCCCAGACATGGAGGGGACCGAGCTTCTGACCAAGTTGCACGAGGATATCCCGAGGATGATCAAGATCATGATCACAGGGCACGCAAGTCTTGAGAACGCTGTCAGGGCACTAAACCTGGGCGCTGACGCTTACCTCATGAAGCCCGTGAACCCGGAAGAGCTCCTCAGGGTTATAGCCGACAAACTCCGCGAGCAAGCCGAGGCAGAGGAGATGGGTCAGGAACAGGCCCGAAGATGGATCCAGAGCCGCATACGGAAACTGCAGAGCAGGTGATGCCGAAGGAGGACTCTCGGCGCCCGTCTCGACTAGGGACCTACTGCGATCCTTGTCGACCTGTGCGGGATTGCCAAGCAATAGTTTAGGATCGAGCCGCCAAAGAATGGTCCGGTGCCGTATATGCCCGCCCTCACCAAGCTGGATGACCAACTCGTCCAGTTCATATCTCGAGGCCTATCGGCCAAGGAGATATCCCAGACCCTGAAACGGCCCCTTAGCTTCGTCTACTACCGCATCGAGCGCTTGAAACATATGGGAATCGTGGAAACTAAGGGATACACAATCAACTACAGGAACTTGGGGTACAACATCAACGCAGTCATGGTTGCGAAGATCGGAGGGCCACTCTACTCAAAGGTATTGAAGTACATTTCCCCGGCAGATGCCGTCCTGGCAGAGCAGATCCCGGGGATGGTCATCCAGTATGCAGGTTCGGCCGAGAACGGCACGATCA
Source organism: uncultured Thermococci archaeon (assembly GCA_964549615.1). GTDB lineage: Archaea > CAYQAE01 > CAYQAE01 > CAYVLA01 > CAYVLA01 > CAYVLA01. The sequence goes on along the minus strand of CAZJVP010000092.1, from coordinate 34,773 downwards.
TCGTCATAAAAGCAATGTTCAAGGGCATCAAGGAAATCGACGACTTCGTCAAAAAGCTCCAAGGATTGTACCAGATCCAGTCCTTGACGAAGTACCTGATGGCCGAGGAGCGTACTGTTTGATGCTATGTCCGGCATCGCAAAAGGATGCGAGGCCCCAGGTTAAGGATGCGTCCCGCCCGGTCCGGGTTCGCTAGACGCGATTGCCACCGCCAACGAGATGCCCCAGAATACGTCAATCAAACCTCGATTCCACGCTCCCAAATCCGCATTGAGGGCCCTCCTCCTAGCGATAATGGACCAGCAACCAACTCAAGATCGGCCAAGCTTTGCGCCGCTCACGCGCGGAATCCTTTGCTGTCGCTTCGTCAAGCAACCCTCACGGACGATCGCCGTGCATGCTCAGTTCCCGCGCCCTGATGAGCGTTCCGTTCCCGCTCCTCGGCTCTCCCCTTGGCTGCCTCTTCGCTGCATGCGGGTATCTTGACACTGAAGACCGAGCCTTCTCCCACCCTGCTCGTCACCGTGATCGCCCCGCCGTGGATCTCAACGAGCCGTTTGCAGACCACTAGGCCGAGGCCCTGCCCTTGGGGTTTCGTCGTGAAGAGCGGGTCGAATATCTTGCCCAAATATTCTTCGGGAATCCCGATGCCCGTGTCGGCCACGCTGATCACGGTGTATCTGCCCTCCCTCCCGCACGATACGTTTAGGCAGCCCCCCTTGGGCATTGCCTGTATCGCGTTCAAAACTAGATTCGTCAAGACTCGCTTCATCATCGCTGGATCGGCCCACATGGCCGTGCCTTCCTCGACGGCAACCGAGAGCCTTATGTCCCTGGGAATGGCGATCTCCGACAGGACGTCGCCTAGCATCGACCCCACATCGACAGCGACTCGCTGCGGCTCGACCACACTGGCGCAATCCTGCAGGTCCGAAACGATCTTGTCCAGGTACTTCACCTGCTCCCGCATGGCATCCAAGAGACGCCCAACATGAACTTCCGCCGCTTCTTCATCGTCGATTGAATCGACCGCCTTCTTGGCTAAGTACAGATTGTTCATCATAGCTTGGAGAGGGTTGCGCAGATCATGGCCCACCATCGCGGCAGTTTCCCCGATCGCCGCTAGGCGTTCCACCTCCCTCAATCGTCTTGACTTCTCTTCGACCATTTCCTCCAGATGCTCGGAGTAGCGCCTCAGCTCCTCCTCGGCCAGTTTGCGCTCCAACGCGGTGCCGATGATTTCACAAGTCGTTCGAAGGATGGCGATATCGTGATCATCCCATTCCCTTAACCCTTCCACATCATCGAAACCCAGGAAGCCCGCCAAGGCACCCTTGATCTTCACGGGCAAGACCAAGACCGACTTGATGTCCTGGCTCTCTAGGATCTCCCTTTCTTTGCTTGCCTCGGGTGGGAGCTGAGAGACGTCGGGAATGCATAACGGCTGCCCCTCCTGCAGTCTGGCCATCCACCACGGGAAGGAGTCGCTCGGCAAGTCCTGCAACATGTCCTTCTGGGGCTCAACGCCTTCTGCGCACCACTCGTGCGTGTTGTCCATGTACCCCCCTGGCTTGAGAAGGAAAAGGTAGCTCCTATTGGCTCCGCTGAACAAGCCTATGTCCCTCAGCGATGCCAGAATCGCCTCATCGAAGTCGGTCGGACACACGAAGCGTGAGGAAACCGCCGTGACCACTTCCTGGAACCTCAACCTGCGCTTCAAGAGCTCCTCGGTCCTCTTCCTACTGCTGATATCCTTCGAAATGAGAACGAAATACAGGGGTTTTCCGGACGCGTCCGAGACCACCTTGGCCGAGATCTCCCCTGGGAACTCTCGCCCATCCTTTGTGACGAGCATGAACTCATGGTTCCTCAGACTTCCCGTGGCAAGCATCGTTGCCAGAGCCTCCATCGCGCGCGGCGCTTCCCTCCGGGAGAAAAACACCAATGCGCTCTTTCCGATGATTTCATCCTTTGACGAGAATCTGTGCATCTCAATCGTTGCCTGGTTGCACTGTACCACGGACAGCGATGGATCGACAACGATGATGCAGTCCGGCGATGCCTCGATTATCGCGCTTGTCTTCTCCTCCGAGCTCCGCAGTTCCTGCTCCGACTCTGTCCTCCTCGCCACCTCTTCTCTGAGCGCCTGGTTGGCTTCCACTAGGTCCCGGGTCCTCTCCGTCACCATAGTCTCAAGCTGTTCGTTGATCTCAGCAAGTTTGTCGCGCGCCTGGACCAGATCGGTGATGTCCCTGAGCACGAGCAGTCTCCCGGTCTGTTCGCCTCGACTATCGTGTAGTGGCGAGACCCGGACATCGTACTCCCGACCCTTGACGCAATGACGCAAGGCCCTCAGCGGATCGCTCAAGTCAGGACTGAGAGAGCGCAACACTTCCGCCAATGGTCGTCCGATAGAAGCGAGGTCGCCTAGGGTGGGGACCCTTCGGGCAGCGGGATTCGCATCCACGATCCGATCCTGGGAATCCAAGACAAGCACTATGTCATCCATGTTCTCGAAGATTGCATCCCTAGCCACCGGGGCTATGTCGAAGAGCCTGTACCGGAACAGACTCCACCCCGCTGCCAATCCGGCGATCGCGAACCCCGGAGGAGTCAGGTCGAGATACGGAAGGGGACTGATGCCGGTGATCGTCACGGCATTACCAAGCAGCGGAGCAAATGCACCCACGACGAGAAGCCCAATTTGGCCGCGGTACATCTTGGGCAGATGTATGATGGAGTGCAGAAGGACCAAAGACCCAATCACCATGAGCACGTACGAGTAGCTCGCATGTACCAGAAAACCTGGCCCATAGGACTTTGCGAACACTGCAAGTGAACCGTGTACCTCAAGCCTCATATTGCGCCAGACCAGTCCGTGGGACTCATTGGTCCATACCAACAAGAGTACAAGCATGGGCTCCGAGCACATTAAGGCCAGGTTGCTCCGCGTGAGCCAGCCAGAGAGCCCAGAGTAGCTCAGAGCGAACACCACCCATAGGACCGGCACGATCACGATCCCCACGTACTGCAATTTGGCGAGTAGAATCATGACATCGAGGCTAGTGCTGGCCAGCTCCAGTGCGTACAGGAATGACCATTCGGCGATGCCTGCCATGAGGAGGGCAAGAGCGACCGTGCCAGCAGCTGGGCGGCGCAGCCAGGCGAAGTACCCAATAACGGCCGAGAGGGTGGAAGCGACAGCGAGGAGGAGTATGAAAGAACTTCCCGTGACGAGCATGCCTAACCCCATCGCATGGCCAGCACCTTTCTGGCTCTGAGGGCATGGAGCGTGCTATAATGTAGGGTCGGAGTGGGCCGCTGGGGCTGCGAACGTCGCAATCTCCGGGGACTTTTCATTATTATTCAGCATTGTTGTCGATATCTCTGCAATATCGCAAGACTGACCCGTAATAATTATTAGGCAATCTAGCGACTGCTGATCAACCTGGGATCGGCGGATAGCTCCTCGCCAGCAGGCGCATCACGGGCATTCAGACAGGGACCCATGCATGACCGCATCCCCAAGCGTTTGGACGGATCTTCGGGACGCCGAGCAGAGGTACCGCAAGATCTTTGAAAACCTCGACATAGGCATATGGATCCTAGACAAGGACTCACTGACCGCCTTCGTCAACCCCCCTATGGCCAAGATCCTCGGATACACGGAGGAGGAGATGCTCGGAAAGCATTTTGTCTCTTTCGTGGATGGACGGGGAGCTGACTTCAAGGACCAACTGGGTTCTGTCCGAGAAGACCTGAAAAGGCACGAGTTCGAGTTCCTGCGAAAGGATGGAGCCCGCATCCATGCCCTCATTGCCGCATGCCCGATCTTGGATGAGGCCGGTAACTACGTCGGAACCGTTGTCGGCGTCCTGGATATCTCAGAGAACAGAAGACGCGAGGAGCAGCTGAGGGACTCGGAGGAGAGGCTGAGGGTCATCTTCGAGTACGCCCCGGATGGCTACTACCTAAACGACATGAACGGCAACTTCCTTGACGGGAACAAGGCGGCCGAGGAGATCACGGGTTACAGCCGGGACGAACTGATCGGCAGGAACTTCCTGAAGATGGGGCTACTCGAGGCAAGCGAGATCCCCAAGGCGGCAGCGCTTCTGGCGATGAGCCGTTTGCACCGGCCAACGGGGCCTGACGAGCTCACACTAAAACGGAAGGATGGGACCCGCGTCAGGGTCGAGATCAGGACCTTCCCAACCATGATTAAGGGTAGGCCGGTGGTCCTCGGCATCGCGCGAGAGGTGGCGAAGCGAAACAAGGCGCTGGAGGCACTACGTGCAAGCGAACAGCGATTCCGCAACCTCGTCGAAGCATCGAGCGATATCATCTGGGAGGTCGATGCTGCCTGTAGGTACACGTACGTCAGCCCCAAGATCAAGGATCTCCTCGGCTATCTCCCTTCCGAGGTCGTCGGCAAAACGCCTTTTGACCTCATGCCGCCCGATGAAGCCAAGCGTGTCAAGGCGATTTGCCAGAAGATAGCCGGTGAGAGACGGCCCTTCACCGCGTTGGAAAGGGTGAGCCTACGCAAGGACGGCCAACTACGCGTCTTGGAGACGAGCGGGGTTCCGGCTTTCGGTGTTAACGGCACGTTCCTAGGCTACCGGGGAATCGACAGGGATATCACCGAACGCAAGCGCATACAGGACGAGATCGCACGATACTCTCAGCATCTGGAGGAGGTGGTGAAGGAGAAGACCGCCGCACTTTTGGAGGCGGAAAACATGGCAACCATAGGCAAGATTGCTGCAATGGTCGGGCACGATCTAAGGAATCCCCTCCAGATGATAGTCAACGCAGTATACCTCGCAGAGAGTAGGCTCAAGCAAATCAAAGTCAGGGATCAAGCTGTCGACAACGAGATTCGACGAGCCTTCGAGACGATCCGGACCCAGGCAGACTACATGAGCAGGATAATCGCCGACCTCCGGGACCTCAGCCGCGCTCCTAAGCCCGACGCAGTCGCGCTGGATATCGGTGCGCTCGTGAGAGAGGTCCTCGCCACGCTTAGCATTCCGGCAAACGTAACGGTGAAAGTGTCCGCCCAAGACGGTCTTCCAACCATAAGGGCTGACCCGGCTATGATGCGGCGGGTCTTGACGAATCTGGCCACCAATGCTCTGCAAGCCATCCCCGAGGGAGGCCGGCTGGAGATAGACCTTAGGGCCGAAGACGGCTTCGGCCTGATCAGCGTCAAGGATACGGGGGTGGGCATTCCCGAGGACCAACTGGGCAGCCTCTTCAAGCCGTTTCAAACTACCAAACCTGATGGCCAAGGGCTGGGGCTGGCGGTGTGCAAGAGGCTCGTCACCGCGCATGGTGGAACCATCCTCGCGCAGAGCAAGAAGGGAGAAGGCACCACCATAGTAGTCAGGCTGCCATCTTCGGGGGCGGACCCGTCAAGTAGTGTGACATCTTAGGAAAATCATGCGGGGCCATGAGACGAAGTAGGCACAGAGGTGATCCAGGATGAAACCTAAACAGGTTTCTCGGGATCGGGCTGCCGTGCTCAAGGAGGAGAGCTGGACTTCGTTTGTGGCGCAGGTGGAGGAGTGGGCAACGAAGGCTGAGTTCTCGCGCGTGGCCGATGAGATCCTGGACGAGGTGCTAGGACGCCCCATCAAATCGATTCTGATGAGATGGGCGGGATGTGATCTCACACAAGACCCAGCTCTCTTCGAAAAGCAACTCAGATTGGTGCTTGGGGAGGCTGCCGAGGATGTCCTAGACTGCATCATTGGCCAACTGAAATCAAGGTCCCTCGAGAGGCTTGCCAGGAGTGGCTTGCGCGGAGTCTCCTCATGTATCTGATTCCCGCCATGAGGCAGATGGGACCTCAAGCGGAGTGTGCCCGGGACCGGGGCTGGAGATGGGGATTACGGTGCCATCATCTAAGAGTACAACGAGACGGCACCGTCATTCCGAGCCGTGAGAAGAAGCCCTTACGCCTGCTTTATGCCCGCAGTCCGTCACTTCCCGCCCTCGTTCCAAGGTTCCTAGCGCGCCATGCTCTCGCACGCCCCTCCCATCGCCATTTACTGTCATCGGGAACTAGATCGACATCCATATCCACAACCAGAAGGCACGCCATCTTGCCGCTGATCCTGCCCATCCTCGACCAAAGAGGCTGTTTGGACCCACGCGGGAGTTGCTATGAGAGGTTGAGAAGGCGGGGTGCTCCACGAAGCTTGGTGGATCGTCTTCCAGCTGCAATGAGCTGGAACCCCAAGGCTGGAGCAGCTCCGCCGACCGGGGCAATGGTATTTATAGCAATCACGGGCTCTAAGATGCCGAGACCGTGAAAATGTGGCAGCTACGTGTTGGGTGCCTGTGTTCCGCTCCTTCGGATAGGTCCTGCCTCTGAGAACCCTACTCGGTGAGGTACATGCCAAGTCGCTCATTGTCAGCTCAAGAAGCGTGGACCGATGACAACGCGGCGGCTGCTCAATTCCAATCATAAGTTCGGCGCGAGCCGGAACGTAACGGAACCCCACAAGCGGGGCTAGATACGCGCCCGGTGAGCAATTTTTAAGGAAACTCAGGCGATCGTCATCGCGCTAGGTTTCCTCCCGACCAGTGGAACGGCCGCAGAATCGGTTCGGGGAAGATGCCTGGAGAGGGAAGCGGACATGTGGGAGACGAGGAGGCATGACCCTTGGTAGATGCCAAGATCATCGCCTACCTCTTCGCCATCACCGGAATCGCGCTGCTCGCCACCTATGCGGCATGGGGCTTCCTAGAAGAGGAGTTCGGCTGGGCGGAGACGTCCAAGAACACCGTTCTGGTTCTCGGCGCCGGGGCAACCTTCCTCGGCATCTACACCGCCGCCATGTCGACCGAGAGGTACGTCAAGGCCGAGACGATCGTCTCAAGCTGTGCGGCCGGACTCGAGAACCTCGATCGCATCCTGACCGAGCTCCAAATCGAGGGTAGTGGAATCTACCTCCCGAAGAGCCACGTCGGCAAGCCCAGGGTCTTCATCCCGGCATCGACCAAAGATACTGCCCTACCCGATCTCCGGGGAGACCCGACATTCCTTACGGGGACGGCGGGCCCCGCCGGCCTGCTAATCACCCCGCCCGGGCATGGACTCTGCACTCTGTTGGAGGACGAACTCGAAGTGGAGCTGGACGAACTTGAGCCAGGAGGATTTGCCACCCTCGTCCCTCCTCTCCTCTCTCAGGGGCTGGGCCTAGCAGAATCGGTCGAGATCGACGAAGAGCGGTTGACCTTCTCGATCTCCTCGCCGTTCTGCTCCGAACTCTGCTCGTTAGGCATGAGATCCTGCCGACAGATAGGTTGCCCGCTGTGCTCGTGCATATCCGAGGGGCTCTCCAGATCCTTGGCCACACCCCTGAGGCTCGAGTCGCTGACCTACGATGCGGCAGCCGACGTCGTCAAGGCCACGCTTTCTAGGCTGGGGGAATAGGGTGGCAAGGCTTGTCGACCATGCAGTCATCGGAATGATTGGCTGGGTGACGTTCTCTTGGCTCCTCGTGCTCCTTGCCCGTGATTGGAAAGGCCAGATCCAGATACTGTCCACCCTGCTGACAATAGGACTTCTGATAAGCGCGGAGCTCGTCTCCGGCTACGGCACCCGGTCACTGAGGGACAAGGTATCGACCTTCGCCTACAGCGGCTTCCTCGTTTTCCTGATAGTGGTTCTGGTAAGGGTGATTGACATACTCAGAAGTTCGTAGGAGTTCCTGAACTAGCGGCACCTGGCGCGTAGTGATACGCGGTTCTCTTGAGCTTTGTGTGGGTAGATGCGTTCGAGCCCTCCTAGTTGGGCCATCGATGTTGGGGCTGATTCATCTTCCTTGGGGAAAATGTGTAGGCGAGGAAGGACGGATCACAAGAGTGGAAAGGGTACCTCTATCATGGTTACCGGTCCAAGTGGACGGAGATCCAAACATGTCAGGAATAGCTGCTGATTGGACTGGCTGGACAGCTGGTCGTTTGTACTGTTGAGCGGGCCTTCTTCTGCAAATGAGGTCGAGCTAGGGAGGAGGCCATTCAAGACGGCTGGAGGGAAGGACGCCGTGGATCTTCCCGACAAGTATGTGAATGGCCTGCGTTTCTCTGGGATAGGTCCCCATTCCTATTGTGCACGGGCTGCTTGATTCCAACATATGCCCCATCGATGTGCAATTTTTAAGGAGGCCATGCAAGCGAACGGGGCCGGACCCGGAGAGATCTCATCGCGGGGGAAGCCATTGGCAGCAACAAGCCGCCTCATCCCTGCAGCTAGTCCGAGAGAGCGGAACGAGCACAACCCGGAGGCAAGATGTCGAACGCTCAACCACAAGGAGAGCCGAGGGTCGAGTCTCAGGGCCGGGCACTTGGAGGAGGTCGGTTGGCGGTCGAGGACGAGACGATAGCCCGGGAACGCGGGGACATCGAATCGCTGGTTAGACAGGGGCTGGCGCTCTCAACGGCTCTCAAGGAGGAGATGGCTAAGGCCGTGGTCGGCGCGGAGACGATTTGCGAGCTTCTCCTGTCCTGCCTCCTGGCAGAGGGACATGCCGTGCTGGAGGGCGTCCCGGGCGTTGCCAAGACCACCATGATCAAGAGGTTCTCAGAATGCATGGGGCTCGCGTTCTCTCGGATACAGTTCACGCCCGACCTCCTGCCGGCCGACATCCTGGGAAACTACGTCTACAGCCCGGCCGATGGATCGTTCCACCTGCGCAAAGGCCCGATCTTCTCGAACATAATCTTAGCCGATGAGATCAACAGGAGCCCCCCCAAGACCCAATCAGCGCTCCTAGAATGCATGCAGGAGCGCCAAGCAACGATCGAGGGGACCACCCTGCCCATGGCCCTCCCGTTTATGGTCATGGCGACCCAGAACCCCATCGAGCTTGAGGGGACCTACCCCTTGCCCGAAGCCCAGATCGACAGGTTCCTCTTCAAACTCCAGGTCGGCTACCCGGGGGAGGAGGCCGAGCTCATGATGCTGCATATGAAGAACCTCTCGATCGATCCGCCGAAGGCCCGGCTCATCGCAGCACCGCCGGTGATCTCATCCCTCATCTCGGCAACGAAGATGGTCCATGTGGAGACGTTGGTCCTTCGGTACATACGGGACCTCGTCTTGGCAACCAGAAGGAACCCCAACGTTTCCCTGGGCGCAAGCCCGAGGGCTGCCGAGCACTTCCTCAGGGCGTGCAAGGCCCGTGCCCTTGTCTGCGGGCGGGGCTACGCGACCCCAGACGACGTAAAGGCCTTGGCAAAGCCTGTGCTGTTGCACCGCCTCAAGCTCACGGTGGATGCCGAACTCGAGGAGGTCACGCCCGACGCCGTCATAGAGCAGGTGCTGGCGTCGGTCCCTGTGCCGAGGGGCTAGGCCGAGGCGGGGCAGGTGAGGGGAAGGGCTCTTGAGCAGCAATCCCAACCCGGTGGCCGGCGAGATCGAGTTCACCACCCACGGCAAGTTGTTGGTAGCCGTCGCAGTCTTCCTCTTCGCACAGGGCTATGCCCTGAACAACCTAACCCCAGCCATCGTGGCGTGCATGATCCTCGCATACGCAGCATTCGCCCGCTTGAGCTTCAACGAGCAGCTGGGAACCACCAAGCTAGCCGCGACTAGGCACTGCCCGGAGAGGGCGTTCCAGGACAGAGCCATGCCCGCGTCCCTAGAGATCTACAACGCCTCCGCCCACTCGGTGTGGGTCGAGGTTGAGGACGACCTCCCGCCCGAGGCGGAGATGGCATCTGGATCCATACGAACCACTCAGGTCATTGAGCCCATGAGGGGCGGAAGGCTCTCCTACACCGTCAGGCCCATCGTGCGCGGCCGGCTGGTGCTGGACAGGTTCAGGCTCCGACTGATGGACGAGAGGGGGTTGATGTCGGTCCAGACCGAACAGTCCGCACCCCGCACCGTTCAGGTTGGTCCCCCGATCGAGAAGTTCAAGGGCGGGAACGTCGTGTTCCGCAGGGAGCACCCCTGGGAGGCGGTCGCCCCGTCTTCAAAGGCCGGAGGAGGGTATGAGTTCGCTGGCCTGAGGCAGTACCTCCCCGACGATCCCTTCACATCCATCGAGTGGAAGGCCTCTTCCAGGCTGGCCAAGCTCATGGCCAAGCTGACATACGAGGAGACGCGTCCAAGCGTCTACATCTTTCTTGACTCCTCAAGGTCCATGAGGCTCGCTCGGGCTGCCGGTCGGGCGTCGAAGCTAGATCAGTCAGTCCACCTAGCGATCCTTCTGGCCACCCACCTGGTTAGAAGCGGGTTCCCCGTGGGACTAGGAGCCTACGACGAGCACAGAATCCTAGGATTCGAGCCCCCGGGCGGAGGGCGGATGGCACCGGCAAGGCTTCTCTCAACGATCTCCATGGTGCCCGGAAGCCGGGTGGTGGAGGCCTCCCCCGCAATGACCCTAGGCGGAACCGCTCAGGGAACCCCCGAGACGTTCATATCAAGGATACTGCCCTTCTTTGGGCGAAGAAAGGTGAGCTCACCCGAGAGGGCGGCCGGCATCTACGCTGTTGTGGAGCGGCTCACCCTGGATGGGGTGAAGGGGGGAATCGTCCTGATCTTCTCGGACCTTCAGACCGACGCCAAAGCCGTCACCCTATCCTGCCGGATCACGCTTCGCAGGGGGCATCGGGTCGTCATCGTGACGCCGTTCAGCCCGGCCTTCGATGCGGCTGGGGAAACCATCACCCCAGAGGCCCTTGAGAAGCTCTACCTCGCCTACCAAGCCAAGAGGGCACTGATGCGGAGGCTCGAGAGGATGGGCGTCCAAGTGATAGAGGTCGAGAGGGGAACGGAGGCCATCGCCAAGGTCTCCCGAGAGCTCTCACGGGGGTGATGGCGGCCTTGTCGAGCCAGGTCCACCGCTTGTCAGGAAGCATTCAAGTACATCCCAAGATTGACGCAGTCAGGGCAGTAGGCATACTATCGTCGACCTATGTCCTCCTGTTCCTGGCTTACTACGCATCAGGGGGGCAGTACGCGTCCTACTGGGCCGAGAGGCCGCTAGAACTCGTCGGGATCGCATTTCCTGTCTCCCTCCTTGTTTTTTCCCTTGTTCTCTCCTGGCGCACCATCTCCATCCTTTCATGGTGGGCGTTGGCCTACGTCTCATCCAACATGCTCAAGGTCTCCAGCCTCGAGATCGGCGAGGTATCCAGCGTTTCTCTGGCCGTCCTGGGGCTCGGGATGCCGCTTCTTCTCCTCTTGGAGGTGGCCCTGACCATGGAGGGCGGGACCGCAAGGGCAAGGGTCGTCTTCAGGCCTATTCCGCTTCTCAAGGCCGTTGCCCTGGCGGCCGGGGTTCTGGGTGGGCTTGTTCTCTCCTTCTCGTATGTGGATCTGCTCCGGCAGTACGCTGGAAGCCCGGAGGCTGCAACCTTCCAGACCGCGATTGCGGCCGGCCTAGCCGCGATGGTCTTCGCCTCGATCCTCATTGCACAGCCGCGGAGAGTGAGAACGAGATGACCCATACGTTCCTCCCCAAAGATGCATCGGGCGGGCGGGCAAGGTGGGCCAATCCGGCTCTTCTTGCATGCCTGCTCGTTCTGCTCGCCAAGACGGCTCTGGGCGCAGCACCGGTGTACCACGAGAACTACGACCTAGTTCAGACCAACCCGACCGCGATCCATGCACTCTACCAAGCCCTCTGCGACGACGCCAACCGATCCCTCGCCAAGTCCATCGAGGCTAGGCACGAGGAGGCCATCGAGGCTGCGGAAGCCTTGAAGGGGTTCGTCGTGCAGCTTGGCGCCTTCAGAGATGACATCGCGAACAGGGGACTTGACGCGATCATCCTTCTGGAAACCTACTCGACCGTCCCCCTGGTGGCCCTTTCGAAGTCGTGCCAATCGGTGGCAGAGAGCCATCGCGCGCTCAACGAAAGCCTCACACAAGCCCTGAACGCGACCGGGCCGAGCGTCGATGCCCGAATCCGGATTCTTGTGGCCGAGAAGCACCTTGCCGATATGAATGTGAGCGTCTGGGAGCTGGAGTCCTCGGTGCGGTCGCTCCCGCCCTTCATCCACTACGAACATCTTCTCGAGAGGCTGGCCGAACTGAGGGCCCTTCTCGCCATCTACTCGGCGATGCTGGGGGATCTGGAGCCAGCCCCCGCGATCCTTCTCACCGCCTTGGAGCTACTGGCCCAGCCCGATCAGCTGCTACCCGGCGAGAACGTCACCTTCAGGGGGGCCCTTTTCGTCGCCGGGGGGGCCGGGCTGCCTGGGGAGAACGTCCACATCGAGTTCCTATCTACCGTGAGCACCGTTCAGACCTCTGCCGAGGGCGCCTTCCAGGCTGTATGGCCGATACCGGGAACCCTCGCTCCGGGCATCTACCCTGCCCGGGCGTACTTCGACCCCCCGCCCGCGTCCAACTACTCACCCTGCTCATCCAACGTGGTTTACGTCACGGTGATCGGCGGGGCGAGGATGCGTACCTCCCTCACCCTGCGCGCATCCCATGCCGAGGCAGGCCTGGGCCAAACCCTCAGCCTCTCGGGCAGGCTGCAGGACGAATGGGGGAGGGGCGTCCCGGGAAGAGAAGTGTTGGTCGAATCGGACGGATCAGCCATCCGGACGCTGGTTCAGACCGACGACGAAGGATACTACCTTGCGCGGGTGACCCCGTCTTCCGCCGGGACGTACGCTGTGCACTCGGCATTCCGGGGAGACGGTTTCTACCTTCCCTGCACATCGCCGCCCGTGTCGATCCATGTCCTCCCGCCGGCCCAAGGCACGGAGCCCCTTGCGACACGGATCACCATCATGGCTCCTCCAAGGACCAAGGCGGGCGACACGCTGTCCATCACCGGGATTCTAATGGACATGGCGGGAATTGGCCTACCTGGCAGGACCGTGCTAGTTCTATGGGACGGCCTGCCGAAGTGGTCAACGACCACTGACCATGAGGGGTCCTTCAGCCTCAATCCGTTGATGTCGAAGGATGAAACGGGCCTGCACCGACTCATGGCCGCGTTCGAGCCGGATGACCGGACATATTCCGGCAGCCGGAGCCGAGAGATCCAGGTGGAGGTGTGGGCGGCGGGAGTGTTGTGGATCCCGATCATGCTTTCGGTGGCGGCGATCGGGATGATCCTCGCCGGGCTTGCCTTCGCACGGGGCGTCAGACCCCATATCGTTCAGAGGCATGGGGGCCGACCGGGCGGGACGACCTTGGAGAGCCCAGCTGAGTCCATGCCGGAGCCCGTGACCCCCGCCAGCCATGGCGCAGCGAGTACCCATAGGAGGCCGAGGACGCTGCAGGGAATGGTCAGCAGGGGCGGCGAGGCGTTGCTGAGGGCGTACGCCGAGCTGGTCGAGCTGATCTCCCGCGTCCTCTTGATCGATCTGGCAAACAAGACGCACACGGAGATCCTATCCCTTGCTCGGGTCAAGGGCATGAAGCAGAGCATCTTGGAACCTCTTCGAACCGCCACCGAGATATACGAGAAGGCGGCGTTTTCGGGGCGCCGAACCGAACCTGCCGAGCAAAGGGAGTTCTACCGCGCGCTAGGGGCGGTGCGCTCTTCCCTGCAAGGGGCGGGAGGGCAGTAAGGTGGCGAGAAGGCCTTTCATCACCCGACGCGCGAGACGGATCGTACTCTACGCGCTAGTCTACCTCTGTGCTGGGTCGGTGTTCTTCCTGCCCCTCACCCTGCCCGTTCTGAGAAGCGCCTCCGACTTCTCGATCTACAACACTGGGTGGCGTGGTTGCTCGCAGTTCGCTCTCAGGCTCTTCGCAAGCGGAAAAGAGGTTTACCCGCTTCACACCCCTTTCGGGACGATCCGCAATAGGCCAAGTGATGCTCGCACCGCGCTTGTGGTGATCGGTCCGACCCGCCCGTTCACGAGATCGGACGCCAACTTCACCGCTGGGTTCGTGGCGCGAGGCGGGCTTCTGATCGTGGCTAACGACTTCGACGAGGGCAACTCCCTTCTTGAGGGGATGGGCCTGGATCTGAGATTCGGCAGGGAGGCCGTGGCCGATCTTTGCTTTGAGAGGGACCCGGCCATCGTGACCTGCTACGCCATGGCCGACCGGCCCCTTCTCCGAAACATGTCATCGTTCTACCTGAATCGCCCCACGGGGCTCGTGGGGCCTCTGCCGCCCGGCTCCACGCTGCTGGCAAGGACAAGTCCCATGAGCTGGGTCGACTCAAACGATGACGGTATCTGGCAGAGGGAAGACGAGAGGAGGGGACCGATCCCGGTCATGATCGAGATCCCCTACGGGGAGGGCAGGATGATCCTGCTGTCCGATCCCAGCATCTTCGTTAACGACATGATCGCAAGGCCGGGCAACGAGCGCCTCATGGCGAACCTGATAAGCCTGATCACGGGGTGGGAGATCGAACGGATCTACATAGATGAGGAACACCGCGCGCTCACGAATCCGTTGGAGCTGTTCACGGTCGTCATAAGGAGGGCTCCCGACTATGCCAGGCTGATCATCGTCTGGCTGATGGTAACCGTAGTCATCTTCATCCTTCGTCCCCGCCTCAGGAGATGGGCAATCGGCGCCTTCGATGCGACGGTATCTCTGGGCCTGCGGATACTGTCTCTCGGTGCGGGCCGACAGGTCGAGGCGGACCGGCCTGACCCAATCAATGCCTGTCTCCAGAAGCATCCTGACTGGGAACGGGCCACGCTGGAGCGCATCGTTAGATCCGCTTCAATCGATGCCAAGCCCTAGGCGACCCGGTGCTCGACATGGTCGCATCACGGCGAATCCCGCGGGCTGGAGAGAACCCACCGTTCCCGTCCACCACGTCACTACGCGGTTCAGCTACCCGAGCTGTCGCTCTATCATCGCCAGGATCTCCACGGGATCAGCGGGCTTGAGGATCAATCCCTGTGCCCCGCGCTCCAACGCCCGAAGCGCCACCTCCTCTGGCAGGCCCGTGAAGATGAGCAGAACCATCCTTGGCTTCTCACGGTGCATGATCGATATCAGGTCCGCCCCATCCATGTCAGGCAGGTGCAGGTTCACCAAGGCCAGATCGAACGCATGCACCCTAAATTTCTCCAGGGCTTCGCGGCCGGTTTCCACCGCGGTGACGCCATAACCTTCCAAGTTCAGAATCGGGGCAAGGCTCCGCAGGACGGCCTTGTCGCTCTCCACAATGAGGATGTTGGCCTTGTTCTGCCTCTGGGGGCCGGCTCTCCGACGAGAACCACCCACAAACACACCCTATGTTGTTGTGGACCCAGTGCCGATTCAAAAAATCTGCCACGATCATTCAGTTTCGCGCTGCCGCGCGTGATTGCAGGCGTACCAAACCGTTTGATCGCTCCCGCCAGTCATGGAACTCCCGATAGGGGCTGAAGGCTTCTCCGTCGCGTTTCTCAACATCCGCTCTGCGATCCTGACCCGCGCCCCGAGACCGACCGTTCCTTCTACTGCGATCCCCGCAAGCGAAATCGTCGAGCATGCGACACCCTGCCTCTAGTGCCCTCCAGGCCACTGCCAAGCGTCCGTTACCTCGTCCCCCAGTTATGAGGGAGTCCGGCGACAACCCGCGTTCCTCATCGCCGTACAGGTCCATGGCCCTTCGCCCGGCTAACACCCTCGAAGCCTCAGCAAATACGGGGCGGTGACGAGGATATTCCCAGAGGCTTTCGCCTCTGCGAGGTAGGAAGCATCGTGGTAGGTCAAGTCAAGAAGACAGGCAAGTTCTAGGGACATCCCGGGCAGACCACCCCTTGATCAACAGCCGCCCTGGGGTGCGCCATGATCCTGCGCGGGCCGAGCCCGCACGGCCGTCCAAGAGATCGGTCTGATGCCTGTGCCTCAACCAGAGCAGAGTGAAAGCCGAGATACGCGACAGCTCACAAGAGAATCCTGTTTCTCTCGCAGGCCGTAAGCAAAGAGCATGGCACTAGCAGCACGCAAGAGGCACCCTCCTAGCAGTTCCATCATGCGACCGGGTTCCTGAGAAGATGACTTGACCCAAGATGGAGATCACCCAAGATGGCCGCTCAAGCCAGGCAGCCTGAGCGCCTCCCGGACTGCCGAGTGCTTGATCTTCTCGGCGCACGATCTCGGTCACCGAGTAGCTGACCTGGATGTCCTCCTCAAACCACCTCTCCACCATGACCTGGACGTACCTGTCCAGAGATGCGTTCAAAACCAACCCGCCGAACTTCGAGTAGTAGCACGGAAGGTCGGTCCCTTACACCTTAGGATCAAACGGAGGACCGTCCGGGAGATCATCAAGCCTTCGTCTCACCCACGGCTGGCTGGACGCCAGGCTTTCCCTGCTCAGCTTCCTCGTTTGAGCCCGAAATGGACTTCTCGCTTGGCGTCGGCTGCGACGGAGTCGAAGCCATCGTCCAACCTATCCAAGCCACGATCAGCAGGACCCCAGCCACCGCAACGAACAGCGTCAGCTGAAGGACCACCATCGGGTAGGTATACAGCACCAGCCCGTACGCGGCGATTCCTACCAAGCTGCAGACCAGGACAATGACCCCAAGCACCCTTTCGCTAGGCATCTCAGAAATCCCCTTTCTCATGACCCATCCGTGTTGAGGCCGACATACAGCTCGCCGCCTTCGAACCCTGAAATGAAGGCTCACGTCGCATGCTGCATCACAAACGGCTGGAAGGAAGGACCTCCCTCCGAGCCCCTCCCACGATGGCTCGTTTCGCAGGGGCCGGCCTTGCCCGCGTCCTGCCAACAACCGTATCCGCCTCGACTACCGATGCGCGGCGGAACTCCTCCCAAGCCCGGTCGAACTCCGCGATCGTCTCCTCGGTCTTGGGGTGCATCGGCATCTGGACAAGTATCTTGTACGGGATGGTCACCACATGTGCGCCAGCCACGCCAGCCTGGATGACGTCCTGCGGGTCGCGGATGCTTCCGGCGATGATCCGCGTCTTGAACCCGTCCCAGTCAAGCAGCTGTCTGGACTGCGTGATCACCCGCTCTGGGTCATCCCCGTAGTCCCTGATGCGCCTGAAGAATATGCTTGCATAGGTTGCCCCTGCGCACGCCGCCAGCAGAACCTGGTTGGGCGACATCAGGGCGGTCACGTTCGTGGCGATGCCCTCCTTTTCTAGGATCGAAACCGCCTCGAGGGCACGGCCATCGCCGTACATCGGGATCTTTATGACGACCTGATCGCCCCAGGACGCGTACTCCCTCGCCTCATCGATGAACTCGTCGGGGCGGGACGAGGTAACCTCGACGCTCACGGGCCCCTCGATCAGGGACAGGATGGTCTCCATATGCTGCCGGAAGTCGACCCCTTTCTCCCTCAACAGTATCTTCTGGTTCGTCGTCAGTCCGGATATGATGCCCCACGGCAGGATCTGCCGTATCTCGTCCAGATTGGCGGTGTCTAGGAAGATCTCCACCTCACAGACCTCCGTATCGGGGAGAACACAGCGAGTTCGCCCCCAAGTGGATCACAACGTCCTCATCCCCAAGCCATCGCCTGGCTTGGGGCGCCCAGCGGAACGCGCCGTGCTCATCGTATGTCTGCATCCTGTATTTCGCCATTCGGATACCCTCCAACAAGGCCCGGACCCGGAACGGTGGCGCCCCCGGGACCTTTCGCAAGGCCTCCAGGACAGCATTTGCCGCTGCGACCATCCTCCTGATGACGAGGCTTTCCGAGCCTCCGCAGGAACCCATCCTACCCCTCCTGACGAGCCGCAGGGTCGCGCGATGCCCAAGCTCGACCCGGTGCCACATCCTGGCCCTCATCGCCCTGCCCACCAAGTTCGGGGCATGGATCGGATCGAGCTTGGGAAGACCGCCCGTCACGTGGCCTGAAGTCAACTCCGCTCGACCTCCGCGGCCCTTCACCCTTTCATTCTTTCACGTTCGTCAAGCAGGGCGCGGACCGCCTCATCGAAGGTTTCCACTTCGAACCGGTGTTTGGCCCGCCGCAGCCTCTGATGGGTCCCTACGCTCAGCCTGATGGAAACGGTTCTCTTCCGGCCCGGCACCCTCCGCCGGTCGGACTGCGCTCCCGGCTGGACCAAATCCCTCACGCTGCGGCTGCCTACCGCGGCGCCTGTGTCGCTTAAAAAGGTTGTGTCCCCCTTGGAAGGTGATGCAGATTAAATGGTTGTTGTGAGGATGTTGTTGGCTCTGTCTCTTGTTCGCTGGACTCTTTCCACCGCCTTGTTGAGCCAGAGAGCGAACTCCTCGGTATGGTTTGGGGCATGATCGCTCGAGGAGTCGCTGCGCCTACCTTGACCAGGGAATGTGTCCGGATCCCTATCGTAGGTTTTGTCTGCCTCTGCCATGACGGATGAGTAATCAAAACAGCCATGCCTGTGAGCGAAGCTTTCGCACGGCCTGCCTGCGTCAAATGTCTTCATAGAGTCCTGTAAGGCTATGAGTAGGGTTCTAGCCTCCTCGGAGGCCGGATCCAGGTAGGGAACCCTTAACCCGAACTTGATCCTCCAGTTCCCACCCTCCATGGAGTTGGTGGACAAGGCCCCAACAAACAGGCCTTCCCGGTCTACAAGCTCGGGATAAGCCTGGGCCGCCCGTGCGGCCTCCTCCTCCCTTACTCTACCATAGAACATCTTGCAGTACTCCTCTATCTGGCCCCTGCTCTCTGCCTCTCTCTTGAGCCTTCTGTAGGCCCCATCCCTGGCGATCATTCTCCTGGCCTTATGGTTGACGCAGTCGATGTGGGGGTCTCTGTAGCACTTGGAGCCGTCCCTCACGCTCCCCACACAGCCCCTGGCAGGCCTCTTAAGAGCATCGGCAAGCATTGTGTTGAAGGCTGTCGAGGTGACCATGACGGATACGAAGAAATTGTGGAACACCTCAAAGACGCAGGCAAGGGTATGGGACTCGGGGTAAGGCCTCTCTTTCTCGCCTCTCAGAGCCCTTTCAGCATTCTCCTGTCTCAGCCTTTTCTTGGCCCCCTTCACGGCTGGATAGGTCTCATCCCCCACATCCTGGAACACCTCCCCGGGCAGCCTTGTTTTGAGCTCCTCAACATCCGCTGCGTCGAACAGGAGCCTGACAAGGTTTATAGCCACAGAGGCGGTGTCGATCCTTACCCCGGCCATGTTTCTTGCCCTTCTGCCGAATCTGCGGACATAGCTCCGGATCGTGTCCCTATCTATCTGTAGCCCCCAGCTCTGCAGTATGGCCTCAACCCTGCAGAAAGGGTTGTGGGCGGCCAGGTAGAGACAGGTGTCCACCACCGGCCGGGCGTAGAGACAGCCCGGGTAGAAGGGGGATCTGGACCGATAATGCTTGCCGCACCTTTTGCACCTGTACCTCTTGATCCAGACGCGGATCCTCTGGAAGCCTTTCTCGGCGATGATGGTGGCGTAGATACGCTTCCTCTTACCATGCCTCCTCCCATCCTCCGACCCGCACCTGGGACACGGCGGAGGATCATCGTAGGTCTTGTCCTGGAGCTGGAGGAGGATGCTGGATATGGACTCTCTCAGGAGCCCTGGGGACAGGCTACTGATCGTCTTGGGTCTGGGCCTCCTCATCCAAACCGCTCTCCCCACCATCCCGGCCCCGGGGATGTTCCAGGTCTCTGCACAGGATCTTGAGGTCCTCTTCGTCCAGTTTGATGGCCCGGGCATAGATCTGGGCACCGTACTCCTGTAGGAGCTGGATGATGGTTTGGGCGTCCTCCGCCCTGGTGACCAGGATGGCCTTTCTCCCGAGCGGGATTATGTGGGGTATCCTGTTCAGCAGCCCTTCCCTGTCGTAGAGGTACTTGGATCGTTGTGATCGGTCCCTGTATCCGTAGAGCCGTTTGCTGAGCTTGACCTGTTCGGTCTTGGGCATCTTGTTGGCTGAGAACACTATGAGTTCTCCTTCAAGTGTGCCACCCATCACAATACGTTACTACAGTAACGTATAAATATCTTTCGGTTCCTCCCCCAGACCAACAACCAACCAATCTGCATCGCCCCCTTGGAAGCCATAGACGGAAAAGTACGAGCGACAAGGGAAAGATCCAAAGTCCTCGGCACACATCCCAGATGGTATTCCGATCTACCCCGATTCCTTCAGAATAGCGCCACGAAGCAAGTGCCACGGCGTCTAGGGCTCTGGCTACCAACACCCACCCGGAGATCGCGTCCCCACCGGGGTCGCGCACGGAACCCTTTATAATTCCGGCATTCCCCATAGCCCCAGGGGTGAAATAGTGGAGGCACGACAAGGGCCGGAGGTTCCTACCGTGGCCCGTCCACCAAGAGGCTCGCGGGACGAGGAACGCCCGAGCAGGGCACCGATGCTGATAGCGATGATCGCGGCCCTGCTCCTCGGGGCATTGACCATCTTCATGACCAGCGAGGCCGGCTATCTCAGCATGTTTAACGGTAGCGCGTCGACGTGGAAGCAGCAGTACTACCAGCTCAGAGGCGAGATGGAGGAACTCCGTAACCGCTCGCTCCAAAGCCTCGCTGTTGCCCAGGCCGAGCGCGACGCCTGGATCGCCAACTACGAGCAGGCCAAGGCTGAGCGGGACAGGTGGATGCTGCTGTACGAGAACATGCGGGCGGACAGGGACAAATGGCTGTCGGAATACGAAAATATGCGAGACGATCGAGACAAATGGCTATCGGAATACGAGAACATGCGGGCGGACAGAGACAAATGGCTATCCGAATACGACCTGGTAAGAACGGACCGCGACAGATTCATGGATCTCTACAACCGATGCGCAGCTGGACAGTAGGGCTCTAAGAGCATCCACGTCCCCGAGGCGGAGCAGCGCCATCCGCCTCAACCGCCAGCCTTTCGGGAGATCTCCAGCACAAGCATCCTATCGTTCTCGAAGACCCGGTGCGAGAAGTCCGGATAGTTGTTGGTGAACCTGATGAACTCCGCGTAGCGGTTCTTGTCCAAGACGATATGGCTGATCCCCAGGGCATCGACGAGCTTGTACATATCCCAGCACAGCGACGCAGGCTCGGTGAAGCCCGCAACCTCCGGGTCAATGCCCAGCGTCAGGCGTACGCCGACCCGGAAAGAACTCGAGGCTGGTTTGAAGCAAAAAGCTAGGGCACGACGATGATAATCATATCCGATCTCAAGTGGCACTCCCTCATCATGGACAGGAACCAGCTCCATCCAAAACCTCCACCCACCGGACGAGCCGCTGGCGAACGAGCTCTGCCCGTCGAAACGGACGTCGGAGACCTCCACTCCGGGGTAGAAGCTGGCCGTGAGGTTGAATAGCCGTACCTTACTGTCGAGGAAATGGACCTCATAGAGGACGTTCACAGCAGTGTCCTCAACCCCAACAACCCTGCTGGCTGCCCCGAAATCCCAGCCGTATTCGAATCTTCTCGACAGGCCGTGTTCGTTGGGAGCGCACTCCTGGGCGTGCTTGGCCTGGGCAGAGAGCAGGTTGGTCACAAACTCCTCCTCGTGGCCAACTTTGCTGAACTGGGCGGTCTGCAACTCGTCGTAGAGATAGATCACGGGAACGCTGTAACCGGGAATCTTCAGATGGATCCCGGGATTGTCATAACCCGAGGGGAAGTGATCCGCGACCGCCAGACGCTCGGACTCCAAGCCATAGTTGCCCAACGCGAGCCGGTTTGCATCTGCCGTCTCCAGCCATTCAGCCCTCGTCACCAAGTAGTCCAGAGGCCTAGAATCGAGGCACAGACGCCTGCCGTAGCCCTCGATCCAAGACTTCAGCCCGTTATAGTTGGTGTAAACGACGGCATCCGATTCCGTGTTCTCGGCCAGCCAGTCAAGCGCCTCCACAACGTCGTCGTTGAGTATCTGATAGTAGTCCACTGCCGTTGCTAACCGCCTATACGATCCATATGAAAGCAGGCCGACCGGCAAAGCTACGAGTAGAGCTGCCATCACCGAGGCAAGAGAACGCTCAACCCCACCCAGGCAACCAAGCCTGCCTCTCGCTGCCCATCTGAGCGCTGCGCTGAAGAAGAACCCGATGGCTAGGAATATGGGCAGCGGGGCAAAATAGGATGCGCGAATCATGGTGTCCGGCTTAAGCATGAGAAGGAGTGCAAACACGGCCAAGATAAGGGACAACTCGACGGCAAGAACGCATCTCTCTCTGCAGGTCGAAAAGAAGTACACTAGGGAGACCAGGCCCAGAGCAACGAACACCGCAAAGGTGGGCATTCCCCTCGCCAAATTCCCGATCACCTGGGGAAGACGTGACGAGAAGAGCAAGACATCCTGGGCGCTGGCGCCCACGTTCACCGTGTTCCGCATTCCCCAGAGATAGACATCCGCATACGGGAGGCTCGCCAACCCGCCAACCAGTACCACGAGGGAAAGTGGGATCAACCTACCCTTCACATCTTTCCGCGCCAAAACGATCATGATAAGCAGAGCCAGCAGGAACACAAAGCCGAGATACACCGCGGTTAGGTGATGGGTCCCCGCTGTCAGGGATGCGAAGACCCCGGCTAATAGGCCGTCCCGCATCCCGCCGCCTTTGAGGATTCGCAGGAGGAAGAGGGAGAAGAAGATCATGAAGATCATCCCCAGTGTGTTGAGAACCCCGCCCCATGCAATCATCTCGTTGAAGGCCTCGGAGAAGGTGAACAACCCGGTGGCCACCAAGGCAGCACGTCTTCCGCCTACAAACGAGCCGACAAGCAGAAAGAAGGGAACCCCCATCAAAGTCGGCACAAGCGCGGTGTAGACCTTCGCGGCGTCGAATACCGACAGCACCCTGTTGAACGTCCACACAACCAGTAGATGATAAAGGGGAGGGGAATGGAACCTGTAATCAGGCCGAACCGGATCCCGGGAAAGCATCGCGTCGAGGACGACCAGGTCGCCGCCGAGATCCTCGCTAGGGGGATATGGATGCCGATTCAGCACCATGAGCCTTGCGCCAAAGATCAACGCCAGCAACACTACTAGGGCCAACCAGTCCCATATCCGCTGCGGGCATGAATCTCTCGGCAGCCTTGGGATGCCTCCATGTCTCGTCCCTGCCCAGCGGGGGCGGGTTAGCGCCCTCCCCAGCCCGTTCAAGTCGCAGCACCCGCCGAGTCGCTCACCTTCCTAGCCGTGACTATAACTCTGAAGCTCAGCGGCGGATACATCGAGATGATTCGATCCATCGCCCAGGCAGCCCGGGCAACGATCCTCCAGAGCAGCCCTTCGCGATGAATCGGCCCTCGAGCCGCGGTCGAGCCTCTAATCGAAAGTATGTCGAAGCCGTGAAGCCTGATCATAGCCTTCAACGATCCCAGCGTGAAGACCCTCAGATGGTCGGAACACGGCACGGGATCTCCCTCGGCCTCCACCATGTGCCCGATCGAATGCCTCAGACTGACGTTGGTGGGGAAGGGCTGAAACCCGAGCAATAATGCCAACCGGTTATGGATCGACGCCAGGTTCGGCGTGGTCAGAACCAGGATGCCCTGGGGCACAAGGACCCTGTGAACCTCGTCGAGCATGTGGTCGGGGTCAAACAGGTGCTCGATCGTCTCCCCCACGAAGACGGCGTCGAAGAAACCCTCCTCGAAGGGAAGGTCCGCATGATCGATATCAAGACATAAGGCGTCAACTCCCCTTGCCCGTGCCAGCTCCACCCCTTTCTCTGAGGCATCGATCCCGTAGATCTCCGAGGCACAGCAGGCATCCCTCAACAGTGCAGAGAAGTTGCCGTCCCCGCAGCCCAGATCGAGGACCCTATTGAATCGATAGGAGGAGAAGATCTCGAGGACGGCTCCTAGCCTGTGGCCCGTGTCATCAGCGGACCCAGGAGTCAGCCCCATGAACCTGTCCCCAGAAGCCCGGTATCCGCGGCTGCCGCCCTTTTTTCCTGCAACCTCACCGACTAGGCTTGCTGGACCTGCCTTCCCGCCTCCGCCCTGCTTACGATCGGCTCTCCGGCCTTCGGCGCCATTGCTCATCCAACCACGCCCTGATAGATCGTGACGTATCTCTTTCCGATCCTCTCCCACCGGAAGGTGGAGGCAAGCTTGTGGCTTCTCCTGCCCATGACCCTCCTCTCCCCGGGGTTCTCCAGGAGATGGGTTATTGCTGCCGCCAGACCGGTACTGTCCCCTGGTTCGGCGAGGAAGCCGTTCCACCCGTCTATTATCTGGGGCACGATTCCCCCGATCCTAGTGCCCACAAGACTCTTTCCCCTTGCAAGAGCCTCCTTCAACGCAACAGGATCGCCTTCCTGAAAGCTTGCGGAGACGAAGATGTCGCAGACCGAGAGAAGGCGCGACAGCTCTTGGCGGTCGAGGTATCCGGGGAGGACCACGTTGCCGCCCAGCGCCAGCGTCCTCACGAGGCTCATGATGCGCTCCGCGTACGGTCGATCCAGATCCCGGTTCCCGGCCAACACGAACAGCACGTCCCGACGTCCCCCTTCATTGACTACCATGTCTGCGGCCTCCACAAGAGCTTCGCCACCCTTTCTCGGGGTGATCGTGCCCACCGACAGTACGGTCAGCACACCGCCCCTGCTCTCCACCGTGTCCTGCTCGCTGGCCGCATTCGGCACCTCTTCCACCCCGTTCGGAACTACTAGGATGTCCCCTATATTCTTGATCCTCCCCCCCGAAGAGACCATCCTCTTCACATCCTTGTTGAGCACAACGATCCTTGCGGCACGCCTCATCAGAAACAGATCAGGCGACACGATGCCCAATAAGCGCCTGGATTTCCCCAAACCAAGCCTCAACTCAACCTCCCCGAGATGCGCAGTGTAGACCAGCCTACGCCTGACACGGGGATCGAGCAAGACCAGCAGATTCGCGGCAAAGGGAAGATGAACGTGCACGATGTCGAACTCCTCCCGCCTCAGGGCTCTAGCGAACCTTGCGGCGAGGATGGCCCTGTCCACTGCAAGCCTCGCAATCCCCGGAAAGGATCGAACCTCGCTGTACGGGACGCCGGCCAGAGGCCTCGACCCAATGCGGAGGAATCTGATGCCGTCCCTATACTCCGACGCTTCCTGACCCGAGCTCTGCCTCCGCTCCAGAACGGTCACGTCATGGCCCAGCATCGCGCAGGACTTGGCAAGGTTATACACAACCGTGGGAACCGATCCCTCCCCCGGAAGCACGGCCTCGTGACCATCGTAGACGTGGACGATCCTCAAACTCCCAACACCCGGCATCTGGGCCCCGGCGGCGAGAATCCCAGCACCATCTCAGCCACGACTGTCCTCGACGATCCCGGCAAGGCCGATCTCGGCCTCCCTCACAATCCTGTCCCAGTCGAAGCTCCTGGCGACAACCCTGCAACGCTTACTCATCCCACGCCACCCATCCTCATCCCTGTACAGGCCCACCATGGCGTCAGCCAGAGCCCTGGAATCGGGGGGCTTGAAGACGACCCCGTTGCATCCATCCACAAGCTCCCTGGCGGCGTTGTCCCTGAAATCCGGGACGAGCACGGGCGTGCCGGCAGCCATCGCCTCTAGGATCGTGATGCCCGAGCCTTCCCTCTCGCTAGGTGAGACGAATATCCAAGAACTCTCAAGGACCCTCCTCATCTCCGCGTCGGGGAGGTACCCGTGGAAAAGACACCCAGGGGTCCGGTTGGCGACGAACCGCAACCTGTCCGCCAGAGGACCGCATCCCACTATGTGAAGCTCCAACCCATCCCCGAGCAGCGCCCTAGCAACGGAAAAGGCCTCAATCAACATATCCACGTTCTTGTGGGGAACCAGCCTGCCGACATAGACAACCCTTCCCCACACCTTGCGGGAAGGCTGACCCGAGAACGCCGAGAAGTCAACCCCGTTTGGGATGACCAGCACATCCCGGGGAGGAATGCCCAGCACCTCGATCACCCTCCTCTTCGTGAAGCGTGAAACGGCTGCATGATGTCTGCAGAGCGATGCCACAACTTCGCCCAGAAGGGAAATCACCGTCCTATCCCAGACCTCGCACCACTCCTGGACAAGGGCAGCCGAGCAGATGGGACCGGAGAGGATCGTGTGCAGCATGGGCCACTGGCTCAGATAGCAGAGATCAAACCCATCCCTACCGGATCTGATGGCTGACGCAACGGAGTACTTCAAGACGCCCATCGGGGGCCTAGATCCCGACGCGCCTATGTAGGTCCCAGGCATGTGGAACCGGTGGACATGAACCCCATCCGACGCCTCATAATCTGGAGAATCCGGAGGAGACTGCGTCGTGTACACATGAACCTCGTTGCCCCGGGATGCCAGCCCCCTAGCTATCCTTGAGAACCTTGTCTCGCAGCCGCCGACGTGAGGGGGATATACCTCGGTGAAGAACGCTAAGCGCATCATCGACTCCAGTGCTCTAATCACTGTTGTGCAGATGCAGCTACCAAAGGCAGCTCGTAGACGAATCCTACCTTCCAAACCGATGAAAAATGTATTCAAGGACAAAGGCGGAAAGTGAGGGCTTCGCAGTTTGTTTGAAGACCTCGCTTGATGGCTCCCGGCCCAGCTCCTCGATGACGGCCGTGCCGGATGCGGGCTTGTTTCCCGAGGTTTGCCGCCCGATGGCCCGTTCGAGGCACGGATGAACTCAGCCGGAAAGCCATTCGGATAGGTAACAGGAACTGTTGCTCACGATGCCGAAGAGCTCCCAGTGGCCGATCGTCGAATCCTTGATCTCTCGGCCGTCCTGCCAAAGGATGAGTTGGATGCGAGGTCGGATCTACTCCTTGGATCCGTGCGATGTTGCCAAGACCAGCCGTCTGAAGTGGGCGGTGCCAGACCGTTGAGCACCCTTGCGACTTTGCCGAGGATGCCGGAGCCGGTATCATTGTACTCTGCAGCGTCGGGCAGCTGGTCGCACGCGCAGCCATCCATTATCGGAACTATGTTTCTCATCGCAGGCCTCTGCCAGCGGTCCGCTGGAGGACTCTCTTTGAAAATGCGGCCCACTTTGGCGACAGCAAATAGCGCCAGCATACCTGCAGACAGGGGGCTGGACCTTTGGATATGCCTCGAAGGCTCTCCATGACATCCCCTCGAAACAGAGGGTGAGCGACACACTTTTACAGTACGAATTTGCGAGACAATTGCGTATGACGAAACAGGTAACAATCACGGCAAGGATCCCCGAGGAGCTCAAGAAAAGGCTTACCGAGTTGGGGGTGAACTTGAGCAGCCTAGTGCGCCAATCTCTGGAGAAGGAGCTCAGGCGCTTGGAGATGTAGCGGCTTCAAGAGCGGGCTGAGGATGGAGCGCGCATTCTCGAAAGGATCCCCCCTCGACGAGATCATTGAAGCCGCCCGGGCTGGAAGGGAGTCTCGTTGAGAAACCGCCGGCTCCTCTTCGACGCAAACAGCATCTTCACGCTGGTCCGGGAGCTCAAGGGGAAGGCTCCTCATTTGTTATCGGAAGGTTTGATCTTGTCGCTGGCTTTCTACGAAGTGGGAAACGCGATATGGAAGGAGTGTCACCCGCGGCAAAGGCTGGATGCTCGGGAAGCTAGGAACCTCCTGAGCAACATTTTCGCGATCATGAGGGCAATGAAGCTGGGAAGGCTGGACACCGAGGACGGCGGAGGCAGGGCCCTGGAACTTGCCTGTCTTCTTGACTTGACCTACCACGATGCCTCCTACCTCGCAGAGGCGAGGACCTCCGGCAGCATCCTCGTCACGGATGATTCCAGGCTGCGGCAAGCAGCGGAGAAGGCAGAACTGGAGACCATGACCACCGAGGATTTCAAGGCATCCTTGGGCTAGCTCTGGGCTGCTCCCGTCGTTGCGGGGCGGCGTCCCATAGTGCTACTCTGGTGGTGGTCGGCGGCAATTCTCGAAACGCGGGGGGATCCTTCAAACTCCGAGAATGGGCTGGGCCAAGCAGGACAGTCTGTCCTGCGGCCTGCTGGAAACCTTCACGCACCCCCAGGTACAAGCAGGGACACGGCATTCCGCTTTGGACTGGTCTTTGCCTTGCGCCCTTTGCCGTGTCATCTTGCACCTATCCATCCTCTTCCCCCATTCTCGGTGAAGCCTGGGGGCACTCCTCCCTCTTGCCCAGCAATGCGAGAGGAGTTCCAGGTTGGCCCGGTACGTCGACCGAGCGTCCCATGGGCACTGCGAGATTTGTACATTGAAATGTACTAAAAACTTACGTGTTAGTACATCGAGATGCGGTTTCATCGAGGTTCGGGAGCTCTTCAAGTTCAACGAGTGGTGGGATACCGGGAGGGTTGACGGAAGGAAGCTGTAAAGATACAGGCGCTACCTTTTCACCCATATCCCGAGGTATCTCCTGGGGGATTCGAGCAAGCTCCAAGGTCGGGGACTCCGTCTTCGTCATCGGCTAGCCCGGCACTAAGGCGGAGGAGTTCTTCAGGCCGGCCTCGATGCTCGAGCCAACCGTCACCCAGGGCGTGATCAGCGCCAAGAGGACGTTGAGGACGGGCGTCGAGGTGCTTCAGAGCGATGCGGCGATAAACCACGGCAACAGCGGCGGGCCCGCCTACAACGAGAAGGGAGAGGTAATCGGGATCGCCACCTTCGGGGCAGGTCCGGAGACGGGGGTGGAGGCGATCAAGTTCCTCATGCCGATAAACCTGGGCAAGCAGTTCATGAAGGAGCTGAACGTGGAGAACGAGCACAGCGCCATCGAGGCGAAATACGCCGAGGCCCTGAGCGCCTTCTGGGGCAGGGATTGCCGTAAGGCGATCGCAAGGATGAAGGAGGTGCTCTCCCTGTATCCGGGCCATCCTACGCCCAGGAATACATAGACGAGAGCGAACGCGCCATGCTCGCGGGAGAGGTCGCCGAACCGCTGGGCGCAGGTCTTCTGGCCGGCGTGATAGCCGCGTGCGCGGTCGTTGCCGCCGGTGGCATCTACTTCCTCAAGAGGAAGGGATCGCCGCAGAGCCCACAACGGTGAAAGGGCCCGGTGAAAGGGCCCGGCTGGTGTGGCAACCTGTCGAAGGAGCATAGGCACGCAGTCCCTATTCCGGTTGCAGCCCAGTCCCCCCAAGCCCGGTTAGGGCCCTGATTGGTACCACTTAGACATAAGTGGTGACGAATCCTCCCAACGCTGCAACCCTTCTACGATCAGTATAATCGGAGACGATCGAGAGGTTGCTGGATGTAGTCGAGTGGTGGACATATTATGGAGGGACGACTGGACATAGTTGACCGAGACCTAGGTTCCTGCAGGAAACTCGGCAACCGACCTAGAGGGAGTTTTGGAAAGCTGCAACGACGTGCAAGCCGCCCTATCCGGCCACGACAAGATGAGACCAGGCCTAGCCCCCGGCACCGCTATCCCGATCGAACTGGCACCCCAGCCGGAGACACGGATACGACGCCACCGGCATGCCTAGCTGTGGACGGACGACGCCCGGCCCTCGATCAACAGTTCGCGTCAACCGCTTCTCCTACATGCCAGTGCCATTCAGCACGTACGGTATTCGGTGATCAGCCAGCCAAGCCGATCTGCCGGGGCCACCGAATGGGCAGATGGCCCACGCTTCCGGCATCACTGGCCGAGAGGCAGGCGCACCGTCACGGCCGTCCCCTTGCCCGGGCTACTCTTCACCTCAATCCTTCCATCGTGGGCTTCCACGAACCTCTTGCACACGCAGAGACCGAAACCCTGGCCCCGCGATTTGGTCGTGAAGAGGGGGGTGAAGAGCTTCTTCATGTCCTCTTCCGATATTCCCTGGCCGGTGTCCCAAACCTCGATCGCCGCAGCATCGCCCTTTCTCCGCAGCATCACCGACAGCCGCCCTCCGTCCGGCATTGCCTGCACCGCGTTCAACACGAGGTTGCCCAAGACCCGCTTCATCAGATATCGATCGACCTTCAGATTCGGAAAGCCATCATCGGCCGACACGGTCACGGTGATCGTCCCAGGGATATCCGTGTCTGCGATGACGCCCTTGACCAACTGCAGCATGTCGGTCTCGGTCGGTTTGAGCTTGATAGGTCGGGCGTAGTCCTGAAGATCGGAAACGATCTTGTTCATGTACCTCACGCGTTCACCAATGGCGTCCAAGAGATCCTGCAGTACCTTCTTATCTTCCAGAGCCTCGTCGGCAACGATCAGGGAGTTCGTCCTCCTCTTCGCCAGGTAGATGCTGTTAACTATCGCCTGCAAGGGGTTGCGAAGATCGTGGCCGACCATAGCCGTCACCTCGCCTATCGTTGCCAAGCGTTGGGCATCCCTTAACTCACGGGTCCGCTCCTCGACCAGCTGCTCTAGACGTTCCGAGTAGCGCCTTATCTCGGCTTCAGCCGCCTTCCTCTCGGTGATGTCCCTTGCGAAGACCGACAGCCCACGCCGCGAAGGATACACACCGATCTCGAAGAAGTGCTCCCTGCCCCCCGAGGTATATTTGCTCACAAAGCTGCGGGATCGACCCGTCTCCAACACCTCCCTGTAGACCCGCTGCGCCCTCCTGGTCTCAGGGGTGTCTGGGAACACCTCCATCATACTCTTCCCGATCACATCCTGGGCCCCAATCCCGGTCAACTTCTCGGACGCCTTGTTCCAGTAGGTGTACCTCAGGTTTCGATCAAGGGCGAAGAAGACGTCAGTGATGCTATCCGCTAGCTCCCGGTATCTAGCCTCGCTCTCCGCCAACGAGTCGCTGAACACCTTCCGTTCCGTTATGTCCCGGCTGATCCCGACAACTCCGACGACCGATCCGTCCCTCCCGCGGAGCGGCACCTTGGTGGTGAGGAACCATCGCCTTGCTCCGGACGCATCAATAACGACCTCCTCCCTGCCCACTAGCGGCCGGCCGGTGCGCACCACCTCCTGCTCATCAGCGTAGTATGTCTCGGCGAGCTCGCGTGGAAAGAAGTCAAAGTCGGTCTTCCTGATCACGTCCTTCGCCTTCTGGGCGCCCAGCGTCTTCAGATGGCACTCGTTGGTAGTGATGAACCGGCTCTGCGCGTCCTTGATGAATATGTGATCAGGCATTGCGTCGATCAGGGTTCGCAGCTGGTCACGTTCGCTCGCCAGCTTTTCGACCTCGCGGCCGGGCCCGGTCACGTCCCTCAGGGTCAGCAGCACGCAACGTTCCCCGCGACGCCTTACCACGGATCCGCAGCACTCAAGGCGAATCTGCTTTCCCTGCGCGTCCCTCACGGTGACCTCCATGGCGTTCTGCGGGATGGTCGTGCCGGGACTCCGTAGAACCTTCCGGAAATCGGCAGGATCAAGTGAGGCGATCTTAGAGAATTGCCTGCCTAGGAGCTTCCCTTTCGCCTCCCCGAAGATCCTGGTTCCCGCCCTGTTGATTTCGAGGATGCACCCGTCCTCGTCAAGCAGAACCAGGGCATGCTTTGCCCCGTCAAAGATAGCTTTGAGCCAATCATGTTCAGGCGCAACGCGGCTGGCCTGCCTCTTGCCCCGGTCCAGTTTCTCACGGGGCAACCTCAGATCCCCCGCAAACGCGTTCGGCCGGGCGCCCCACGTATGTGGCTCCGGTGCTTCCGGCCGCACCCGTCCAGCGCCATTCCCTCGATCCAACAAGAAATCGCGGAATCGCCGTCGAAATCGACGTGTCGGGGACTTAAATACACATTGCTCTCGATATGCCCGCTCCGAAACGCCGGAAGCGCCCTCGCTCGGGGCCCCGAGAAATGACGCGCGGTCCGCGTATCAGGGATGAAGGCAACGCCCTCCATTGCTCGGGCACTGTGGTGGCGCCTTTCCCACCGCCGGGACCAACTCGCTCACTGCAGACAGGGAGTTTGAGAATGTGGAAGATACCCAGTTTGGGAACTAGTGCCCATCCAAACGCATCTTGATGAGAGGCGGGAGCGCGCGCGAGCTCCCATGTCGTCCTTGGGATCCGCACAGGCAGATATGTTCGGATGCGACCGATTCCGTGTTTACGTGGAAGTGTTCGTTTGGAAGCACTAGTTGGAGGCCCACTAGTGTGCCCATGCAGAATCCAGGTCCCCTTCGCCGAGGGGCAAGTGCGGCAGTGGCTAGGTTGACTCAAGAACGCACCCCATCCGACGCACCCTACCCAGGAGCGAGCGTGCGTATCGTGAGATTCCGTTTTCCCGATCGCAGATGCGCGAAAACACGCTCGGCAAGGATGGGGAGGGCAGCCACGTCGAAGCACGAAGGCTATGGGACACGGGTGGTTCGGCGAGTTTTCTGGCAAAGGTGGGTCGGGAGGGCACAGAACGAACGACTAGGTTGGGACAGGGACTGTTGGGTAAACCCACATATATGTTGCACTCTGCAGAGGACCTCTCTATGCCTCGGTCCGAGGAGTTATGGCGCTCCGGCCCGCGACCAAGTGTCTCGAATGGGTGGATTGACTTCCTGAGGTTTCTTCCTCCCCGGAGGAGAGAAAGGACTCAAACCCGCCTCCCGAATGTCTTGTTCGAAGTCCTGTGCATCGATGGGCATACCAAGCTTGATCGCTCGGTGGAAGGCAGCCGGGGCGGGAAGGCCGAAAAGTGTAACGTATGTTCCTTTACCTAACAGCAAAGGATGTGCCCCTTATCTTTAAGTAAATGGTGCTTGTCTCTACAAGGCGGACGAGAATTCTCCGGCCCGCTGAAAAGGCGCCTAGGCCAGGCAGCGCTACTTCTTCCTGATATAGACGTATCCTTCGCTCTCAGCTATGCCGTAGTTCCCTTTCTCTTTATGCAAGAGCGAGCGAAGGCTACCCACCTTCACGTCTTCCGCCTTTATCTTGATCACTTTTCCTTTACTCAGTTTGAGAGCGGCATCCACAATACCTGAATACTTGCTCCTCCTCTTCCTTTTCAGCTGGGGAAACTCAGACTCATCCACTATCTCAAAAGCTATCTCGTCTGATGCCATTGATATTACCCAACCTTTCTTCGGCTTGACTAGTCAACATATAAATTTATTTTTTCTTGCCATTTCACACTTGCTGTTTCCATTCGCTCGGTGATGCTAAGAATTATGAGGATTCATGAACCAACCGTGCGGACCATGTAGAGCACCGCACGAATGCCGCGAGTCCGAACGAGAGATACGCCATCATCTTCGTTCTAGGCAGCCCCCGCATCCTCCGCACCACCCTCCCCACAGGCCAAGGGGCGAGATGACCAAGCCCGGTTGGCTTGAGGATCCGCCGGCGAAGAAGGATGGGTCGCCCCCTTAGGTCGGGAGGGCGAGGCATCCGGACCTGGCTGGCGCAAACGCCTTGGGCTCCCCGACGTCTTGCTCCGCTGCGTCCCTTGTCTTGCGATGCGCTCTGGGTGAGTTGGGTTGAGCCGGTGAAAGAGGGCCTCTCGATCAGTTCGTGTCGCTTTCGGTTTCTGCGACGATCGCCTCAGACTTCTCCAACAGCTCCGCGGCATCGGCTAGGATCTTTTTGCGCCGCATTATGCACCGGATTCTTGAATCGGTTGGCTTGGCCGCCTTTGGCCTGGCCGCCGACACGCCCAAAACAAGGGGTGAAATGATTTTGGGATGACGCATGGGCCCCCGAGCACCGATCACCAAAAGAAGCTTAAGCACGCTGCCTCCCGCAAGGACAACATGCAACGTCAAAAGAAATCCAGCTGCTCCATCAGACCGGTCGAACTTCGCTGCGAGTACATGAAGGATCCCCTTGGCCTTCAGGAGAAAAGCCCGCGGCTGGGCTGGAGGCTTGAGGCCACGAATCCGAAGGCAAAGAGGCAGAGGCAGACCTCATACCGGATACTCGTAGCGACCACGCGGGAACGCCTCGATGTGGGGGATGCCGACCTTTGGGACACCGGCAAGCTGGACTCTGACCGCTGCAACCAGATCCCGTACGAGGGAAGAGCCCTCTCATCCGGAATGGAGTGTTGGTGGAAGGTTCGCGTCTGGGACGAGGCAGGCAGAGCCTCGGCGTGGAGCGAGCCCTCGCACTGGTCGATGGGCCCGCTTGACCAAAATGACTGGGAAGCGAGATGGATCGGGTACGATGCACCGCCAAGGAAAACCGTGAGGGATCCTCTCACCTTCTGGGGCTCCAGGTGGATCTGGCACACGGACGCCGGTGCCCGGGAAAACGCACCGCCCGGCACATGCTATCTGCGCAGGACGCTCGAGATACCCAAGGATAGGGTCGTCAAGAAAGCCCAGCTCCTCCTCACCGCGGATGACCGGTTCGCCCTCTACGTCAACGGATCCATGTTGGGCGAAAGCAAGGCGGAGGAGGATTCCTGGCGAAGCCCGGCCGTCTTCGATCTCTCGGCAAGCCTCAGGCCAGGCCGAAATGTTCTGGCGGTGGAAGCGGCCAACCGCAAACCGGGGCCCGCCGGGCTCCTAGGAAAGCTCGTGGTACAGTTTGAGGATGGAGCCCTTGAGCTTCTCACCGACAAGGAATGGAAGGCCTCCGCGGCGCCCCTGCCCGGCTGGACCGACGTGGGTTTTGACGATTCAGGATGGGGCCAGGCAAGGGAGGTTGCGGCCGCGGGGGAGGCGCCGTGGGGATATCTTGAGCCGAGCGGGCTTGAGCTTTATCCGCTTCCCCTGCTGAGGAAGACCTTCCAAACCCCCAAACGACCCAAGAAAGCATACATACACGTTGCGGCCCTAGGCACCTGCCAGGTCTACATCAACGGCAAGCCCATAACGGACGACCTCTTCGTGCCCGGCCGGTCCGACTTCCGCAGGAGGGCGTACTACCGCACCTACGATGTCACCCGGCTGATCCGCAGGGGTGCCAACGCGCTCGGAGCAATCCTTGCCGACGAGTGGTATGCAGGCTACTGCGGCGGCTGGGGCAGACGCGGTTTCTACGGGGGCGAGCCCCGCCTGCTCGTGCAGCTGGACATCCAGTTCTTCGACGGCTCAAGCCAGCGGGTCGTAAGCGACGGATCGTGGAAGGCCCGATACGGGCCGATCCTTGAGGCCGACTTCTTCATGGGGCAGACC
>CAZJVP010000091.1:0-23302 GCA_964549615.1 uncultured Thermococci archaeon | reverse complement strand
CCTAGGAAGAGGACTGGATTCCAACAAGGTGTATCCTGCTCCCTAGCCACCTCGATGGGCCTGCTCCAGCGCCCCCTGCTTCTTCGGCTAAGCCAGATGCCGACATCCGGGGCTCCCTCCTTCGTCCCGGCAAACCACGCTGCCAAAAGGTCCCCATTCGGGGTCTCAATCACGGTCGATGCGTGGCACTCCCTGAAGGGCGCCGACCTGAAGATGAAACGCTTCTGAAGACGCATGCTCCCGCAGGTCGGGCCTTCGACTTATATGTTGGGCCCTCTGCGTCTGCGCTCTCCGGCTCGATCCACTCGTTCTGGTGCGGCAAACATTATTGTACGCGTCCCGCCCGGTCTGGGAGGTGCCCAGAGATGGACGAAGAGGGGATCATCCGCGGGATCCGGGAGCTGAAGATAGAAACCCCTTCATGGGGTTACGGCGATAGCGGGACGCGCTTCAAGACTTTTCATTACCCGGGCGCAGCCAGGACGATATGGGAGAAGATCGACGATGCAGCATTCGTCAACAAGCTGACCGGCGCCGCGCCAAGGATAGCCCTACACATCCCCTGGGACAAGGTGGATGACTATGGCGAGCTGAGGAACTACGCCGAGGAGAGGGGCCTCAGGATCGGCGCGATCAACCCGAACCTCTTCCAGGACGACCACTACCGGCTTGGAAGCGTCTGCAGCCCAGATCCCCGCGTCAGGCGAAAGGCCATAGATCACATGTTGGACTGCATCGAAATATGCGAGAAGACGGGGGCCGATATCCTCAGCCTCTGGTTCGCGGACGGGACGAATTACTTCGGGCAGGATGACCTCGTCGACAGAAGGCATCGCATGGAGGAGGCGCTGCAGATGGTATACGACGCGCTGCCCAGCAAGGTCCGAATGCTGATAGAGTACAAGCTCTACGAGCCCGCTTTCTACCACACCGACATCCCGGACTGGGGAACATCCTACATCCTCGCCCGGAAGCTGGGGCCCAAGGCAGCGGTCCTCATCGACACCGGCCATCACCCCCTAGCCACGAACGTGGAGCAGATCGTTGCCAGCCTGATCGATGAGGCGGTCCTGGGCGGATTCCATTTCAACAGCCGCAACTACGGGGACGATGACCTGATCGTCGGCGCATCGGACCCATTCCAGCTCTTCAGGATATTCCACGAGATCGTCGGCGCTGAGCTCTCAGCGGATGCCAAGAGGTCAGCCTGCGCCAAGAGGATCGCATACATGATCGACCAGAGCCACTGCATCGAGGGAAAGATCGAGCCCATGATCCTCTCCGTGGCGAACTGCCAGATCGCGCGGGCCAAGGCCCTTTTGGTGGACCGGGAGGAGCTTCGCAAGCTGCAGCGGGACGGTGATGTGCTTGGCGCCCATGAGCTCGTGCAGAGGGCGTTCAGGACGGATGTCTCCGGACTGCTGGGCAGGATGAGGAAGGAGATGGGCCTGCCCGAGGACCCCATCAAAGCCTTCAAGGACAGCGGCTACGCAGAGAGGATCTCAAGGGAAAGGCGCGCGGCGCCCTCCTCCGGCAGCGGCTATCCCGGGTGAGGCTTGCAGCTCAGCGATTTGGACGGGCGAGCGAGGCAGGGCGCAGCACCTCAGGAAAAAGGGTCGAGGGGAAAGAGTGCGAAGCCAGTCCGTGATGCGAGTTCGACCCCGTCGAGGCAAATGCAAATGGCCCATCGGGCTAACTCGGGCCGGCGCCCCGTCTGAGGCTCGGCTTCTGGGTCGGCGTTCACACTTTTGAAGGAGGACGAATCCTTTGTCCGGGCGGTATCCTTGGCCAGACTTAACGTCGTCGTGATGCTCTCCGACACGCTGCGTTGGGACGTTCTCGGCTTCAACGGAGGGCCCGGCTGGTTGGATGTCAAGACTCCGGAACTGGATGCCTTTGCCCGAGAGGCCGTGTGCTTCGACGGTGCCCGCGTGTCCAGCTTCCCCACCATTCCGATGAGGACGGATTGCTTCTCCGGCAAGTTCAGTCACCCCAGGTACGGATGGCAGCCACTTGAGCCCTCCCTTCAAACCCTTCCCCAGATATTCCAAGCCGCGGGCTACACGACCCAGCTCATCGCGGACACCACCCATCTGCTCAGGGCCGGGTTCTGGAAGCCCTTCCGCCACTTCGACTTCCTCCGCGGCCACGAGGGCGACGCTCCCGTCAGCAGGCTAAACCGACCGCCGCCCAAGCTGGTGAGTGACAGAAGGAAGACTAGGGTTGACCTCAATCGCCAGCCCGGCGATCCCACCGGCGCCGAGATTCACGCACAGCAGAACGACTGGTGGCGATACGAATCCGACCGGCTGAACAGCCGCATCTGCGAGAAGGCCTGCAACTGGCTTGAGGACAACTGGCGCGGAGGTCCGTTCTTCCTCTGGTTGGACTGCTTCGATGTCCACGAGCCCTGGGACCCTCCCGAGTACCTTTGGAGGATGTACCAACCGGAGTACGAAGGGGAGCCGATGACGCAGCCGAATTACGGCCGCGCGGACGCATACTCCCGCGAGGAGCTCGCAAACCTAAGGGCACGCTATGCCGCAGAGGTCACCCTGGTAAGCAAGAACATAGGAAGGGTCCTGCGGATGATGGAGGACATGGGGCTGATGGAGACCACGGTGGTCACCCTGCTTTCGGATCACGGCATCTTCCTTGGCGAACGCGGCCGCACGGGAAAGAGCCTCATTGCCCCCGATCGTTTCGATGCCTTCCCTCAGTACTCCGAGTTGGCGAGGCTGGTGTGGATGATAAGGGCGCCGGGCTTTGAACATCGAAGATGCGAGGAAATAGTCCAGCCGCCGGACCTCATGCCCACGCTGCTGGAGATCTGCGGCCTCCAGATCCCGGAGGGCGTCGAGGGAAAAAGCCTCCTTCCCATGATGGAAGGAGAAACCGGCGGGCCGGAGCCCCGTCTCGCCATCTCGACCTGGACGATGCCGACGCACTTCTCCAAGGAACTCGTCTTCTGTCGGAGGCCAGCGGTCACGGACGGGGAGTGGACCCTCATTCTCCAGGAACCGCCGGATCCCAAGCCGCCCGAGCTGTACCACACCAAATCCGATCCGAAGGAGAACGTGAACCTGATCCGCGAGGATCCCGATCAGGCAAAACGCCTCCATCGGGAGATGCTCGCCTGGCTTGGCAAGATGGGCACACCTGCCGAGGCGATTGACCGGCTTGGAAGAATCGATTGGGATTCCTAATCTTGGGCACCAACCGCTCCTAGTGACGCCGTCCGCCTTCAAGCCACCGCACATCCGCGCTTCGGACCCCACGCGATCCTTGTGCCAGCGTGAAGCGAGCAACGAGGCCGAAGTTCGCGTCGTCCATGCGGATGCAACCCAGATGCCGCAGTCGAACGGAGCGCAACTCTCAGACGTTTATGCCAACAGCCCAGTTCCCAATGCTTGAGAGGCGAGCGCAAAGCCTGCGCTAACCGCAGCCTACATCCGGGACCGCGGGCGCGTTGTCGCGATGACGAACGGGGCTTCTTTCGCCGCTGAACATCGTTGTGCGTTCCCGATCTCCATTCACCCGCTGCGGCCCGCGACTGGGTATCTCCTAAGCCGGTTCAGGGCATCCTTGTAGAAGTGGAAATTCTCCTTGGGCATGTCGTGCGGCAGGCCCCCCGCGGACTGGATGATGAACCCGCCGCCCGGCGCGCCCACTCGTAGGCGATCCTCTATGTGTTCGCGGATCTTCCTCCGGTCGTATGTCCCGATGTACTTGCATATGCCGCCCCTAAGCGTGACATCGTCGCCATACCGCTCCTTGAGCTGGGCTAGGTCCATCCCGTCATAGGGGTCCAACGGATCTATCGCGTCAACCCCCGTCCTAACCATATCCTCGAAGATTAGGTTGATGTTGCCGTGGCAGTGATGGAAGACGAACATCCCCCTTTTGTGGTATTCCCGCACAAGCCTCCTTTCCCACGGATTGAATATTTCCATGTAGGTCTTGGGCCGGAAGAAGAGCGAGGTGTTCGTTCCCATGTCGTTGCCCAGCCGGATCGCGTCGGGCCTGGCCTCATCGATGACTGCCTTGGACAGCTCGAGTTGGCGGCTCATTGCAAAGTCGACTATCTTGCGTGCAAAGCCCGGATTCTGCACCAGGTCCATGAGGAAGGCTTTCATCCCCCTGAGACGATGCCAAGACATCACAAACGGCCCGTTGTGGAATGCTTCGACGAAGTATCCCGCTTTCCTGTAGGCGCCAACATCATCGGCAATAGCTTGGATCTTTTCCTCGTACTCATCCAATCCCGGCGGCTCGATGTGGTCAAGGTCCTCCGGCAGCCTGACGGGGGAGTGTATGACCTTGTGGAAACCGGGTATCCTGCGATTGTAGGTGATCGTCCCCCAGGCCTCCCTCACAATGGTGTAGCCCCTTCTTCCCGGCGCATGCACCAAAACCTGGCTGATGAGGTTGGGGGCATTTATGCTCACCGTAATGATGTCCCTGCCCCACCAACGGCTCTCTCTCAACACCCACCTGCTGTCCTCGCGATGTGGATAAGGAAAAAACAGGTCCAATGCCTCGGCTTGGCTGAACGACTCATGGTACGGGACCATGTCCGGCTCCTCGTGACACAGCGCTGCAACGACCCTGTCCGAAGGCCGCACGGCACGGTCTCCGACTCCATCTCGGAGTGGGGCCTTTTATCGGTTTTGAGTGCGGTCCCGCGCACCTTGCAGCATGGGCTCATCCATGCTGGACGACCCTAGTCTGTCTTACGTCTCGGTAGAGCCTCCTCTTGACCATCAGCGACCAGGCCGCGACCAGGGTCAAAATCATCGTCGAGGTGACGGCGAGCCACTCCGTGAGGTAGACCCAGAACAGAGCCTTGTCCCTCAGCGCCATGCACTTGCGCTCTATCTGGCCGGCGAGGTCCATGGCCTCGGAGAGCTTGGCGTCGCAGGACTCGAAATCGTGATCCAGATAGAGCTCACCAGCCTCCTTGTTGATCTCCAGCATCCTTGCCAACTCCTCCTCCACATGCCTAGTGTTGGCCCCGTACATGTCCACGAACTCAATCAGGCTCTGCGTCGCGATGGCTCGCACGCGCAACGTGCTAAACGAGATGCGCATGTTGTGGACCCAGAGCGGGTCATCCGTAAGATCCCATCCCGAGCTAAGCCAGACTATTCCTGTGAAGATGTCCAGGGCGAAACGTTCTTTGCCATCGCTGGAGTACCACATTGGATCACCGAACTGGTTGGCGGTGGTCCAAACCATGCCTTTGCCCGGCCCGTAGCGCCAAGAGATGAAAAGCGGATACCGGCCGAAACGGCCGTAGGTCCTGCAGTGGGCCCACACCGTTGCGCCCTCCTTCGGATACGTGGGGCGTGATAGTCCGAACGGCCTAACGGTCTCTATCCCGAGCGGAACGTAGGCGGTCAGAAGGGGCGGCAGGTTGGGATCGTCCTTGACGACCTCCAGGTCGTAGCTCTCGCTGGCGGGATGGCCGGCCGCGATATTAGCCCAGTGGTCGTATGGAAAGCACTTGCTCAGCTCGGTCTCCAGCCAGGGGCCGTAGATGTTGGAGTACTGGCTTTCCATGAAGCACATCGCTCCCCTCCCATGATCAGCGATGGCCGAGCGCATCTGTTCCAGGGATGTGAGGGAAAAGAACAAGACGTTCGCCTGGTCGAGGATGATGAAATCGTATTCCAGCATGGCCTCCATGTTGCGCGGCATGTAGAGACGGATCATGCGCTTGACGTCCGCGACATCGTAGCCGGTGTACTCGGTCCTCGCAACCACAAGGGTGCAGTCCAGTGAGGGCTCCGCCGCGCAGAACTGGTTGATGGGCGAGGATCTGACGATGATCTCCCCCATGGCCAATACGCGCATGATGCGGGATCGGGCGGCATAGCAGGGCTCGGCTTGGGCAGTCAGAGCTAGGACCAGAAGACCCAGCAACACGCCAACAGAGCCCCTTCGCATCCCCAAGAAACCAACGGAGCGGGAATATATATGCTTGCGCAGTTTACACACGGGCTCTTCGGTCGGATGGCGATCGAAAGGGCTAGCCCTCCCAAATTAGCCTGGTCTGTCCGACCTCTCGGTACAGCCCCCTCCGCACCATCAGGACCCAGAGAACGACGCCAGCCAACATGAGAGCGGCGAAGGTGACCAACCACTCGACGACGAAGATCCAGAGCAGCGCCCTGTCCTTCGCCCTCATCGCCCCATCGATCAGCTGACCGTAGTCCGATTTCAGGCGCAGCGACAGATCGTAGCACTCCTCCATCCGATTCTGTATGTAGAGCCGCTCCGTCTGTCTGCGCGCGGAATCCAGCCCCATCATCTGACGCTCGATCTGCCCCAGATTGGCGCCCACCTTCTCTGCAAAATCAACGACGGACAGCACAAGGAGCTTGGAGTAGTGAAGCTCGGACAGCAACCGTCTCACTCGATGGACAAGCGCCAGATCCGCGGGTATCGGAGCCCGTGCTGGCCAGTAGATCATGTTCACCAGGACGTCGTAGTGCCACTCCCACCTGTAGAAGGCGATGATCCAAGGCGCCCCCACCATGGTCTGCCATGTGAGGATGTAGGAGGCCGACCTGCCTCCGTTGGGGTAGTCCCAGTAGGCGATGACGGGCTTGCCTCGATTTACCGGGTTCTCGTCCGACATCCGGGCGATCACCCTTGCGCCGGGACGTTCCGTGGGCCGATTCATAGCGATGAACCTCATTTCGTCCCAGGGTATGTTGCGGAAGAGTTCGTGCTCGGGGTCGACGGGCACCAGCCTGTAGTTGTTCTCCGTGTACCCTGGCCAGGCGGCTTCGCGTCCCTCCGAATCATCAACCGTGAGGATGGGCTCGATGGAGGTGATGTACCAGCTTGGGCCGCTGCCTGCGAAGGACCAGCCCGACCCGGCATCGGCCATGACGAAGCTGAGGTTGCCATCTTGAACAAGCTCCTTCGTCCATCGAAGGAACTCGTCCTTCACGTCGAGCGCGTCCGCCCCGTCCATCAGGACGAGGTCGAACCTGGAGTCGAGCTCGCCCTTGGTTCTAGGGAGATAGAGCCTCATCATCCTGCGCATCTCCGCCATTTGCATTACCGAGGAGAAGACCGGGACCATCGTCAGATCGATCTTCGGGTCCACCAAGAAGACCGGGTCGGGATGATCGGGCCGTAGGAAGGCCAGTCCTATGTGGAGCAGCCGGACCCTCTCCGTTTCCGGGTCAGTTCTACCCACGACCAAGCCAATGCAGAGGTAGATGAACAGGGAGAAGGCAAAGAGCCTAGCAACACCCGAGCCCATGCTCCAACTCCATGGCGGGCCTATTTTGCCGGTCGATATGTATGCTTTGCGCGAGAGAGACTGAGCTACTCACCATTGTCGGGACGTTGCCGTTCGCCCCGAAGCCCTTGGCATGGCATAGCACCGCCCAAACCCGAGCGGCCATGCTCATCACCATGAGGCCGGCTGGGGGAGCCTGCGACGCCGAGATCAAAGACCTCCAATCAGGAAACAAGACATGGACACCCGATGCAATCGCGAGGACCGGAAGGTCCTCGGCCGAGTCTTTTCGTATGGCCCAGGTGGCTCTCGTCGCATTCCGATAACTAAGCTGGATCAAGGCTTTTTTGCCCGAACGGCTTCCAGCCACCGCAGAGGATGCTGGGTCTCCTAGCGCTAATGACTCCTAGGCCTCGCCCCCGGCTGTCTTGCCCCCTGCCCGACGTCCCCCCGCTCGAGACGGGCGACAGCCTCGGGCAAGTCCCTCGTCGCGACTCTCCAGACGATGTCCAGCGCGACACTAAAATACCGATGAATGATGACGTCGCGCATGCCGGCCATCTGCCTCCAGGGCACGTCAGGGTGCTTCCGCTTGAACTCGCGCGAAAGCAACTTTACCGCCTCACCCACGATCTCGATGTTGCGGACCACAGCGTCCTGCGTCTTCGTGTCGCTCTCGAACTGCGCGAAGGTCTTTCCCCTGATGTACTCGGCGATTCGCCCAGCAGCATCGATAATATCCGCGACTAAATCGGCATCCTTTCGCTCAGACATAGACAAGACTCTCTTCGATTCGCTTCCTAACGGCGGGCACCCTTATCGATCTCACCCCCGCAGGGGTCAGCAGATCCACCTTGCACCCGACTGCCCTCTCCAGCTGTTCCGCTAGATCCACGAACTCAAATCCCAGCGGACGTTTGAGCTCCACAACCACGTCGACATCGCTGTCCGGCCGCTGCTCCCCTCGGACGAAGGATCCGAAAAGGGCCAGGCGCTTCACCCCGTAGCGCGCGGCGAGCTCCGGCATTGCCTTTCTCAGGGATTCAACGACGGCGTTCGTGTCCTTGGACCTTGGCAGGATCTTCACCCTCTTCCTGCAGCGCGGGCATGAAGCGTACCGCTCGCTCTTTCCCCCGTAGTTCCACTCATACGCGCACCTTCCGCACGTCAGCAACATGCAAGATCGCCCATAGGCATAAGGACCATAAAACCGTTTTCAACACCGCAACCCCGTTCAGCTTTGCTTACCTGACCCCAACGTGCTCAACGAGATGAGGATGGACTCCTCATCGATGGGGGTAGGCTCCTGCGATGCTGCGATGGCCGGAACAAAGCATCCTGATCCACCCCTCGCAGTTCTCGAGGGCTGGGCACTGGAAAGAACTGTTTGCCCAGCTCTGGATCGCGATAAGCGGAAGACTAGCCTGCGCGAACTGCGGCAACAGGCT
Organism: uncultured Thermococci archaeon; assembly: GCA_964549615.1. Classification (GTDB taxonomy): domain Archaea; phylum CAYQAE01; class CAYQAE01; order CAYVLA01; family CAYVLA01; genus CAYVLA01. The sequence goes on along the minus strand of CAZJVP010000091.1, from coordinate 14,596 downwards.
TCGCCTTACCAAACTACCCTGTGCAAGCGGAGCCTCGCTCCCTTACATGACAGATTTATGCGTTACGGGCGAAAATGGTTCGCTTTGCGCAGCCTTAGAGAGATGCTCGTCGCAGTGATCGTTCTAAACCTGGTGGTTGAGCCCGGGCTGGCAAGGGATCCCAGAAGGGATCCGGCCACGGGGGTCATCCGGATCCTCTACTACGGAGATGCTTTTGCCCCAAGCCCCTACCCGACCTTCGTGACAGACCCACTGACAAGCGTCGTCGCCCTGACCGGCATGACCGGAACGGCCCTGCAGATAGACAAGAAGATGCGGATCTTCATGCCGCGAAGCTACCAGGACCTCCTGGACAAGTACGACCTCCTGATCATGAGCGACGCGATAGTCCAGAACTTCCGCACCGACTACGTCTACTGGTTCAGGAACTCGGTGATCGAGGGAGGGCTGGGGCTGCTGATGATAGGGGGCTACGGTAGCTTCGGCGGAACCCCTTTCCTGGACTCGCCATGGGGCGACACCGTCCTGCAGGACGCCCTTCCCGTCATCTGCATTCCGCGCGGCTGGGACATGGGCGACCAATCTCTCTCCCAGGCCGGGGTGCTGGAGGTCGTGGATCGCAACGACAAACTGATGAGGTCCCTGCCCTTTGACTCCCTCGGCCCGTACGGGGTTTTCCACGGCTGCAACATCGTCGAACTCAAACCATCCTCGAGGCTCCTAGCAAACTACCGCAAGGCCGGCGGCAGGACCCATCCGCTCATGGTCTACGAGGCCATCGGGGAGGGGGCCTCTTTCGCCATGACGTCGGACTGGACGCCGTACGGGGGAATCGACTTCCTCAGATGGCCCTACTACGGCGATTTCGCGCTGAACCTTGCGGCCTACATAACGGGCAACGAGGTGCCCCAAGACGTCGAGCTCGCACACAAGGCGCGGAGCCTGATGATGGACTACAAGAGCCTTCTCGAGACGATGCAGAGCGTGATGGAGTTCGTTGCGCGGTTCGGGGCCAACCTGAACGAGGCCGAAAGAATGCTGGCCGAGATCTCCAGCAACGAGAAGGCAGGCAAGCAGGCCTACATGGATGCGGACCTTGAGACGTCCGTGGCCCGCCTGCAGGCCGCTTTGGACGACATGTTTATCGCGTCGCAGAGGATCTGGAAGCTGAAGGATGAGGCGCTTTTCTGGGTCTACTTCACCGAATGGCTCGTGGTCGCTGCCACGGGCATGATATGCGGTTTCATCCTTTGGACCATCATGGTCAGGCGCAGGTTCTACAGGGAGACCGCCATAACCCGTCTCCATCAATGCTAGCTCCAATCATCGCACCCAGGGCGCGCCGCAGCGGCGAGATTTAAGAGAGAGGTGCTCAAACGCCCGCGCGGTGTTTAGACTTTGGTCGAAATACCTGTTCCGATCGCCGTCGCAACGGTGTTGGTCGGCCTTGGGCTGGCATTCGTCGGCAGGAAGATCATCAAGGTGCTGGTCTTCCTTGGGGCGGGTCTTGCCGGCGCAAAGTTTGCGTTCACGCTGCTAGAGCCCCGCTACGGTCCCCCAATCCCCCTCGTCGCAGCCCTACTCGCCTTCCTTGTGCTGGGCTTCCTGAGCCTTGCGATCATCAAGATCATCTTCGGCATCATGCTAGGCATAATCGGCTACGTTGTCGCTCTCGCCGCCACATCCAATCAGATTCTGGCGATCCTCGCGGGAGTGATAGCCTTCGTCATAGGCCTTGTCCTGTTCAAGTACTACCTCTCCGTAGCCACCGCCTTCGCTGGAGCAGCGCTCATCTTCAGCGGTCTCTTAGCCATCCTGGGAAATGCCGGGATGGTCGTGGCGGCATCGCTGATCATCGCGCTCCTGGCTGCGATCGCCGGGGCGTACGTGCAGATCCGACAACTGCGATAGCCCCACAGCCGAGACAGCGGAAGCTTTCGGATGCCGGCCATCAGCTATCGTTTCACCCCCATGACACCCTGATCATCACCGCGGTAAGGCGAGACATGTGAGAAGACGCACCTTCAAACTCGGAATGGGACAGATGCTTGTGGAGGGCGGCGCTCCGAAAGCTAACCTCCGAAGGGCCGTCGACATGATAGGCCGTGCATCGGATGAGGGGTGCTCGGTCGTCGTCCTGCCGGAGTGCCTTGATCTGGGCTGGACTCATCCGAGCGCGCGAACCAGATCGCAGAGCATTCCAGGCCCGCGTTCTCGTCAGATATCCAGAGCGGCCAAGAAGCACGGACTTTTCGTCGCGGCCGGCCTGGTGGAGAGGTGCGGAGACCGGATCTACAACTCCGCCATCTTGGTTTCGCCGCAAGGCAGGATACTGACGAAGCACCGCAAGATCAACGAGCTCAGCATAGCTCACAATCTCTACTCGATAGGCACCTCTCTGAGAGTCGTCGAGACGCCGCTCGCAAACATGGGGATTGCCATTTGCGCCGACAACTTTCCGAACTCCTTGGTCCTGGGCCATTCTCTGGCCCGGATGGGCTGCAACCTGCTCCTCTCCCCCTCCGCCTGGGCGGTGGACGCGGACTACGACAACACGAGCAAGCCATATGGTGAAACGTGGAAGAGATCTTACTGCCTTCTGGGAAAGCTCTACGATCTCACGACGGTCGGCGTCAGCAACGTGGGTTGGATCACGGCAGGCCCGTGGAAGGGCCGGAAGTGCATAGGTTGCTCGCTTGCGGTGGGGCCCGGAGGCAAGATCCTAGCGCAGGGCCCATTCGGGGAGGACGCAGAGGCGCTCACCGTCGTGAAGGTCAAACCAGAGGGGCCCGTCGCCAAAGGAACAGACTTTGCCGCGGTGCTGAAGGAAAGGGGTTACGATGTGGACGGGATTCTCACCGACAAGGGATACTACCGCCTCGACACACACTGACTGCCCCATGGCGATTCCGAGCGCCTCGCCGGCCGATCGGCTGCCAGCGTGACCTACGTTTCGTGCGTGTAGGCCTTGCCCCGCGCGCCTCCCTTCCTCTTCCACGTCACAACGATTGCCAGGACAAGTGCGCCGATGGGAAGAAGCACCACCATCCACGCGAGCAAGACCCAGGGGGCCCTGACGTCCACGGCCTTCACCACCGAGGCCGGCAAGCCGTCATCATCCCAGATGGTCAGGTTGACGTAGTACCTTCCCGCCTTCCGGTACGCGTGTTTGGTGGTTTTCAGCCCTGATGTGGAACCGTCGCCGAAGTCCCAAAGCCATGTGAAGATTCCGCTGTCGGGATCCTGAGATGCATCGGAGAAGGTTATCGCCTCCCCTACTCTGGGCCTGCTTGGCGAGAAGGAGAAATCTGCCCTAGGAGGCACGCCGATGACACGCACATAGCCCGACGCGTTGGCCTGTGCACCGTCGCTGTCGGTCACGTTCAGGACAACGAGGTAGATGCCCCTCTCGGCGTAGGTGTGAGCGGGATTCTGGGCAGTCGAGATCGCGCCGTCCCCGAACGTCCACAGCCAAGATACGACGGACCCATCCGGATCGCTCGAGAGATCAACGAAGGACGCTGGCTGGCCGGCAGGGGGCCGCCCGGGGGAGAAAGAGAAGTTCGCCACCGGAGGCGAGTTGAGGACCTCCAGGGGCCTGATCAAGGAGCCCGACGTCCCTTCGTCATCGAACACGGTGAGGTTCACCAGGAAAACCCCCAACGAATCGTACCTGTGCCTTGGATTCTGCGCGTCCGACTTGGAACCGTCCCCGAAATCCCAGATCCAAGAGACCACCGAGCCGTCGTGGTCCGTGGACAGATCGGTGAACAGAACGTCCCCGTCCCTTCTTCCAACCTCCGGGGAGAAGGAGAAGTTAGCCTCAGGCGGGATGTTCACGACCTCCACCACCCTCTCGACCACGCTGGCTAAGCCATCTTCGTCCCTGACCTCGAGGCTAACGCGGTACTGGCCCCGGCTCTCGTACCGGTGAACCGGGTCCCTCGATGTGGAATTCGAGCCGTCCCCAAACCTCCACAGCCACCACACGATCGGGCCGTCGGGGTCAATTGACGTGTCGTTGAATACGATGTCGTCCTTGATGGTGGGACGGCCTGGGGAGAAGATGAAGTCTGCCTCCGGCGGCAGGTTCACGACGTCGATGAAGGCGTAGGCCATGCCCGTTGCGCCCTGGTCGTCCGAGACGATCAGGTTGATCAGGTAATGGCCCTTGATGGTGTAGATGTGCTTTGGGTTCCGGGCAGTGGAGCTTGAGCCGTCGCCGAAGTACCAAAGCCAGGAGACCACCGATCCGTCCGGGTCGACGGAGTGATCTACGAACTCGACGACGTCCCTAACGGTTGGCCGACTAGGCGAGAAGGTGAAGTTGGCAACGGGCGGAAGGTTCTCAGCGTTGGCCACTGCCAGCGACAAGCCCACGGCGAAGGCGATCAGCGGAATCCGCATGATTCGGGTCCTAGTTGCATGCAACGATGCTGCGTCGCGTACGGCAGCTTAAAATGGGTTCCATGCCCTCCCCTGGGGATCGCTGGCTGCCGGGGAAGGAGAAAACAGAGATGTTCCCTGAGGACCGGGACGCCGTCCTATGTTGCCCCGTCCGGCGGCTTCGGGCGAGCCTTGCTCCTCAGCATCTCCTGTGGGTACTGCGAGGTTTCGCGGGAATCGGTGCACATGCCAAGCTCATCGATCGTAACCTGGGTCCTTGCACACTCGCCCTTGACGTTGTGCCTGCACCGCCCCTTATAGCATATGATCTTCAACATCCTGCCCCCGCAGCACGGGGGATTCGCCTTTCAAAACTGTTACCTAGGCGGGAATCAGTATCTCAGGTCAAGCCGCGACCTGAGCCTGGCGATGTCCACATCCCTCACGCGCTTGCCCTCCGACGCCGCCATCGCAGCTGCGTGACCTGCGGCCTCGCCCATTGACATGCAAGGCACCATGACCCGGATGGAGCTTAAGGCCATCCGGTCAGCCGAAACCGACCTGCCGGCCACAAGAAGGTTGGATGGCCCCCTGGCGGGAACCATGATCCTGTAGGGGATCTTGATGAGGCCGCTAAAGTCCTTATCTATGATGAACGGCCTTGAATCCTTCCTGCTCGACGCATGCAGATCGAACGGATAAGTGCACAGCGCGACGGTGTCCGGAAAATCCCGTCCTTGCCGACAATCGTCCTCGGTCAGCGTGTACGCTCCGACGATCCTCCTGCTTTCGCGTACCCCCATCTGCGACGCCGTCTCGGCCACATAGGCCCTCTCGCATCCCGGGATGTATGGGCGCATGACCTTGGAGAAGAGAATGTGAATCCTCCTGAGCGCCTCGGCCTGGGCTAGGCTGAGGTCCTCAGGGTCCAGCGGATTGCGGTCAAGCACCTGCTGGACCCAGTTGAACACGATCTCGCCCGGCCTGCTGGGCACCACCATGAACGGCATGAACCTCGTCTCGTCCAAGAAGGTGTTGCGCTTGATCTCCTCGGGAATCACCATTCCTGATTCCTTGACCAGCTGCGGCCATCGACCCTTGACCGCCGCCAGGAACCTGCTGACATCGACATTTCCTAGGGCGAATAGAAGGCTCATGCCCATCGTCTTGCCGTCCTCCCTTCCGAATCTGCATGGAACCCCGCTCAGCGCCGCCAGATCCGCATCCCCGGTGCAGTCGACGTAGACTCTTCCACGCACCTTCCTCGTTCCGCCCTTGCACACCACCGCCACGCTCTTGATCCGGCGGTCGCTCGCCTTCTCAATGCCTGCCACCCATGAGCTGTAAAGGATGCTCGCCCCTGCTTCCGCGAGCATTTCCTGAAAGAGTAACTTGACCCCTTCCCTGTCGACGGCGATCCAGCTACTCGTGGCCAGATCGTCCTGGGTGTAGCCTTCTTTGGCAGCACGCCGCACGAACTCGTCCGGTATCCCGAAGATCCTCTGGCCCGACGAATCGTTGAATTTGAGGAAAGGTAGGCCCGTGGAGGCCATGCCTCCCAGATGGTTGGACCTCTCCACCAACAGCGTCCTAGCTCCTTCCCTCGCGGCAGCCAACGCGGCTCCGAAGCCAGCGGGCCCGCCCCCGGCCACGACCACATCGTACAAGGTCGTAAAGATGCCCATGGCCTCTGGCAAACGCCACGCCTAGAATAATGGTACGAACGCTCCCATCACAACTGCGAGCTAGCGGTGGGCGTTTTTGCCATAGGTCTGACCATCCCCGGATGCACGCCGACAAAAGAGAGATTTATTTTGCCTAGCGTCCCATCGGATGCGAGGCAGATTTGGGGAAGAGCACGATCCTTCTTGTCGCCCTAGCCCTGATCCTATCGTTCCCAGCGGCAGCTGCAAGGACCGACCCCGAAACCGGCATCATACGCATGCTCCACATAGGCAAGGCATGGTTGCAGCCCGCCTCCCCGGGGCCGACCTTCGTCAGGGACCCAAGGATCTCGTGGATGCCCGTCCCGGCCCATGCATGGTCCATGGGCGAGGAGGCCAAAAGGAACCTGCGGATATACCTCCCTAGGAGCCGCGAGGAGCTCTTAGCGAAGTACGACGTTGTCGTGGAGGACGGCATGACGGCCACCGACCTCCCGGGGCCTTTCATCAAGTGGCTGATCGAGGAGATGAATCGGACGGGAATCGGATTCTTGATGGCGGACGACTCGTCCTCCTTTGCCACCAGCGGAAGCCACCCCTCGTGGTACCTCACGCCCATCGGGGACATTCTGCCGGTCGACGACAAGCCAGGGCTCTACGGCCCTCCCGAGCAGTTCCACTGCATACCCGTGATCCCCAATCACCCTCTCACACGCGATATTCCGTGGCAGGAGGTCTGGATATCTTCGAGCAACAAGCCCTGGACCAAGCCAGGGGCAACCACGATCGCCGAGATGGAACCCACCGTGCCCGTGAACGAGGGCAAGCCCTACATGGCCTACTGGATGTGGGGAAATGGGGTCTCATTCGCTTACGTTCACAAGTGGCACATCGACGAGGGGACATTCTACAGGTGGCCCTACCACGAAGACGTGCTCGCACATCTCATCTACTTCACGGCCCAGGCCCCGATCCCCGACGACGTGCTGCTGGAGCATCGCCTTAGAGGCCGATTCAAGGAGGTCTACGAGCAGAGGCTGTATCTTCTGTCCTTCATCGAGTTCGCAGACAAGTTCGGCGCCAACCTCCGCCAGGTGGAGCTTGGAATTCAGGCACAGGTCGAAGCCTACAAACAGGCTAGGAACAGCTTCATCAAGGCCGACATGGAGGCGACTGAGACGGCACTAAACGGGATCAGCCAGGAGTACGATCGGCTGACAAGGCTTGCGTTCGCCCTGTGGAACCGAGCCATCTTCTGGGTGTTCGTCTCGGAGTGGCTTGCGGTGACGGCCACATCCATGATCGCTGGCTACGTCGTGTGGACGCTGATGGTCAAGAAGAAGCTCTACAGAGAGGTGCGGGAGACGCGGATGAAACCGCTGGCGCGCTAGTACGCCTGTTCGGGCCACCCAAGGAACTTGTAGATGACCTTGGCCTGCACCCCGTCCGCAAAAACCCGGGCAATCAGAACGCCGGGGCCGGCCAAGTGTCTCGTGGTGAAGAAGAAACGAACGGTTTCGCCTTCCCGTACATTCTCAAACGACAGCGTTCCGAAGGGAGGGGCCTTGACCACATCGACGTAGTCCGGTGTCCGCGGCACGATGACGTTTCGATTCTCGAACAAATGGGACTCCTCTCCCACCCCATACGAGATCTCGCCGATGGAATCACGACGGTTCAGGTAGAAGTCAGACGCGCCCTCGTAGAAGGAGACGTTTCCGGCGTGGAAGAACGCCGCAAAGACGCTGTAGGTGCCGAAAACGTCAGGCGCTGCGCTAGATGGCAGGTGCTCGAAAAACCCGTGCAGATCCAGCACCGCCACGTCGTACTCCACGGTTCGCAGCCGATCGCTGAACACCGCGCGGTCGGTGAAGAATCGAGTCTCCGGCGCGTCGGGAAAGGGCCGCATCATCTCTAGGATCGCCTCCACCTTGGGCATCGCGCACAGAGCTTCCTTCGAAGGGCCGAGTAGTCCCCGGGATTCCGGCAAGGATCTGAGCGCCTCGTACGTCTTCTGGCTTACCCTCACGAGATACGAAAACTGGATGGTCAGATGCCTGATCGGCTGCCTTGCCAGCAGCTCAAGCGAATAAGGCTTGTTCTTCTCAAGCGCCTCCTCAAAGGCCTCGAACCTGATCACCGTAACCTTCTCGGACGGCTTGAGGCCGAAGAAGAGGAAGGCTACGATCGTCGATCCGACGAGACAGATCAGAAGAACCCCGACAAGGCCGCGGTCCACGGTAATCGCCCGCCTACCAAAAGCTTCGGTCCACAAAAATCTATTGTGCGTCCAGGTCGCTGATCTCAGGTGTGTATGACCGCGGCGGCCTTGTCCGTGACCCAATCGGGCTTCTCCCCTATTCTCCAGCCTGACCCCGTGGTCTCGCAGTATGCATAGAACTTGCCATCATCCTCGTAATAGGTGAGGGCATATCCCTTTCGCCAGTCCGCAATCACATCACTCGAGATCCTCACGCCCGCCGCCATATGCCGCGACTCGTCGAATCTCAAGAGCACGCAGCCGTAACCAAGCTCCCTGACGATGGCCGCAAACAGGATGCTTGTGTCCTCGCAATCGCCGCCCTCGTCCACCAGCGTTTCGATCGGGTACCTGGGGTACTCGTCGTAGCCCAGCGTTTCGTCCGGCGCGTACTTCAGGCTCTGAACGAAGGCCAGCACGAAGTCGATCTTGCCACTCCAGTCCGAGGCAGCGTCAGCTTGGGACAGTTTGGAACATAACGAGGCGAGATACTGGTCGTCATGGGAATCCTTCACGTATTCGCTGTAGTCGCGCGTGCGGGGCTTTCTGCGGTAGTACTCCAGAAGTTCGGCGGGGATCGGCACCTCCCATCTGTAGGTTCTGCCGCCATACTTCCACTCGAAGGCCCTGGTGAGGCTCTCCTCGGCCGGCGATCGTGTCAGCCCCGTCTTGGTTATCACCGTGCACCCGAGGACGAAGGAGCTTGCAACGGTCGCAACCACAACCGCGATGAGCTGCCTACCCACAGACCCACTGCGCCGCTGTCAGCAGAAAAAGTTCCCCGCAAGCGACGGCTCCCCGTTGAACCCGCCCCAATCAAGACAGACCGTTCGCAACGACCTTGGACCAGGACGAAGCAGGTGAACCTGCCTCAAATAAATAAGGGCCGGGAGTTCTTGAGCAAAGCGGGATACCATGGTCTCCGGAGATCTTTCCCGATTCACCATATCAGCGCCTTCTTCTCTCCTGCGCGAGTTTGACTCCGCGGTCAGGGAGATGGGGTACGATAGATCGAAGGCCGTCGCCTTGGCGATGCGGAACTTTCTGGCCGAGTATGCCTGGGACCGGAAGAAGGACGCAACGGGGGCGGGTGCACTGACGCTCGTGTACGACCACGAAAAACCAAACGCCGACAGGGAGCTCACGGAGATCCAGCACAAGTACCACGAGGTGATAGTCTCTGCGACGCACGTCCACCTGGATGAACGGAACTGCCTCCTGATCGTCGCCGTAAGGGGAAGGATCGAATCCATCCAGAGCCTCGCGCAAGGCCTCATGGGCATACCGGGCGTCAAGCAGCTCAGGACGACGACGCTCGCCGCCCACTCGACCTGAGGCGTCGGACACCCGGTCAGCCAGGAAATGGTGGTCCGGCCACCCAGATACATTTTTCAAGCATTTCATACTTCTTGTCGGAAACGTAACACGGCGAGGCCCATGCACATCCCTGACGGTCTGATGTGGCCGGCACTGCTCGGAATCGGGTGGATCATCTCCGTCGGCGCGGTCTGGTATGCCCTGAGGAAAACCCGGCTCACGCTTGCCCGGGAGAGGATCCCATTGATGGCCCTCCTTGGCGCAGGCATCTTCGTTGCCCAGATGCTGAACTTCCCGATTGGTGGTGGCACCACCGGCCATCTCGTTGGTGCGGCGCTGGCCACCATCGTGCTGGGATTTGCACCCGCCGTCTTGGTTCTCGCCTTGATTCTCATAGTGCAGGCTTTACTGTTTGGAGACGGTGGCGTGACGGCGCTCGGCCTCAACATGCTGAACATGGCGGTCATCGGCTGCGGGGTCGCTCGGGCCATCTACGGCCGCTCCTCGGACTCCGGAAAACACCTGGCCGCGATCGTTGCCGGGTGGGCGGCCGTCCTGGCGGGCGCCTTGGCGTGCGCAGTGGAGTTGGGCGCAAGCTACTGGGCCTCGGGTGGGTCCTATGGGATCCCGATGGCGATTGCCCTGCCGTCGATGCTCGGGTACCACGCCCTCATCGGCGTCGGAGAGGGGCTTCTGACGTCCGGCATCATCCTCTACCTCCACCAGGTCTTGCCCGAGATCTTTGCCAGCCCCAGGGGGCAGTTGGCATGAAGACGACCCGCTACATCGCTGCACTCGTTGGCATCATCATCCTGTTCGCGATAGGCCTTGAGCTCTTCTTTCTCTTCAGCGCCGGGCACGGCGACGGCCTGGAGAAGACTCTAGAGAAGGCCGGCGTGGAGGAAGGCGAGCCTTTCTTCGGAGCCCCCTTGGACTACGGGGACGACTATGCAAGTGCCTTCCTGGCTGGCATCGTCGGCTTTGCGCTGCTATTCATACTGGCATACGCCGTGGGCAGGTTTGTGATCGCGAGACGTGCAGCATGACGCCCTCGACTTCCACGCCGAAAAGTCGAGGTTCATCGTTCTGGATCCGAGGGGCAAGCTCGCAGGGTTGCTAGCGCTCACTGTAACAACCGCGCTCCTGACGCGGGCCGTGTCGGTCGTGGCCTCCTTCGCGATCTCCATCCTGTTGCTTGCCGCGTCAGGGCTCCCGGTCAGGCCCACAGCAAAGCGCCTTCTCCAAATCGCAGTCTTTGCTGGCTTCGCGTTCGTCTCGATTCTGCCTTTCGGAGGGGTCTGGCGGGCGCTGGTCACATTCATTCGCGTTCTCGCTTGCGGCGCATACATCCTGCTTCTGGCCTCAACGACCCCGTCCTTCGACCTCGTCCGAGCGCTGCGGTTCTTCCGCTTTCCCCAGGTCCTCTGTGAGATGCTGATCTTCCTCTACAGGTACCTGTTCCTCTTCGCTGATGAGAATGAGCGTATGTCCACCGCGAGGAAGGCAAGGGGCTTCGAGGTCAAGAGCCTGCTTGACCGGCGAGGTCTGGCGGTCATAGCCTCGTCAGCCGGCGCCGTGCTTTACAGGGCCTACCACCGGGGCATGGCTGTGAGCCACGCTCTCATGGCGAGGCGGTACGAGGGAAAGGTGGAAACGCTCACGCGGTTCAGGCTCGGGTTCCGTGATCTGGCCTTCCTGGCCTTCGCGGGCGCGACGATCCTTTCCCTATCGCTGACGGAGCTGGGGGTGTGCGGTTGACATCGGTATCCGTCAGAGACGTCTCCTACCGATACGAGGACGGCACCCTGGCACTCGACTCGCTCAGTTTCGACGTCGCGGAAGGCGAGAGGGTTGCCATCCTGGGCCCCAACGGCGCTGGCAAGTCGACGCTGTTTGAGCTTCTGATGGGTCTGCGGTTCCCCCAGAGGGGATCGATCCAGATCATGGGCGAGGAGCTGAACAGCAAGAGCGCCCCCCGACTGAGGCGCTTGATGGGTCTGGTCTTTCAGGATCCGGATGACCAGATATTCATGCCAAGGGTCTGGGACGACGTCGCGTTCGGTCCCATCAACATGAGACTCCCCGAAGGCGTTGTCAGAGAAAACGTCCGCAAGGCATTGGAATCGACCGGGTTGGTTGGGTTTGATCAAAGGGCCCCACATAGGTTGAGCCGGGGTGAGAAGAAAAGGGTCGCAATAGCCGGGGTGTTGGCCATGGAGCCCAAGATCGTGTTCCTTGACGAGCCAACCGCCGAACTCGACCCCAAGGGCAAACGTGACCTGATCAGGGTGCTGAACGGTCTGCACACAACCATGCTCGTGGCCACGCACGAGGTTCAGACGGCACTCGAGATCACGGACAGGGCCGTAGTCATCGATCGTACGAAACTCGGCGAGGGAACATACCCGGAACTGTTCTCAAATCCCCATCTGCTGGAACGGGCTTCTCTCGACGTGCCGCCCATCCCGAAGCTCTTCGAACTCCTACAGAATGACGGGATCTCGCTGGGAAAGCCGACCTCCGTCGACGAGGCGGCAGAGATCCTTAGGAAGGCCCTGTCCCGCAGGTCCTAAAAGATCCGCCTCGGTGACATAAGGCCCGCGACAGGCAAACCGGGAGTTGCCCAAAGGGCAAGCGAACCGTATCGGCGGACCTCGGGCGCGCCCGTTCCTATGATCCGGCGATCTCCCTCACAGCCTTCGCCATGTAGCGGACATTCCCCTCTGTCAGCCGAGGGTGTGTGGGGAGCGTGAAGTTCATCCGCCCGATCCTCTCGGCGACGGGGCAGTCGCCAGGTTTGCTTCCCCTCTCTCTGTAGATCGGCGCGAGATGAATCGGCGCGTAGTGCGTGCCGGCAAGGATGCCGTAGTCCGCCGCCAACTTCTCGACAAACTGGTCCCTGCTCAGCCCTAGCCTCTTCTCGTCCACGAGGATGTTGTACAGATGAAAGACGTGTTTCACATCGCGTTGCACGTAGGGCGTGACGATCCCCCGCACATCAGCGAGTAGGTCGGTCAATAGAGTCGCGTTCGCGATCCTTTTCTCATTGAACGAATCCAACTTCGCCAGCTGCACCAACCCGACCGCCCCCTGGACGTCGGTCATCCTGTAGTTGTGGCCGACCATGGAGAACTCGTGGGAGTGCTCCTCCCTTCCGTGATTCCGAAACATCTTCGCCGACTTGTAGATGGTCTCGTCATCGGTCGTCACCATGCCACCCTCGCCCAGCGTGGACATGTTCTTCTGCTGGTGGAAGCTGAAGGCACCGATGTCCCCCAGCGACCCGGTCTTTCTGCCCCTATACTCAGCGCCTGGGGAGTGGGCGCAGTCCGTCATGACAAGGATGTCGTTGTTCCTAGCGATCCTCATGATCCGATCCATATCGCACGGCTGTCCGTAGAGGTCGACGGGAATCACCATCTTGGTCCTGTCCGTTATCTTCTTCCGAAGGTCCTTCGGATCCATGTTGTAGGTCTTGGGATCGATGTCAACGAAGCCGATGCGCGCGCCCTGCAAGGCTGCAGCGTTGGCCGTGGCGATCCAAGTTATCGCCGGCACCAAGACCTCATCGCCCGGCCGTACTCCACCGGCCACACACCCTAGGTTCAACGCGGTGGTGCCAGACGTAACCGCGATCGCCCACTTCACTCCGCAGTACCTGGCGAATGCCTCCTCGAAAGCTCGCACCTTCGCATCGTTGGTCGGAGCACCCGCACGAATGACCTCCGTCACCGCCGCGATCTCTTCCGGCCCGTATATCGTGCCGAATTTGGTCTGCATATCGTCCTTGACCTGGAAGCTCCGCAAGCTCTCGCCCGGTCTCTCCGGGCTCGCGCCGTTATATAATCTTCCCGCGCGCACGTCGCGCTCGTCGTCTTGGATGCCTATTCTCCCACGCCGCTGCCCGACCCGGGGGTACCCTGACCTGCGCGGACTCGCCCGGAGTCGGAACGGCCTCCTCTGCCCAGAAAGAAGGCACGGTCCCGGCAGGATGTGCGTCATCGAAGGCGGGCGGGAGCTACCCACTGGGCAACGGGGCCGCAGCCCCAGGGAAACCTTATCAGGCGCTCTCGCGGAACCCACCACGATCGTCGGAGACACGTTCCATGGTCGCCAACATGCAGGTCTTCGCAGGGATCGTCTCCGGTTCCCTACTCTTCATAGGGCTTTGGCAGCTGGAGATGATGTGGCTTCACAAGTCCTGGGATCATTCGGCCTTCAGCCTGCCCTTCGGGAGGAAGGTGCCCTGGTGGTTCGCGAGGGACCTTTGGTATTCGTGCATAATCGCGGGCTATGTGGTGCCGATACTCGCGAAATGAGCGACGGACCTGGACGTCGTCGGGTCCTTGGACCACCCGAGCCTCGTAGCGCTCGCTTCACAGCCATCCATCCTTGAGTAGAACAACCACCCATCCTCAGGGAGGTCCATCCATTCTGCGCCTCGCTTGCCGACGGGGATAATGAGCCGACCATGTCATGCTCGCCAGGCTGGAGCGAATCCAACCGCCTGCCACCTTGGGTGAACGAAACCTACTTCTAGGGAAGGCGTCCGCTTCCGTGCTGAGGCGCGAGGCGCGATCACGTTGGAGGAGCGCATCGGGGAAAGGATCAAGTGGATGGGCAGCATGCTGAGAAGCGGGGCCGAACAGGAGATCATGGAATACCAGAGAAGGTTCGCGTCGGCATCGAAGCTCTACGATGGCGTGCTTTCCCATCTCCTGATCCAGTCCTTTGATTCGACCCGGTCGTGCGAAACCGCCAGGCGGTTCTTCGGCACCGATGCTGTTCGGTTCGCCGCCGTGGACGGCACGAGCTACTCGAGGCTCCTATTCGATCTCGTCGTCTTCTTCGGCGGCTCCTACGCTGCAACGGGAACCGTGCGCTTCACGCCTTCGGGGGTGCGGGTGGAATACGATCCGGATAACCTCCGGGACGCGAAGAGCATCTGCGCCTGTGCGCCCCTGTACGT
>CAZJVP010000090.1:0-81417 GCA_964549615.1 uncultured Thermococci archaeon | reverse complement strand
GCGTCGCGTCGATTGGCCAACCGATCTGATCGCATTTGGTGTACCTTCGAGCGGTCACGATGCTTTCAGGCAGGGAAGATGTTGCAGGGAGAAGGAACGGACATATGAGGCGACTGTCCAGGTACAAGCCGTTCGCTCGATGGTGGTGGTTCGGAGGCGCCGTCGAGAAGGCCGAGATCGAATACCAACTCCGGGAGATGAGGAGGTGCGGCTTCGGGGGCATCGAGTTACAGCCGGTCTACCCTTTAAGCGCGGACGAAACCCGCAACTTGCCATGGCTCTCCGAAGAGTTCCTCGAGATGGTGAGCTTTGCGGCGGACACGGCCACCCGTCTTGGGCTGACAGTTGACGTCACGCTGGGCAGCGGTTGGCCATTCGGCGGGCCGCACGTCCCAAAGGAGGAGGCGGCGCGCAAGATCAGGTACGACTTCTGGGACCTTGCCGAGGGCCAGACATGGGATAGCAAAGACAAACCCCTAGAGCAAGACGAGGAGGTCATCCTCCTGAAGGCCGCCCCGATTGACCGGGGTCGTCTGGATCTGGAGAGGGCGGTGGATCTGCTCAAGCCCAGGGCGGTTCAGCAGTGGACCGCGCCGGCGGGCAACTGGAGGATAGTCCGTTACGCGACTAGCTACACCCGGATGATGGTCAAACGGGCCACGGTCGGCGCCGAGGGTTGGGTTCTGGACCACTATTCGCGCAAGGCCATGGAGACGCACTTCCGCGAGGTCGGCGAGAAGCTTGCTCGCGCCACAAAGGGCAAGACCAGGTGCTTCTTCTCCGACAGCTGGGAGGTGTTCGGCTCCAACTGGACTGAGCGCCTCCCCGAGGAGTTCCGCCGTAGGAGGGGGTACGAGCTGCTTCCCTACCTGCCCGCCCTTGACAGCGAGGTGCCGGACATCTCGGCGGGACTCCGTTACGACTACTGGAGGACGCTCTCCGAGCTGACCTTGGAAGACTACATGATGGCCATGCAGGAATGGTGCCACGCCAAGGGAGCCTACTGCAGGATCCAGGCCCATGGCGAGGAGCCTGCAGACATAATCAAGTGCTACGGGGAACTGGACATCCCAGAGTGCGAGTCCGAGCTGGGCTGGTCGGCCGATAGCCCCCTCATCACCAAGATCCCGAAGATTGCCTCCTCCGCTGCCCACCTCTACGGAAGAACCGATGTCTCCTGCGAGACCTATACCTATCTCAGAAGGCCTAGGTTCTTGGTCAATCCCAGGATGCTGAAGGTCGTCGCCGACAGGCTGTTCTGCCACGGCGTCAACCATCTCATCTACCACGGATTCCCCTATTCGCCTAGGAGCATCGGGTCGCCGGGATGGGCGTTCTACGCCGAGACCCAGATCAACCAGAACAACACGTGGTGGCCATACGTAAAGTTCCTCAACGCGCGCAACGCCCGCCTTTGCCGGGAACTGCACAGGGGGATCTCGACCGCTGACGTCCTCATCTACACCTCCCTTGCCGACATCTGGTGCAAGATGACTAACGAATCAAAGCCCACGACGCTCACCCGCCTCATCCAGCAGCTCGGCTCATTGCCCGATGTCGTCTGGGCCGCGGGGAACGACTTCGACATCGCCAACGATGAGATCCTTCTCAGGTCCGAGGCGCGCGACGGGGTCCTGGTGGTCTCCGGGCTCAAGTATCGCCTGCTTCTCGTCCCCCAAGTTGACTACATCGCTATAGAGGCCATGAGGAAACTCCTAGAGCTGGCCAAGCACAAGGTACCGATCGTCTTCGTCAGCAGGCTTCCAACCGCTGCGCCCCACCCGCCGGGAGACCAGAGGAGCGCATCCGAGATGGCTTCGCTTCGAGCAGAGTTGGAGAGGATGAGTGCGATGGCCGGCACGCTCTCGCCGGCGGTCGCCGAGTCCGAGAAGGAGATCAGCGCGATCCTGCGGAGGTTGGTGGAGCCAGACGTCGAGCTCCCCAGCCCCGATCCCAGCGTGCTGTTCATCCACCGCGCATGTCCGGGAGAGGAGATCTACTTCCTGAGCAACTCCTCCGATCTAGAAAAGACCCTGGACATAACCTTCCGCGTCAACGGGCGGGTTCCGTATCTGATCGATCCTCAGAGCGGCCAACGGAAGCAGTGCTGCGTGTACCGGCCCATGGGCGCCAGGACCACGCTATCGCTGCGGTTTGCACCCTACGGGTCCCACCTCATCGCCTTCCGCAAGGCAAGGCCGCAGTTCCACCTGCTGCGCTCGGACCTGCCCATAGTTGAGAGGTCGCCCGTCGGCGGGTTGGTAGCCAGGGCTGATCGGCCGGGCAGTCACGTGGTGAAGGATCACGATGGGCGTAGCCGGAGACTCCGAGTGAAGGAGATACCCCCAAGCCTTGACATCGCTGGATGGGCTTTGACCATTGAAGGTCGCTTGAAGTCACGAAGGCTTGACAAGCTGTGCTCATGGACCGAGATCCCCGAGGCCAAAGGCTACTCCGGCCCGGGCATCTACAGAACTACCTTCAACCTGCCGAAGGAATACCTGGCGCGCGGCATCGGGCTTGAGCTCGACTTGGGAGATGTGAGGGAGGTCGCAACTGTGCGCGTCAACGGCAAGCTTGCCGCAAGGCTCTGGGCTCCGCCGTACAAGCTGGATATCACAAGATACGCTCGCAAGGGCGACAACTTGCTGCGGGTCGAGGTCTCCAACCTTCTCATCAACAAGGTGCTTGAGCTCCCCGACCCGGACTACTCGGAACTGGAGCGCAAGTACGGCAGGAGGTTCCCGCCCCCAGGTGAGAAGGCAGTCCAGCCTCAGCCCTCGGGGATTCTGGGCCCCGTGGTCGTAAGGGCTTTCGCAAATGTCCGGATCGATTGAAGTGCCGACGGGTCAGGGATTTCGGCCGTGGGGTCATATCTTTCAAAGACAGCCCCAGGGCCCAACGACATGGCAAACCACCTGGGCCGTCCGCAGACCCTTGCCCTGACCGTTAAGCTGCTTCTCCTTGCCGCGTCACAGTACTCGTCCGTCTGCAAGACGACCCGTCGACGGACAGGATAAGGCTCATCGCAGTCGGCAACCAGTGGCAGGCCCTGCACGAGTATGCCGTCAGCATCATCAGGTCCGACCCGAGGATACTTCTGGTCGCAAGCATCGAGAGCTCGAACGGTCTCCCGGCTGAGGAGGTCCGAAGACGGGCGCGCATCAGCTTCCCAAGAACCAAGGAACGCCTCAGCTCGGGCGTGGATGTGATCCAGCTCATGTTCTCGCCGCCCTGGGTCTTCAGCGACGAGCAGCAGAACTGGATCCATGACTCGATCTACGAGGACGGCCTGGGGCTCGTACTAGTACACATGGGCTGGCAGCCCTGTCTCACCGACCCAATGCTCTACTGCAACAGGCCGGAGGACTGGATGAATTCCGTGATCTACAAGGCGTGGCCGATGGACGTCTTCATCGAGCAGTCATCAAAGGCTGGGCTTGGGCTAACGGTCGCGGCGAGGACTCCCGTCGTCAACCTCCCCGACTTCGAGAAGCAGCCCATCGGTTTTTCAGGCGGCAGAGGAGCAGGCCTCATAGCGGCGCGCCCCGGCGCCCTGGTCCACGCCAAATGGAAGGCGGGCGGCGAGGATGCCTAGTCTCCACACGGCATGGGGCGGGCGTCACCCTTTGCCTGCCGATCATGGATTTCATGTTCGCAAATCCCGCCATCAGGGACTGGAAGTATCACGTCGACTTCATCCTCAACAGGATCTACTTCCCGGCCGATGTGCCTGTGCCGGAGGACCTCGAGCTCGGCCACACCATAAGGGCGAGCCTCATCGCCTTCTGCGAGCAGAAGAACATGATGGTGTCCATGATGGACTTCATCGACAGGTTCGGGGCCAACACCCCCCCTACGCTTTGCTCGACAAGCTGGAGAGAAAGAGGAACGAGGCCAACACGCTCTACATGAAGGGCAACTACGAGGGGTCCCTTGAGAGAATGAAAGAGGCCCTCGAAGGCCTGGTGGGCATCACATCCAAGTCAACCGAACTCAGAGGTAAAGCCCTCTTCTGGGTCTACCTGACCGAGTATCTGGCGGTGTCCGGGACATCCATGATCTGCGGTTTCTTCCTGTGGCTCCTCATGGTCAGGAGGCACTTCTACAAGGACCTGGAAACCACGAGGCTCGCGCACGTCGAGGAATAAATGGATGCCCTTGGCCTCAGCAGGGTATGAAGTGTCCTTCCCACGCCATTTCCACGCACGGGGAAGGTGGTCGGCGCCCTCGGTAGACGGGAAAACTACTTCGATCTTCCCTGAACCTGGAATCTGGCACTGAGGGAGGACTGCCGACCGGATCTCAAGGGACGTATTCCCCCGGAGATCACCAGGGTCATCCCGGGGAAGATAGTCCGGGGCAAGGTCACCACCTTAGGACACACCCACGTGAAGTACGCAAACCACACCATCAATGCCCAGTCCCTCGAGCTTCTTGACCTGCCGGACGCAGGACTGGTCTTCAAGGACCCAATACCCGAAGAAAGATGGTGGATGCCCGAGGAGGGAAACGTCACGGTGCTCTACGCCTCGACGACGGCGACCCAGTCGGGCGATGTGCCCTCGGTCCTGTTGTATTAGCGAAAGTCAGGACGATCGGTGTACTTCGTTGGCCTTAGACACATTGACGCCACCGGCCGGTACGATAGGGACCTGAATTGGTCCAACCATTCCTGGAGCATTCCTGAGGTCAGACAGCTGTTGACTCGCTGCTTGGTCTACGTCTTCGGGCCCTTCGAAGGCGAGACACGCTGAAACTGGGGATGGACGAAGGCTCCACCTACCTCGGAGGGGAGCTCGCCGATGTCAGAAGGGAAACGAGGGAGCAGGCACTGAACAGACAACGAAATAGAGCCATGGCCTACACCCTGCTTGTGGACATCGCATCGGCGGCGGGTGCAATCGCCACCGCGCGCGCGGTCTTCACCAGGCGATCCCAGAAGCCTACGAACACAGCTCCGGCATCTGACCCGGGTGGAACCGTTGCCGGACCTAGGGATACCGAGCTCGGAAGGAGAGTGGCTCAGTTGCATCGGGACGCTCCGCGACCCATATAACAGTTATAAGATCTAATGGAAATCATTAACGTCTGTTTCAGGGGAAGACGATGGGAGAAATGACAACGATACCTGTGACCAAGGACACGCGCGAGATCCTGAAGGCGCTCGGCAAGAAGGGGGAAACATACGACCAGATCCTCCGCCGGCTGGTCTCACAGGTACGTTGGGTGGAGTTCGTGGAAAGGCAATATGCAAAACTCGAGGACCGCACCAGGTTCGTCCCCCTGGAAGAGATAGAGTGAGCTTCAATGTCCTCGTCCATGGAGACGTCCTGAAGGGACTCTCCCAGCTTGACTCTTCCACCAGGAGCAGGATCCTAGCGGCCATCCGCCAGTTGAGAGAGAACCCTTCGATCTCCAAGCCGGGTTCCGATATCAGAAAGCTCAGGGTGCCCGAGGGCAGGACACCACTCTACAGGATGAGGGTCGGCGAATACAGAGTGATCTTCGCAGTCGAGGGCACCACTGTCTTGGTGACCGAGTTGGTCCACCGCAGCCAGGCCTATCGGAGCCTCTGAAGCCAATCCTCAGCATCGACGCCATGCCGGATGGGCCGAGACCATGCCAGCCTCTCGCGACAGGCCTCTCTGAAAAATCGGTGGCAAGGTCACCTTTTTAGGCCTAAGCCCCCCGACAGTCAGGGGAGTCAGTTTCGTGCATGATGCGCTCAAGCTGGTCGTCATCTTCGTTGCACTCTGCTTGGTGATGTTGGGCTCGATATTCTTGGTCGCGGGTCAGGCGGAGAACATCCTGACAGGGACCGTGATGATCCTGATCGCCTTCGCCCTGCTGGGGTACATCTACGCGAGCACAAGGGTGGAGGCGAAGAGACCGATCAGGCAAGAGTTCCATGTGACCATGGGCGGGTCGGGTGAGTTCAGAGAGCGCAAGCTGGCCTGCAAGTCCTGCGGGGCAGTCCTGCAGGAGAAGGACTTGACCGTGGTAAAGGGAGGGATCATGGTGAAGTGCCCGTACTGCGGCTCGGCCTACGCCTTGGAGGAAGAACCCAAGTGGTGAGGCGGAGGGTATGGCGAAGGTACGTTTGCGGCATTGCCCGGACCTAGGACCGCTGACTCTCGCGCTGCTGCTTGTGACGAGCATTGGGGTGCCCCTCGTTTCAGGCTACGACGGCTTGGATTTCGAGGTCAGGAGGGAACATGTCGATGTCTGGATCCTCAAGGACGGCAGCGTGGACATCGACTATACGATCGAACTGGCAAACTTCGGCGCCCTCACTGGCGTTGACATAGGGCTGCCCAACCGCCACTACGACATAGGGTCAGCTAGGGCGAGCATAACGATCGGCAGCAATCAGTATCAGCCGCGAGAGATCCGCAAGTCGCCGTACGTGGGCGTCGGCGTTGCGGTTGAGTTCACGCCGGCCATCCAAGCAGCCATCTCTGCTGGAACCCCCTTCACGGTCCGGTTGCAGATAAACAACCCGCACATGGTCTACGATAACAAGTTGGTCAAGGGCACGGCGGGGATCAGGTTCAGGCCAACCAATTTCGATCCGGACTACCAGAGAGGAAACACGGGGGAATTGAAGGTCAGGGTCTTGTTCCCCGAGGGCTTCGACGGCAACGGGGCCGTGTACCTAGAGGACCACCCGTGGGATTCGGTGGAATATGACCCGGCGACCGGGCGGATAGTTGCGTCTTGGACCCGCTCAAACGTCGACCCCCGCCAACAGGCGCAGGGGGTCTACGATGTGGGCGTCGCTTTCCCCAAGGCCTTCGTGGATAGGTACTACAAGTACGGCCTCCTCGAAAAGCTGGTTGAGTTCCTCCACTCGGCCGGAGAGCTCCTCGTTCTGTTGCTTCCGGTCATCCTCATCGCGGGCCTGGTGACCACGTTCTTCGCCCTGGCCATCCACAGCGGGCGGAAAGCCATGATGGACTATTTCGAGCCCGAGGTCTCACAGCAGGGCGCCGGTCCCAGACGGGATCTCACCGCCGTTGAGGCGGCCATCGTTCTGGAAAGGCCGCTTGCAGTCGTCGCAACCATGATCCTCTACGGATTGGTAAGGAAGGGCAAGATCCAGATAATCTCCGACGAAAGGCCAATGCGGCTCAAGAAGCTTGCCGAGGCTGGGGACTATGAGTATGAGACCGACTACCTGAAGGCAATCGGGCCGGACGGAAGGTTGGCCTCCCCCGCACTTAAGGCCGGGCTGGTGAGACTGATAGAGAGCGTGAAGAAGAAGCTCAGGGGGTTCTCGTATGAGGATACAAGGGAATACTACCGCTCGATCTGCGAGAAGGCGTGGAAGCAGGTCAAGGCCGCGAATACCCCCGAGGATTTCGCACGGGAGCTTGAGACGAACAACGATTGGATGATGCTCGACAGGAGGTATCCCGGGCGGATGCGCGGGTTCGCATACGTCTGGCAACCCGCCTCTCGGCCAGGAGGTCGAGCCGAGCCCGGCGACGCCCGGTCCCTGGCCAGAGGATACGTCTCCAGGCTCAGAACCAGCAGCAGGAACATGGTCTCGAACATGAGGTCTCTTGCGACGGATGTCGCAAGGGTCACCAACCCCCTTTCGGCGCGGCCGGCCGCGGGCGCAGGATCCCGGGCCGGGTACTGGGGAGGCGGCATCGGCGGTGGCTTCGGAGGGGGTTGCGCGTGCGCCTGCGCCTGTGCGTGCGCATGTGCGGGGGGCGGCAGATGACGCGCCTCAAAGCGGCGTTTGGCCTGCGGACGGAGAAGGAGCTCAGGGCGGGCACCTATAAGTTCGATGGCAAGGGCGAGCTTGCGCGCCACCGCTTCCACCTCAGGGTCGACAGCCGAAGGAAGGGGGTCCTGATGATCGATGCCTCAAAGCTCCTCTTCCTAAACGGCACCGCGCTGGACTATGTGCGCGGCCTGCTGGAGGGATGGGACGAGGCAAGGATGGCCAAGTACATGCTCTCCCGGTACAGGAAGCTCGACGAGGCAACCGCCAGGCGACACTACAACGACCTGAGGAGCCAGCTTCTGGGATTCCTCCGCGGGCAGGCGGACGTGATCAAGCAGACTCCTGCGGAAACGCCGACGATCGGTGCCGATGACCTTCCCTCGCCTTACAGGATGGATCTTGCCCTGACGTACCGGTGCGAAAACAGCTGCGCACATTGTTACAACGAGAACCGGGCGGTCAAGGAGCTTGACCTGGCCGGTTGGCTGAAGGTCATCGACAGAACCTGGGAGATCGGGGTCCCCCACATCGTCTTTACCGGCGGTGAGCCCACCCTTTCGCCCCACCTCCGGCAGCTGATCGCGAGGTCAGAGGAGCACGGTCAGGTGACGGGCCTGATAAGCAACGGGAGGAAGCTTGCAAAGGAGGGATACCTCCGTGATCTAATCGCGGCCGGACTCGACCATGCTCAAGTCACCCTCCTCTCCTACAGGCAGAGCGTCCACGACGCCCTCTGCGGATCCGCGGGTGCTTGGAAGCAGACCGTCGAGGGCATCAAGGCCGCCGTCAAGGAGGACTTCTACTTTGCCACGAACACGACAATACTGAGGGAGAACTACGAGGATCTGGAGGAGACGTGCCGATTCCTGATCGGGTTGGGCGTGAAGAACATCGCTTTCAACGGCCTCATCCGATCAGGCAAGGGCAAGGGTGCTAGGAGCATCGCCTATGAGGAGCTCGAGTCGCTGTTGGTCAACATCATGGCGATGACCGAGGAGGCCGGCGTCAAGCTGACGTGGTACACCCCGACGCCATACTGCAACTTCAACCCGATCAACCTCGGCCTCGGCATCAAGCAGTGCACTGCCTGTTCGCTCAACATGGCCGTGGAGCCGGACGGCACCGTGCTGCCCTGCCAAAGTTACTATCAATCCCTGGGCAATATTCTCACCGATCCGTGGGACAGGATATGGAACCACGAGCTGTGCAGACGGCTTCGCAGCCGCGGGTACCTGCCGGAGAAATGCAGGACGTGCAACCTGGCCGACGTGTGCGGTGGCGGGTGCCCACTCGCGCATGAGCGCGAGGACTATCTTTGTCTGGACAGGCACTCAAACATGTAGGGCTAGGCCCAGCGCTTGCGCCCGAGCGCATAGAAGATGGGGTTGTATTGGAACAGCGTCCTCGCGGAGAGGGCCTCCCGCCATGCCTCGCGAAGCCTGCGCATCTGGTCATCCGATGCAGTCGTTGCGGTGGACTCGATGTATCTCCACTCGTCCTCGTACTCCTGCCTCAGCTTGGTTATGTCCCACACTCCCGGGTGGACGCCCACCTCGACCATGAGGCCGCATCGCTTGAAGAGCTGCCTGAGCTTCCTGCCCATGAACGGATCTGCGCCTTGCTTCCTCATCCCTTCCACAAGCAGGGGACCCAGCCCTGCGAGGCTTTCGGGATGATCGATGCGCGCCCCAAGATCGGGCTCCCCTAGGCACAGCACGTGCGCCTTCGAAACCCGTGACATCTCCTCCAGTGCCTTCGAAGGCTCCTTGAGCCATAGCAGCAGGAATGAGCAGTAGACGATGTCGAAGGAACAATCCCGGTACGGCAGCCGGTACGCGGAGGCCTTCTGAACGCTCAGGTCCTTCGCCCTGCATGCCCTGACCATATCTTCATCCGTATCGACTCCGGTGACGGCGAACAACTTTCCCAGAATCTCCATGACGAAGCCCGGGCCGCACCCGACGTCGAGTGCGGACATCCCGCTTCTCCCTTGGGCGACCTTCGCGCTGAGCAGCCAGATGTAGGAATCCCGGAGCCACAGCGATTGCCTCCTCAGCTGCTTGTCAAGCGCCATTCGCCGAGGGGACTCCACGGCAGGCAAATGGTCAGTTTGGCGATAAAACGGTTATCTCACACGGGGGAACGCGGAGGAGCTTCTCGATGGCACTCGGCTGGATGAGAGGATGGAGAGGCGGTCTTCTTCCCGCGCCGATCCACGCTGACTGGGCCGGCGTACGGGGGATTGCAAGGCCCGGCGCCGGATCGGAGCCGGTTGATGTGGACCAGACGGCAGGTGATTCAGTACTTGTCTGATCCCTTCAAGGGAAGCGGTACGATCCAGATGTTGCGATACTTAACCGGGTTCCCGTGGTCCTGGAGCAGGAGCGGTCCCGGCTCGGCGATGTTGGTGTCCATGGCGCCGCCCGTGGGGCCGAGCACCTCGACGTTGTTGTGTATCAGTATGCCGTTCTGGAAGACCGTCACCCGCGCCTGGCTCAGGACTTTTCCCGAATCGTCAAACCGTGGTGCACGGAACGCCACATCATAGGTTTGCCACTGAAGCGGCGGCTTGCATGCGTTGACAAGCGGCGCAAACTGGTCATATATCGCGCCGCAATCCCCCTTTCCAGGGATCTCGATGCCGTAGGAGTCCAGGACCTGGATCTCGTAGCGTCCCTGAAGGTACACGCCGCTGTTCCCCTTGGCCTGCCCCTTCGCCTCCGGCATGTCGGGCTCCATCCACTCTAGGTGGAGGAAGAAGTCGGTGAACTTCATGTCGGTGGCGATGTCGCCCGTCCCTTTCACGACCGTCATTACCCCCTTCGAGACCTCCCAGCCAGCCGGTTCGCCCTTTCGAGTGCGCCAGTTTCGAAGGTCCTTGCCATTGAACAGGACGATGGCGTCCTTGGGCACAGTGAGGGGTGGTTGGATGTGAACCATCATCTTGCCTCCGAGCTTGTCGGTCAAACCGTGCCATAAAAATGCGTTGACGGACGGGCACATCTGGATCGCAACGTGCTTCGCCTCAGACCCTCGAATCCCAGCTTCGCACTCTCGGAAGGATGTTGGGGTCTCACCCGGTCTCTGCGGGGTGCTGGAGCCGATCAGCTGGCCGCAAAGAACATCCAGTAGACGAGGACGTTGACCGCAGTTAGGGGCAGTCCGATCCTCACAAACTCGAAAAACGACACGGTCTCGCCGGATCTCTTCTCCGCGTTCTGTATTATGATCACGTTGCTGGCGGCGCCCAGGATCGCGAGATTGCCCGCGATGGTGCTCCCAGCAGCCAAGGCCATGGTCGCCTTCGTTGAGACTCCGGACTCGATGAGCAATGGCAGATACAGCGCGACGAGCGGCACGTTCGAGATGAACTGGCTCAGCAGGACGCTGACGATTAGGATCATGCCCACCGAGCTGAGGTCTACGTTCAGCGCGCCGATGAGGTTTTGGAAGAAGCCAGAGTCCCACACGCTCTCCATCAGGACGAACATCGAGGCGAAGAAGATCAGCGTGTGCCAGTCGATGTTCCTCACCAGCCTCAGTCTGGAAGGGCTCAGCAGGATGATAGGGGCCGCCGAGGCAATCGCTATGTAGGTCAGCCTGTAGTCGATATCAACGTTCAGGAGTGCCGTCGCGATCTTGGCTCCTGTCAGGACCACAAGCAAGATCAGGGAGACTTGGGAAAGCTTGGCGAGCCCGGGATCCCTCATCGGCTCAGGGAAGCTTTCAACCGGCTTGCCCCGAAGGTGCTTGCCGTAGAAGAGCCGCAGCATGAGGTAGGCCACAAGAAGGTTGACCATCGTTGGCATGGCCAGGAATCTGAAGAAGGTCACGAAGGGATTGGCGACCCTTGCCCCGATGGCGATCAGGAGGTTCTGCGGGTTGCCTATGGGGCTCATCGCGCTGCCTGTCGTCACCGAGAAGGCAAGGGCAAGAAGCAGGACCTGGGGCCGCATGCGATTCCTGATTGCGAGCGAGAGGACCACCGGCGTTCCGATTATTGCCAACGTATCGTTCATCAGGAACGCGGAAG
Source organism: uncultured Thermococci archaeon (assembly GCA_964549615.1). Taxonomy (GTDB): domain Archaea; phylum CAYQAE01; class CAYQAE01; order CAYVLA01; family CAYVLA01; genus CAYVLA01. The sequence goes on along the minus strand of CAZJVP010000090.1, from coordinate 69,646 downwards.
GGATCCCCATGCCGAACAGGATTATGAGGATCAGGGCGTCGAAGGATTTCGCTTTCCTGAACATCCTGTGGGAAAGATGGGAGAGGTATCCGCTCTCTTCGAGCGCTTCCCCGACTACGAACATCCCGAAGAGGAAGAACATCACATCCAGGTTTATGGCCCGCACGGCAGCCTCAGGAGAGATCTGGCCTGTCGCCAGAACCGCCACGGCGCCCAACAGCATAACCTGCCATATCTGAAGCCTGACGCTGCCTACTCGCCTTGCTGCAATCAGCGCGAACACGACCAAGAGGACCAGTACGGAGATCATCCTGAACCAGCATCCTTGACGGTTCTCACCATCTTCTATTCTGAAGGAGATGCTCTAGGAAGCTGGGCCGATGCGGCCGACTTCCTGGCTTCCAAGCTCGATGCTTCCTTCGCGGCCGCAGAAAAGGCTTTCTTGCTCCATCTTGCGATGCATCCAGGGCTCGGGATGTTCCCGGACGTCCCCGATAAATCCTTCAAGGTCTGCGTCGACGCGAAGCCCGTCAGGTCGGATCAGTCGTCGGTTCCGCATCAGGTGTGGTGAGATAGGTGTTAGACGTCGCGCATGGAGGGCTCAGGTTGACCTGCCGGTCCAAGCGTAGCGGCATCGTAATCAGTTCACCTCTGAGCGCGAGCCTCAGGGTCGGGCCGCTGGCTCCAGGTCTGATTGTGGACGGCCGCAGGCTTGCTGTCACCGACCGTATCACGGAACGTGATGACGCATGCCTGGGCATTGCAGTGCAAACCGAGTTCGCGCCCGCAAGGGTACGCCTCGTGCAGGAGTTCTCGGCTGTCGAGAATGCTGGTTTCTTGCTGCGTAGCGAACTCACAAACCTGTCGGGGCGAGGTCTTCGTCTGAATCACGTTCAGATCCTGGGCCCGGTTCTCGGGGACAAGATGCGGGTCAGGCTCTCGCGGAGTCCGCGTTCGACGCGCATCTATGAACAGGGGAACTACTGGGCCAGGGTCAGGTGGTTGGGCTCCGCGACGGCGGGCGGCAAGGATGCTAGGCCTTCCCGTCACTCATCCGACACCTGCTGGCTGAGCTTTGACCTTGATTCGGGGACGGCCTTGTGCGTCGGCTTTCTGACCGAGGAAAGATGGAGGGGGCAGATCGTCACCGAAGAGCGGCTGGGATACCAGCCGCATTCGTGGTCGATAGGTTTTGACGGCGGCGACCTGCTCGTACAGCCGAGGGAGAGGATAACCCTTGAGGAGGTCGTGCTGCTGGCGGGGCGGGATCCCTGGAGACTGCTCGAGCGTTATGCGGATGTCGTTGGACGTCGCCACAAAGTCAGGCCGATCTCAGACATCCCCGTTTCCTGGTGCAGCTGGTATCCTCATCGCCTCGGTGTGAGCGAGCAGCGTGTCCTCGCGAACGCAAAGATCGCGGCAGAAAGGCTCAAACCGCTCGGCCTAAGCATAATGCAGCTGGACCTCGGGTGGCAGAGAGGCCATCTCCCCTGCGCGTTTGAGGAGAACGACCAATTCCCTCACGGCCTCGCTTGGCTGGCGGATCGCCTGCGTGAGCTTGGCCTCAAGCTTGGTGTTTGGACCGCGCCCTTCAGCATCAGTGAGTTTGATCCCATCTTCCGGGAACACCCTGACTGGCTGCTCGGCGGGAAGGGGGAGAAGCCCCTCTCCAGGGGTGAGTGGTTCTGGGAACCCCATGGAAGGATCTTTGCCTTGGACCTGACAAACCCGGATGCGCAGAGGTGGTTGAGGGAGAAGATCCGCGGCTTGGCAAACAGGGGAGTTCGGTATCTCAAGGCTGACTTCCTCGGGGTGGCCAGCGATGGAGCCCTCCGCGATAGATGGGACTCAAGCATTGTGGCGGGAGGGGGAAGCGAGGCATCGCGAGTTGGGATGCGCATAATGAGGGAGGAGATGCAGGCGGTTGACCCCGAGGCACTCCTGCTCAACTGTTCCGGGCCGGAGCTACCTGGCACAGGAAGCTTCCCTCTTCTTTACGCCTGTAACGACACGGGCAACACGGGGTACGTCGGCTGGCAGCATCACCGGCAGAACTACGGCCTTAACTTGGCAGGGCACCTCTTCAAGCATCGCAGGTGGGGAATCATACAGCCCTCTTGCCTATGCGTCGGCCCGCCAGGCACGATCGAGGAGGCCCGCCTGAGGGCGACCGCGACCTTCATGAGCGGCGGCCAGGTGGACATCGGGGACGACCTTACCCTTCTGCCAGAGGACCGCTGGCAAATACTGTTGGCCGCCCTTCCGCCCCTCGGCATCGCGGCGCGTCCGGTGGATCTCTTCGAGCCCGTCCGCGTTTCGCACCTGGAGTACGAGGCCTCGTGCCGAGGACAGCCGGCCACGAGCGTGGAGTCACCGGTTCAGATCGGATCTAGGATCTGGCATCTGCCCGTTTCGTCAAGCTGGGATGAGTGGCACCTGATCGCCCTCTTCAGCTACGATGCGCCTCTGGACTCCGAGGGCAGACCCAGCATCACCACCTTCCACCTGCCTTTGCGGCGCGTCGGGCTTGAAGCGCGTGGAAGGTACTGGGCCTACGAGTTCTGGTCCGGACAGTTCCTGGGCGATGTCTGCTCGAGGAAGGAGGGCGTCAACGGCTATGTCCATCCTGGCGATGCGCAGTCCCTCGTAGTCGCAGCGGCCAAGGGTACTTTGAAGATCAGCTACTTCGGCCCGGCCGTCAAGCTCTTGATCATGCGGAAGGCCAGAGTGCATCCCTGGGTGGTAGGGACCACGTTCCATCAAAGCGGGGGCGTCGAGCTGAGCAACGTGGTCTGGGATTCCTCTGGGACCCTCACGGGGGAGTTGAACAGGCCAGCTGGCCAGCAGGGCTACATCGTGGTAGTTGGGCCCCCGAACGCGCGCGCCACGGCCAAGGTGGACGAGCAGCTAGTTCACCCGCTTCCTGGGGCCAACGGATCGCTCGCGATCCCCGTTGTGTCCAAGGGCCCCCGAACCCGCTGGGAGCTATGTTGGACTTTGTAGGCCCAGAGGGACCGGGGCTCGTCAGGATCGGCTTGAGGTTTGGGGCCGGACTACTCTATGCCCCACCTTCTGACCAACCTCACAAGCAGGAATATCACGAACGCAACTATCACGAAGGTGATGAGCGCGCCGACGAAGTGGCCCACGCGGAACTTGCCGATGAGGAACTCCTCCCAGCTCACATCCGGCACCGCGTACTCGATTATGGGCATTATGAAGTCATCAACGAGCGCCTTGACCAGGGCACCTAGGTATAAGCCCATGATGAACGCGACCGCCAACCCCATGACCTTGTACTTGGAGAGGAAGTCGATGAATTCAGCCCACATCCCCTTCGGCGGGGCCGCGGGGGGCGCAGGCTTCGGCGTCAAGAGCGTTCTGATCTGCTTCAGCTCCTCCAGGATCTGGTCCTCGTTAGCCAACACACCACCGTGCTAGCCCGCTTCGCCGGTGGCATAAAAGGATTCCGGAAAGGGAGAAGACGGGTGGGAAGGGACCAAGGGCGGGAGGCCTGGGGGGAGCTTCGGCGAAGGTTGCCAGCTACCTCCGAAACACAAGACCATATCCTTTTTGACCTCGGTGCGGAAAGAGGGCCCGATGGGGAAGGATTAGGCCGATGCGAATTCTTTTCGTGGAGCCGCCGAGGGAGACATGGTTCGTGATGGGCGAGTACCTTCCTCCGCCCCTTGGGATTCTCCAGCTGGCGGCCTACCTGGAGGCCTACATGAGGGAGGCCGAGATCGCGGTGGTCGACTGCCAGGCGGAGCAACTCGACTGGAAAGGCCTCGAGGCACGGATCGAAGCTTTCCGACCCGACCTGGTGGCTCCCAGCTGTCTTTCCACATGCAACGTGTACACCGTCCTGCGAACCTTGGAGCTCGCCAAGAGCGTCAACCCCGATATCCTAACCGTGGCGGGCGGCCAGCACTTCACGGCATTGTCCCATGAGAGCCTGCAGGCCTACCCCGAGATAGACGTCATCGTCAGGGGGGAGGGAGAAAGGACCCTGTTGGAACTCGCACGGGCCCTGGACGATCGGTCGTCGCTTGCCGGAATCCGCGGCATCTCGTTCCGACATGATGGAGCCATCGTTCACAACCCTGGCAGGGAGCTGATCCAAGACCTGGACGGGCTCCCACTGCCCGGGTATCACTTCGTCCGGGACGTCGTGCACAAATACCACTTCAGGATGATGGTGGGCTCGGGTGCGGGCTATGCCCTGATCGAGGGTTCGAGGGGATGCCTACATCGATGCACCTTCTGCTCACAGTGGCGACACTGGGCGGGGGCGCACCGGGCGAAATCGCCGAAACGCATTGCGGACGAGATGGAGTACTGCCTCAACAACTTCGGAACGAAATTCATCTGGCTCGTCGACGACAACTTTGGCTTGGGGGAGCGGACAAGGGAGCTTTGCAGCGAGATAACCCGGCGAGGCCTCTCGGATGAGATCATGTGGTTTGTGCAGGCCCGGGCGGATGACGTCGTCAGGCACCACGACCTTTTGCCTGCGATGCGAAGGGCAGGCAACATGTGGGTGCTGGCCGGGCTTGAGAGCGGGAACCCGCGGACCCTTGAGTCGTTCGGAAAGGGGATACGACCCGACGATGGGCTGAAGGCCATGGATCTGTTGAAGAGGAGCGACATATTCGCCCAGGCCACGTTCATCATCGGGGAAAGGAAGGACACCTCGCAGACCATTTCGAGGCTGATCGGCTTCGTCCAGGATGCCGATCCCGATCTCGCCATCTTCATGATACTCACCCCATTCCCCGGAACCCAGCTTTACGAAACTGCCAAACGAAACGGCTGGATAGAGGAGGAGAACTGGGCGAAATACGATATGGTACACGCCATAATGCCCACCGAGGCGCTGACCCGGAACGAGGTCCAACGGGAGCTATACGATTGCTATCGAAGCTACTATGGCTCGCTTCCGAGAAGGGTGAAGGGCCTTTTCTCCCGAAACAAGATCAAGAGACGCACCTACAGGTACCTCGCTGGGCAGGGGCTCCTGGGGGAACTGAGAAGCCTTTTCACGTGAGCTGTGCCCCATGTCGAACGTCGCTCTGAGCAGATTTCTGGTCGCCGTGTCCCTGTTTGGCCTAGCCGTCTCGGCATGCGCCGTCGTCGGCTCGCCAGCGCCCACGGACGATATCCAAAGGAAAACCCTGATCGGCCTGACCTTCTCGGCCGTGTGCCTTCTGGGAACGGTCGCGGCATTGCGCCCCAGACAATGTTCCAGAATGATGGGCTTCGGGCAAGCTGGGAGCCCGACCGCTCGAAGCAGCGAGGTGGGATGGGGTTTTGGGATAATGGGCCATCATCCCGCATGCAGTCCCTTCCAGAGGCACGTGATATCGATCCGGGGCAGGGTCTTCTGCGCTGGCTGCGTGGGCCTGTCCGGCGGCGGCATTGCGGCATTCGGTGGGGCAATTCTCTACTTTTTTGGCGACCTCCACGTTTGGCGCGGAAGCCTTCTTCCGTTCTGGCTGGGTGCGCTCGGGGTAGCGGTCGGCCTGCTTCAGTTCTGGCCGCTCAAACTTGGCCGAAGGGCCCGCCTCCCCGCAAATGCGTGGTTTGCGTTCGGGGCCTTCCTAGTCCTCGCCAAGGCCGATGAGATGGGCCAGAGCCTGGGACTTGACCTTTTCCTCTTGGTGTTGATCGGGTTCTGGATAATGACCAGGATCGCCCTTGCCGGCTGGGACCACGAACGTACCTGTGGAGCCTGCACTGCGCCCTGTGGCGGAAGGCGGTACCTCAGCGCTCTCTAGCCCGGTAGAGGGCACCTACCACGATGAGTATGCCGATGACTATGAGGATCGAGGGGCCCAGGCTCTTCCACACATCTATGGACCAACCGTAGTACTGACCCAAAAGGTAGGCGACCCCGATCACGATCACCGCCAAGCCCATGAGTATGGCGAAAACAGCTCCCCCTCGGGGCACTCCGAAGCATTCCTCTTCCATCTCCCGCCGTGGCCCGAAACACTCCTCGTCGTGCCTAGCAGCAGGTCGCCCCCGAGCCGGGTAAAGGCTCTGGCCGCAACTCGCGCAAACTTGGGCGCGCTCGTCGTTCTTCGCGCCGCACTTAGTGCAGTAAACCATACAGCAAGTCTCCGCGCCCCGGTTGGTCTCAACTTTCTTAAGTTTATGGCCGGTTGGCAGTTGGCACCGCTTGCGTTTCTCTTGCGGCCGTCCAGATCGTCAAAGTTGGCCAGTTCGAGGTCCTGTTTGGCTTGGCGGGACCGGCCGGTCCTCGAAAGCCTAGTCCTAGGTCTAATGGTGACGGTAGAAAAAGTTACGGCGAGTCCCTACCGCAAGCGACTTGCGGCTTTCCGTCCAGCGGAAGTCGAGAGCCCAGCGAACCATTGATCCCTGACGTTGCGCCAGAGCTGTCGCATGGACCTGCTTTCCTTGCAGGACCTTAAGGCAAGATCAGGAAGGTGAGATCGCCGTGTCCAGTGTGTTTTATAGATCCCTAGTACCTTCGTCTCGGGCCCCTGCGCTTCTGGTAGCAGTCCTGGCAGTAGACGGGACGACCTTCCGTCGGCTTGAACGGAACTTCGCACTCCTTTCCACAGTCAGAACAGGTTGCCTTGTGCATCTCTCTGGGGCCCCTGTCGAAGCTGGGTCTCCTTTCGGAACTCATTATTTTTTACTCTCCTATCTTGTGCCTAGGAAAAAAGCACCCAAGCACGCAGGCCCCCGAGCGGGCCCCCTTTTAACTGTGTTCCTAGACGACCGCACTGCCTGTCCCCGGCCATCCCGTAGCTGCGGAACGCAGCCGGAGCTCGCGGTCCGGTCAGAAGTACTTGACCTGGGTTCTGAACCTGGTCTCCGCGATCCTCCGCGGCTCGGGCAAAGACAGCGTCATCAGGGCTGCAGTCAAGGCGCTGGCGATGGAGACCGCGAAAAGGGCTTCATATCCCATTGCCTGCGATACGAAACCCCCGATCAATGGCGCCACGCCGAACAGCCCAACGACCAACTGGGTCAAACCCATATAGACGGGGCGTCTGGCCGGATCGGAGTGATCCAGGAGGTAGTTCGTGACGCCGATGTAGATGCCTGCGTTCGCGAGTCCTAGGAGAAGGAAGGTCATCACGGAGCTAGCGGCTGCCCCCAGGTATTGCGACAGCAGTGCGGTGAGGGGGGCCGAGGCCAGCAGGACGGCCCCCGCGAGCATCACAACTTTGGTCCCCTTGGTGTCGCCTATTCTGCCCCAAGCAAGGTTCGAAATCACTCCCCCGGCGGTCATCGACATTATGAGGACCCCCACCGTCGATTCGTTGAGGCCGAGTCCCCTGATGGCATGCAGGACGTAGAAGGGCCCGGAGATTCCGGCGATGGTTAACACGCACCTGACCGCCAGATACCTCCTGTACACGCCGTCCTCAATGACGATCGCTCTCGCACCCCTCAATGTTTCCCTCAGCGGAACGCGCCGGGACGCCTGCAGAACAACGGGCTCATGAACGAGTGCGAAGGAAAGCATGGCGACGAATGCAAAGATCGATCCGACCGTGAAGAGAAGCAGGTAGTTCTGGGGGAATGCAATTGCCGGGGAGGAGAGTATCATCTTGACCACGTATCCTCCCGCCATGGCCAGTATCCCTCCGAAGAATGACCTATAGGCAAAGAAACTACTCCGCTGGCTGGGCCGCAGGGTGTTGCCGACGATCTCCATGAACGGAATGTAGGCCAACCCTCCCCCGAGGCTGTAGATCGCGAAAGTCAGTATGACGACCGTTGCGACCAAGACTCCAAGCCCGCTTGCTAGTCCGACGGCGAGCACCATGCCGAGCAACGCAAAGGCCCTTATCGCGAAAGAGAGGTGATAGTACGTCATCTTCCTGCTCGCGCCTGCCGCCCTGCTTGCCATGATTATCTGCGGAAGCAATGCACCCAGGGATGAGACGGCCGCGATGAGACCGACGAAGGCATCTGAGCCAGTGACCGCGGCTATGAAGAGCGCTAGGACGGTGGTGGGCTCGATGAACGTTGATCCGAGGTTGAACAGCGCACCGTTCACGACGCCGAGCACGAAGGAACGTCTCGTTTCACGTTCTGAGACAAGATCGTCATCCGAAGGCAAGGGGAAGGTTGGCAAGAGCCTCGACTTATAGATGTGTCGAGCTGGATTTGAACTGTCCTCGATCACCGAACCACGAGAAACCTCTTAGCGCCAAGAATCCCCTTCCCGCGCAGCATGACGGCGTAGTTGCCGGGCGGGGCGTTCGAAGGCACGGTTATCGTCGCGTGCCCCGGCATGGTCGTCCTGGCCGGCCTTACCTCCAGCCCCGGGGCCGTGACCGAGACCCGGCCGCAGGTTTGCCGTCTAGCTCCTGAGGCGAGCGCGAGGACCTCGATCTCGGCAGACTGACTGGGACGAAGTGCTGGAAGGGCCCCCATCCCCGCGACACCGGGGCCTCCGCGCTCCCGCAGGATAACCAAGGCCCAGTTTGCGTCCAAGGCCCAGTTTGCGTCCAAGCTCAGGGTTACGCCTCCGTCTCGGGCTTCGAGGTCCACCGCGGACCATTCGAGCGTCTCTATGTTGCAGACCACGGCGTCCTCGGGCCCCGTGGTGAGGCCGGTGATCGTGATCGTGTAGCGAGGGTGTTCGCGTGAAAGGCCCGTGCCCGGAGGCCACAGAAATGGGTCTTTGCACTCGGGCCGCACCGCCACGAGCGCCCAGTACCCTTTCCCTCTGAACAGCCTTGCGACCACGTGCGGATCCGAGGTCATCGGATCATCGCACACATCGCCCCACACGAGGGCTTCGTGCACCGGGAAGCGGGCGCAGAGCCAGTTGGCGTCGAGCTGCGCGAGTTCCGGTCCGCTGCAACCGCCACCCGCGAAACCGGATATCGAGCCCCAAACGGCACCCGTGGCACTGTAAGCGTAGGGACGATAGGGCCCAGCGGCGAGCCTCATGAGGGGAAGCTCTCGGGGGCATCTTGCGGTGAGGGCCCCGTGGAACCACTGGCTGTACCAATCCGCCGGCCCCTCGGTGGTCAGAAGGGCATCCGGGTTCACCTCAAGCGCGGCCTTCCGCACCTTGGCAAGAAGCTGCTTGATCCACCCGTTGTAGCCGAAGGGCGTCTCATGTGAGTGTGCGGGATTGTAGCAAGGCAGATAGTAGAACCCGAGCGAGTCTAGGCGCACGCCGTCAGCACCCGTCTCCCGCAGCAACCGCGAAACCGTTTGCGCAAGATGGTCCTGCCACTCGTTGCAGCCGGGGCACATGTGAAGGAACCCTTGCCTGGTATACGGCCCGTCAATGCTCCCGTCTCTGTGCATAACGGCCCATCTTTGGACTCGGCCAGACTTCGCGAGGTCGCTCTCGCCATGTACGATGTAGCCCTCGACATAGAGCATGACATGAAGTCCGAGGCGGTGTACGGCGGCAATGCCTTCCCGCATTGCTTGAGCTCCTCCCATGTCCTCGCGCACGACGTTGTCGCCGTCGGTGTGGACGCCATGTAGCATGGAACCCCGGCTGAAGAACGCATACTCCGTGATGTCCACCGGAACCTTCAGGTGCACGAGCGGTAGCTCCCGGAAGCTTTCGAGTGCGAACTGTCCTGGGTAGTCCGGCTCGATGCCTGGGCCGCCTTTCTTGAAGTGCCTTCCCGTGCAGCCGTCCGAGCGGCGGAACCATGTGGGCGGTTCAGCGCAGGCGAAGGCCCGCCCAAACCACCGGCGATAGGCCCGTGCCGCGCGACGCCAGTCACCTTTGTATGCCAAGATCCTGACGCGCGGCAGGCTGAGCGACTGCCCTGGTCCGAGGCTAAACGGGGGAAAGTAGTTGATCTCGATGCTGGGCTCCTTCAGGATGAGCCGCTTGGGGCGGACGTCCGGATCCATGATAATGATGCCTAAGGCGCTACGAGTCAGCGGATCCCAGATTGTGTGCCACTGCATCGACATCTGGTTCCCCTCGCCCAACACGCCGCCAGGACGTGCCCATGCTGGCACCACGACCCCGGCCTGATCCATTGCGGTGGCGAGGTTCCTTGGGGGATCGGGCCCGGGCCGCACGCCGTCAAGGTACGGAAAGCTCACCATGAGTTCCCTCGTTTCCGTGCCGCGATTCTCGAGCGTGAGGCCAAGATCGCATGACGGCCTGTTTCTGCCGGGCACCGCTTGCAACGTTGCGAGAAGCCCTTCCGACTCGTATTCCAGAGACAGCCCGCGTTTTCCGCGGCAGTGCACCAATCGGGAGTTACCCGGCTGGATGATCGCACGGCTCGTCTTGGATGGATCCTCGAAGAGAAGTTGGTACCGGTCGTTCATCGAGATCTCGAACTCCTTGACCGGATCGGCGTATACGCGGAAGGGCATTGACCCAGGCAAGCCTCCCTTCAGACATTCGTCCGGGATGAGGAGGTTGGTGATTCGGCGAAGTCCGCCGTCTTCGTCGAAGGCCAAAGAGAGGTATTCGTTCTGGACCGTGAACATGCTTCCTCTGATGAGCCCCTCGCGCACCTCTTACATATCTTCCCTCGAACCGGCGGCTGTCGAACAGCTCCACCCGGATGTCCCGGCATGCGCCTGAGACGCTTCCGACCTCCGACCGGTAACGCTTGTCAGTAAGAGCTCCGCCTATAAGCCGGATAAGCTGAAACCCGCATTTAGGGAGCAGGTGGATGAAGATGGAAGCGACGTCCAGGAGGTTATTCTCCAAAGCTCGGACAGGGGGACTCTCTGAGGGCTGCAGGACCAACTATATCTTGCCTAGTATCGTGCGGACCCGACCCGGAGCAAGAAACAAATCTTTATTCGCCCTAGTCGCCCTCGCGCCTCTCAGGATAAGTTGACCGAATGCAGGGCAGGTTCCGTGAGTGTTCAAACCCGTGTTTGAGAACCCGCTGGAGCACGTCGTCGCGTACAGCCCTGCCGATTCACGGGTCTACCTCGGAAGCCCCAGCCTAGCCTTGGCAGAGGATGGCGACATCATCGCCTCACATGACTTCTTCGGCCCTTGCAGCCCGAGGGACCGGTTCCGCAGGGAGTTCGTCTCGAGGATCTGCCGCTCGGAGGACGGCGGACTAACATGGAATCCCGTCGTCGAGATAAGGAGAGCGTTCTGGTCCTCGCTCTTCACCTACCGGGGCTGCAACTACCTCTTGGGGTGTTCCGCCCATGACGGCGACATAGTGATCCGCCGGTCAAAGGACGGGGGTTGGAATTGGACCGACTCGGTGGATGAAAGCTCGGGTCTCCTGTTCCGGGGCGGACCGGGGCGGAAGGCGCCGAACTACCACTGCGCTCCTGTGCCCGTGCTCGAGCATCGCGGACGGATCTGGCGGGCCTTCGAGGACAACGTGCTTGGCCGTTGGCCCGGCTTCCACGCCGCCGTCATCTCGGCCGATGCCGAGTCCGACCTGCTCCGGGCTTCGTCATGGAAGATGACCAACAAGCTTCCGTACGACCGCGACGGCGATCCTCCCGAGTTTAGCCCCTGCAGGGCCGGGTGGCTTGAGGGGAATGTGGTCCGGGCCCCCGATGACCAGATCTGGAACGTGATGAGAGTCAACTCCGTCCCCGTCGCGAACAAGGCGGCCGTGACCAAGGTCTCCGAGGACGGGGCGACTCTCAGCTTCGGCCCGCGGACGGGGTTCGTGGATCTTCCGGGAGGTATGTCAAAGTTCGTCATAAGGTTTGACGCGACGACCGGTAGTTACCTGATGATCTCCAACGAGGTGTTCGTGCGTCGGAACCCGTGGCAACGCAACGTGCTTGTTCTCTCCTCGTCCCAGGATCTGGTCTCTTGGAAACGCCGAGCCGTGTTGCTGTATGTCCAGGAAGACGAAAGGAGGGTAGGCAAAGGGTGCAAGATCGGCTTCCAGTACCCCGACTGGGTCTTCGACGGAAGCGACATCCTCATCCTCGTCAGAACAGCCTTCGAGGTTGCGCACAACTTCCACGATGCGAACTACATTACCTTCCATCGTCTCCGGGACTACGAGAGATTACTCTGACCGTGCATGTCCGATCATGCAGTGCCAACTGCGCCAAGGCGGGCATGGCCTCAGCTGCCGTAAAACCAGCTCTGATCCAAGATCTTCACCTTGAGCGATGCTAGGACCCTCTCGCCCTGCGGCAGCCTTTCAGAGATGTAGTACGATAGGAGGGCCCTCTCACCAACGAAGGTGACGCTCGTGTAGCAGTAGGTTCTGGTTCGGTCCGATTCAACATCCCGGAAATGACCCCAGCTCGCGCCCTCGTCCTGGGAGATGGCCGAGGTCAAGGGCGTCCTGCGGGAGAATGGCTCCGATTCTGGGGCGTTCTCCCGGTTGTTCCAGATCACTAGAAGGTCGCCTGTCGATGGAATCCTCTTCAGGGTACTCGGGGAGACCGGCGCGCGGAGTTGGGTGGGACGGGGCTCAGACCACGTCAGCCCGCCGTCGAAGGATCTGGACTGGTAGATGTACCCGAGGTCGCACCTCATGAACATGAGCAGGCTCCCGTCCTTCAGCTCGACCACCCCGGGTTCCTGCATGCCCGACTTGGATCCCTCAACGGCCAGCTCCGAGACCGATCTCTGCCAACTGTGGCCGCCATCGTCCGAGTAGAAAACCGTGGCCCAGTTCCGCCACACTTGGATTCCCTCGGGGAAGCTGCACGCCGGGACGATGAGCCGGCCCCCCGACAGCTCCACCAGCCTGTCGTTGTTCACCACGTGGTATCCCCTCTCAGGGGTGGCACAGACGGGCTCGGACCAGTTGGCGCCGTCGTCGCTTGACTTCCGGAGGTAGGCCTTGCAGTCGTCAGGACCATTTTTCACAAGGTAGAGGAAGCCGAGGTCGCCCGAGCTCAGACGCTCCAAGCTGACGGACATGACGTTCAGCCTTCCGACGTTGGGCTGAAGCACGAAGGGTGGGCCCCAGGTGAATCCCCCGTCCTCCGAGATCCTGCCCGAAATCCTTGCCGCCGAACCGTCCGCGCTGCCCCCGTAGAACTCCGTGTACGCCAGGAGGAGCCGCCCGTCCTTGAGCTCTGCGATGTCCCCCTCCCCATTCCTGGGATTCGACTCGCTGATCGGGAATACGACCTCATTTGTTCTCAGCCTCGGCATGGGTAAGGGAAATCGCTGGTTACAGAAAAGCGTTTGGCATGGGCCTGCTGTGGCCCTTGGAAGCCTAGATGTACTGCACCCCGAACTCCCTGGTCTTGACGCCCACCTTGGCGACGTACCTCTTGGCGATCGCTCCGAGCCGGACCAGCTCCCTGTGCGTGGGAGGTCTCACCGACACGAGGGACTTGTCGAGTAGGTCGCCCTCGGGACGGAACTGTTGGAGGTAGTACACGTCGCACTCCTTCGCCAGCTTTGCGATCGACTCTATGTCCTTCGCGCCCACCAGCCCGGGAACCACCGTCGTCCGGACCTCGGTGACGGCCTTCGATTCGAGCGACAGCTCGAGCGATTCCAGGACCCTCGCAGCCGCACCCTCGACTGCGCCCGTCACCTGCGGGTACCTCTCCGGGGACGCCTTCAGATCCAGGCTCACGTGGTCTACCAAGCCCTCGTTCAGCATCGTCTCCAACACTGTAGGCCTTGACCCATTGGTGTCCACCAAAACGCCCCTTTTTTTCTCCTTCACGTGGGCTGAGAGCTCCATGAGGGCCCGTTCCTGCAGCGTAGGCTCGCCGCCTGAGAAGACCACGCCGTCGATCCAGATCACGTTTTCGTCTATCGCGGACTTAAGCTCGTCAATTGGACAATCCCTACCCGACCCCGGGGGGACGATGCTCGCATTCTGGCAGTAGGGGCACCTGAAGTTGCAGCCGGCAAACCACACTATCATCGCGCATTTTCCCGGCCAGTCAACCGTTGTAGGCGCGAGGTAGTCCCCAAGTCTCAGTCTTCCGCGCATTGGCCTCAGCTACAGCAGAGCGGATGCGTTAAAGAATAATGTGCTCCAATCGGCCACATCGTGGCGGGCACGCTGCCGCCATCGACCTCGCGCCTCGTGTCCCTGGGAAGGCCTGCGATGTCTGCCCGCCCTTGCCGCGTCCGTCACTGCGCCACCTTGGTTATGAGGCGGAAGGAAGCCGGGTCAGATGCCGGAATGGATGTCGCCGAGCTTGGCCGCGCTTGAGCGAAAGTTATCTTTGCCGGAGACGAGCGATCGATGTGGGCGAAGGATTCGAGAAGCTCCAGAAGGCCATCGAGTTTGAGAGGCGTCGCTCAAGGCTTTCGATGCCGTTGGCCAAGCCGATCTTGGTTCTCCTCGGCGAGCCAAAGCCTCATTTCACATCCAGGGACGGAACCGAGTTCGCGGTCGATCGAAGGGATCTCGACAAGGTGGTGGCACTCCTGGGCAAGGATGAACTTCAAGGCCTCTCGCTTCCCATCTACCTAGCGCCAGCCCAGCAACTAGGATCGGATTTCTACCAACTGATCGGGGTGGACGCGGGAGGCGAAATGGAAAGGAAGCAGTCCAAGATCATCTTCGGCATCTTGGAGATAGAACCGCGCAGCTACCTTTATGGTTATGAAGTCCAGAGGCTCAAGCGCAAGTTGCCGACCTTGGTCAACGTTCAAGTGTTCTAGGCATGATCCCGCGTTTCGTCCGAGGTGGGGATCAGGGTTGGCCGCGTCGGCATGGCCATCCCGAAAGGCTGTGTTCATCGTTCGCGCAGAGTTCCTCGATGGAAGAAGCCGGGGGCAATACCGGGTGAGCTGCGATGGACTTGGAAGACGATATGGTTGGCCGGTGGAGGCTGCAGGGCGATTGCAAGGATTCCTCAGGTAATGATAACCACGGGGTTTGCCGTGGGGTCGAATTGGCTCCTAGTGGCGCCAGGTTCACCGGCGTCGACTCCTACGTCGAGGTTCCGGATGACGCGTTCCTGCACCTGGGTGAAGGCGAGTTCTCCATCGCCGCTTGGGTTCATACCGACGCCAAGCTGGATGACGCGTTGGGGGACATCCTTACCAAGTACGACCCCGAGTCGCGGACGGGATTCAACATTTCGATTCTGAACCTCCATGGCGTGGTCTCGTCCCAGCCAAACTACAGGAACCTCTTCTTCGGAGTCGATGCCGGTCTAGCACCGAAGTGGGCTGACTGCGGGCGTCCAGGCCAAGCCGTCCTAGTCTGGTCCCTGTGCGTGTACCGGGGCGGGCTGTACGCCGGCACGTTCGAGATCGGTGAGGAGCAACGCGGACACGTCTATCGCTACGCCGGCAGGACGACCTGGATCGACTGCGGAAGCCCTCATCCGAGCAACGCCATCACATCTTTGGCCGTGTACGATGGGAAGCTGTATGCTGCTGCGTCCCACTACCGCTCATCCGGGTCGGCATTGCCTGAGTCAGAGAATATGACGCCCGGGGGAAGGGTCTTTCGCTACGAGGGCGGAAGGAGTTGGACCGACTGTGGCAAGGTCGGCCGGGGCGAGGCGATCGGTGGGCTCGCCGTGTTCTCCGGCAGGCTCTACGCCTCGTCCATGTACGCTCCTGCCGGCCTGTTCAGGTATGAGGCAGCAAGGGAGTGGACGGACTGCGGGAACCCCGGCGGTCGGGTCGAAGCGCTCACCGTGTACCGCGGACACCTATACGGGTCAGGTTGGGACGCCGAGCGAGGCGGCGTCTACCGCTACGAGGGTGGCTCCTCTTGGTCCGATTGCGGGACTCCTCCTGGGAACACTCAGACCTATTCGTTTGCCATACACCGCGGAAGCCTTTGCGTGGGCACCTGGCCCTCCGGGAGGGTGTTCAGAATGTCCGGGGATGGATGGCAGGACTGCGGCAGGCTGGGCGAGGAAATGGAGGTCATGGGGATGGCTGTTTTCAACGGGAAGCTATACGCAGGGACCCTGCCCTCGGCCCGCGTCTACAGGTACGACGGCGGGCGCGATTGGGTGGACGTGGGCCAGCTGGATGCCACGCCGGGCGTCAAATACAGGAGGGCATGGTCGATGGCGGTGTTCAGAGGGAAATTGTTCTGCGGGACCCTCCCCTCCGGCCATGTTCACTCCCTGACTGCCGGGTGCTGCGTGACGCACGACTGGGAGCTTAAGGCCGGTTGGCAGCACATCGTTGCCGTAAGACGGTCGCGGGAGCTCTGCCTGCTGGTGAACGGAAGGACCGTCGCCCGTGAGAAGCTCGGGAGCCGGAGGGTGAACGTAACCAACTCTAGACCCTTGATGATAGGATTCGGGGAGCACGACTACTTCAAGGGATCTCTGAGGGATGTTCGCATATATGCGAGAGGTCTCTGCGACAAGGAAGGGGCCCAGAACTGCGATCCCCCTACCGGTTTGCCAAATCAATATAACAGGCCCTAAGGGTTGACCCGAAAACCATGGCGACAGGAGATCTACCCGAACAGTTCGCCCGCCTGCAAAGGGAGACAAACGATCTGGAGCGCGAGCTCGCCCACCTTGAGCAAAATGGCCTCAACCTTGCCTACCAGAAGCTAGCTCTGAGGGTCCTGAAGGACTTCATCCCATACGGGCTTCAGGACCTCTCTCACGGCGAGTTCTCTAGGGCCCAGACAACAGCCGAAGAGCTCTTTTGGATCTTGGCCGATGCAAGGTCCCAGATCCGCGCCTTTCTTGACGGGCGCTCAACTCCTCCAACGGTTCCCAAGTTCCGGACCTCCAAGATCGCGGTTCGGGACGGGCATTTCCAGGCTATGCGTAGGTGGCCGGACGGCAGCAACGAGATCTCCCCGATCATATTCACGGGATACGGACATTTCGATCAGGTGAGGAGGGATCTTCCCAAGTTCGATGAGTACGGGGTCAACGTCATCCAGATCGAGATCGGCCCCAGCTCGACCGTCGTCGGGCCGAAGGAAATGGAGACCCGAAGGCTTGAGGGGGTCCTTGAGACTTTTGACCGCGCGGCCGAGCACAACGTCTCGATATGCCTCCTCTTGTCTCCTCACTACTTCCCGGAATGGGCGTTCAGGCAATACCCACATCTGTCAAGGTGCGAAGGGGGATTCATCAAGTTCTGCATAGATGCGCCCGAGGCCCGCGACGTGATTGCTCGGCACATCAGGTTGGTCATTTCGAGGGTGAAGGACAAGCCGGCCCTTCACAGCATCTGCCTTACGAACGAGCCCATCTACCGAACATGCGCGGAAGATCGGTACACAAGATCCCTTTGGGCCGCGCACCTGCAGAAAGCCTTCGGAGGAAACCTAAAGGAGGCAAGGGAGAAGCTTCGCACGGACGCCCCAAGCTTCGAAGCGTTCCCGATCCCGGACTGGCGTTGCGTCCAGCCAACCCCGCTGTACTATGAGTGGTGTGTGTTCAACCAGGAACGGTTCGCAGACTGGCATCGTTGGATGGCCCAGATCGTGCATGGTATTGCGCCCGAGATAGCCGTCCACGCCAAGATCATGCCCACCATCTTCGACCGTCGGGCGATCGCTAACGGCGTTGACCCTCGGCTGTTCTGCCAACTCTTACAGGTCAATGGCAACGACTGCTGGTGCATGTACAGACATGAAGGGGATGAGTATGCCCAGGAATGGCTCACGCAGAACATGTTCTACGACCTTCTTCGCTCCTTTGCCAACAGGCCCGTATTCAACAGCGAGAACCACATCATCAAGGATAGGGAACGGGAAAGGATCCCTTGGAAGCACGTCAGGACCGCCCTCTGGCAGGGCGCCATCCACGGGCAGTGCGCGACGACCATATGGGTCTGGGAGAGGACCTACGATGAGGCAAGCGATTTTGCCGGGAGCATAATGCACCGGCCCCTATGCGTTCGGGCGGTTGGCGAGACTTCTCTGGACCTCATGCGGTTCTCGGAAGAGGTAACCGCCCTTCAAGGGGTGCGGCCGGCCGTCGGACTCGTGTACTCGATCGCGTCGATCGTTTACGACGATGCCCATCTCACCGAGCTGAAGAAGGTCTACGAGGCACTCAACTTCACCGGAAGAAGGATAGGCTTCGTCGCAGCCGGGGCGGTTCCGGGACCGGGGATGCTTCCGGTTCTGATCGTGACGAACGCGCATCACGTCGAGGGCGAGGTCGGCAAGACGCTTGCCGAGTTCACCAGGAGGGGAGGCAAGCTGATCGTCGTAGGTGACGCCCCAGAGTTCGACGAGCATGACAGGCCGCTTCCAGCAAGCGTTGCCTCAGCCCTCGCCAGGGCTCCGACGATTAAGGCCGGGCTGGATCCTCGGAAGCTGCGCTCGTTTCTGCTTAGACATTTGGGGCGGCCTGCGATCTTCCCCGCAGATTCATCCGGTGAGATCGCATGGGGCGTCGAGTGGCTCGACGTCCGTCTGGGCGACCGATGGCTGCTTAACGCAGTCAACCTGCTTCGGCGCGATCTGACGGTCAGGTGGACGCTTCCCGAGGGCCCTGCCGTCACGATCCACGATCTCCTGTCCGAACAGGCAAGCGATGGGGAGCTCATCCTTCGTCCGCTTGACCCGATCCTTGCCGAGGTTGGGAAAGATGCGTGAAAGCAAAGGGCAGCTCGACGCCCCTAGCTTGCCTTTGCCGTGAGGTAGATGCCAAGAAGAACCAACGGTGCCCCGAGGAACATCGCGGCCCCCGGCGACTCGCCCAAGATCGCGTAGGCGAGCAGCGAGGAGAGAAGCGGCTCCCCCAGAGTCGACACGGCGATTACCTTTGCGTCGAGATACCTCAGCAGGTAGTTGTAGAGCGTGTGGCCGAGATGGCTTGGGACGATGCCCAGCAGGATGAGCATTGCATAATCCCTGGGCCGCAGGCCAACGAGCTTTGCCCCGGTGAAGGCGGCCATGATGAGGAGGACCATGGCGGCCGCGGCGTAGACGCAGAAGGCGTAGGTGACCAGTGCGACCCTCTGCCGAAGCCTCCTTCCCCCGATGAGGTACCCGGACACCGCTACTGCCGCGAGGATGGACATCGTTGTGCCCCGAAGATCTCCCGGCAGCGCGCCGCGGGATAGGACGATCGACGCCATTCCCGCGATCGCCAGCGCTATTCCCACTGCCGCCATCGAGGCAATTCTCTCGCGCAGAAGCATTCTACCAAAGAGCGCGACGAAGATGGGCGACGTCGAAACCATGAGAACAGATGCCGCAACCGACGTGTATCGCAACGAGGTGACCCAGAGAGCAAAGTGCATGGCCAGGCAGAACCCTATGGCCAGAAGTGCTCTCGCGTCCCTCCGATCGAGCATGGTCAACCGGCGAACACCTTCGACTCCAAGGAAGGGAAGCAACAACAGCGCTGCGAAGCTCATCCTGAGGGCCGCGATCGCGAGCGGGCGTGCGGACGTAAGACGGATGAGTATTGCGGCCGTCGATGCCGAGGCGACGCTGATGGACAGGGCCACGGATGGCTTGATGGCCGGGCGCTCGCGTGGGAAACCCACGCCCGGGCGTTGGACGGCCCGGATAAAGCGGTTGCTATGCCGGTATTTGCAGCAGATTGGCTCCGAAGGCGCTGAAGCGTTAAGTTTTTATATTACCTCGGCAGTTATTAACTTCAGGTTGATAACCAGGGGGCTGCATTGCCTGCGGCCGCTTGGGCCAACCGTCAAGCACGACCTCAAAAAAAGAAGGAGAGGTGATGGGGATGTCTTGGTGGACAAGAAGGCCCCGAAGGCGGGACCCGTTTGATTGGATAGAGGATGAGTTCTTTGGCAGGAGCTTCTTTGACAGGAGCGATTTCTTCAGAGAGTTCGACGAGAGCATGAGGCAGATGAGGGAGGAGATGAACCGTCTCTTCGAGAAGGCTCGAAGGGGCGAGTTGAAGTCGCCCGAGGAGGGCGGGCCCTACGTCTATGGATGGTCGATGCGTATGGGCCCGGATGGGATTCCCCACATCGAGGAATTCGGCAACATAAGGGGGATCGCATCTGGGATGAGAGAGGGCCTGCCAGGCGGGAGGGAGCCGTTGGTTGACGTGCAAGAGACCGATAAGCAAGTCATAGTGACGGCAGAGCTGCCCGGGGTCGATAAGAGCGACATCAATCTGGAAACCACCGAGAACAGCCTGGGCATCAGGGTTGACACAGAGAAGAGGAAGTACTACAAGGACATAGACCTCCCGGTTACAGTGAAGCCGGAATCCGCGAAGGCCAAGTACAACAACGGAGTTCTTGAGGTGGTCCTAGAGAAGTCCGGC
Organism: uncultured Thermococci archaeon; assembly: GCA_964549615.1. Lineage (GTDB taxonomy): Archaea > CAYQAE01 > CAYQAE01 > CAYVLA01 > CAYVLA01 > CAYVLA01. The sequence goes on along the minus strand of CAZJVP010000090.1, from coordinate 49,543 downwards.
CCCGCCAGGAAGGGCAAGAAGATCGAGATCGAGTAGTCTCGATTCGCCCCTTCACGCGAAGGGGCCTCTCCTTTTTCTCGAGGAGGTATCTCTTCTGCCCGAGCTTGACGACCTTTTGATGTTGTTGGAGAACCCGACGCGGAGGAGGATACTCTGGAGGCTCGCTGTAGAGCCGCACTATCCACTCCAACTCGCCAAAGAGCTCAGGCTCAGCGTGCAGGCCGTGATGAAGCACCTCGACCTCCTCGAGAAGCACGGGATCGTCCGCTGTACGAGAACGGAGAGCAAGATGGGCCCGGCCCGCAAGTGCTACGTGGCGGCCAAGCGAATATCTTTGCGGTTGGACATGACGCCCAGCCTTTTCGAGGCAAGGATCGGAGAGCTTTCAGACGAGCACAAGGATAACGAAGCCCGGCCTGCTCAGAACGCAAATCCGCAGGACCTCATGAAGCTTCGGGAGAGCCTGACCGAGATAAACCGGCAGATCTCGATGGTGGACAAGCAGATGCTGGACCTCATACGGGACAAGGAAGAGCACTTGTGGAGGGCGAGACAGATCGTGCAGAATCTGTTCAGCGACTACGAGGAGAGAGAGGTGCTACACTACATCCTGGCTCATGAGCACTTCACGCTTTCAGATGTCTCGAGGAGTCTCGGTCTGAGAGAGGAGATGGTCAGGAACGTGCTAACGAGGCTCCGGGAAATGAACGTGATTTCGGAGGAGGAATTGTGAAATGGCGCAGCCGCAGAATTCGGCAGTTCTTAGGGTTGCCGATGCTCGACAGAGAGACGTCGGCAAGGGTATAGCGAGGATCGACCCGCAGATCGCGGAGAGACTCAAACTCACGTCGGGGGACGTGGTGTCCATCCAGGGGAAGAGGACGACCTATGCAATATCCTGGCCCGGCTATCTGGAGGATGTCAGCACGGGCACGGTTAGGATCGATGCGGTTACGCGTCGAAATGCCGGGGTGTCCATAGACGAGAAGGTCACTGTCAAGCTTGCGGAGGCACATGAGGCCGAGTCCATCGGGTTTGCCCCGACCGAGCCTCTTCGCATTCGCAATGCAGAGCCCTACATTGCGAGGCTCTTGGAAGGGAGGGTCGTGACCAAGGGGGATATCATAGAGCTTGCAATAATGGGCAACAAGATCAACCTAGCCGTCGTATCGACCAAGCCTGCGGGACCGGCCGTGATGATCACGGATAACACCACGGTCACGATAAGCGAGAAGCCGGCTCCGCAGGTCCTCGCCGGAGTGCCTAGGGTGACCTACGAGGACATCGGGGGGCTCGGCGACGAGATCCAGAAGGTGAGGGAAATGATAGAGCTACCCCTGCGGCATCCGGAGCTCTTCGAAAAGCTCGGGGTCGAGGCGCCCAAGGGAGTGCTCCTTCACGGACCGCCCGGCACCGGGAAGACCCTCCTGGCCAAGGCCGTCGCGGGGGAAACGAGCTCTAACTTCTACAGCCTGAGCGGACCGGAGATAATGAGCAAATACTACGGCCAAAGCGAGGAGAACCTGAGGGAGATCTTCAAACAGGCCCAAGAGAACGCCCCCAGCATCGTTTTCATCGACGAGATAGACTCCATCGCGCCCAAGCGAGAGGAGGTGACGGGGGAGGTCGAGAGGCGGGTCGTGGCCCAGCTTTTGGCCCTCATGGACGGCCTTGAGGCGCGGGGCAAAGTGGTCGTCATAGGTGCTACCAACAGGCCGAATGCCCTAGACCCCGCACTGAGAAGGCCCGGGAGGTTTGACAGGGAGATAGAGATAGGGATACCCGATAGAAGCGGCAGGCACGAGATACTCATGATACACACCAGGGGGATGCCGCTGGACGGGGTCGACCTTCAGGCGCTGGCTGACGTCACCCACGGCTTCACTGGTGCCGACCTGGCGGCGCTCGCCAAGGAGGCCGCGATGAGGGCGATCCGGAGGGCACTGCCGAAGATCGACCTAGAGGCCGAGAGCATCCCGGCCGAGGTCCTTGACAGCCTGAGGGTGACCAAGGAGGACTTCTTCTGTGCCCTCAGGGAGATGGAGCCGTCGGCTCTGAGGGAAGTCCTGGTGGAGAGCCCCAACGTCCACTGGTCGGACATCGGCGGCCTCGCGGAGGCGAAGCAGGAGTTGAGGGAATCGGTGGAGTGGCCGCTCAAGTACCGCGACTTGTTCTCGCACATGAATGCAAGGCCGCCCAAGGGGATCCTGCTCTACGGCCCGCCCGGGACGGGTAAGACCCTGTTGGCCAAGGCGGTGGCGACGGAAAGCGAGGCCAACTTCATAAGCGTGAAGGGGCCGGAGTTCCTGTCCAAGTGGGTGGGCGAAAGCGAGAAGGCGGTGAGGGAGACGTTCAGGAAAGCAAAGATGGCAGCTCCGTGCATCATATTCTTCGACGAGATAGACTCGATCGTGCCCGTGCGCGGGCGCATGTTCGGTGACTCCAACGTGACGGAGCGGGTGATAAGCCAGTTCCTGACCGAGATAGACGGATTGGAGGACCTGAACGACGTCACCGTGATTGCGGCCAGCAACCGTCCTGACATAATCGATCCAGCCCTGCTCAGGCCGGGCAGGTTCGACCGGGCAATCTACATTCCGCCGCCGGACGAGGAAGCGAGGCTGGAGATATTCAAGATCCACACGAGGGGCAAACCGCTCGCGCCGGATGTCGACCTCAAGCAGCTGGCTAGGAAGACCGAGAACTACACCGGCGCGGACATCGCGGCCATCTGCAACGAAGCCGTGATGCTGGCGATCAGGCAGTACGTTTCCTCCGGGGGCAAGATGGACAAGGATGGGCTGTCCAAGGCGGTGGTGACGGCGGAGCACTTCGAGAAGGCGATGTCCAAGATTCAGCCCATGTCGCCGGAGGAGCTCGAGAGCTATATGGCCCTCTCGAAGAGGTTCAGGCGGTCGGCGATGGAGATCGCGAAGAAGGAGAAGCCGACGAGGGAGGAGCCCGGTTCCTACCTGTAGGTTCTCAAGCCCACCGGCCGGGAGCGCCGGTGGGCCACATTTAAGCCCGTGGCGGCGAGCACTTCTTGCTTGGCTAGGGGTCCTAATGGGTCGCTTCGCGCTTCTGAACGGCCTCATCGCCGTCTGCGCCTTGACCTGGGGCGTAGCAGCCGCTCAAGATCCGTCCAAGGTCAGAGTTCTCTATACGGGAGACCCGTACCCTGGGCAAACTCCGTACATCCACATGAGGGTTGAACCGTTTCTGGCCGTCACGCCCGTCCAAGCCTCCCGTGACCACTATGCCGGCATTTCGCAGAAGGACATCCTGCGAGCCATTCGGGTCTACATGCCCCGTTCCTACGAGGAACTCGTAGGGACGTACGACGTGCTGATCATAAGCGATTCCAATGTTGCCAGCTTCTCTGGGGACCAACTGGTCTGGTTCAAGAGGGCGGTGTCCGAGTCCGGCATGGGCCTTGTCATGGTCGGGGGGCACGAGACCTACGGCACAAACGGACAGCACCCGGAGTGGGGGCCAACCCCCGTGGGGGATGTGCTGCCCGTGGCAACCATCAGGGGGGTCTACGAGGGTGGTCCTACAAGGATCGTTGACATGGGGAACGAGTTCATCGGGAGCCTGCCGTGGCGCCCGGATCTTCCGTTCCTGCAGAACTATGCCTGCAACGTCGTCATGCCGAAAGATGGAAGCGATGTCCTAGCCATCAGCACGATCGACCGGGGTCGCTACGTCGGCTGGCAGAATCCCTTCTTCTCCGTGTGGGACTACGATGGGAATGGCCGGGTCTTCGCCATGACCGGCGACTGGACGCCGGGAGGAGGCGTTCTCTTCCTGCAGTGGGAGTTCCTCCCTGACTTCGTCACCAACCTAATGCTGTACTGCTCGAAGAGGGCCGTGCCGCAGGACTATAGGATGGTTCACGATGTCAGGGCGGCCTTTGCAAGCTTGGGGTTTCGAAGGATGCTGGTCGCCGGTCTCTTGGACTTCGTTGAGGGCTTCGGCGCGAACCCGAGAAGGGTTCTCGTCGTCCTGCGGCAATGCGAGGAGGCGCAGAGGAAGGCCGCCGACCTGTATCTTCAGCAGGAGTTCGCCCAGGCCTTGGGAGAGGCGAAGTCAGCGCTCGACCTGATGGCCGAGGCTGAGGCGGTGGCCGAGCAGGTTAAGAGGGACGCGCTTCTTTGGGTGTACGTCTCCGAATGGCTGGCTGTGACGGGGGTCTCGCTTGTCGTGGGCGTGGCGGTCTGGACTCTCATGTTTCAACGTGCCCTGTATAGGGACGTGGGTAGAACCAGCTTTCGTGAGGACTCGATCCAGACGAGGCGCCTGTGAAGTCCGGCGGGCGCCGACTTCCTAGGAAAGATCGACCTTGGAACAGGAATCTTCGACGAGCCGAAGGGCTGTATTCCGGTCAGCCCATTTCACGAAAACGGTGATCTCCGCCTTGCTCGTCGAAACCTCAACGACGTTCACGTTGCTCTGCGCGAGCGGGAGAAGTGCCCTCGCGATGATCCCCGGCGTATAGATGAGCTTGCCGCCCGCGATGGTTATCATGGCGCACCGCTCGCCGCTCGTCACCGCCTTTGCAGGGCCCGAGATCACGCTGTGCAGCGCTTTCACCGCTGACTCGCTCCGATCGCTTTCGACGAAGAAGCTGATCGACCAACTGCCGGTGCTCACGCCGACGACGTTGATATCGGCGGTGGCCAGTGCCTCGGAGAAGCGGGCAAGCAGGCCGGGTACTTGGCTCATGCGCTCGCCGACGACCGTGACCGAGGTCACGGGGCGGTCGTGGAGCGACACGCGCAGATCCGAACTTGGCGAACCCAATATCTCAGTTCCTCCTGAATCCAGATCGCCTCTTCTGTAGTGTATGATCTTTGCCCTCTGATTGGGCAGTTTGAAGCTGAGGGCACCCCACTCCAGGACCTGCGCGCCCCCCACGCTCAGGTTCCAGAGTTCTTCGAACTTGATTGACCTGATCAACCTTGCATCCCTTACGATCCTCGGATCGGCCGACATGACGCCGTCCACGTCGGTGACGATGATGACCTCGTCAGCATTCAGACAGTACCCCAGCAGGAATGCCGTGCGATCGCTCGCGCCCCTACCCAGCGTCGTGGTCCTGCCCTCCCGATCCCTGCCGAGAAACCCGCAGATGACCGGAACGCACCCGCTCCTGACGAGGGGAAGAAGGTAGCGTTTGCACCTCTGCAGGGTGCGTTTGAGATCGACCTTTGCCTTGCGGAAGTTGCTGTCGGTGACTATTGGCCATTCCGGCATGGAGGGATCGAGGAAAACCGAATTCACGCCGGCCGCGTCCAGCAGGGCCCAGAGCAGCCTCGCGCTCAGCCTCTCCCCCATCGACAGGATCTCGTCGATGGCCATGTCGGGAAGGTTGACCTTCAGATCCCCGACCAGGCGTAGGAGCTGGTCTGTCGTTTGTCCCATTGCCGAGACAACCACAACGAGTTGGTCGCCCCTTGCCACCTGCTTCTGGATCGATCTTGCCGCGCGGCGAAGCCTGGCGGGCGTCCCTATGCTCGTGCCGCCGAACTTGGCGACCTTGATCAACTTGGTCCCTTCGAAGTGCGTCGGTTGGCGGTTGCGTTAAATGTATTCTGGAGACTCTCCTTACTCCAGGAACTTAAACGACGGGTCCTTCATCTTGTTGAGGGAACCTATGCTTCTCCAAAGCGGGCCCATCATCTCCCCCAGGTGGGCCAACTCCAGCGGCCCTCCGTTCAACGGCCTGAGATACTTGATGTCCCTGATAAGGTCGAAGGCCTTCTTGCGCGCTGCCCCGGAGTCCGTGAACACGGGGACGTCGAAATTGATGGTCCTCCGCACGTCGAGCAGTTTGGATGCCGGAAGTCCTTGGAAGGCTGAGACAAGCTCGACATCCCGCGGAAGAAGCCGGCGTAGCTGCATCGCGGCCGACCCCTCCACGGGCCTGACGTACTGAAAAGCATCGTTGGTCGGCATCATGGGGCTCAGCGGAGATATGACCACCTGGTCCTTGAACCCGGCCATCAACTGCCTGACCGTGGCCAAGGCCTGCTCGTATGCGATGCATAGGACGACGACCTCGGACTTGACGAGTGCGTGGTAGTTCTCTTGCGGTTCCACATTGACCTTGATATTCTGATCGGCCATCATCGATCTCACCTTGTCGCTTGCCATCTTTGCTCGGTCGTAGCTCCTGGAACCCAGCAGAACATCGTGTTTCTCGCCCCATCTTGCGGCGAGTCCCGTGCCGAGGGCCCCCGTGCCTCCCACCAAAGCTATCCTCATTATCCCCGTCCCCCGTCGTCGGGCAAAGGACTCGATTGAGGGGTGGTCTTCGGAACGTAGAGGCGCAGGAATTCCTTTCCGATGCCGGTTGCGCAGAACACGATGCCCCTTCCCCGTTTTCCAACTTCGAGAAGAAGCCCCCTGGAACATAGGACGTCGATGAGCCTGTCCAGCCCATCCCGGCGGAATCCTTGACCCACGCCGGCGACACGTATCAGGCTGTTCTTCGTGAACTCGCGGTCCTCCGATGCGAACGCGGCGAGGGCCCGCAGGATCCTGAACAGCTTGTATCTGGAGAAGAGCCGGAGTATCTCCCTGACGACCTTCGCGTCCTCGCTTGCCACGTTCCTCAGCGGCATCTCTCGGATCCGGTACTCGATATCTTCCAACCGCCTGTTGATTCCCGCCTCGAGGAACCTCGCGATCTCCGAGGCAAAGAAGGTTAGAACCATGCGGTTCTCCTCAGTCAGCGCATCCATCGGATCGAGGGTTCGCTTCGCCACGAGGGTTTGCGCGGTGGCGCTGCCGTCACGTTTCTTGGGAACCAACGCTTAGCCCGAAGGGATATCTTTAAAGCGCAACATAAATTTTTTGCCTGAACTATGAGCGGTGAGTGCGAGGCGAGCGAGCCGGAAGCGATCCTCATCAGGTCAAAGGGGGTGACGGTTCCTCAGCCCGGCGAGGGCGCCACGCTGCTCAGGGAGAAGCACTTCGGCGACGAGAAGGGTCGCCTCTCCCCCATAGAGGTGCTGTACCTCATTGAGCGCAGGAACTTCAGGCTGATCGAGGCAGGAAGGGAGATCTCGTTCGGCGAACTCCTGCTCGAAGAGGTACGGCGTGATCCGGAGATTCTGCCGAAGTATATCGTCTACCGTGATTGGAGGGACAGGGGGGTCTACCCGGTCGAGATGGATAGGGCCCCCAAGAAGCTCAGCTGCCGAAAGTCCGAATCGATCTCATACCCGACCGAGAGAGTTAGGCTGCCGGAAATCCCCCAAGTCACCTGCTACTTCTTTCGCGAGGCCGAAATGTCGATGATCTTCGATCAGGACGCAGCGGAGAAGCTGTACTATGAGAGCTGGATCGGACAGCTCGGCAAGTACAAGCAGGAAAAGGCGGGGAAGAACCTCTCGCTTGACCTCATCGAGACCCTTCACCTCGCAAGGCAGTACCCCAACTCCGTCAAGGTCGTGGATGCTTCAAGCGGCGAACAGATATCCTGCCAGGCCTTGCTGGAATTCGCCTTGATCAGGCATCCGGGGATGGCGGATCTCTTGGAGGTCTACGAGGACTGGAGGATGTCAGGTTACATCGTGAAGACCGGCTTCAAGTTCGGCGCGCATTTCAGGATCTACTTCCCGGGGGCCGGCACTGGAAAAGATAAGTGGGTGCATTCCAAGCACATCCTGCACGTCTTCCCCAAATCCTACAGCATGCTCATGAGCGAGTGGGGCAGGATCATTCGGCTCTCCCAGAGCGTGCGGAAGACCTTCATACTCGGCGTCCCCGGGATGTCGAAGGACGACTACGATGAGACGGAGAGGGCCGATCTCCTCCTCTACCACAGAACGAAAGACGGGGTTGAGGAGCCTGGCAAGAACCAGCCCACATTCTTGTGCATCACGATTCCCGAGACCCTCCGCATGAGCGGGCTAGAGTTCGGCAGCGCGCTCAGGGAGGCCGAGAGGAAGGGTTTGCGGCTCCTCATCGCCGTGGTCGACAGGGAGACCGACATAAGCTACTATCTGACGAGAAAGATAAAGCTCGAAGGAAGAGAGAACGATTATTACGAGATCTCGTGGTTCAGACCCTGATGAACCCGGCCGTCGGTCACCCCCGATCGTGGCCGTTGCGAGAAACAGATATCAAACGGGCCGGTTGACTCTTCCCTAATCGCTGCGTGCCCTCTGCCTGGAGTTGACTGGGCGTGCCGACGAAGAAGGACAGAAAAGCCAAGTTCACACCGCCAAGGGGAATGAGGGATATCACTCCCGAGGCAATGGCAAAGAGGGACTACGTGTACGACAGGCTGAGGCGCATGCTGAGGCTCTTCGGCTACAGCCTCGTCGAGCCCACGCACATAGAGAAGATAGAGACGATATTCGCGAAGGCAGGTCCGGCGATAGAGAAGGAGATATACGCCTTCGAGGACAAGGGTGGGCGACGCCTCGCGCTGCGCTTCGATCTAACAGTGGGCATGGCAAGGATGGTTGCGAGCAACCCGGACTGGCCCAAGCCGATCCGGCTTGCGGCGATCTCCAACGTATGGCGCTACGATGAACCGCAGTATGGCCGATATCGATCCGTGGAGCAGTGGGACGTGGAGATTTTTGGGACGCAGAACCCTGCGGCTGACGCGGAAGTCGTGGAGCTGGGCTGTCGACTCATGGAGTCGTTGGGGTTGTCGAGCTACGAGATCTTGGTCAACGACAGGCAGATCCTTGATGCTTTCCTGCGCACATTGGACCAAGGGATAGATAGAGCCGAGGTCTTGAGGATTATGGACAAGAAGGGTAAGATCTCCCAGGATGAGATGCGCAGGCAGCTGAAGGAGCTGGGCCTGAGCACTTCCGCGGTTGACGAGGTCTTTGAGTTCTGTTCGGTGAGGGGAGGGTTATTCCAGGTCTGCGAGCTCCTGAGGAGCCACCCAAAGATCAAGAACTGTCCGGCCATCGATAGGATGGAGCGGATAGGCAGGATCCTTGAAAGATCGATGGGATTGGACAGGATCGTCTTCGATCTGAGCTTGGTCAGGGGGCTCGACTACTACACCGGCTTCGTCTTCGAGTGCTTCGACACAGGGGACAGGGATCTGGGAGCGGTTTTCGGCGGCGGGAGGTTCGATGGACTCGTCGGAATATACGGCCGCGATTGCCCAGCGGTCGGTTGCGCCGGAGGCACCGCGCGGCTTATAATCTCCCTCGAATCCAAGGGCCTTCTTCCTAAGGATTTGGCATTCGTTCCGACTGCATGTGTCTGCCCGGTATCGGAGGAAGAGATGCCCGACGCGATGGCCATCGCTTCGCGCCTGAGACGATCCGGGGTGGCCGCTGTGGTGGACGTCACGGGAAGGAAGCTTGGGAAAAGCCTAGAGTCAGCAAACAGGGCCGGCCACAAGTACGCCATAATCGTCGGCAGACAGGACCTCAAGGAAGGGCTGGTAACGCTTCGAGACATGACGACCGGAAGAGAAGAGAGAGCGAAGGTAGAGGAAATCACGAGCGCCGTTCTCCGACGAAACTGATCTCCCTGCTTTCCAGGTTGGAGAGATCCACCAGGTACACCGTGCCGGCTCCCGCCTCCCTGTCGGACGCCTTCCAGGAAGGAGAGCTGAGGAGCAGAACTCCCTTGTAACTCGATGAGCATTTCCTATGTGTGTGGCCCGCCTGAAAGATGCGGGGGACCTCCCCGATCAGGAAGGGATCCCTACCCACGGGTGCCAGCGGCACCGCTGATCCATAAATCGGGGCCATGTGCCTCTTCACCATCATCTGCCTCAGCAGCTCACACGGCTGGTGGATCCCCAGGGCCGATGCCCAGTCCTCCAGCGATCTTCCGTGGTAGAGCAACACCGGCACCCCGGCAAGACGGGCCATACACGGGTTGCTCGCGTGGCGGAAGTTCTTGAGCCCCGAGAAGGCCTTCAGTGCTTCCTCGAGGAATCCTTGTTGCGGCTCGAGCATGCCCGCGGCATCCTGCTCCCCGGGTATTGCCAGTATCAGGACGTTTTGCGGTATTGCACGGAGGACGGAGGCCAAACGCGCGTACTTGTCCAGAATATCCGAACCCCCTTGGATGAGGTCGCCGCAGATGACCACGTAGCGGGTCAACGCGGCAATCTGCCTGAGATCGGCGTCGGCGGAGCCCCCGGCCAGCCAGTTCACGAATGCGGAAAATGCCTCGGACATGAAGTCCTCGCTGCCAAAGTGGATGTCGGACAAGAAGACGGCGTAGACCCTTTGCGCGGCTAGGGGCCCGTTCTGTTCTTCGATATCTGGCGATGTTATCTCCCTCGCAACAAGGATCTTCTTTCCCGGCTCATAGCTTCCCTTGATCCCGATCACCTCATCCAGCACCAGGGTCCTGGCCGTCTGCATCGCAGGCTGGTTACTCGGTACAAGCACCCTCATGCGGCCCGTGCCGTCCTCCACCATGAGGGCCATGTGTCCAGCCGACGTGAAAGCTCGGTCGCATATCATCCCTACGGTGGTCACGCTCCCGGGACCGCCCGATCTGATCTCGGCGATGCTTCGGCTCGCCTCGAAGCCGGATCTTTTCCTCACCAAGGACGCCAGTCGATCGAATCTATTCTGGAAGTGCTTCAGGTAGTCTATCCGTGAATCAGAGTAGGTTCCACTGACCTCCTGGAGGATCTCGATCTCGGCCGCCGAGGCTTCGGGCCTGGGCAGCATGGTTGGCTCCAAGTCCGCCTCCCGCGCAACCTCGATCCCGCGTGCTACGAGATCCGAGATTACGCCGTCCAATACTTCGGGCGGCAGCCTCAAGGCCTTCTCAAGGGCCTCTGGCTGGAGGAGTATCCCCTTATCCAGGAACTTGTTCACTATCTCCTTTTTCTCCATGGTGCCCCGCCACGAACAGACCGGAGCCTCATTGCAGGTCGCAAATCTTCGCTTTGCGATCAGCCGTATCCAGCAACGCGACCGTTGGGCGGCCGTAGAGGTAGCCACATGCCTCCCCTGGGTTGACCCACAGCACGTCGCCCTTTCTCTCGATGACAGGCATGTGGGAGTGCCCGGATACCACCGTGGAGAATCTCCCGGAGCCAACCACGGCATCCACGAGGGCCGGGTAGGTTCCATGTATGACGGCCACCCGATCGCCGTCAAGCTCAAGCTCCGTGAGCTCCCCTCTGACCACGGCATCCATTTCCCTGAAGACCTTCGAGAGCCCGAGAACCTCTCCATCGTTGTTGCCGTAGCTTCCGAAGAGCTTTCCCGCGTACTGGCCGAACTTCTTCGCCGTGAAAGGAGCAACCCAATCCCCGGCATGAAGCACGCATTCCACCCCTTCGCTCTTGAAGAGGCGCAGCGCCTTGTCGACCATCGGGAGGTTGTCGTGGGTGTCGCTGATCAGGCCCACCATCATCTCGACCGGCCCGACCTGCAAACTATTTATATGTAATTCGAGCGCCCAACTCGTCCTCTCCAACAGCTAATTTTGGGCGTCCAGCGGCAAGGTGGATTGGCTTGAAAGGATTCAAGACCCTCGATGACTACGATGTCTCCAAGAAGACGGTGCTTGTGAGAATCGACATCAACACGACCCTTGATGATGAGGGCGTTCCTCAGATGAGCGAGCGGATACAGGCGGCAGCAGAGACGCTGAAGGAACTCTCCAAGAAGGGCGCGAAGACCGTGGTGATGGCCCACCAGGGCAGGGCGGGCGATGAGGACTTCACTTCCCTGCAGCACCATGCCAAGCTGCTCTCGGAATGTACCGGCAGGAAGGTGAAGTTCATAGACGATGTGTTCGGGCCCGCCGCAAGGAAGGCGATCAACGAACTCAAGAGCGGCGAGATCCTCCTGCTGGAGAACGTCAGGTTCCTTGCGGAGGAGACGCTCAATCGGACTCCCGAGCAGCACGCCGAGAGCTTCCTGGTGAGGAAGCTCTCCCCGTTGATCGACCTCTTCGTCAACGACGCCTTCTCCGCCGCTCACAGGTCGCAAGCATCGCTCGTGGGCTTTGCCGTCAAGCTTCCTAAGGCTCTGGGAAGGACGATGGAGAGAGAGATCTCGTCCCTGTCAAAGGCAATGGAGAACCCCGAGAAGCCTTGCCTTTACATCCTGGGAGGCCTGAAGCCTGACGAGGCATTCAAGGTGATGGCGCACGGGCTTGAGAGGGGCAGCATAGACACCGTCTTGACGTGCGGCGTGATAGGCAGGATATTCCTCCTTGCCAAAGGAGTCGACACCGGCCCAAAGGATCAGAAGTTCTTCGCCGCAAAGGGCTTCCTGGGCTTCGTCCCAAAGGCCAAGGATCTGATTGCAGGACACGGCAAGAAGATCGTGACGCCTGTCGACGTGGCGGCCTCAAGGGAAGGCAAGAGGGTGGACATCGATGTATCGAGCCTTCCGACCGATCTGGAGATATTCGACATTGGGTCAAAGACGATAAAGCTCTACACCGACTTGATAATGAAGGCGAAGACGATCGTGATGAACGGGCCGGCGGGGGTGTACGAGGACCCCCAGTTCAACCTGGGCACGAAGGAGATATACGCGGCGATGACAAAGTCGAAGGCATTCTCCCTGCTGGGCGGCGGCAGCACGGTGGATTCGATACAAAAGCTTGGCTTCACGTACGAACAGTTCTCCTACGTGAGCCTCGCTGGCGGGGCCCTGATCAGTTACCTTGGCGGGGAGCCGATGCCCGCCATCGACGCAATGAGGGTCTAGGTCAGGGACCCAACCCTTTATATTCCCGCAAGCAGATACGTACGGTCCTGCGCCTACCGGCCAAGAGGATGTAACTTGGGAACCCCTATCATACTCGTCGAATCGGCAGGACATGTAGCTCCTTTCTCTAAGGGAATCCTCGCCCAATCGCTCACCGCCGCCGGCATAGATCCGGAAGCGGCTAACAGAATCGCCAGAAACATAGAGGCGCACCTGATCAGCGAGGGGCGGACCCGGGTGAGAAGGACCGAGATCAGGGAGCTAGCGCGACAGAACATCCTGGCCTTGGTAGGGGAGGAGGGGGCGGAGAGATACATCACCTGGAGGCAGGTGCAGCACGGGCGCGAGCCCATGGTGATCCTCATCAGCGGCGCGACCGGCGTCGGGAAATCGACGACGGCCGCCCAGTTGGCCGCGCGGCTCGGCATCATGCACGTCATAGGCACCGATGCCGTCAGGGAGGTCATGAGAAAGATCATCTCGCCGGAGCTAATGCCCACCCTGCACCTTTCTTCCTACACGGCCTGGAAGGCAATAAGGACGCCCATTGCGCCTGGGGAGGACCGAACCATAACAGGGTTTGAGGAGCACGCCAAGTACGTGCTGGTGGGGGTGGAGGCGGTCATAGAGAGGGCGCTGAGGGAGGGTTTGAGCCTGATCCTGGAAGGCGTCCACCTCGTCCCAGGCTTCCTCAGGCGCGAGATAATGGATAGACCCAACGTGGTGTTGGTTGTGCTAACTGCTAGCGACGAGGAGCAGCACCGCAGTAGGATGTTCATGCGCTCGGAATCGCTCGTGACCAAGAGGCCGGTGCAGAGCTATCTTGACGAGTTCCCCAAGATAAGGACGATACAGGAGTACCTCATCTCTAGGGCAAAGGAGGAGGGAACCATCATCATCGAAAGCATTACCGTGGAGCAGACCGTGGCGGCGGTGTTTGAGGAGGTCATGAAAAGGGCTAGGCAGATCGTTTTCAAGAAGCAGAACTCAAGCCCGGCTCCCTAGGCTTCTTCCTTGGACGCTCTCGCGCGTTTCCCCGCCTCGGCCTCCTTGTTTTCCTCGACCTTTCCGCCCTCTGCCGCCTCAACGGCCATCTTCGCAGCGGCCTCTGCCTTTGCCGCCTCCTCGGCAGCCCGCCTGGCCTCCCGCTCGCTCTCCAAGCGCTCCAGCTCGGCTATCCTCGCCAGCCTCGAAGTGTCGACCTGGACGTACTCGACCCCCATGCGGCACTTCATTGGGAGCTTCATCTTCGCCCTGCGCAGTGCTTCCCGGGCTTCCTTTTCCCTTCCGGAGTACACCCATACCGTCATGATCGGCTGTCCCCGCTTGACCCGCGCGGCGTAGCCAATGGGCCGCCCGAAGGATTCGCGCATGCCGGTCTGATACCTGTCGGCCCCCGCGCCGGTTGCCATGGCGTTCTCCCTTAGGATGTGGTGAGGCACTGTTTGAACCTTGAGATGATAGTCGTACTTCCCGAGAGCCTTGAGAAGATACCTGTTCGCCATGACTCTGGAGGCCTCGAGCGCATTATGGCGAATCTGCACGCCTTCAGCCGCGTACAGCGTGACCTTAACCGGAAACTTCTCGATCCTTCCTCCCATGTCGAAGGTCACGATCTTGGAGCCAGGCACCCCCTTGACGAAATCCCGTCTGGCATACGGCCTAGGCTCGAGCCTGCGATAACACCTGAATGGCCTCATGGGCATGAGAATCAACCCGGATGCCGCCGGCCGGAATCGCGGATTGTAGCTCCAGCAGCAGCGGCCCCTGCAGCAAATAGCCCACCGCGCATTATAAATATTTTCAGCGGTTCAGCCGGCTTTCCCGCTCCCGGCGCGCCTCAGGAACCTAGGAAAGGTCCCGCTGGGACAGGATCCTCAGGTTGGGCGGCTTCTTCGTCACGTTGCCGATCTTGACCCCGACCAGGTAGCGAACGTTGGCATCCGCAGCCACATCTATGAGCCTCTGCGTGATGATCCCATCCAACACCACCGCGACCACTCCCTGCGAACCCTTGAAGCTGTCAATCAGGTTCGAGACGTCCACCTCTCCGATCGGGTTCAGCTCGCCGTCCAGAAGCTTGGACTTCCTGGTCCCTTGAATCGACCGGAGCAGTTCCCTGAACTTCTGCATCTCCGGGCTCTGATCAATCCTCTTCTTCTCCCGCTGGGACATATACTGGTCGACGGTGATCCTGTTCTTCAGGGCGGTGATTATCTCCTTGCGCGTCATGTCCTCGACGCTCTTGCCCGGCGGGGCCTGTGCGATGTAGTCAACGTGGCCGACCTGCAATAGCTCCCTCAGGATCAGCTCGCCTCCCCTGTCCCCGTCTACGAAGGCTATCGTGGTCTTCTTCTTGGAAAGCTCCGCGACCGTCTTCGGTATGTTGGTGCCCTCGACCGCGATGCAGTTCTTGATCCCGCTCTTCAGAAGGTTTAGGACGTCTGCCCTTCCCTCCACAATTATGAGCGAGTCCGACTCCTCCACGCTCGGCCCAGCGGGAAGGTTCTCAGGTCCATACTTGGTGATCTCCCCGACCTTGAAGGATTGCTTTATCTCGCTGCTGATCTCGCTGGTGTCTATCGCAACGTCCTCGAAGAGGTTGCTCAGTATCGCCTTGGCACGTTCCACGAGCACCCTCCTCTTGGCGGCCCTCACGTCCTCGATGCGAAGGACGTTTATCCGGGCCTCGCACGGGCCAACCCTGTCCACGGTTTCGAGGGACGCCGCCAGTATTGCAGTTTCTATCTTGTCCAAGCTGCTGGGCAGTCGTATGATGCCCGTCGACTTCCCGCCCCTTGAGGTTATTTCCGCCTCTATCCTCCCGATGCGCCCAGTCTTGAGGAGCTCCCTGAGGTCCAGGTCGTCCCCGAGAAGGCCTTCCGTTTGGCCGAAGATGGCGCCTATGACATCGGGCTTCTCAACGACCCCGTCGGTTTCGATCTGAGCGTAAATCTCATACTTCGTGGTGGTCGTTTCAGGTTGCCCTTCGCCTTCCTTGCGTTTTTCCATCGCCATTATCACCACTTCCCATATCGTAATCCCGGCTCGGAGACGAAACGACAGAAGGAGGCTTTCTCAGCGCTGCTCGGGAGATCTCAGGAATTGCCGCATGATCCCCGCCCGGATGTGCGCGCTCACGAGTCCCCGTAGCATCGATATCGATGAGCGTCCTAAGCGCAGGCCACGTGTCCTGTGACTACCCAACCATTCCATCCGTGAAGATATGCGGAGTACGGCCAAAGATCAGCGGCACCGATCCCTTCGATGTCCCTCTTGCGCCCCAAGGTTATCTTGAGTTCGATTTCATCCTCCCTTACCCGATTCGATAAGTGATCCGAGTCGAGATTACCTTGACTCTTGCGAACCTCCCTATACACCTCTTGCTACGCCGCCTCCCCGGCGTGGGAGCGCCTGTACCCCTCGGCACTAACCCCCGGGCTTCCTCGTGCGGTCGATCCTCCCTCTGCCCAGGTGTCCTCGCGGAGGGTCGTGTCAGCGTTCCCTGTTGCTACGCGGGGTTGTCCGACGGATCATCGCTCGGGATTCACCAGTTACTCTCCGTGGGACCCAATGACGTGTAGCATTATAGTTATCCGTGGCGGGTATAAATAGCTTTTTTGCTCAGACGGTTGCGATTTCCTCGCGACATTCCCAAAGAATAGATTGTGGGAATTCTGAAATAGATTGCATCGTTGGGAATATCTATTTCAAAATCTGGCGACCATTGGAATGTCTGTGGGAAGAAAGACCGCCCTGAGGAAGAAAATGATCCTCGCAGCGATCGGCCTATACCTGGTCGGGTTTGTCGCGGGGGTCATGATCGACACTTTGAAGCCCGCCCTCGCTGACAGGCTTCACCATATCGTGGCGGAGAGGATGCAGGCGGACTTCGAAAACACACGGGGGCCGGGCAGGATCTTCTCAAAGATACTGGTTCACAATCTCTCGATATGCGTGCTGATGGCCTTCGGGGGCATCGTTTTCGGGATACCCCCCGCCTTCATATTACTGGTGAACGGGCTGCCATTGGGCATCGTCCTTGCCAGATCGGAGAAGCCGGTTCTCAACTTTCTGACTGCCATCCTTCCCCACGGCGCATTCGAACTCCCAGCGACCTTCTTGGCGGGATCGTTCGGGTTCCTTCTGGGAAGCGATGCCTTCCTCGTCGTACGGTACTGGATGAAGGGCGAGGGCGAGGCGCCGACCAGAATCCTTGTGTCTGACCTGAGAAAGGTCCTGGGCTCATTCTTGATCGTGTTGCTGCTCCTCATCGTGGCCGCCGGCGTGGAGACTTTCCTCTTCATCGTTTACGGGGCCGGGAGCTGAGCCGGCCATCAAGCCAGCCATGTGAAGTGGAACCTGATCTGGCAGTTCGGGCAGCGATAGAAGCCCCCTCCATACTTGACCGCCTTCCAGCCGCAGTTCGGGCAGAACCTGACCGTGATCTTGAGAGGGGCTCCCCTTGCGTGCCAGGAGGACCCGACCCTATAGAACCTGCCGTCCTCCCTTAGTATTCGGAGTAGGCGACCGGACTCGGAACGGTCCAGTCCCAGCAACTTCCTGAGTTCAGACAGCCTCAAGGGCCGCCTCTCCCTTCGGATGGCCGCCTCGATCCGGTTCGCTGCGTCCTGCTCGGGCAACGCTTCCACGTTTTGGGCAGGCCTGAAAATTGTATCCCACGCGCCTCAGGGTCACGTGCTGCGCATCGCTCGCGGGCCTGCCTTCGGCGGCCCAGCCCTGGTCGGGATCCTTGCCGGTTTGGCCTGCGGTTCAAGCCGCGGGACGCGTGGCTGATCGCGATCGATCGCCGATGAGGGAAAAAGCCGGCCGATTCCTTGACGCCGCAGCTCCATGCGGATGGGCATAGGGGAAACGAAAAAAAGAGGGGCGGTCTTGGCCGCCCAGCCTATGTTCTTTCTGGGAAAGCTCTAGCCGCTTGGGCTGCCCACGACGTTGTCGACGAACCAGTTCATGTCGGCTCCGTAGAGGGCGGCATAGCTAGCCCTCTCGCCATCCCTGAACTTGAGGTTCCCGTTCTGGTCGTAGATGGGCCCTGTGAAAGGATCGAAGGCGACCGAGGTCTGTTTCATCTGCTCGATTCTCTTCATGACAAGGTCATAGACGCTTATCTCGCCAAGCAGTCGGTCGTTCACTTTCTTTGCCTTGAGGTCGGGGATGAACTTGGGATTGATGGGTTCCCCGAACCTAGCACCGAGTTCGACGCCTCCCTCTGAGAGCAGGTAGTCGTAGGCACGGTTGTCCCACGTACCCGTGTAGAACCGCTGCAATATGATCTCGTAGAGGTCCTCCCAGTGGACCAGCTGGCCGCTGACGCACGAGTTGTTTCCGAAGTTCCCCATCGGGCTGTAGTGGCTGAAGGAGTACACCTGCTTGCCCTCGTTGGTGAACCTCTCAGCCTCCTGAACCACGGTTGCCGAGTCCTCCGTGAAGGCAAGGACGTCGCAGCCCTCACCCACTAGGGCGTTCGCCGCCTCCTTGGCCTTCGTCGGATCGTACCAGTTGTTGATCCAGCGCACGTAGACCTTGGCGTTGGGGTTGACCTCCTTGGCTCCAATGGCGAACGCGTTGATGTGGCGCAGCACCTCGGGAATCGGGTGTGCACCGACGTAGCCCAGTTTGCCTGTCTTGGTGAGTGCCCCTGCCATCAGACCATTGAGGTAGTAGAGCTGGTAGAAGTCGGCGAAGTAGACTCCAAGGTTCTCCGCAGTCTTGTAGCCGGAACAGTGCATGAACACCGTTGAAGGGTGGTTCTTTGCAGCTTCGACGGTTGGCTCCATGAAGTCGAAGCTCGTGGTGAAGATGATGTCGCACTTCTCGTCGTTGATCAGCCTGTCGATCATCGCCCCCGTCTGGTCGATTGGCACCGATTCGATGTACACCGTTTCGAGCCAGTCGAATTTCTCGTCGACGATTCTCCTTGCCCTGTCGTGCGCGTTCGTCCATCCCAGGTCTCCGATCGGTCCAACGTAGATGAAGCCAGCCTTGACCTTCTTCATCTCGGTGACGTTCTTGGCAGCTTTCCCAGGCGCGAGGTAGTAGGTAGCTACCACGGCGATCACGGCCACGACGACGGCCACTATCACATAGTTGAGCTTTTCACCCACTAAACCCTCTCCTGGGGCGCTTAGCGCCGTCCGATTGAGTCGTTTCCCGGTTGAAAAAGATTTCCGGCGTCACATTCCCCTCCCTACCCCCCAGGACCTTGAGGTCAAGGACGATATTGACAACGACGGGCACGGACCAGTCGCTAAGAGAAGGCCCGCGAAGAGGGCTTGGGGAAGTGGGGCCCCGCACTCGTTCCGTTGCTTCTGGCTTGCCACCCTTTCAGGCGGCGAATGAGGTCAGATCTCCTCACGGACGTAGGCCTTGGAGAGGGCCTGCGGTGCGCCCATGCGTTTCCTCAACGACTCTCTCGATATTGCCACAAGGGAAAGAATGGTGACGATATAGGGCATCGACTGCAGGATGCTCACGTGTATTCCCAGGGGCTGCAGGCTGTAAGGAAGAACGTAGAAGAGCCCGAAGATGTAGGAGCAAACGATGGCCCGCAGGGGGCTCCAGAAGGCGAAGATCGTGAGCCCGATGACTATCCACCCGCGGCCACCCGTCATCCCCTCGGTCCACGAAGGTATGTAGACCAGGGAAAGGTAGGCCCCCGCAACCCCAGCGAGAAGCCCTCCGACGAAGACGCACAGGTGGCGAATGCCATAGACGCTGATTCCCGACACATCCGCGGCCGCCGGATTCTCCCCGACCACCCTTATGTTGAGGCCGATCCTAGTCTTGGAGAGGACAAACCAGATGAGCAGTGCGAGCGCGATCGAGAGATACACCAGCGCATCCTGATTGAAGAAGATATCGCCCAGGATCGGGATCCTGCTGAGGACGGGTAGCCTCATGGCTTTTATGGTGCCGCCGGGCGGCATACCCACGTAGCGCTTCCCGAGAAGGCCGCTGATCCCAAGGCCGAGCATGGTCAGCGCGAGGCCCGAGACCACCTGGTTGGCCCTCAGGTTGATGCTGGCGAAGGAGTGGAGCAGCGAGAGGAAGCCGACGCAGATGGCACCGACGAGCACGCCGGCCCAAGGGTTGCCCGTGACGATCGATGTGGCGAAGGCGGTTATCGCTCCCACGGACATCATCCCCTCCACCCCTAGGTTGAGAACCCCGGACCGCTCTGCGACGATCTCGCCCAGCGTGGCCAGCAGAAGCGGCGTCCCGAAGGCAACCGTCCTGTGAAGAATGAACAACGCCTGATCAAGGAGTGTCGTGCCGTTTCACCCCCAGGTCACTTTGATGGAATGCGTGCGTAGGATCTCGGTGCTGACGAGCATCAGAAGGATAAGCCCCGTGAAGATGTTCACCGATGCGAGCGGAACCCTCAGGCGCATCGCGTCGCCGCCCACCAAGATGGCTGACACGAACATGCTTGAGACGATCACCCCGGCGGGATGGAGCCTTGCTAGCCAGGCAACGATGATGGCAGTGAATCCGTATCCGCCGGAGATGTAGTACGGGTACATCAACCTGCCGTGGACGCCGGCGACCTCCCCGACCCCCGCTGCGCCGGCCAGCCCGCCGCTGATGAGGCCTACTATCAGCAAGGTTCTCGTGTAGCTTATCCCTGCGTACTGTGCCGCCCGTGAAGTGTAACCGGTAACCTTGATTTCGTAGCCTGCCTTCGTCCTCTCTAGGAAATGGTATAGCACGATACACGCGACGACGGCCATGATGAGGGTCGGATAGTGGATGTATGTGCCGGGGATCCGAGGGATGCGGGCGGCCTCCACGAACGGGTCGGTGTACGGGTATCCATGCTGGGTCTTGCCCTTCCACGGCCCGTCGATCAGGTAGGACACGAGTTGCATCGCGATGTAGTTGAGCATGAGGGTGGTTATGACTTCGTTCACGTTGAACTTGGACCGCAGGACGGCCGGGATTATGCAAAAAAGGGCGCCGAAGGCAAGGCCGATCGCGAACATGCTCGGCAACAGGAGCCAGGATGGCGCGTCCTTGAAGCTCAGGGCGATCCAAGTCGCACCGACGGCTCCGACGAGCATTTGGCCCTCGGCTCCTATGTTCCAGAAGACCGCCCTGAACGCTATCACGAGGCCCACGCCGGCCATCATCAACGGGATACACTTCCTCCCTATCTCCTTCCAGCCCTGGGGGCTGCCAAAGGATCCCTGAAGGATCTTGCCGTAGGCGTATAGGGGACTCACGCCCACGAGGCTGAACATCAGTCCCCCAAGCAGGATGCCCGCGGCAACGGCCGAGAGCATGAGCACGAAACCCTGCCTCGAGGTGAGGGGCTCCCGCCTCTTCTGCACCGAGATCCTTGGGATTCCGCGTCGGATTCCCGCAAGCGGGTTCACGCCTTCGCCCCTCCCATCATCAGGCCTATCTTCTCGACGGTCGCCTCCGACCTGGGGACGATGCCCACGAACTCTCCTCTGACGATGACCGCGATCCTGTCGCTGAGTTCGAATATCTCCTCCAGGTCCTCGGAGTCCAACAATATGGCCGAACCGTCGCTCGCCGCTTGGAGCAGTCTGGCCCGGATGTCGCTGGTGGCCTTGACGTCGAGCCCGGAGGTCGGATGGGAGGCTATGATGAGCCTGGGGCGGCCGGAGGTTTCCCTAGCAAGGATCAGCCTCTGTATGTTTCCGCCCGAAAGCTTTCGGGCAACGGTGTCCGGGCTTGGCGTCATGATGTCGTAGGCTTGTATCATCTCGCGAGCGTAGCCCTCAATGGCGCTCCGATCCAGGACCATTCCGCTCGAGAACTCGGGCTGCCAGTACTTCCGTAGAATTAGATTCTCCTTGACGGTCATGTCGGGAACGATTCCCATGCCTATCCTGTCCTCTGGAATGTAAGCCACGCCAAGGTTCGCGATGGTCCTGGGCCCCTGGTTGGTGACGTCCCGACCTAGGATCCTCACGGAGCCCGATGCTACGCTTCTGATCCCGGCCAGCGCCTCCACGAGCTCTCGCTGGCCATTTCCAGCCACTCCTGCGATCCCCAGTATCTCTCCAGCCCGTACGCTGAAGGTCAGGTCTCGACATGCCTGGTTCCCTCGATCGCCCACTACCGACAGTCCGATGACTTCAAGCACCACCTCTCCCGTGGTGGCAGGCGGCCTCTTCGAGGGCGCGATCTCAGCGCCAACCATCATGTTGGCCAACTGCGTGCGATCAGTGTCCGGTGTCCTGACGTGGCCCACGACCTTGCCCTTCCTGAGGACGGTGACGCAGTCCGCCACGGACAGTACCTCGTCGAGCTTGTGCGTTATGAAGATGACCGCCTTGCCCTGTTTGGCCATCAGCCTGAGCGCGGAGAAAAGCTCCTCGGTCTCGAGAGGCGTGAGAACGGCCGTCGGCTCGTCCAGGATGAGCAGCCTTGCGCCTGCCATGAGGGCCTTGAGTATTTCGATCTTTTGCTTCTCCCCGGCGGATAGCTGCCAGACCTTCGCCTGTGGGTCGACGCTCAGTCCGTACACGCCCGAGAAATCCTTGATCCGCCTCTTGACTTCCTCCTCGGGAAGGAGGATTCGTCCCTCCGGCAGGCCAAGCGCCACGTTCTCCGCAACCGTGTTGGGCTCGGAGAGCATGAAATGCTGGTGAACCATTCCTATGCCGAGGTCCCTTGCATCCCTGGGTGACCCGATCTTCACCGGCCGGCCCCCTAGTCTTATCTCCCCCTCGTCCGGCGAGTAGACGCCGTAGAGGATCTTGACTAGGGTCGTCTTGCCCGCCCCGTTCTCACCTAGCAGGGCGTGTATCTCGCCTGCCCTGACGACGAGGTCGACCCCGTCGTTGGCGATTACGCCCGGGAAGACCTTGCGGATGCCCCGGGCCTCAAGAATAATCTCCCCAATCTTCTTTTCGGTGCCAGGGAAAGCCTTGGCAGGTCTCTCGCCGCCCAGCATCCTGAGGGCAACTAGCAGCTTCCGCTTGGCCTCCGCAACGAAACCCTCCCGTGGCATGGGCCCTGGCCCGGTCGCGGCGTCATGTGGTCGGGATAAAAGACTTTCCCCATCTACCATCTACCCCATCTACCATCTATCTGCCGAGCCCATGTGTCCATCTGTCTGCGCCCATCCAACGTCCACGATCGTCCGGGTGTCTCCAGGCTGACCGGTCATCGCCCAACAAGATCCCCAGGCTTCGCTAGAATGCAATATTTCAGGCTACCGCAAACCCATGGACCAACCATCCGTTGATAAGGAAAGCCTACATGGCGGTCAAGATCCTGCTCGACACAGACATCGGATCCGACATCGACGATGCGGTCTGTCTAGCGTATCTTCTCTCACAGCCGGAATGCGACCTGCTGGGGATAACGACCGTGACGGGAGAGGCAGAGAAGAGGGCGATGCTTGCAAGCGCCATATGCAGGGCCTTCGGCAGGGATGTCCCGATCTTCCCCGGCTTCGAGGTCCCCCTTGCCGTTCCTCAAAAACAGACGAAAGCACCGCAGGCCGCAGCCCTGGAGGGCTGGGATCATGCTCAGGGCTTCCCACGGGGGCGGGCCGTCGGTTTTGTGAGACGAACCGTCCACGAGCATCCGGAGGAGGTGATCTTGGTCACGATCGGGCCCCTCACAAACGTCGGTGCCCTGTTCCGCCGCGATCCCGAGATACCCTTCCTGCTGAGGGGGGTGGTGAGCATGTGCGGCCTCTTCGGGGAGAGGCGCATTGAGTGGAACGCAGGCTGCGATCCTGAGGCTTCGTCGATCGTGTATGGCGCGAGGCTAAGGATGCATCGCTCCGTGGGCCTCGATGTGACAACGAAGGTCACCATGGAGGCGGAGGAGGCCAGAAGGAGGTTTCGCTCTAGGGCATTGGGGCCCGTGCTGGATTTCGCGGAGGTCTGGTTTGCGGAAAACAAGGCAATCACGTTCCACGACCCGCTCGCGGCCGCAACGATATTCCATGATGGGATCTGCAGATTCGAGACCGGCACGGTCCAGGTGGAACTCGAGAGGGAGGAGCTTCGGGGATTAACGACCTTCGTACGTGGGGGGTCGGCCCCAAGGCACGAGGTTGCCGTGGAGGTCGATCCCGACGCTTTCTTTACGCACTTCTTTTCGGTTGTCCGCTGACGGCCGTGCATTGCGCCTAGCCTTGCGGCCGCGGCGGAGTTGGGCTTGTGCGCCTGTCCGGGCGAGATCCTCAGCGTGCTGCAAGCCTTGTATATCGAACCTGCCGGTACAGCCTTCGGCGAACCATCAGCGACCACAGCGCTATGCCGCATACCAGCATGGTGCCCGTGACGGCCAACCACTCGATGACGTAGATCCACATGAGGGCCCTGTCCTTAAGCTTCATGGCTTCGCCCTCAAGGTTCTCGATCATCCTGGCCGCCGTCTTGTAGGTCTCTAGCGCGCCCTCGAAGTTGAGGTGGAGATACTGAGGTAGGGCCTCGACGGCCACCCGGTCGATCTCCATCAGCTTGCTCGTAATCTTCTGCGTGTTCGCCCCAAACGACTCGCAAAAATCAAGCAGGGACACTATCATGGATCGTCTGGTCGCCACCTCGAAGATCTTGTGTCTGACGGCTTGGACGAGCGCGATGTCCTGCGGGACTGGCCGGTCGTCGAGGTAGATCATCAGATTGCTGCAGAAATCGTAGTCGTACCTCCACTTCGCCATGGAGAACAGCCGCCAGCCGCCCTCGCTCGCTAGGGAGAAGGTCCTGGGGCCGCCCTCAAGCCTCCATGTGACCATCAGTGGGGCATCGCATCCGGGCGAGACGACGTGCGCAAGCTGCTCGGCCCCTGGCCTCACCTTGAGAAGGTTGTGGTCCCATACCGAGCCGTACAGGGCTGGGTCGCTGAGGTCCCAGGGCAGGCTTCTGATGAACTCATTGTCCGGTTTGTCTATGATGATGCGGTGCTGGGGGGAGTCGTGCCAAGCTCCAACGACGTCCTCGGTTGGGAGGAGCGGGCCGATCGCCGTCACGCCCCACGGCGGGTAGCCGGTGGCGCCCCCGAACGACTGCCAGCCCCCGGTCATAACCATGCCGAGCCCTCCCTCGGAGACGGCCCGGGCTAGTTTGTCTATGTGATTCGCAACAGCTTGGACGTTGGCCTCGAAGAACACGATGACGTCATAGTTCGCCACGACGTCGTCGTAAGTCCTGGGCATGTACAGCCTGACCAGCCTGTTCAGATCCTCAATGGTCGGCGCCGGCATCGGTCCGAAGAGCATGAAGTCGCGGATCGTCGCCTGGACGAAGGTTGTTCGGAAGAGTGGATCCGACCTCATCAGCCAGTACGGCATGGAGCGCGCCACGCACCCCACGTAAAGCATCCCGATTCTGCCGTCCTCCAGGCTCCAGGCCGTTGGGACTGTTAGAAACAGCAGGCACAACGCAACTCGACGTAGGGCCTGCCTCATAGCCCGGGGAGGCGCAGCTTGCATCTTGTGCGCCATGCTCCACCATACGACGAAGTGCCTTTTAACTTTGGCCTCTTTCCTCTTTCCCGGGAAGACGGGGGCCGATGCACCCGCTGGGCGGAGCGAGCAAAGTCCGGTCACTCCTCCCCTAGGCCGGCGAGCCAACCAACGCGCGACACGGAACTCTTGAGCTTCCTCATGCGAGCATTTTCCCGCGGAACCAAGAGCCATTGCCGTGGGTGGAACCATACATTTTTTCACCCTAGGGAATCCCAGCAGCCGATGCCGAGGCCGAACTTCGTGTTCTTCCATGCAGAGAGCTGGGACGGCCGGGCGCTTGGATGCATGGGACATCCCGCCATGCGTCGTGCCACCCCAAACATCGATGCCCTTGCCTCCAGGGGCGTGCTGTTCCGTCACACCTACTGTAGCCATCCCCTATGCTGCCCGTCCCGGGCCAATATGTGGTCCGGTCGCTACACCCATCACTGCGAGAGTTGGAACAACCATAAGGGGCTTGAGCCGGGCGAGAGGACGCTGATGGACCTGCTTCACGAAGCGGGCTACCGCTTCGCAGCGGAGGACTATAGAGACATAGGGCTGGGCAAGAGCGACTATAGGTCGGGCGGCCACAGCCACGTCGCCCGCGTCACGGCGTGGACCGGTCCGGCTGACATCCGCCTGCCGGTCTACGGTCGGGGAGACCAGGATCTTTCCATCGCGACGAAGGAGAGGAACGCCTGGAAGGCAGACTGGCAGAAGGTCGCCAGGGCCAAGGATTTTCTCTCCGCTCACGCGGGTCGAGAGGAACCTTTCTTCCTCTACATCTCAACGTCCGCCGTCCATCCACCGTACCGCACGACCTCGTACTGGATGGAGCGGGTTGACCTTGACGAGGTTAGGGTTCCTCCGGCGGACGAGGAAGTTCACCCTGTGATGGAGTATCAGCGGATCAACAAGAATTGGAGGCACGGGTTCGCGCCTGAGATCGTGAAGGTTTTCCGCGCGGCATACTACGCGATGTGCGCCGAGGCGGATGCCATGGTGGGCGACATGGTCGCGATGATGGACGACTTGGGCCTGTGGGACAACACCTACTTCATCTTCACAAGCGACCACGGCGAGCTTGCGCTGGAGCACCGAAGCTGGTACAAGATGAGCATGTACGAGGGCTCCTCCCGAGTGCCGCTGGTCATAGTTGGGCCAGGCGTCATAAAGGGTCGGACGATCGATAACATCGTATCCTTGATAGACATATTCCCCACGGTGGCCGAGATGGCCGGTCTCCCGACGCCAGGCAACCTGGACGGCGAATCTCTCTTGCCACTGGCTCGAGGCGAAACCCTGAAGAGCCGCAACTGGGCGCTTGCCTTGCACACGGGCGAGTCCACAAACACCACCATGTTCATGCTGCGCAAGGGCGACTGGAAGTACGTGGCATATCCAGGCTACCCGCCCCAGCTCTTCAACCTGGCCGAGGACCCGGATGAGATCCGGAACATGAGCAGCGCGAAAAGGGATGTCGTCGAGACCATGGATCGGGAGCTCAGGGCGATCGTGGACTATGAGGAGGTTCACCGCCGCTGCATGCTTTACAATCGACAGGCGTTCAGGGAGTGGCGCAGGAGGGCCGTGGCAGGCGAGTTTTCCGACGCCAGCTACAGCCGAACCGCTGACAATCCGGCAACCACCTACGAGGAGATAATGGCCAACTGCTACGTTGGATGGTCGGCCGAGCACGAGGCGAAACTGAACCGATGGTTGGACGAGGCCTCGCCTGTGGAAGGCCTTGGAGCGCAAGAGACGAACCCATCAGGGCGCGTGACGCAGAGACGTTGAGTGCTTTGGTCGCTTCCTCTCGGCAGGCGACGGGCCTAGCCGACCGCCCTTGTTACGTGCACCGCCCTGTAGAGCCTTCTCCTTACCATGAGGATCCAGACGGCTTCCAAGCAGATCATGAGGGTAGCCGCAACGGTGATCCATTCGATGACATAGATCCAAAGCATGGCACGGTTCTTCAGGTCAACCGCGGAATCGGAGAACCGGGCGTATCCCTCGGTCGCCCGTTGGAGGGCTTCCTGTGCTTCGGCATACCTTGACAGGATATAATCCTTCTCCGCCTGCTTGACCACACCGTCAAGGTCTCCAAGCATTCTCTCCAACCTTGCAGTGTTCGCTCCGAACCTGTCAACGAAATCCAGAAGCGCGACCGCAGACTCCCTTCTCTGGGCAATCTGGATGAGATCGACCCTGATCGTGTGGACCATGGCAAGGTCCTCGGGAGGGGCAACCTTTGCCGTGAAGAAGAGCTCGTTGAAGATCAGGTCCGGAAGGTACTCATACCCGATGACGGTTTCGGACGGGATGTTGTCCCAACCGTGGGATATCTGTATGACCGAGCCCTTGCCGTAGCTGCGCGTGACGACGGCCTCCGTCTTCCTCTGGCTCCAGATTGCTTCCACGGTTGCGCCCTCCCTTGCCCTGAGGTCTCCGTGGCTTGCGCCGTTCATAGCCCATTTTGAGATATCAGGTACGCCGAAGATGGGCTCCTTTCTCAACACCTCGTAGAACCTTCGCCCAACGTCGGTGGCGCTCCCGAAGACCACATCCGCAGCAAACACATCGTAAAAGCTTGACTGCATCCACCTGTCGATCTCGTTCAGGTTGCCGGACCAGTAGACGTATTCGACCAAGGCGATTCCAAGGCCATCCTCGCCTATGGCCTTCTGGAACCTCTCCAAGGTCCCTTCCGGAAGGATTCTCAGCGTGAAGTCCTCGAAGATGATGGCATCGTAGTGGTCTACTAGGTCCTTATAGGTCCTCGGTAGATATAGGCGGGCGAACCTACGGGCATCAGTTTCCGAGAACCATTCTATGTCGCATGGAACGCGCCGCAGCGTGAACTTGGGCTCGGCCTCTATCCAAGAGGGGAAAGGGAACTGCGCAGGCTTGACTTCGCCGAGGAAGATGACCCTTATCCTTCCCGTGTCGGGGTCAGTCCTTGAATGGGTGACAAACGGTGATGCGAGGAGCGCGAATGTGATGAGAGCTAGCCCGCACCGGGAGGCTAGGGAAAGATCCCTTCCTGTCGCGAGGTGGGCCGAACCGCCTGAATTCATTGTGATCTCCGGGTGTTGGGTGAGCTGAAGGATCGCTTACGCGCTAGGCATCATCCCATTTATTTTGTTTGGTGAGTGCAAACGGATCCGCGCCTGTGATCCACCGTACGACCTGGGAAACCAATTCCGCCGTCGGCGCTAGGTTGCCTCCATGTCTCGTTGCCGCGAAAGATCCATGGATTTTGCCACGATTCAGCGTCCGGCGAATCGGCCCTTTCGGGCGATGTGGCAAAGCGATCGTAAGGTATTCTAGGGACCGCGGGTAAAGGGTCCGGATCAATCATCGGTCCGAGGTGCGTGCTTGGTGGGCACCGTCAGGTGAAGGGAGCTTACTTCAGATTCCCCGCCGATGAGCAAGGGCGAAGAAATCCATAAATTACTCTGCCTCAAGCCCCGCCCGTGCTTTCTCGGACCGGCACCATTCTCCTTCTGCTTCTTGCAACCGTGAACTTCTCGCCGGTTGATTGTCGCGTGGAACCCGGAACGGGCCGGATAAGGGTCCTTTTCCTTGGCGAGTACTACTTCTGGAATACGGTTTTCCTTGACTGGCTGGCCGCGGAGCCGAGGTTCGACCTGGCCATAGTGCCCTGCTCGACCCAGCACATCCAGCTTTCCGAGGCAAAGAGGCTCACGCGCCTCTACATCCCTCGAACCTTCAAGGCCCTTGCGGAGGGATACGACGCGATGATGTTCGAAGATTTCGGCCCGTTGGCGCTTGAAGGCTCCCACATACAGAACTTCAGGCGGGCCGTCGAGGAGGTTGGCCTGGGCTTAGGACTCATCGAATTTGCCAACTGGGGCGCCGGCTCCAACTACATGGACATGTGGATGAAGACAACCCTCTACCAGGCCTTCCCGGCCGAGGTGGACTTATCCACCGACATCCCGGCGAACAAGGGCAGGACATACTACAAGATTCTAAGGAGGGATCCGATCTTCAACCTGCCTGGCATCGAGGAGATACCGATAAACTCGGGCCACCAAGGTGACCTGTTTCCCAGGCCCGGGAGCGTCGTGGATGCCGAGTGGAGAGGAAGGGGCACGCCGGCCGTCGTGACCGGGAAGTTCGGCAGGGGGAACACCCTCCAGATAGACCACGGCTGGGACAACATGCGGAATGAGGTGAGGGTCTGGGAGTACGGGCCGGATCTCGTCTACAACCAGGTGCTCTTCGTCGCGGACGAGCCGGTGCCGGGGGATCTTGACGCAGCGCACAGGGCCAGGAAGCTCTTCGTTGAGACCAGGATCAGGAAGATCATCACGGCTTCGACGTTGGAGTTCATAGAGAGCTTCGGCGGGAAGGTGAACGTCGTCGAGCGCAAGTTCGATGCCTTGGAGGAGAAGGTTAAGGAAGCACGGGAGGCCTACGTCACGGACAACGACCCGGTGGCCGCGGCCGACATGCTCGAGGACGTGCTGAAACAGTATCCGGTGCTGGAGGCGGAGATGATGAAGGTCAAGAAGGAGGCACTGCTGTGGGTGCACGTGGCGGAGTGGTGCGTTGTGTCGGCCACCGCCACCATGGCGGGGACACTTGTCTGGTGGCTGATGGTGAGGAGAGCCCTCTACAGGGAGGTTGGGATGACGAGGGCGGTTGAGTGATGTGCTAGGCGTACGGCTGGCGTGACGGCCGGGTCTCATGCTTGATGCAAGGCCGCAGCTGCGTTGTTCTCCGTCCCGTGGACGAAACGCCGTGACCGTCGACTTTCATGCTTCGATGGTGATCGGCCGGGGTGAGGGCTATCGTTCTGCGGCTCACGGGCGTCTTGCAGAAGGCCTCGGCAGGTCTTGCCGGCCAAAACTATTAGAGGTTGTTAGCCAAGGGCCTGCGAGGGAGGACGATGGTGTTCATCGATATCCACGCCCATGCCTACAGGCGAGTTGGGCCGCGCAACTTCTGCACGCCCAGCCAGTTGGTTGAACGCTACGACGCGATCGGTGTGGAGCGCGCCGTCCTTCTGCCCCTGGTCAGCCCCGAGGTCTACCTCCCCCAATCCAACGAAGAAGTACTCGAGATCGCCGAAACATCCGGCGGGCGTTTCATCCCGTTCTGCAACCTGGATCCTCGCGCCATGACCAATTCCGTGGATGCTCCCCTCGGTGAGCTGCTCAGGCACTACCGCGATTGCGGTTGCAAGGGGGTTGGCGAGGTCATGCCCAACATGCCCTTCCTGCACCCGATGGTGCAGAATCTCTTCAGGTGGGTCGAAAATGTTGGCTTGCCTCTAACATTCGACATGGCAACGCGGATAGGTTGTGCATACGGCCTGTACGACGAACCGGGACTTCCGCAGCTTGAGCATTGCCTGAGGGCATTCCCTAATCTCATCTTCCTCGGCCACGGGCCCCCGTTCTGGGCCGAGATCGCCAGACTTAGAAAGCCTGAGGATAGGAAGGGATATCCCAGCTACCCAGTCAGGCAGGAGGGCGCGGTGCAGAGGTTGATGAGGCGTTACCCAAACCTCTACGGGGATCTATCGGCGCGGAGCGGCTACAATGCCCTTGCTAGGGACAAGGAGAATGCCGTGCGCTTCCTCAACGAGTTCGAGGACCGGCTCCTCTTCGGCCTGGACATCTGTGCGCCGGACAATCCAACCCCGTTGGTTGATCTCCTGCTCGAGTTGAAGGACTCGGGGGACATCGATAGGAGGGTCTTTAGGAAGATAGCACGTGAGAATGCTGTAAGACTGCTGGGACTTCGGCGAGGTTGAAGGTCTCGATCGGTTGGGGAGTGATGTGGCGTCTGGACAACAGGCCGGCCGCGACGATGTCCGGGTGGGCAGTTCCAGGCAGGAACGTAGGTTTTTTATCGTGGGCCCGAAACGGTACTTACAGAATGAGAGCCGCATGCGCTGTTGTCCTGGTTTTGATAACTGCCCAGATCCCAGGAGCATGCGGCCGCGATGTCCGCAGGGATCCGGTAACCAACAGGATCAGGATCCTCTACATCGGCGATGCATGGGGTCCAACCCCCTACACCTACATGATGGAGGAGCCGTCCTTCACCGGGACGCCCATCCCCGCGACCTATGCCCACATAGGCACCTACAACGATCGCCAGCTGCGCCAGTTCATGAGGGTTTACATGCCGAGAACCTTCGATGACCTCACCACTTCCTACGATCTGATCATTCTCAGCGATACCAACCGGGGGCTGTACAGGGCCGATCAGCTGGAGTGGTTCAAGCGCGGCGTCGAGAAGACGGGGATGGGCCTCATGATGGTCGGGGGAATCGAGGCCTTCGGGGGGAAAGGCTATCCCACATGGAAGGGTTCGTCCGTAGAGGAGGCGTTGCCTGTGGAGTGCGTTGATGGAAAGACTTACGAGATCAGCTTCAAGGTGGTGGCCAACTATCCGGATGACCCCTTCGTTAGGTCGCTGCCGTGGAACACGATGCCGCCGTTCGGCGGGATGAACGTCGTTGAGCCCAAGGAGGGAGCCAAGATTCTCCTGCAGATGGCGGCCGAGCCAAAGCACCCCGTCCTGGTCTACTGGCAGTACGGGGAAGGTTCGGGTCTCGCCCACACGCCGGATTGGACGCCAGCGTGGGGCACTTCAGTAATGTATGACTGGCGATTCTACCCGGATTACGTGGTCAACATGAACTTCCTCAACGCTGGCGCAAAGATCCCCGAGGACCTCGATCTCATGCACGACATCCGAACGAGGTTCCACAATTACTTCACGAGGCGGGCGCTTGCGATTAGCCTGATGGAGTTTGTTGAGAAGTTCGGCGCTCGGATTTCTCCCGCCGAGAGAAGCCTTGTAGAGATTGGCCTTGTGGAGAGGAACGCCGAGCAGCTC
The DNA here is from genome assembly GCA_964549615.1 of uncultured Thermococci archaeon. Taxonomy (GTDB): domain Archaea; phylum CAYQAE01; class CAYQAE01; order CAYVLA01; family CAYVLA01; genus CAYVLA01. The sequence continues at coordinate 17,512 of CAZJVP010000090.1, read as the reverse complement.
TACCTCGAGCAGGCCTACCCTGACGCGCTATCGAGGCTGCAGGAAACCGAGGAGATGTTCAGATCGTTGTCGGATCAGTTGATGGCGCTCAAGGAGCGGGCGCTGCTATGGACCTACGTGGTTGAGTGGTTCGCGGTGACCGCAACCGCCATGATCTGCGGGGCTCTGTTGTGGACCCTGATGATCAGGAGGCGGCTGTACAGAGAGGTCAAGGTGACAAGAGCGCGTTAGCCTCCTGACGCGGCCAATGCTCTCTGAGCCCTCGTGATCTCCACCGGAGGAAACAAGGTTGCAAGCGACGCTGAGGCGGGTGGCATGGGGCGCGGGCCTAGCATGCGGGTTGGCGCTTGCGTGGCTCTGCTCAGTTGGCCTGACATCCAGGCGCGGCAAGGCCGGGCCAGCTTCGATCGCGTTGGAGTTGGTCTCCCGCGATAGTTTTCTGGGCTTCGGCGCAGAGTGGGACTCCAGGGGCTACGACGAGCATGGGGTGACGGACGAGGACTTCGAACTGATCGCCGATCGCATCCGATGGATGAGGCTGCCCGTGGTCAGGTCCATGATGCAGACCAAGTGGTGCTACCTTGGGCAGGGAAAGTTCGATTGGGAAACCCCCGAGATGAAGAGGCTGTACCGACAGCTCGACCTCTGCCAGCGAGAGGGCATCACCGTCCTCCTCACGGACTGGGGTTGCGAGCCGGAGTGGCTTAGGATTCCTGGGGTCAAGGATGTCGCGGATCCGGTCTATGCGGAGGCGATCGGCACGTACATGGACTACCTGGTGAACCAGAGGGGTTACAGCTGCATCAAGTACTTCATCCTCGTCAACGAGCCCAACTACGAGGTGGGGGACTGGGATAGGTGGAAGACGGGCTTGGAGAACGTCGCGCGCGTTTTCGCCGAAAGGCACCTGGACGAACGGGTCACTCTCATGGGGCCGGACCACTCCAACGCCGATGAATGGCTCCGCAACTCGGTGGATCAGCTTCGGATCTTGCTCGGCGCCTACGAGATCCACCGCTACGAGCGCGATGACGTCGTCCGCCCAGGTTTGCTGGAGGGGTACCTCCGCCAACAGTTGGAGTATATCCGGGCCAACGACCCTGAGTCGGGCGGGAAGCCCTTCGTCGTGGGCGAGGCGGGCCTTAACGACGAGGCGGATCATCCCTATGGCAACCGGAGAATAGACAGTTACGACTACGGCCTCTTCATGGCCGATTACGCGGTCCAGGCGGCCCGCGCAGGCGCTAGCGCCGTCTCAGCCTGGATGCTGGACGACAACTCGCACCCCGGCTTCTACTGGGGCATGTGGACGAACAAGGAGAAGGGACTCAAACTGCGGCCTTGGTTCCATGCTTGGTCGCTTCTGTCGAGGTATTTCCCGAAGGGGTGTGCCACGTATCGAACGCAACAACCTTCCCAGGACTGGCGGCTGCTTGTCGCAAGCATTCCGTCCGGATTCGGGTGCAGGGCCTGGTCCATCTGCTTGGTCAACCGCGGACCAAAGCCAGTCGACGTAAACGTCAAGCTCCCGGACGCGGGAAGGCAGCACACGAAGGCATTCCTCTACAGCAAGGACACGATGGTCGATCTGGAAGGTTTTCCTCGTCCCGTCTGGACCGGCGAGGTTGACCTCGGTCAGGAGCTGCACATATGCTCCCCGCCCGAAGCGGTTCTGGTTCAGTCGACCCTTCCGTACTGACGGGGATTAGAGACACGGGTGGCTGAGGAGGGTCATGCCGCTCTCAGGGCCCAAACTACCCAGGTGACTCCCAGGATGGCGATCACGATCAGCAGCGAGACGATCCCGATGACGATGTTCTGGAAGAGCGTGAAACCCTCGGACCAGAAGAACGCATGCAGGAGTATGAAGACGACCCAGCCGATGCCCCCGATGATCGATATCGCAATCGGTACGGCCGGCCCGAACTTGCTGTCCACGTTGAAGCAGCGCTGGCCAAACCTATAATGTGTTTCTCGCTCGGTCGCTCGGTCCAGCTTCAGAGCCGACCCGACGCGGTGGCCGGTAGATCGATTATCGTCGGATGATTAGCGGCATTTCCCAACCGGTACAGGCGACCGTCACAGTATTCAATGCGATCGAGGAACCATGCAGGTCTTCAGCAGGGCGGGATCGTCGTTGTTGCCCAGAAGGGAGGTAGCCGGAGTGATCCTAATCGCGCTGGTTGCACTGGCATTCGGGTCGATGATTTTGAGGCGCAGGGAACAGGCGGAGTTGACTTTCTACGTGGCAACGAACGGCAATGATTCATGGTCAGGCACGCTTCCTTCACCGAACCGCGCGAGGACGGATGGGCCTTTCGCCACCCTTCAGAGGGCCCGCGATGAGGTTCGGAGAATCGTCGCCGAAAACCTGACCAAGGACGTAAGGGTCTTGGTCAGAGGGGGTACCTACTACCTTCCGGAGGGATTCGCATTGGGACCCGAGGATTCGGGTACCGAGGAGCATTCGATAACGTACGCCGCGTACCCGGCGGAGACGCCTAGCCTGGTTGGAGGGCTGAGGTTAACCGACTGGGCCCCACACCAGCACGGGATCTGGCGAGCGCCGATACCCAACGGGACGAAACCCCTCCAAGTTTTCGAGAACGGGCGGAGGATGGAACTGGCGCGCAAGCCCGAATGGGACTACTTCAAGATCGCCGGGCCGGTCCCAGGACAGGAAAAGACGGCCTTCTACTACCAGCCCACCGACCTGGAACCGAGCGGCTTGGACTTCGCCGACGCTAGGGTTTTCATCTGGCCCGGGCACGACTGGTTCTCGGCCGAGAAACCCATAGTCGACGTCGACCCGGAGGCTAGGATCATCACCATGGGAACCGCCTCTGGCTACGACATGACGCCGGGCAATCGCTACTTCATCAGGAACGTGCTTGCGTTTCTTGACGATCCGGGCGAGGCCCAGATAAGCTTGAGCAAGGGCTACGTCTACTGCTGGCCAAGCCGCGAACCCATTGGGGATCAGACGATGGTGGTCTCGACCGCCGATAATGTGGTTCTCATCAAGGGATCCAGCGAGAGACCCGTCAGGAACGTCCATCTCGAGGGCCTCTTGCTCGGCATCTGCAATAAGCACGTGGTCGAAATAAGCGGGGCCGAGAACTGCTCGGTCAAGTACTGCCGGATAGAGAATGGGGGGCTCAACGGGGTGATGATAGCGTACCACGCCCAAGGGATCGTGGTCTACGGCAACCTGATCCGGTTCAATGGGCAGCACGGCGTCTCCCTGACCGGATACTGGGTGGGCGGCGGGCCGGATGTGAACCATGACAACGTCGTGGAAAACAACCACATACACCACTGCGGGTGCCTAGTCGGCCACGGCTACGGCGTTGAGATCTCGCAGAGCGGCCACAACAAGATCCTGCACAACGAGATCCACCACATGCCCCGGTACGGCACGACCATCAAGGGCTTGATCTCAACCGAGATCATCAAGCGAATCGAGGGCGCAACCCGAGAGAACCATTACGACTATCTCTACTCCCACAACAACCTCATAGCCTACAACCACATACACGATGTGAATCTGGACAGCCAGGATACCGGGGCAATGGAATGCTGGGGGCCGGGGCGGGACAACACGTACGATCATAACCTGATCCATGACGTTGGTAACTACAGGCTTACCCTGCAGAGCGGCATTTACCTTGATGACGGGGCGGACTACTTCACCGTTACAAACAACATCATCTACAACGTCATGGGAATAGGGGGCGACCAATGCATCTTCACCAAAGGTGTTGGGAACAGGATAGAGAACAACATACTCGTCGTGGCACCCGGCAACGCCGCGGCCATCAGGAGCATGGAGATGGCGGGCGAGCTGGCACAGGGCCATGAATACCTGAGAAACATCATCTACATCCAGGGGGCCAAGGGCGATGTGTACGGTTTCATCAACTGGAACGACACCAGGGTCGCGGTTTCGGATTACAACCTCATCTGGAAGCCAAACGGCCCGCTTACCGTGAGCGGCGGCCCGGCAGATGGGTCTTGGGAGAGATGGCTGACCATCCTCGACAGGAAGTACGATCAGCACAGCATAGTGGCGGATCCGATGTTCGTGGATCCCGCCAACGGGAACTTCCACCTCAGGCCGGGGTCGCCGGCCTTGAAGTTGGGCTTCAAGGACATCGACACTAGCGAGATCGGGCTCAAGGAGAAACTACCGTTCTACCTTCGTGAGGGGGTGGACGAGCTCTACGCCATCCCTGCTAAGCTGATCTGGCGGGGGAATTCGACTGACCAGTAAGCGAGTGGTTTTCGAACCCCAGCTGCCCATCTGGCTGTCCCCACTGGGCCAACGAACGGTCGCGGAAAACCACATTGCCTGCTACGTCCCACGCCAGAACACGTGAATCCCAGAAAACGACAAACGGCCTGACAACCTCATTCTGAGGCATTCGAGCGCTTGGGATGCCAAAGGCGCTTCCTTGTGTCCCCCGCAAGATCCTTTGCCAAATGTGTAGCGTGCGCGAGACTTGGACATGCAGAGACGGTGTCCTCCCGGAACTTGTGGACAGTATTCTCCGCAACTGGATCCCCACGCCACTTGGTGCCCTCGCCCAAGGAACCGAACCAAGCTAAGCTTTAAGAGGTCCTTCACCGTTGTTTGCGCGCTGGTATAGTCACATCGTCATGTCTGCGCATGGTCCGGCAAAGCGGTGCGCAACCTTGAGGAGGACGAGGAACGGCCAGATGCTCGGGTTTGAATTCTACAGCGAGCTCTTAGAGAAGCTCGTGGAGTTGCTGAAAGAGACACTGGGGGAATCCCTGGTCTCCGTCGTCCTGTACGGCTCCGTGGCTAGAGGCGTGGCAAAGCCTGAGAGCGACATCGACCTTCTGTTGATAATCAGGAACCCGGCTAGGAACTATCACCGCCGTTTGGACCGGGTTCTCGATGTACAGTCCCGCCTCCGCGAAGAGGATGTGTTCAGGAGATCGATGAGAAGTCTGGGCACCGAACCCAGAATCAGTTACCTCATCCTGTCGATGAAGGAGGCAAGGGAGAACAGGTACATCTACCTGGACATGGTGGAGGACGCAAGGATACTCCACGATCGCGGCGGTTTCTTCGCCCAAAGGCTTGAGGAGGTGAAGCAACGTCTCAGGCAGCTAGGGTCGAAGAGGGTCTGGCTGGACGACGGGACATGGTACTGGGATCTGAAACCAGACCTAAAGCCCGGCGAGGTATTCAGCTTATGAACAACCGCAAGAAAGGACAGGACCTCCTTCTAAGCGCAGAGAGGCTTTGTAAGCGGGACCTTGAGGGTGCACTGCGAGAAGGCGATTTCAGCATGGCGGTAAGACGCGCCCAGGAGGTTGCCGAGCTTGCTTTGAAGGGAGGACTTGCTGTTTTGGGCGTTGAGTACCCGAAGATCCACGACGTCGGCAGGGTCTTCGCAGACGCCGTGCGGAAGAAGATCGGGGAGGTGGATCGGGAAATGCTGGACAGGATGGCTTGGGTGTGCACTCGTCTCTGTGAGGAGAGGGGTCCTGCCTTCTACGGCGAGAAACTGTATGGGGAACGCGAGGCAAGACAGGCGCATCGCGATGCGGTCTTCGTTCTCAGCAAGGTTCAGGAGATCCTGAGAACCTCAGGATGGCTCCCCAAGTGAAAGATCGTAGCATAGGCTACCTTCACCTTTCGTCGGCTGGCGGCCGCGAGAACGCGGGCTTCCAGCACAGTCTTGATATTTCGTATCCCTGGGCACGATGAAGGATCTGCACCGAGGCAGCCAAGACTTTGACATCGTCTGTACCCTTGCCATGGTTACCGAATTGCCAGTCCCCTGCATCGCGCCTCCACATCCGGCTTTGGGGAGAACCGGTTTCTTGGTTTCTGAGTTTCTGAGCGAAGCTATTTAAGTAGGGCACACGCCCAAGGCGCTCTCGCCCAACCTCTTGAGGTGGACGCCGATGCTACGCGTTGCCTCATCCCTCTTCGTGATGTTTCTCATATCTCTGCTCCTGCCTTTCGCGACGGGCCAAACGCCATCCAAGGTGAGGGTGCTCTACACAGGCGATCCCTACCCGGGCCAAACTCCGTACATCCACATGAAGGCCGAACCGTTCCTTGAGGTAACGCCGGTCCAGGCTTCAAGGGCCCACTACGCCGGGATCTCGGCGCAGGATATTATTAGGGCGATCCGCGTCTATATGCCCAGGACGTACGAGTCGCTTGTGCAGAGCTACGACGTGATCATCATAAGCGACTCCAACGTCGACAGCTTTACCGCCGCGCACCGCGTGTGGTTCAGGGACGCCGTTGCGGCCGAGGGGTTGGGGCTCGTCATGATAGGCGGATACGAGACCTTCGGCGGGGTAGCTGGCAACATGGACTGGGGGGTCACGCCGGTCGGTGAGGTCTTGCCCGTGGACACCGAGGCTGGATCGTATCTGGGCGGCAAGGTTACGATCTTGGACACTGAGCATGTCTTCATGAGGAGCCTCCCCTGGCGGCCGGACCTTCCGTTTCTGGTCAGGTACGACTCCAACATCGTCAGAGCAAGGGCCGGCGCACAGGTGCTGGCGATCGTTACCATAGATGCTGGATTCCACAAAGGCTACGAGAATCCCTTCTTTTCAACATGGGAGTACCGCAACGGAACGGTATTTGCTATGACCGGCGACTGGACGCCAGGAGGAGGGGCGGTCTTTCTGACCTGGGAGTACCTCCCCGATTTCGCAACAAACCTGATGCTCTACTGCGCCAAGAGGCCAATACCCGTAGACCTGGATCTGGTGCACACGGTGAGGACCAGGATGGCCACCTTCGCCTACCGGAGGATAATCATTGCGTCCCTCATAGACTTCGTTGACAAGTTCGGGGCAAATCCAAAGAAGGTTTACCTTGCGCTCCAGAACGCGGACTCCGTCAAGGCCGAGGCCGCAACCCTCTATCTCGAGCAGGACTTCGAGGCGGCCTTGGAGCGGGCCGCACGGGCGTTGGAACTGATGGATCATGCTGAATCGGTAGCTGAGAGCGTGAAGAACGAGGCGCTGCTATGGGTCTACGTGTCGGAGTGGCTTTCCGTGACCGCGACCTTTCTTGTCTGCGGCTTCGTGCTGTGGAGCCTGATGGTGCGGCGCCGCATGTACAGGCAGGTAGCATCCACCCAGTTCAGAACGAGGTAGCAAACCGGGCCACGGGCCAGGTGACAGGATCGTGCGCAGCCAATGGGCCCTGCGGTGTCCCTCCCTCTAGAGGTGCCTGGCCTGGGTCGTGCCCACCTCTCTGTACAGCCTTCTCCTGATCATCAACCCCCACACCGCCAGCGCTGAGACCAGGGAAGCCGCAGCGGTTGCGAGCCACTCGGAGAGGTAGATCCAGGTCAAGGCACGCTCCTTTGCCCTTGTTGCCTCGTCGGTCGCCCGGTGCGCAACCTCCAAGGCTTCCTCCATCTCCTCGCTCGCAAGGTCGAACTCCCTTGAGAGGTAATAGGCTTCGGCCATGGCCCTTCTCGCGTCCGCCTCCAGCTGCAGTCGCTCCGCCAAGGCGGTGTTCGCGCCCATCGTGGATACGAAGTCAACGATGCTCTGAAACATGGATGAGAGCCCACGGTAGAACGCGAACTGGCTCTTGACCAAGCGCATCTCAACGAGCTCATCGAAGTTCAGCGTCTCCTCGCCCATCGTATAGATGCAGACGTTCAGGAAGGCCAGCTCCCACCAATCCCCTTTCTCGGTCCAGTGCTTGAGCCGGCTTCCCGGGTGCAGGCCGAAGGCCCAGGCGATGGAGGATCCGTAGGGCCATGAAATGAAGGCAGGGGCCTTGGGGACGTTGGCCGGACCGCCGGTCATGGTGAGCCAGACCGTTGCACCCTCCTTCGCATAGGCGGGCCTTGCCTTTTCGTAGATCTTGGCGCCAAACAGGCCAGCCGGCTGGAAGACGCTGAAAACGGGGGGCCGACCCAGCTCCAGCTCAAGGCCAGCGAAGCCCGGGAACTCGTCGGGCAGGCCCAAGGTCTTGGCCGCATAGAACCTCTCCGCATCGACCGGGAAGGCCTTGCAGAGCGGGCTGTTCAGCCAAGGGACCTGCACGTCCTCATAGTGGCTGAGCGGATAGGCGATCGACACCTTCCCCTTGGTCGCAACGAAGTTCACCATCATTTCCTGCTGAAGGAACGTGAAGAAGCTCAGCCTGGGGTGGTTGAAGAAGAGCACCTCGAATTCGGACAGCCGTTCCTTGGTCCGGGGGAAGTAGACCCTACTCAGCCTGTAGAGGTCCGCATCGGGCATGGCCAGGGCGAATGCCCTGCAGGGGACCAAGGTCATGGTGATGGCAGGCTCGTCGTCGCCGAGGTGGTTCACCCATCCGTCGACATCACCGACCATGAGGAAGTCGAGGACGAGCTGCTTCCCGGTCGGATATTGCCCTGCCGGCACGAGGGGTAGGGCGGTGGCGAGGGCGATCATTGCCAGCAAGCCCAGGAGCGGGACCCGCAAGGACTCACTGGCTGGTCCGTTGCCGTGTTTGGATAAATCTTTGACATCTGGTTGCCGCTGGAAAGAGTAGCGATAGGGTAGGCATTAAATCGGCCGAAGCCGAAGACCGCAGGTGCTTGCGCGGCGGGAGAGGCAATGATAAGGGAGTTGGATCGCGCAGAGATCGACCGGATCCTCAGGGACACGACGGGGCGGGCTCCTCTGCCAAGGTACCGCGATGAGGGTAGTTGGCAAGGCATTCTCAGCAATCCGATGCTTGGAATCTCCGTCGGTGAATGGCTGGGGAAGTTGGACAAGGAACTCGCGGAGCCTATCGTTGCAGTTCCGGCCTCGCTCTATCTCAACTACTCAAGGACTGGAGACAGGTCTCCCCACGACGGGATCATCCATGCGAGGCGCTCGCGCCTGATATCGCTCGTCATCGGGGAATGCATCGAGCGCAAGGGACGCTGCATGGACGCCATCATGGACCATGCATGGGCGATATGTGAGGAAAGCAGTTGGGTGATACCGGCCCACAGCCGCACATCGCTGCCCGAGTACCGGGATTTCTCGTGGGTTGACCTCGTGTCGGCTGAGACTGCGAGAACCCTTGCCGAGGCGGCTTACATCATGGGTGACAGGTTGGACGAGCATGATCCAATGATCAGGCAGCGGATCCTGTACGAGATCGACAGGAGATGCTGGCGGCCCTACCTGGAGCACGACGATCTCTGGTGGATGTTCGGCGGAGGCAGAGGGCATGTGAACAACTGGACGGCAGTGTGCAACTGCGGGGTCGTCGGGTCGGCCCTGCTGGAGATGCAGGAACGCCGAAGGCTCGCAGCAATGATCGAGAAGTGCATCAGATCCATGAACTGCTATCTGCGAAGCTTCGACCAGGGCGGCGGGTGCGAGGAAGGGCCCGGCTACTGGAGCTATGGCGTGTCCAACTACGCCTGGCTTTCGTATCTTCTGGAGGCCAGGACGGATGGCAAGATCTCCCTCATGGACGCCCCGGAGATGGATGGGATTGCCATGTTTCCACAGCGGGTGACTCTCAGCGGCCAAAACGTTGTGAACTTCTCAGACTGCAGCCCCCAGGTCGCGTTCCCGGCCTCCCTGATGTTCTATCTGGGTCGCCGTCTGGGCCTGGAGCAGGTGAACGCGTTCGCACAATACCAGTACGATGCTGGGCCTCGAACATGGGGGCTGAGGGACTTGGTCTGGATGCCAGACCGGCCCCACCCAGGCGGGTTGAACCGGGAAATGCACGTCTACTACCCCGGCATGCAATGGATGATCAGTCGGTCCGACCCTGCAGACGACGGATGCCTGATGCTGGCGGCGAAGGGGGGCCACAACGGCGAGAACCACAACCACAATGACCTGGGCAACTTCATAGTGCATTTTGGGGGTGAGTCGCTGATCGTTGATCTCGGATCAGGATCCTACACCAAGGACTACTTCGGGCCCCGCAGATACGACATCCTCGTCAACTCCTCCTGGGGTCACAACGTACCTCTCGTGAATGGGCATCAACAGGCGCCGGGACCGCAGCACGCTGCTAAGGTGCTTGAGCACAGAACCTCGAAATCTAAGGACGCACTGTGCCTGGAGCTGAAAGACGCCTATCCAGCGGGCATAGGGCTTGGGAGCCTTCGTAGGACGATGGCCCTACACAGAGGCGCAAGCCCGCCCCGGGTGGAGATAACGGACGACGTCAAGCTGCTGGGACAGTCTGGCCAGTATGCATGTCCGCTATACACCTGGGGAAGCATCTGCCGGTGCGGGGAAGGCGCGCTTCGCATAACCGGCGAGAGGGCTGGGATCGAGGTCCGCATCGACGCGCAGCAACCAAAGGTCGCGGTCGAGCAGGTGGATCTCAAGGACAAGAAGTTCCAAAGCGAGGTCCACCGTGCGCTGATCGAGATGCCCATCGAGGGGAATTCAGCTAGGCTGCGCCTCGTTATCCTTCCCGGTTCGCTTGCCGGTGGGTAAGCTAGGGGGTTGGCCGGTGATTATTGCGGGCCGGTACGTGATCATCGGTGTGGCCTTCGCCGCGGCGATCGCAGTGCTGGTGGCGTACCTTGAGACGGCAAGACGGCCGTATGGCGAAGGCGAGGCGGGCGACTACAGCATGATCAGGAGCGTGACCTTCTACGTCTTCCCGTTCGACGAGGAGACATACTACGAGGAGCTGGAAAGATCGTTGCCCAAGATCAAGGCTACCGGCTTCAACACCATATGGATCGTGAACCCGTGGGCAGAGTTCAACCCCAAGCCGCTGGCCAAACCCCCGGTCTACAATCTCGGCCGGTTCGAGCATCTGAGGAAGGTGCTGGTGCTGTTGCGGGCAAACGGGATGGAGGCGATCCTCGGCCTCAACTACCTCGGCAAGGGTTGGTCGCCCGAGGGCATAGACCCCGGGAGTTGGATCACCAACCGGACCATGTACGATGCATTCGAAAGGTACGTCGGGGAGTTCCTGGAACGGATAGAAGACTTCCATGACATGGTCTACATCGTCCTCTTCACCGAGGGGACCGAGCCGGAGGGGCTGGATCCCTACCGGGATGCGAGGATTCATGCCGCCTACCTTCGCGAGACCTTGGGGAGCCTACCGTCCAGGCTGGATCCGAACCTTCGGGGCGAGTTTCGGATCGGATACCACGACTGCAGCTTGATCAACTTGGATTGGGCGGAAGGGGAATCCCCGATCGAGGGCGAGTATACCTTCGACTTCCTGAGCATGGTTTTCTATGGATGGGAGGACAGGACCGCTGACGAGATCGCGGCTGAGCTTGAGAGGAGGGCAGGCTTCTTCAAGGCGCTCTACCCAGACGTCCCGTTGATAGTCGGCGAGCTGGGAGCCAGCATCTGTGAGCATGGCATAGAGAATCAGGCGAGGGTGCTCGCCGCCAAGATAACGAGCGCCCTCGATCAAGGATACGGGTTCAACCTCTGGCATTGGAGGCCGATACCGAAGGAGGACATGTGCGGCAACCCGGCATTCCGGGGCCTTGCGATAACGAACGAGGATGGGTCCGACAAGCCGGCGGTCGAGGCCATCAAAGAGATCCTTGAAACGCGGAGGCGCTGACCTGCCGCAAGAGGAAAGGAGGTGTCTTGATGACCCAGAAGATCCTGTTCGTCTGCACCGCGAACCTTGACAGGAGCAAGACGGCTGAGGATCTTGTGAAAGACAGGCCCGGCTTCCAGGTAAGGTCGGGCGGCACCTGGGAATGGGCTCGCAGAAGGGTCTCGGCGGAGGACATAGAGTGGGCCGACCGGATATTCGTCATGGAGGATGAGCATAAGGAGGCCGTCCTGCGCATATCCCCTGAAGCTAGGGGCAAGATCGCAGTCCTCGACATCCCGGATGTATACAAAAGGGGCGAGCCTGAGCTCGTCGCACTGCTCAAAAAGAGGCTGGCCGACCAGGGCATTGCCATCTAGCTACCGCACCACAAGCCGTGCTAGCGGAGCAGAAGGCCCTCCGTCAGGACGGGTCCACAACGTTTAATTCTCGGCAACGCAATCTGGGGGCGTGAGACAATCGAAGTTAGCAACTTGCTCCTCCCTTGTTGCAGCATCGCTACTGTTGCTTTCCTGCGGCCTCTCTTCTGCTCAGGAGGGACGCAGGGATCCACAGACGGGAAGGATCCGCCTGATCTACATCGGCGACGCGATCCTGACCCGAAATCCGGCCTACATCTACAGATCCGACCCCACCTTCGTAGGCACCCTCATCCCTGCCTGCCTGGACGATCTTCTCGGCCAGGGCTGGAAGATATCGGACGTCCACAGGTACATGAGGCAGTACATGCCCAAGACCTTCGAGCAGATGAGGGACTCCTTGGACGTGATCCTGCTCTCGGATGTCCATCTTCTCAACTTCCGGCCTGAAGAGGTTGTGTGGATGGAAAGGTGCGTGCGGGAGGCCGGACTTGGGCTGATCATGGTGGGTGGATACGAGAGCTTCGGCGGGTGGGCGGGTTATGCGAGCTGGGACGGAACCGCGGTGGCGGACGCCTTGCCCGTTGAGTTCCACACGGGAGGCCGGGCAGACTCCGACGCTTTCCGTGTTAAGGTTGTGGATCCGGAGAACGAGCTCATGAAGTACCTTCCGTGGGAGAGGTGCCCTCCCTTCTACGGCCTAAACATCGTGGCTGTCAAGCAGGGCGCGGATGAACTGGCCCGGCTCGTTGGTATGGTGAAAGGAGAGTTCCCTTTCTTGGACGCTTGGGACTACCATCAGGGCCGCACGATCGCCTTCACCTCGGACTGGACGCCGGCCTGGGGTGAAAGCTTCTGCCTCTGGGATTACTACCTCGACTTCGCGGCGGACGTTGGCATGTACGCGAGCAGGGTTCCCGTTCCCCGGGATGTGGCCCTCGTTCACACCATACGAGGAAAGTTCTTCGGCCTCACGAATCAAAGGGCGCTGCTCACATCGCTCTTCATTTTCGTGGAGAGCTTCGGTGGAAGCTCGGCCAAGTTGGACAGCCACATGGCGCAGATCGACCAGACCGTCCGAGCTGCGGAGGCTGCGTACATAAGGCAGGATTACGACGCAGCCCTCTCGCTTCTCAAGGAAGCCGAGCAGGCGGTCGACGAGCTGGAGAAGGAAGCAGTGAAGCTGAAGGACGCCGCGATGATGTGGGTGTATCTGGCGGAGTGGCTTGCAGTCACCGGTACCCTGCTTATCTGCGGCGTCGTCCTTTGGGTGGTCATGGTCAGGAGGAGGCTGTACCGCGAGGTGCGAATGACCAGGGCAGGGTACCTTTGATGGCAGTCGGAAGCACGGTGCCGTCCGCCGTCTCGCAAGGGGACCCAGTGCCTATTTCTTGGGCGCTGCGCTTTTCAGCGGTCGTCCTTCGATGGCCGGAGAAAATGCAGGAGTGAAGGCCCCTGGCCGCGTTGAAGCATTCAAAGGCTCTCAGGCCCCGAGCGAGAATATCTGAATGTGAAGCCTCAGACCGGTCACGCCTTGAGGTTCCGCGCGAGCCAGCTGAATGCGGCGTCCTGCATGGTCAGGTCGAAGATGTGCCCCGCTTTCCAAAGCTTGGTCTCCAGCCTGATGCCTGCTCCCTGCGATTCCCACACTCTGCGCATCTTCGCATACGCTTCCTCAACCGAGGCAATGGGAAAGAGAACGTCATCTTCGCCGTTGTAGAAGAGCATCGGCTTAGGGCACGCTATGCTCGCGACATCAGGGTAGTCGAGGTAGTTGAACAGCCCCGGGTGGATCATGGTGAAGGCGGATTGGCCCAATGTCTGGTTATTGCCCGGCACCACGAGGCCCTTCACGGTCGCCATCCAGCGCACGGCTATGCGGGCCCTGATATGTTCCGAGAGGGCGGCGGCCTGCCATGCACGGAACGCCCCCATTGAGAATCCGATCGCAGCAATGCGTTCGGGGTCCACCCCGGGTTGCGTCGCTAGGAACTGGGCTGCCCGCATGTCCTCGTGGGCGATGAGACCGGCGAAGGATGTACCTAGGTGAAGGAGATTGGCCGCCAGCGCCTGTTGGCCCTCGTATCCTCCCCCTCCTCTGTCCGACCAGTTAAGCGCATCGATGCAAAGGCAGACATAACCCCTCCTTGCCAGCTCATCGCCGATGAAGCGTCCGCCGAAATACTGCTCCACCCACTGCTTCGCCGACCTGATGCGCTCAGGGCGATCGTTCCAAGGCCTGATGGCCTTCTCTTTGCCGATGTCAAACCGTGCACCATGGTCATGCAGGATCAAGGCCCCGGGAAACGGCCCCTCGCCCTTCGGCACGGCCATCAATGACAAGACCCTGCTGTCGGCCGTGATGTTCAGGACGACCTTGCGCGCGAGATGAGTTCCTCGGTCCTGCTCATCCACGATGACCGGATCGAAGGGGGCGGATGTCGGAGGAGGTAGGAGGTGCTGCATGACCTTGTCCCGGGCAGCCTTCCGCCAGACATCGAAGCCGCGGAAGTTGCCGGACAGCCACGAGAGCGGGAAATCGAGCCGCTCGGATAGCTTCTTGTAGAAGACGGGGAGGTTTCGATCCACGCCCGGCCTTTGGAAATCCGCATTCCTTTCGTTCAACTGGATCCCTCAAGGAGGGTTATGCCGGTTCAGAGCTTGACGCCGACCTCCTTCGCGATGCCCCGAACGTACTTCGCCGCCAACGCATACTCCTCATCCGTCTGGAGGTGCTCAAGCATGAGCGGCGTATCCGGATCGAGGCGATCCAGCTCCCTGAGCAACGTGCGGTAGTCCAGCCGGCCTAGCCCGGGGCGAACTTCACTCAGATGAACCAAAGCCATCTCGGAGAGGATCACGTCCTTTCCATGGCAACTCCTGATGAAGGGCCCAAGCTTGGAGATGAATTCCCGGATGAGATCCGCGTTACCGAAATAGCGTTGCGGGCTGTTCACGAGGTTCACAGGGTCGAAATGCACGGCGAACCTTTTGCGGTCGATCGCCCTCATTAGCTCAAGGTAGCTGTCGGCGGAGTCCGGGTACATCCACTGCATCGTCTCGAGCGTATAGTAGGTTCTCTTCGGGCTCACCGAATCGATGATCTCTCTGACGGTCTCAACGATCATATCGAACGTCTCGTGGGTCAGGTCAAGGGGGTCAGGCCCTGCCCAGTTCTTGCCCCTCGAGCCCGAGATGTTGACGCAGCACCGGGCACCTATGGCATCGGCCAAGGCCAGCTGTTCCTTGCACTTTTTCAGCGCCGACCGACGTTCGTTCTCGTCAGGGCCCAGCGGGCTACTCCAGGCGCCCACCTCCGCGATCACCACGTCGGCCTCGTCAGCGGCCTCCCTGTAGGCCTGGATGGTGGCCGGGTCATCTTGGCTCGTTACCGGGCAGTAGGCTGCCGTGTAGCCATGGCGTTGCAGTGCCGATATCCAAGTCTTCGGATCTGAATAGCCGGAGACCGGACCTCCCAATCTCATCCGACTACCTCCTCCCTCATTTCCTGTAGCCCGCGCGCCCGGCCACAAGCCGGATCCCATGGCTGTAGGACTGGCAGAGGGGCTCCCAGCTTTTATCAAATGTTACCGTCTAGCCTTCGGCGCTTTTGGCGGCCTGCCCTTGGGGTATCTCTTGACGACTGGACTCAGATCTTGCGCAGAAGGGCGAGTTGCCTGAGGAAGGGCGCAGGTATAGAGCCTCCCTCCGTTACGGGCACATCCCAGGTCACCACGCCGCCCTTCGCATTGACTTGCTTTGTGTACCCCACAACGAACTCGTCCACGAACCTTGGCGGCCCCCTGGCCCAGTTGCCGCCGAGGTAGCTCAGGATGTGGTACTGGGCTCCGTCGACCCATCTTCCTGGGCAAACCGGGAAGGCATCTGATATCTCCCCAGCCGTATAGTCCTCATGCTCAGTCAGCGAGATCACGGGGACTTTCACGCCAGGGTTGAAGGCCACGATGGCATCCCGGTTGCCGGTTTTCAGCGCTGCCGCAAAGCTTTCGAAGTTGGGAGGTTCGGGGTGTCTGTACATGGCGCCTGCGAAGTAGCAGCCGTCGATCCACCATCCCCAGATTCCGCGGCGCCAGCGGAGCGACCATTCCTTGATGATCGCCTCCCACCTTTCCTGGAACTCGGCCAGTCTCTCCCCAGTTGTCTGCGTTCCCCAGGCCGGCCAACCGCCCTTGTATCCCCAACTCCACCCAAGCTTCTCCACTGCCGTGCCGTCCTCCGCAGGGGCGCCGCTCGGCAGGTAGACCATGAGCCTGATGCCCTTGGGGCTGAGGGCTTCGCTGAGATCCATCACGAGATCTCGCTCCGAGCACTTGCTGGGTTGAATCCCGACATGAGCATCGTTGCATTATCGAGTCGTACGTGGAGTTCGGCGAGCAGTAGTGCCCGGAATTCTGGCCGATCGTGATGAAGTAGTAGTTCGCCTCCACCGATTCCAGCTGCCTTGTAAGTTCGTCGACGTCGAAGCCGTCCACGCGCCGGGGCCACCGTCTCGCGGTCATCTCCTCGCTCGCCAGGTAGTGAGTGAAGACGCCCCACCTTGCATCCTTGAACCAGTCCGTGTTTGACCGGCGCGGACCATGGCTTGCTATCCCACCGTTCATGGCAAACACTGGCCCGGCAGTGCTCGAAGATGGCTTAAGGATTTCGTCCTGGCTCTCCTTGCCCATTCTCGGGGGCCGACCCAATGCGTGGTTCCAGATATCCGTGCGCAATCGAGGGCCGGCCGTAGCGACGCGTCGCTTTGGGGGCAGCAGCTACGGCGTAATCGCACACTTATCAATGCCGGGTCGTCAACAGCCCGGGGATGAAAAATGCCCACGGACGTCACACCGGATGAGATCGTCGGCGTTGCGGTCCAGCTTGAGGAGGCCGGCAAGGAGTTCTACGAGCAGGCTGCCAAGATCACCGCGGAGACCAAGTCGCTTTTCGAGAACCTTGCTCGGGCTGAGGCCAGACACATCCAGCTGTTCAGGCAGATGGAGAGCAGAAGCCGCGTCTCGGCAGGCGGCCCCGCCTTCGAGTACCTGATCAACCTCATGATGACCGGGCCCATCGCGAGCCTCAGGGAATCGGGAAAGCTTGCGGAAATGCCCCTGAATCTGGATGAGGCGCTCGACTTGGCCGTGAAGTTCGAGAAGGATACCATCCTTTTCTTCGGCGGCTTGATCGACCTGCTTTCCTCCTCGGCGGCTGAAACCACCCAGAAGATCGTGTCCGAGGAGAAGAGGCACCTGTTGGCCGTCATCGAGAATCGAAAGAAGTACCAAGCGAGAAGGTAGAGGCTAGGCGGCCCGGTGGCGCACGTCGGGCGCGGCTTCCTGGCATTGACCTTACCGACCCATTGCAGAACCCTGCAGAACCATGGGTTCTTGAGGGCCCCTTGCCGGAGAAGGGCATCTTTTCGTTCGGGTCAACTTAGCGGCCGGGCAAACCTTGATGAGCATCGTTGCATAATTGTCTAAGGATAAAGGATAAAGTTGAGGGACTAAGCCACCGGATCGGTGCCCATCCCTGTGAAGAAAGAACTGTAGAGAATGAAAAGGACAAGGAATCGGGGCGGTCCCTGCTCGACCCCGCAAGAGAG